>WLJO01000016.1 GCA_009701715.1 Actinomycetota bacterium
CGGTCGGGCCGAATCTGGGTGGAGCAGCACGTGTCGCCCGCGGCGGTCGCCGAGCGGTACGAGGCACTTTTCGCGTCGCTCTGATGTCCTGACCCCCGGTACGGGGCCGGGACCCGATAGCCTCGCTCCCTTGTATGGGTAAGGCCTCATCTGCGAAAAAAGTTGCTCGTCTCGCACAGCGGGGCAAAGGCAAGAAGATCCGCTTCCAGGGTGGATCGATCTTTCCGATCGCCATTGCTGCAGTGTTTGTTCTCGGTGTGCTCGTCGTGGGGGTGTCCCGCCACTACAGCCGTGCCGAGGCCGCCGGCCCGAAGTTGGGCAACCACTGGCACCTGGCCTACGGCATCTACGTGTGTGATCACTATCTGGATCCGTTCAAGGACAACAAGGAGTCCAGCGCGGATTACCAGGAGCTCCAGATTCACTCCCACGGTGACGGTGTGATGCACTGGCATCCCTCGAACGAGCAAGCCATCAACCGCAGCACCGGTAAGTCTGCCCGGTTCGACGTGTTCCTCGGCCTGTACGGAGTGAAGGTCACGGACACAAAGCTCACGATCACCGGAGCCGAACTCACCCCGCCCAGCGGCGATGTCACCTACGCCGAGGACAAGGACACCTGCGACGTGAACGGCAAGCCCGAGAAGGCCTCGCTGCGCACGATCGTGTGGGACCGTTACGACAAGGCTGATGCGCGGACGGTCCGTACCTCCGATCTCGGCAACGAGCGGATCCTCCACGATCAGCAGGTGTTTGTGGTGGCCTTTGTCGCCGACAGCGTCCAGAACGCGGACCTCCCGCTTCCCAAGTGGGCCACTGATCTGCCGACGCTCGGCAGCGTCGATCAGGCACCCACGACGCCGACTACCTTCCCCGGTGACTCCACGCTTCCTGGCGCAACTGGCGCAACTGGCGCAACTGGCGCAACTGGCGCAACTGTGACCACGGTAGCCCCGTCCACCACCGCCGCCCTGGTGACCACGGCCGTCAACTGATCGGTTGCCCTCGATGCGAGCGGTGGTGCTGGTAGGGGGCTTCGGCACCCGACTGCGACCGCTCACCAACAACACACCGAAGCCGATGCTTCCGGTGGGACACCATTCGATCATCGAGTCCGTTGTCTCGCAGTTGGCTCGAGGGGGGATTTCCGAGGTCGTTCTGGCACTGGGGTTCCGACCTGAGCCATTCGTTGCGGCGTTCCCCGACGGGACCTGCGCAGGCATCCCGCTCACTTACGCCGTGGAGCCCGAACCGCTGGACACTGCTGGGGCGATTCGTTTTGCCGCGATGGCGGCGGGGATCGACGGCACTTTTGTGGTGGTGAACGGTGACGTGATCTGTGACGTCGATGTGGCGGCTCTCGTGGCGTTCCACCACTCGAGCGGCGCCGAGGGCACGCTCCACCTCACGGCGGTGGAGAACCCGTCAGCGTTCGGCGTAGTGGTGCTCGACGGCAGCGGCGTGGTCCAGCGCTTCGTCGAGAAGCCCGCACCTGGAACCGAGACCTCGAACCTCGTCAACGCAGGGACCTACGTGCTTGAGCCGTCCGTGATCGAACGCATTCCGGACGGGCGGAAGGTCTCGGTGGAGCGCGAGGTGTTCCCGCTCATGGTTGCGGACCGGACGCTGTTCGGGCTTGCCACCGACGACTACTGGCTCGATACGGGCCAACCCCATCTGTACCTGCGGGCCAACCTGGACCTGCTGGACGGTCGTCGCCAACACGAACGATGTGCGGCGGTCGCTCCGGGGGCAACAGTGGCGCCGTCGGCAACGATTCGCCACAGCGTGGTCGGCGAGGGTGCGGTGGTGGGGGACGGGGCGCTTGTCGAGGACTCGGTGCTGCTGCCCGGTGCCTCGGTCGGCGACGGAGCCCGTGTGCGGGACTCGATCGTCGCGGGCTCTGTCGGGGCCTGGGCGAGTCTGTTGTCCTGCGTCGTCGGCAGTACGGCCACGGTTGCCGAGGGGCTCGAACTGACGGGTGCGCGGGTTCCGGACCCGACTGCCTGACGGACGGATACCGTCCGCGTCAGCGGAAGAGGTCCTCCTGGGCCGGCCGGACCAGTTCCTTCACGTCGGACTCACGGAGCCATTCGGGGTCGACACCGCGCACCACAGCGACCGGGATGCCGGATGACTTGCCCATCACGAGTTCCGCTGCCGATGCGATCTCGTCGGCAACGGCAACCTCGGTCACCTGCATAATGCGCCCCAACGAGTCAGGGGTTCCGCGCAGGTCCACCACCCCTGCGATGCCGGCAACACCGATGGCCACGTCGGTGAGGCCCTTGCGCCAGGGCCGCCCGAAGGTGTCGCTCACGATGACACCCACGTTGACGCCGAGGCGGGCACGCACGATGTCTCGGACGCGGCGGGCCGAGCGGTCGCTGTCGAGGGGCAGGAGCGCGGCGTAGCCGCGTTCCACGTTGGAGAGGTCCACGCCGCTGTTCGCGCAGATGAAGCCGTGTCTGGTCTCGGTGATGATGAGGTCGCCGCGGCGCCGCACGATGCGGACGGCCTCGTCCTCGACGAGTGTCTTGTGGGACAGCGGATCGGAAGCGTCAACCTGTACCAATTGGCCCTCGGCCTTGGAGACAACCTTCTGCGTGACGACGAGGACATCGCCGTCCAGCAACGGCCCGTTCGGGGCGGCGTTGCATGCATCAGCAACGATGTCGCCGAGCTGGTCCCCGGGACGGATCTCGCCGATTCCCTCGACACCCCACGCAGTGATCCTGTTCACGAAATTGCCTCCAGGGTGGTTCGGCCGAGAGCTGCTGCGACCTCGGGTGTCTTCATGATCGTGTCGGTAACAACGCAGCGCAGGCCCAGCGCGCGGATCTCGTCGGCGCGGTCGGCGTCCTGTTCGTCGATCACCATCGTTGCGCAGACGGGCGCATACAGCCGAGCCACACCGACCACCGAGGGTTCGTGCCCGAGCTCGGTGAGCATCCGGTCTGCCGGGCCTTTGAGTGCTGCTCCGGCGACGATCGGCGAGACGGCAACCACCTGCTCGCGACGGGCCTCTAGGAGCGGGCGGATCCCCGGCAGGGCGAGGAGCGGGCCGATGGATACCAGCGGGTTGGACGGTGCAACCACGATCACTGCGGCGGACTCGATTGCCTCGGTGACGCCTGCCGTGGGCCGCGCCGAGGCGATGCCTGCAAAGTCGACAGCCTCGATAGCGACCGAGTGATGGGTGCCGACGAAGTACTCCTGGAACCCCATCCACGCACCGTTCACTCTCACCCGTGTGCTCACGGTGTCATCGGTCATCGGCACGATCGAGTGGGGGAGACCCCAGGCGCAAGTGATCTCCGCGGTTACTTCAGTGAGCGTTGCTCCCTCGGCGAGACGAGCCGTTCGGTAGAGGTGGGTCGCGAGGTCTCGGTCGCCGAGGTTGAACCAAGTGCCCCCGGCCGACGATCCGGCCGGTCGGTGCGGCGTGTACCGCGCAAGCGACTCCATGGCTCTCCACGACTCGTCGACGAGGCCCCAACCGCGATCGGGGTCAATCGCTCCCGCAAGGGTGTACGTGACGGTGTCGAGGTCAGGACTGATGCGGAGCCCGTGCATGACGGTGTCGTCGGCCGTGTTGACGATTGCGGTGACCCGTGAAGGGTCCATCACTGCGCTGATGCCGCGCAACATGCGCGCTGCACCCACTCCGCCGGCGAGAACTACGACCACAGAACGCCAACCTACTGCCCGGTTCAGTACTATTCAGGTTCCTCCAGCCCCCTGCCAACCCCCCCCACGGAGTCGTCGCATGCCCCGAGCACTCATCACCGGGATCACCGGTCAGGACGGCCAGCATCTCGCCGAGTTCCTCAACACCAAGGGGTACGAGGTGTTCGGGCTCGTGAAGGGCCAGGCGAACCCCAAGGCCGAACTCATCCAGAACGAGTTCCCGTTCGTGGAACTGGTGTCGGGCGATCTCACGGACCTCCCGTCGCTCATCAAGGCGGTCGAGCACGCGCAGCCCGACGAGGTCTACAACCTCGGGGCCGTTTCGTTCGTCGCTATGTCCTTCACGCAGGCGGAACTCACAGCTAACGTCACGGGCCTCGGTGTGCTGCGGATGCTGGATGCTGTGCGCATCGTGGGCGGCCACTCGGGTAATCGGATCCGCTTCTACCAAGCCTCGTCGTCGGAGATGTTCGGCAAGGTGCGCGAGACCCCCCAGACGGAACTCACGCCGTTCCACCCCCGTTCGCCGTATGGCTGCGCCAAGGTCTTCGGCCACGACATCACGGTGAACTACCGGGAGAGCTACGACATGTACGCCTGCTCCGGGATCCTATTCAACCATGAGGGGCCGCGCCGCGGGCTCGAGTTCGTCACCCGCAAGGTCTCGCAGGCTGCAGCGCGGATCAAGCTGGGTCTCCAGGACTCGATCGTGATGGGCACCCTCGACTCCAAGCGCGACTGGGGCTACGCCGGTGACTATGTCAAGGCGATGTGGCTCATGCTGCAGCAGGACGAGCCAGACGACTATGTGGTTGCCACTGGCGAGACCCACAGCGTCGCGGAGTTCGTGGAGCGGGCGTTCGCAGAGGTCGGCATCTCGAACTGGCAGGACTACGTGCAGCAGGACCCGAAGTTCTACCGCCCGGCAGAGGTGGACCTGCTCATCGGCGATGCGACCAAGGCACGCGAGAAGCTCGGTTGGGAGCCCGAGGTGGACTTCCCCACGCTGGTCCGTCTGATGGTGCAGAACGACCTGCGTATTGAGGCCGCCAAGGCTGGGTTGCGTTAGCCCTCCACGGGCAAGTCGGTGATGGCCTCCATGATGGATCCCTCGTCGGGCCGGGCACCGGAACGGAGCCGGCTGCGCAGGGCGATCAGGAACGTGAACATCGCCGCAGCGGAGCCGAACAGCGTCCCGAGCTCCACCCGCCGGAACGGGTCGTTGCCGGCCACGATCGTGACGACGATGAACACGGTGACACCGATCGTCCACCCAAGCGCAACCAGCGAATGCCCGCGGAGTGCGATCACGGCCTGAGCAGTGGCAAGCGCGACCATGTAAAAGACGCTGCCGAGGGCGAGAACGGCAAGGGTGCGGCTCGTGAGGGAAGCGTCGTAGAGCGTCCTCACGGCGAAGGGACCAAAAACGAACGCGGCACCGGTACCGACGATGCCCACGGCACCGACGATGCCGAGGAGCCTGAGGAACCCGCGCCGAAACTCGTGCATCTCGCCCTTGGTCGCGAGTCTGGCGAGGCGCGGGAGGAGGGCCGCTTGAACCGCCTGGAAGAGGAACAGGGGGATACGGGCGAGGATCACGCCGTACCCGAAGCGAGTCACGATCGCGTCCTGACTCGGCTCGGCGATGATTGAGAGTGCCAGCGGAGCGGCATTGACGAGCAGTGCGGCCATCACCGAACCGACCAACAGCCAGCCGAGATTCGGGGTCACCTCGGACCATGATGCTTTCGGTCCCGGCTCCGTCCGGAGTTCGCGTTGCCACAGGACGATGCCCACACCGACCAGCGGGGCGAGCGCAACACCCATTCCGTACGCACCGACCGCTTTCACGCTGAAGGCCGCAAGGATCAGGCAGAAGACGACGCGCATGAGCCCGTCCGCGCCGAGCACGATCCCGTAGGCACGGAAACGTCCGGTACCCGCGCAGATGCCGCGCGCGAGGTGCGTCGGGGCGTACGCAATGATGGCGATGACGAGCGACACGACCATGGCCCAACTGCCCCGGAAGTACTCGCTGCGGAGCCACGGTCCTGCAACGATCAGGCCGACAACCACTACGACGGCGATGATCGCTCCGAGCGCGAGGACCCGTCGTACGACCGGGCGGCCGCCCTGACCGAGTGCTCGGCGGGCGGCAAGGGCGCGGCCGAGCTCCTGCTCAAGCGGGAGGAAGAACCCGGGAGCGAGCGCGAAGGTTGCGAACCACAGACCGGTGACGGGCTTGAACGACTCCTCGCTGCCGAGCGCAAACTTGCCGACCCGGAAGAACGCGAAACTAGCGAGACCGCCGATGAGGAGACCTACTCCGACCGGCAGCGTTCCCTCAGGGAGAGGTAGGCGTTCGAGGAGCCGGCGGACCGGGTGACCGCCGGCGGGACCTGTCGAGGACCGGGACGGTAAGGGAGGTGAGACATCGCCGGACAAGCCCGATGATCGTATCCCTCTTCAGGAAGTCAGCGGGCACGGTCCGGCATAGAGCGCTCGAACTCCCGCCGGAGGACCTGAACCCGCTGGAAACCGAGCACGGCGAACCCGACCGTTACAAACGTCACATCCCGAACGATCGACGCGACCCGCTCAGGCTTGACCAAGTCTCGAAGCGAGCAGCCAGACACCATACGTTGAACTGTAGCGGCGTGGGTGAGCCACCACGCCGGGCGGTGACCGGGTGCTCCCGGACCCGGCGGCTAACGTCTTCGTACCGTGGATGTCGACCCCGAGCTCGTGTCGAGCGCCCCCTCACCGCCGGTTGTGGCAGTCATGGTGGCACACGACCCCGGACCATGGTTTGACGAGTCGCTCGCTGCCCTCCGAGCCCAGGACTACCCGAATCTTCGGGTGCTCTTCCTCCTGACCGGCCAGGACCCCGGGCTTGCGTCGCGGATCGGGGCGGTGTTCCCCGATGCCCCCCTGCGTGACCTTCCGGCAAACCCGGGGTTCGGCGCCGCCGTGAACGACGTCGTCCGCCTGGTCGAGGGGGACCAAGGGTTCTTCTGCTTCTTGCACGACGACATCGCACTTGCCCCCGACGCCGTCAGCCAGTTGGTGGCGGAGGTATATCGATCCAACGCGGGCGTGGTGGGTCCGAAACTGCTCGAGTGGGTAGATCCGGGTCGCATCCAGAGCGTGGGCATGCGGGTGGATCGCTTCGGTGCTGCAGTCGGGATCGCCGAGCGCGGAGACTCGGACCAGGAGCAGCACGACGCTGTTCGGGACGTCTTTTGTCTGTCCACCGCATGTCTGCTCGTGCGGGCAGACCTGTTCCGCGCGCTCGGGGGCTTCGACGCCTCGATCGAGTATCACGGGGACGGTCTCGACCTGTGTTGGCGGGCGCATCTCAGCGGCGCGAGGGTGATGGTCGTCCCGGCCGCCACCGCTCGCCATCGTGCGGATCTTGCGGTCCGCCGCCCGGACATTGGTGCGCAGGCAGACAGCGCGCGCCATGGTCTGCTCACCGCGCTTGCATCGAGCAGTGGCGCTCGCTCGGTCTTCACGCTCCTGCTTGCTCCCTTGGTCGGCGTGGTCGCAGCGGTGGCCGGCCTGTTCACCGGCATGGCCAAATCCGGCCTCACCATGCTCGCGGCCGCGGGAGCGGGAATCACGCACCTTCCTGGCGTGCTCCACCGACGGCGCGCGGTCCAGCGCCTTCGTGCCGTGCCCGACCGGGAGATCACACCTCTGCAGGCCCGCGGGTCACTGCAGCTTCGCCTGCTGTTCCGGCGCCGACACGATGCCGAGGAGGTTCGGGACCGCACCCGAGTCGCCCGGAGATCGCTGCGCACCGCTGGCAAACTCGCGGTGGGTGCGTGGGTTTCGATTGCTGTGCTCTTCGTCATCGGAAGTCGGTCGATCATCGGGCGGAAGATGCCGGTTGTGGGGACCTTCCTGCCGATTCCGTCGAGCCCGACCGACCTCCTCGGCATCTATGGATCAGGTTGGTGGCCCTCCGGCCTCGGCCGCAGCGAGGCGGCGCCGAGCGGGGTTGGGCTCCTCGGGCTGGCCAACGCGGTCTCGTTCGGGCATCCAGGTCTATTGCGGATGCTCCTCGTGCTCGGTCCGGTGGTGCTCGGGTTCATCGGGATGTTTCACTTCGCGGCAGTGTTCCGCAGTACGCGGAGTCGCGTTGCGGCGCTCGTTGCGTACGTCGTGAACCCACTCCCGTACGCAGCCATCGCTGCCGGGAGATGGGGTCCACTTGCGGTCTACGGGGCCTTCCCGTGGGCGCTCGAGCTCCTCAGGCGTGCTAGTGGCATTCAGGCTGCGTCGAGCGTGCTCGACGAGGACGGCGTGGAGATCACCGACGCGGTCGCCGTTGTCGGCATCGGCCGACAGGTGCGCCTCGCCGCCGCTCTCACCCTGCTCGAGGCTGTGGTGGCGGCATTCGTCCCTTCGTTCCCCCTGATGGTGCTCGTCTCCGCAGCAGTCCTCGCTGTGGCGACGCTGGTCGTGCGCGGCACGCTTGCGTCGCTGGCAGGCCTGGGCACCGCAGCCATCGCCGGCGTTGCGGCGTTCGTGTTGCACGTGCCGTGGAGCATCCGTTTCATGGAGCGCGGCGGTTGGGGAGAGCTGATGGGCAACGGTGAGCACGTCGGTTCGCTCGGCCTCGCCCGGATCGCGCGCTTCGAGATCGGCCGCGTCCCGCTTGCCCCGCTGTCGCTCGCCCTGCTCGTGCCGTTCCTCGTCGGGATTCTCCTTGCTAAGGGCTGGCGTCTCACATGGATGGCGCGGGCCGCGGCGCTGGTGCTGCCGTTCGGCGGGCTCGCGCTTGCCTCGGACGCCGGGTCCGCACTCCCCGAGTCAGGGATACTGCTCGTGCCGGTTGCCGTTGGGCTCGCGATTGCGGCAGCGGGAGCAGTGTCGGCCTTCGACGAGGACGTACGGGGCGGTCGGATCGGATGGCGGCAGCCCTTGGGCTTGGCCACCTTCATCGCGCTCGGGGTGGCGGTCGTCCCGGCTCTCGCGGGCGTCGGCAGCGGGCAGTGGCAGACCCCCAGTTCCGAACTTGCGGGGACCCTCGGGTCGTTGCCCTCGAACCCGCCGACCGGCGACTTCCGGATCCTGTACCTCGGGGATTCCCGGCTACTGCCGATCCCGGGTCGCGAATACCGTGATGGGGTCTCGTACGCGATCTCCGATGACGGGTCACTCGACGCGCTCGACTCGTGGGCGCCGCGCAGCAGTGCGGGCGACGCGTTGGTGATCGAGGCACTCGATGCCATTCGGTCGAACGCGACTCTCCGCGGCGGACACCTGCTTGCGCCGCTGGGCATTCGTTACATCGTCGTTCCGCTCATCGACGGTCTGCAGTCGAGGCGTGGCCAGCCGTTGCCGGCTCCGAAAGGTCTCGAGGATGCGTTCTCGGACCAGGTTGACCTGCGGCGTTCCACCTACGTCAGCGACCAGGCGATCGTGTTCGAGAACACTGCTTCGCTGCCGCTGCGTTCGCTCCTTGTGGGCAGGACCCAGATGGCGAGCCAGACAGCGGGACCGATGGCGCTTGCGCACGCAGACTTCTCCGAGTTCATCCCGCTCTTCGTCGGTCAGGAGGCACCCAGCGCCGCGGGTGACAGCATCTCCGGTAGTACGCCCGGTTCGTTGCACGACTCGATCGGCAAGGATCCCCGCTGGCGCCTCACAGTGAACGGCACCACTGTGGCACCACGTTCTGCCTTCGGGTGGTCGATGGCTTACGACCTCCCTGATGGGGGCAAGGTCCGTCTCTCGTACTCGACCTCGTTCGGCAGGCGCCTAGCACTGGCCGTTCAGGTGCTCCTCTGGTTGCTCGTCATCGTCGCGACGTCGAGGTTCCGCAGTTGGCGGCGTTGGCTCGTACGACGTCGGCATAGCATCGAGGTCCCGTCCGACCCGTTGATCCGCATGGACGACCCGATCGGAGGTCCGTCGTGATGAACCGTCGCCTGATGCTGATCGTGCTCGTGCTCGGATCCCTCGTTGGTCTGTTCGTGTTCGGAACCGAGTCAGAGAATCCCGCTGCCAGCACCTTTTCGGTGCTCGGCCCGCCCGGGATGCCGTTCGCGCCCACACAGGTGGGCATCAACTCCAGCTGGTTCTGTGCCGGCGTTCCCGCAACGTCCCAGCGCGGGGGAGATGTGATCGTTACCAATCCCACGGCGGTGCCGTTGCGCGGTCGGATCACCGTATTTTCGACATCGCGCAAGGTGGTCATGCAGGACATCTCGGTCGGGGCGAGGGATTCGGGGTCCTTCGCGCTCGAGAAACTGGCCACGGGAGACTACCTGTCCGCCTTTGTCGAGCTTGACGGAGGGCTCGGCATCGTCGAGCAACGGGTGAGGCACCCCAACGGGCGCTCGCTCTCGCCGTGCTCCAACGCGCCGTCCAGCAATTGGTACCTCGCGGACGGCATCACCCTGAGCGCAGGGTACGACCTCGTCGTTACCAACCCGTTCCCCGACTACACGAACATCACGGTGTCGGTACTCACTGCCGATGGCGTTCGAACACCGGCGAAGCTGCAGAACCAGACGATCGCCGGACAATCGGTGCTGAAGATCGATCTCGAGCAGTTCGGCCTGCGCGACGAACAACTCCTGGCCGTCGAGGTCAACTCGACCCCCGAACGTGTCGTGGTGTCCCGGGCGCAGAACTACTATGGGGGACTCGGCCGGAACGGGTATGCGATGACGCTGGGAGCCCCGTCGACAGACCATCGTTGGTTCTTCGCGGATGGCGAGAAAGCGGGTAATACGTCGGAGTCGCTCACCTTGCTGAATCCGTCGGAGCTACCGGCATCGGTGACGGTGCAGGTGTTCACCGCGACCGAGGGGGGTGACGAGTTCGTCGCCGTCCAGCTCTACGACGTGGCGGAGGGATCAGTCCTGAAGGTCGATATCGATGCCATTGCCGGACTGCCCACTGGCCGGCACGCCTTGGTCGTCGACTCGCCGGAGGTGGGCATCGTTGCCGAACAGGTCATCACGCGGGGTTCGGGTGGGGGTGCGGTCACCGTCGTCAGCCTCGGTGCGCGTGTATCAAGCAAGCGCTGGTGGGTGTCAACCGCGCTTCAGGACGTCAACGAGGCCGCAATGGTCGTGATGAACCAGACCGGTGAGAGCGGTACGTTCTCGCTGTTCACACTCGGGCCGGGCGGCCTGCAGCCTGTTCCGGGCTTCCAGAAGGTTGCCCTGCCAGCCGCCAGTGACTTCGTTGGCGGCTTCGCGGACGTGGACCTCACCGGAACCGGGCTCATCGGCCAGCCGATCCTTGTGGAGACCACTGTCGACTCGGTGGTACTGCGCCGCCCGAACCGTGGCACCGGGTTGAAGGGCCGCACCTCGGTACTGGCCGTCCCCGAGATCTGAGCAAGGATTTCCCTGTGATCACCCGCGTCCTCGTCGCCCTCGCAGTCGTCATCGTTGCAGCGCTCGTCGCCCTGGTGCTGCGCCGGCGAACTGCGGGCACCGATGCCCCGACACAGGCGCCGCACATCGTGCCCACCCAGCTCGACCGGAACGACTTCGCACGACCCGAGGCAGCGTGGCTTGTCGTGCTGTTCTCGTCGGCATCGTGCACGACCTGCGCGAATGTCCGGGAGAAGGCTCTCGTGCTCGCGAGCACGTCGGTGGCAGTCGACGACGTGGAGTACACCGCACGGCGCGCGCTCCACGAGAAATACTCCATCGATGGCGTTCCGTGCCTCGTGGTGGCGGACTCGATGGGAGTGGTCAAGGCCTCGTTCCTCGGACCGGTGAGCGCCACGGACCTCTGGGCTGCGGTGGCCGATGCGCGGGAACCCGGTGCGAGGAACGTGCATGCCTGCGAGCAGCACGGGTGTGGCGACACCGACCACGACTGATCGTGCCGGGTTGATCCAGACACGATCAGATTTCAGGAACCCGTGGGGACCCCAGTGGTGCCCTCGACCGGTGAGCGTCCGGGCTCACCCAAGCCTTGCTGGATCAACTTCGCCACGTCGGTGCCGTCGATGGTTTCCTTCTCGAGCAGCGCTGCAGCAACAAGGTCGAGTCCCGCTCTGTGCTGGGCAAGCATCTTGCTCGCCCGCACTTCCTGCTCGGTGAGGATCCGCTGGATCTCCTCGTCCATCAGGCGGGCGGTCGAATCGGAGTACTCACGGCCTCCGGTCATGAGGTCCTCGCCGAGGAAAACCTGCTGCTGGCCGTGCCAGGCCATGGGCCCAACCTTCTCGCTCATACCCCATTCGCGAACCATCCGTCGTGCGAGCCCGGTGACCACCTCGAGGTCATTGGACGCACCGGTGGTCTGCTGGCTGAAGATCAGTTGTTCCGCAACGCGTCCGCCGAGCGCCATACAGATGCGGTCCTCGATGTAGTCCTTCGAGAACGAGTGACGTTCCTCGGGCAGTGTCTGGGTCACACCTAGTGCCATTCCACGGGGCAGGATCGTGACCTTGTGCAACGGGTCCCCGTTGGGTAGCACGGCAGCGAGGACGGCGTGGCCACCCTCGTGGTAGGCGGTGGTGCGGCGCTCCTCGGCCGAGAGGATCAGCGATTCGCGCCGGGCGCCCATCATGATGCGGTCACGGGCAGACTCGAAGTCGATCCGTTCGATCTGCTTGGAGCCGCGTCGGACGGCCTGCAGCGCTGCCTCGTTCACCAGATTGGCGAGATCGGCGCCGCTCATCCCGGGTGTGCCCTTGGCCATGACAGGAAGGTCAGCGTCGGAGCCCATGCGCTTGTCCCTGGAGTGCACCTTGAGGATCGCGAGACGCTCCTCGTACTCGGGCAGGGGTACCACGATCTGGCGGTCGAAACGGCCCGGTCGGAGGAGCGCAGGGTCCAAGATGTCGGGACGGTTCGTTGCCGCGAGGATCACGATGCCCTCCGACGTCTCGAACCCGTCCATCTCGGCGAGCAGCTGGTTGAGTGTCTGTTCCCGCTCGTCGTGACCACCGCCGAGACCGGCACCACGCTTGCGGCCGATGGAGTCAATCTCGTCGATGAAGATGATGGCGCGGCCCATCTTGCGGGCCTGCTGGAAGAGGTCGCGCACGCGGCTCGCGCCTACGCCCACAAACATCTCCATGAAGTCGGAGCCGGTGACGGACAAGAAGCCCACGCCCGCCTCGCCCGCAACCGCCCTGGCGAACAGGGTCTTTCCGGTGCCGGGGGGCCCGACGAGCAGCATTCCCTTCGGCACCTTGGCACCGATCTCCTTGAACCGCTCGGGCATGCGGAGGAAGTCGACGACTTCTTTGATCTCTTGCTTGACGCTCTCGTAGCCCGCGACGTCGGCAAAGGTCGTGGAGGGACGATCAGTGGTGTACGCCTTTGCCTTGCTGCGACCGATGGACATGACGTTGCCCATCTGGCCCTGCGCGCGACGGTTCATCCAGACGATGAACCCGATGAACAAGATGATCGGGAGCAGCAAGGGGATCAGGCTGGTGAACCAGTTTGACTCCGGGGTGGTCGGCTTGAAGTCGACACCCTTCAGCTCGATCAGCTTGCGGTCATCCTCGTTCGGGAAGCCAACCGGCGCAGTGGTGCTGAACTTGTCCCCGTTGGTCAACTGACCAGAGATCTTGAGGGTCTGGTTGTTGAGGCGGAACTCCTTGACAAGACCGGACTGCAGCTTGGTCTCGAAGGCGCCGAAGCCGATCTTGTCGGCCGAACTCGTCGGGATCAGCCGGGAACCGAACAGCAAGAGGGCGAGAACCCCGAGCAGCACCCAGATTGACCAGCGCGGGAGCCCACCGGGGCCCTTGAACGGCCCCTTCCGACCTTCCTGACCTTCCCCACCCTGCCCACCTGGGGCACGTCCCGGTCCGCGACCGGGCGGCGGCGGGGGCGGCGGCGGCGGGGGCAGATTGCTCATGGCGATCATGCTACGGCCGACCCGGCATCCACCGCTCGCGGGAGGTGCATCGGTACGGTTACTGCGTGGTTCGGCAATGCTCCAGAACGGGTTGCGCCGAGCCGGCAGCGGCAACCCTCGCTTACGACTACCGGCAGAGCCGGGTGTGGCTTGAGCAGTTGCATGAGGACCGCGATCCTCACCGCTACGACCTCTGCGAGCGTCACGCCAACCGGCTCGCCGTTCCGTCCCGTTGGGTGCTCGAGGACCTGAGGTACTCGAGCACAACGCGGTTGGCATCCTGACTGCCGGGCTAGCGTCATCGGCGATGTCACCCGTGCCCGAAGATCGCCCTGTGCGCGCGGGTATCGGGACGGCCGTTGCGGTCTGGTTCGGCTCGGTTGCGGTATCCGTCGTGGCGTTCCAGGTGATCGTCGGTGCCGCCGGCTATGGCGGCAAGCCCACACAGGACCTGCCGTTCTGGCTCTACCCGGCGATGTCGATGATGGTCCTCTGGATCCCGACGCTTGCAGCGCTTTCCTGGGTGTCCCGACGTCGGCTTTCGGGCTCGTTCCGCGTCGATTACGGCTTCCGCTTCTCGCTGGTCGATCTCGCGGGCGTACCGATCGGGATCGCCTGTCAACTCGGTGTGCTGTCGGTGCTCTACTGGCCGCTCGCCAAGTGGTTCCCGGACACGTTCGCCCGGGATGACGTGGAGCGTTCCGCCCGGGAACTCACCGAACGAGCCAACGGTGTCTGGCGGGTCGTGCTCGTCATCGCTGTGGTCGTGGGGGCACCCGTGATCGAGGAACTTCTCTACCGGGCGCTCGTCCTTGGATCCCTCGAGTCCAGGCTCCCCGGGAACGTGGCCGTCGTCCTCGCTTCCCTGTGGTTTGCAGCCGCTCACTTTCAGGGTGTCCAGTTCCTCGGGCTCTTCGTGTTCGGCTTGGTGCTCGGTGCCTGTTGGCGCAGTACTGGCCGGATTGGGTTGGGGATCGTGACCCATGCGGCGTTCAATGCAACCTCTCTGGTGATCCTGTGGCCGAAACGCTGACACCCGAACCCCGTGACGAATCTGCAGGTGCGAGTATGACCGATCACATGGAACCCCTGCCGGAACCAGATGCCGAAGAGACCGTCGGCCAACCACCGGATACCGGCGTTGAAGTGCACCTGCCCGACTGGAAGCACAACCTCGGTCTGATCCGCCGGATCGCGACGATCGCGGCAGTGGTTGGCACCTCGCTGTTCGCCGTTATTCAGGTACACATCGAGAAGGTCTTCCTGAACAACACGCCGACGGGCGGGGACATGGGCGCACACGTCTGGGCACCGGCCTTCCTCCGCGACCATCTCCTGCCGAGCCTGCGGCTCCAGGGCTGGAGCATGGACTGGTATGCCGGTCTACCGGTCTACCGCTTCTACATGCTCCCGCCGGCGTTGCTGGTCGCATTCATTAATGGACTGTTCCACGTCCCGTACGGCATTGCGTTCAAATTGGTTGCGGTCCTCGGGGTCTGCACCCTTCCCCTCAACGCGTGGTTGTTCGGTCGATTCGCGAAGATGCCCTGGCCGGTTCCCGAATTTCTTGCAGTCGCTGCCGTGCTTTTTCTTTTCGACGAGAACTTCTCGATCTATGGCGGCAACGTCGCCTCCACGATGGCCGGGGAGTTCTCCTTCTCGATAGCGCTTTCGCTCGCGCTGCTCGGCTTCGGCTTGCTCGCGCGGGGACTGCGGGAGGGGAGAGGCCTCGGTGCTGCCGCCCTTGTGCTCGCTCTGGCGGCAGTGAGCCACGGGATCGTCGCCATCTTCGTTGGTCTCGGAGCGGTCACGTTGATGCTTCTCTGGGCGGATCGGAAGCGGTGGAAGTGGAGTCTCGCAACGCTGGGCACCTTCGGCCTGCTTGTCGCCTGGTGGATCCTGCCGTTCAAGCTCACCGCGCACTACATGACCAACATGAAGTACGAGCCGTACAACGGTCCGTGGTGGAAGTTCTTCAATCCGCAGTCACCGCAGATGACGGTATTCCTCCTACTCTTCGCACTGATCGGTTTTGGTGCCTCGATCCTCCGGAGGAACCGTGCCGGCGCGTTCCTCGGTGTGTCATGCGTGACCTGGGTGGTCCTCGTTGTTGCTGCCCACAAGCCACTCCCACTCGTGGGCGACCTCTTCTGGAATTACCGGGGTCTGCCGTTCTTCTTCCTGCTTCGCTACCTCCTTGCGATGATCGGTGTCGCCGAGACGATCCGCTTCCTCACGCGAGCGTGGGCGCTCAACCGGATAGCGGGCTCGTCGGTGGAACCGGAATCACATGAGGAGCTCGGTTCGACGTTGACGACTGCCCCCGACGTGCCGATCCGCGAGCAGTTGGACAGGCTCGAGGGTGCCCGTGTGCGGGTGCAGGGCATGGCCCTGTTGGTTGTTGGGCTGCTCTCGCTTGGCTGGGTGGGTTTCGCCATTGACCGGCTCCCGTTCGAGCGACAGGTGTACCAAGACGGCAAGTGGGTGCACCAGTGGGGGTTCATCAAGGGACCGGTGGTGAATGATGGTGTGGACTCCGACGGATGGGCCGCGTACAACTTCGACGGCTATGAGGGACGCGAGAACTGGAACGAGTACCGCGCTGTGCTGCAGGCGTCGAAGGATGTCGGGTCGAAGCGTGGGTGCGGAAGGGCACTCTGGGAGCATCAGTCCGATAAGTACGGCAACTACGGCACGCCGATGGCACTCATGCTGTTGCCCTTCTGGACCGATGGGTGTATCGGCTCGATGGAGGGATTGTTCTTCGAGGCATCGGGAACCACTCCGTATCATTTCCTCACAGCCTCAGCCGCGAGCGAGAACGCATCGGATCCTGTCCGCAAGCTCCGCTACGACAAGAACAACATCGACCTCGCGGTTGCGTACATGCGCAATCTCGGGGTCCGCTACTACTACGCCTTCACCCCGACCATGGTGGAGAAGGCCTCGAAGCGCTCGGACCTCGTCGAAGTCAGCGTCTCGGGCCCCTGGCACATCTATGAGATCAAGGACTGGGCATTGGTCGTGCCGCTTGATGCGGAACCCGTGGTCGTCCGCGAACGTTCAGGGGATGCGCGTGAGAGGTGGCTGGAGATCGGGGTCAGTTACTTCCAGCACCCCAGCGACTGGAAGGGACTCCTCGTAGCGGACGGTCCCAAGGTGTGGCAACGCATCGACGTTGTCCCTGACGAGGCGCGCAGCGGTGACGATCGGGTCGACGTGCTCACCACCAGGACGCCGTACGCTGCCCGTCCCGCCGCACCCTTTGTGATCGACCCAGCAACAGTGCGGCTCGGCCAGAGCTCGATCGAGTTCGACGTCCCGGAATCAGCAATCGGCCGTCCCGTGCTCGTGCGGGTCAGCTACTTCCCGAACTGGAGGGCACACGGAGCCAAGGGCCCGTACCGGGCGGCGCCGAACTTCATGGTGGTCGTGCCGACCGACACCCACGTCAGGCTGTCCTACGGGTACTCCGCACTCGATCTCGGCTCCTACTCCCTCACGCTGGTCGGTGTTGGCCTGCTGGTGTTCTTCTGGAGGCGCAGGAAGGTCAACTTCGACCTGGTTGAAACCGACGCCGTGCCACCAGACCCTGCAGGTTCGGATGAGGGCTCCTACCCCGAGCCAGACGCTGATGCTGGTGTCTTCGGTAACGACGGGTCGCCCGCGCTCGCGACGCCGGCGGGATAGCCTCCGCACTCGTCATGACTCTCGCTGAAATCGTCAAGGCATACGACATCCGGGGAACTGTGCCCGATCAGTTCGATACCGACTCGGCCTTCGCGCTCGGGGTGGCCTTCGCCGTGTTCTCCGGCTCGTCCAGCGTTTTTGTTGCCCGCGACATGCGCCCGTCTGGCGTGCAACTCGTCGATTCCTTCGCCTGTGGTCTCGAGACCCAGGGCGTCGACGTAGTTGACCTCGGCCTTGCCTCGACGGACCTGCTGTACTTCGCGTCCGGCGTCAGGGATGCGCCGGGAGCGATGTTCACCGCGTCGCACAACCCCGCTCAGTACAACGGCATCAAGCTGTGCCTCTCGGGCGCTCGGCCTGTCGGTGTGGATACCGGTCTGCTCGAGATCCGCGCAATAGCCCAGTCAGTGCTCGACGGCAGGGGTCCGATGCCGTCGGCGTCCCCCGGTCGACGTTCCTCCGACGAACTCTTGGGGGCCTTCGCGGATCACGTGGTCTCCTTCATCAACCCCACTGCGCTCCGCACGATGCGCGTCGTGGCCGACACGGCCAACGGTATGGGTGGTCTGGTGGTCCCGGCAGTATTTGAGCGTCTGGGCACGATCGAGCTCGAGATGATGTACGGGGATCTCGACGGCACGTTCCCCAACCACCCGGCAGACCCGTTGCAGCCCGAGAACCAGCGTGATCTCCAGGCTCGAGTCCTCAGCGGAGGTTTCGACCTCGGCCTCGCCTTCGATGGGGATGCTGACCGGGTGTTCCTGGTGGACGAGTTGGGGCGGGGTCTCTCCGGTTCGGCAACTACCGCCGTTCTCGCGGCTGCAATGTTGCGAACCCATCCGGGGGCGACGATCCTGCACAACCTGATCTGCTCGCGGGCAGTCCCCGAGGTGATCCTCGAGCAGGGCGGCATCCCGGTGCGCACAAAGGTAGGTCACTCGTTCATCAAGCAATTGATGGCGGAGACCGGCGCGGTGTTCGGCGGCGAGCATTCTGCGCACTACTACTTCCGTGAGAACTTCCGTGCCGACAGTGGGATCATCGCCTCGCTGCTCGTGCTTGCAGAGCTCAGTCGGGCTGAGGTTCCGATGTCCACGCTTCGGCGCCCGTTCGAGCGCTACGCGGCGAGTGGTGAGATCAACACCGAGGTGGAGGACACCACTGCGGCTATCGAGCGTGTCGCAAAGGTCTACGAGAGGTTCTCCTCGGATCGCCTCGACGGCCTGTCGGTGGACTGCGGGTCCTGGTGGTTCAACCTTCGGCCCTCGAACACCGAGCCACTGCTCCGTCTCAACCTTGAGGCAGTCGAGCGCGACGAGTGCGATCGCCGAGTTGCCGAGGTGCTTCAGGTGCTCACCGGTGGCTGAACGAATTCAACCCCCTTGTCAGGAGAAGACATGACTAGCGTGCTCGATCCCCGTCTCCTCGAGATCCTTGCCTGTCCACAGGACAAGGGACCGCTGTATTTCGTTGACGACGAAGACTGCCTCTATAACCCGCGCCTCAAGCTGTGCTTTTCGGTGAGGGACAACATTCCAGTGATGCTCGCGGACGAGGCGAAAACGTTTGATTCAGCAGAGCACGATCGGATTATGGGCAAGATTGGCGCCCGTGGGATCGCGCCGACCTTCGGTTCCTGAAAACCCGTCCCGCGGTTCAGGCCGACGGCATCGGCGCGGATGCCGGCAAACCCGCAATGCGGGCAAGGTCCGCCGCAGTTGCATGCTCCGTCGGCAGGCCCCCTACAGCCCTCAGGTCGAGAATCGGTACCGCAACATGACTGATCTTTGGGTGAGCGGGACGGGCTTCGTCCTCGTCTTTGCCGAGGAGCGCCTCATGCATCTTCTCGCCGCTGCGCAGGCCCGTGAACTCGATGGAGATCGGTCGGGGGGACGTGGCGGCCAGTCTGCGAGCGACGTCAACGATCCGGACCGGGGCTCCCATGTCGAGTACGAGGACCTCGCCGGCGGAACCGACAGCAGCGGCGTTCATGGTGAGCCTGACGGCCTCGGACACGGTCATGAAGAAGCGGGTGACGTCCTCGTCGGTGACGGTCAGCGGTCCGCCAGCCCGCAATTGCGCCTCGAAGATCTCGAGTACTGATCCGCGTGATCCGAGAACGTTGCCAAAGCGGACAGAGACGAAGTGCCGGCCGCTTGAGGCCGCAGCGTGGGCGGTTTGCCTCTCGGTGATGCGCTTGGACCATCCGAGCACGCTCGACGGGTCCGCGGCCTTGTCGGTGGAAATGTTGACGAAGTGAAGGACATCGGTGGCAAGCGCAGCGTCGAGTACGTGCTGCGTACCGAGCACGTTGGTCTTCCATGCCTCTCCGGGGAATCGTTCGAGGAGGGTGAGATGCTTGAGCGCAGCGGCGTGAAAGACGATCTCGGGACGCACGCGCTCGAAGGCTGCAAGAATCGCAGTCCGGTCGCGAATGTCAGCGAGGACTAGACCCTCGTCGTCGAGCAGAGCCCTCCCCTGGAGCGACAACTCCACGCCGTGCAGACTGCTGTCATCGCAGTCGAGCATGTGCAGGCTCGAGGGCGCGAAGGCCTGTATCTGGCGGCACAACTCCGAACCGATCGAGCCCCCGGCTCCGGTGACCAACACCCGTCGGCCCGAGATCAGCGAGGCGATCACTGCCATGTCGATTTCGACGGGGTGCCGGCCAAGGAGGTCAGATTCCCCGACGGGACGGATATCCCCGTAGGCGACCGCGCCGAGCAGTTCGTCGACACGCGGCAGCACGAACACCTCGAGACCGGCGGCCTGTCCGATCTCGGTGAGTTGGCGGAGCGTCGCACTGGCTGCGCTCGGGATCGCGATTAAGAGAGCGTCCGCGTTGGTGCGCTGGGCAACCTCGCGGATGCAGAAACGATCGCCCATCACCCGAACGTGCTCGATCTCGAGGCGGCGCTTCCGGGCGTCGTCGTCGATCAGGGCGACGGGGAGGAACTGACCGGCCTTGGACCCGCGGAGCGAGCGCAGGACCATCTCGCCGCCGTCCCCAGCCCCGAACACGATGAGGCGACGGCCGGAATTGGGGCCTGAGGGAATGTGACGCCGTCTACTTATCCAGACGGAGATCCGGACGATGTTGGCGAGGCACACCGAGCCGGGAGCCGCGAGCGCAACGGTGACGACCCCAACCCGTCCGGTGCCGACCGCGAGGGCTGCAACAACGCCAGCGGCTGTTGCGCACAGTTCGGTGGCGTAGAGCCGAATCGACTCACGTGAACTGCCGTACCAGAAGCGGCCTTGGTAGAGGCCGGTGAGGAGCGCGACGGGGACGTGAGTGGCGACAATCACCGCTGTGACGATCGTGCGGTCAATTGCTGTGAACGGGGCCCCCGTGTTGTGCCGGAGCACGAAGAACAGAAAGCCGAGCGATGCTCCCCAACAGCAGACATCCACGAACGCCTGCCCCAGCCGCCGAAGTCGCGCCACCGGCTTCGGTTGTACAACCTCTCGAACCATCTCAACACCCTCTTGACCTTCCACACGGAAGGTGGGCGGTAGCCTATCCAACGTGTGGGATCGCGGGGGCGAAGGATGCCCAGATGTTCTTCGGTCAGGGTGCTGACCTTGTCCGTTCTGGTTGTGGGTGCGGGAGGTCATGCGCGCGTGTGTCTCGAGATTCTCGAGGGCTCCGGCTGGGTGGTGTCGGGGTGTCTGAGCAGCGATGCCTCGGCGATACCGGGCCTTCCGGTCCCCGTCCTTGGGCTCGATTCCGAGCTCGAGGACCGGATCTCGGGGGGTGCAGCGGATGTGTTCGTGGCCATCGGCGACAACACCGTGCGCATGGAGATCGGTAGGCGCGTACTGGCGGCAGGTGGGCGACTTGTCACCGCCGTGAGCCCGCATGCAGTGGTCTCTGCATCAGCAGTGCTCGGAGCGGGTTCGGTGGTGATGCCCGGTGCCGTGATCAACGCAGGATCCGTGCTCGGCATGCTGGTTATCGTCAACACCAACGCAACCGTCGATCACGACAGCCTGCTCGAGGACGGCACCCATGTTGCGCCGGGCGCATGTCTTGCGGGTGGGGTGCACGCTGGCGCAGGGACACTCATCGGGATCGGCGCCAACGTGCTGCCGGGAACTCAAATTGGTGAGCGTTCAATTGTCGCCGCTGGGGCCGTTGTCACCGGGAACGTCGACGTGGGCGTTACCGTTGGGGGAGTGCCCGCCAGGGTGATCAGGTCGGGCACCGGCCCGCTCTGACGGGTCGAACATCGGAGTCGCGATGACAGCGTGGTACGAGAGGTGTTAGTGGTGACGGTGTGCACGGCGAACCTCTGTCGCTCGCCGTTCGCGGAACATGTTTTGCGCCGTTGCTTCCTTGCAGCCGGATTTGACGTCGATGTTGCCTCTGCAGGCGTTGCGCCTTCGTTGGGACGGATGGTTCCGCCGGACTGGTGCGCGATCGCGGCCGGCTTCGACGTTGATCTGGGGGAGCACGTACCCGGTCCGGTCGGTCCGCTCGTGGGCAGCGCGAGTCTGGTGCTGACAATGACGGCTGCGCATGCGCGGGATCTTGTGGTTGCGCACCCGACGCTCGTGGGCCGTCTTGCCGTGCTCGGTGATGTAGCCGAGCGGCTCGAACGCATCCCCCCAGGCGCTGGAACGATCGCCGAGGTAGTAGCGCCCCGGCGCGCCATCGAACTGCTCAATGGGGTGTCCCCGAACGAGGTTGCAGACCCGTACCGCCGCCGGAAGGACGAGCAACTCGCGATCGCCGCGAACCTGGCCGCACGCTGTGCCCGAATCGTCGAGCGGTGGCCGGGATGAAGCGTGCACTCGACGTAACGATCGCGTCAGTTGCGCTCGTGTTGCTCTCCCCGGTGATGATCGTGACCGGCCTCGGTGTGTGGCTGACGACGGGTTCCCCGATCCTCTTCCGGCAGGCTCGTGCGGGCCGCAACGGTGTGTGCTTCGACGTGCTCAAGTTCCGGACGATGCGCGGGGCACGTGCCGGCGAGGACGGCCCGGAACACGATCTGGCACGCGTTACGTCCCTCGGGCTCCTGTTGCGCAGGGCGAGCGTGGACGAGTTGCCGTCGCTGTTCAATGTGCTACGCGGCGAGATGAGCATCGTGGGCCCGCGGCCCCTGCCGGTTGCATATGTCGAGCGATACACGCACGCTCAGGCGCGTCGTCTCGAGGTCCTTCCCGGGCTCACCGGTTGGGCAGTCGTGCACGGCAGGAACCGCCTCGGTTGGGGCGAGCGATTCGCGCTCGACACGTGGTACGTCGACAACCGGTCCTTCCTGCTCGATCTCAGGATCATCTGGTTGACGGTCTCGCTCGTGCTTCGCGGCGAGAACGTCAACCACGACGGGAACACGACGATGACCGAGTTCATCGGCGACGGTGGGTGAGCCGAGATTGAGATTGAGATTGATGCACCTCACGACGGTCGACATGAGCCTCGAACTCCTGCTCGCCCCGATCCTCGACGAGGCGGTTCTGCGAGGCCACGAGGTGATCGGCGTGAGCGCGCCCGGTCCGTTCGTCGAGCGGGTCGAGGCCCGCGGCGTGCGTCATGTGGCACTACCGTCGTCGACGAGACGCTTCGACCTCCTCGCGGACCTCAAGACCGCGCTGGAGTTCTGGCGGGTGGTCCGTCGGGAGCGCCCGGATGTGCTGCACACCCACAACCCGAAACCCGGTCTCTATGGGCGCGTGCTCGGCCGGCTTGCAGGGGTCCCGGTCGTCGTCAACACCGTTCACGGGCTGTACGCCAGCCCGGATGATCGACCTCTCAAGCGTGCGGTTGTCTACGCAGCCGAGTTCGTCGGCGGACATTTCTCCCATGCCGAGTTGGTGCACAACCCGGAGGATCTCGGTCTGATGCGCCGCCTCCGCCTCGCCCCGCGACGAAACCTCCACCTGTTGGGGAGCGGCGTGGCGATCGAGCGTTTTGCGAACCCGGATGCCGAGCGATCGGCAGCCCTTCGGGCGGAGTGGGGGATCGCCCCGGATGAGGTTCTCATCGGCACGGTCGGGCGTCTCGTTGCCGAGAAGGGGATCCCCGAACTCCTCGAGGCGACGCGAGGACTCTCGGGCGCACGGCTCGTCGTTGTGGGCGGTCCGGACCCGGACAAACCCGACGCGCTCGTCCCAGCCGTACTCGCGGAGGCCGAGCGTCGAGGCGTGGTGCTGGCCGGATTCCGTTCGGACATGGCAGACGTCTACGGGGCGTTCGACGTGTTTGTGCTCGCATCGCACCGTGAGGGCTTCCCGTTGTCGGGGATGGAAGCAGCAGCCGCAGGCCTGCCGATCGTCACCACCGACATCCGGGGCTGCCGCCAGATCGTTACGGACGGGCTGAACGGGTTACTCGTGCCCGTTTCCTCCGTCGATGCACTCCGGCGCTCGCTTGAGCGTTTGGTTGGCGATCGGGCGTTGCGTGAGCGGCTGGGCGCCGCCTCGGCCGACCGGGCACGGGAGGAGTTCGACGAACGTGCCGTCGTGGATCGTGTGTTCCACTGCTACGAGGAAGTTGCTGACCGGCAAGGAACGATCCGGCAAGGAACGATCCGGCGAAGGACGAACCGGCCCGCCGATCGGCGAGACTGACGGCCGTGGCACGCATCTATCTCAGCCCACCCGAGTTGAGCGGTTCCGAGCTGGCTGCGCTTTCCGGGGCGCTCGATGGGGGGTGGATCGCCCCGATCGGTCCAGACCTCGATGGTTTCGAGAGCGATCTCGCACTCGTTGCCGGTCGGCGCTACGCCGTTGCGGTGTCGAGCGGCACGGCGGCTCTGCACCTCCTGCTGCATGCATGTGGTGTCACCGACGGCTCTGAGGTCCTCGTTCCGTCCCTCACCTTCGTGGCCACAGCGAACGCGGTCCGTTACTGCGGCGGTCATCCGGTCTTCATCGATTCCGATGATGACACCTGGTGCGCGGACGAGGACCTGCTGCTCATTGAGCTGGAGCGGCGCCGGCAGGCCGGACGTCTCCCGGCTGCAGTGGTCACGGTGGACCTCTACGGGCAGGTCGCTCGCTGTGAGTCGATTGCTGCTCGCTGTGCGGAACTCGGAGTGCCACTCATCGAGGATGCAGCAGAGGCGATCGGGGCGACGCGCGGAGCCCCCGCCGGCTCGTTCGGGATTGCCGGAGCGTTCTCGTTCAACGGCAACAAGCTGATTACGACCAGCGGCGGCGGTGCGGTGGTTACCGATGACGAGGACCTTGCACGAAGGGTTCGTCACCTCGCCACTCAGGCCAGGGAGCCGGTGCTGCACTACGAGCACACCGAGGTCGGCTTCAACTACCGGATGAGCAATCTGCTGGCTGCTTTCGGCCGTGCGCAACTCTCGACTCTGGAACAGCGCATTGCGCGCCGGCGCGACATCAATGCCTGGTATCGCACGCTGTTGTCGTCGACTCCTGGCGTGAGGGTGATGCCGGACGACCCGGCGGGTCGGCCGATCAATTGGCTCACCTGTATCGAGGTCGATCCGCTCGTGGCGGGCTTCTCCTCCGACGACGTGATCGCTGCACTCGCCACCGATGACATCGAGGCCCGTCCGGTGTGGAAGCCGATGCACCTGCAGCCACTGTTTGCGGGTCACGAACTTGTCTGTCGTGATCCGGACAACGCCGTGTCCACGAGACTGTTCGAGCGGGGTGTCTGCCTGCCGAGCGGGAGGATGGGAGACGACGGCCGGGCGCGAATCGAGCGGGCACTGCGGTCGCTGATCGGTCAGGTGACGGCGTCGTGATGCCGCAGCGTGTCGTACTGCTCCCGGAGCCAGCCCTCGAGCCGTCCGCCACCGTTGAGCTTGCTCATGAAACGCCCTGCGCCGTCCGATCGCTTGATCGGTGTGCGTCCGAGCCGAGCCGGGTCGGTGCGTCCGGGTACGTTGACACGGTTGCCTGCGAGCGCAGCAGTAGTGAATCGCTTGCGCACCTCTCGATCGGCCTCATCAGAGGGTGCGAGCGCCTTCGGGTAGGCAAAGTGGCGACAGGGCCTGCCAAGCTCCTCCTCGATCCGGCCGATGGAGCGGTCGAGTTCGGTGGCAGCACTCGCCGCATCAAGCTTCGTCATGACTGCATGCGAATGGGTGTGGGAGCCGATCGTGACGAACCCGGTCGACACTGCTTCGCGCAGGGCGGACCAAGAGATCGGCGACCCCTCGTACGGAAAGCCTTCCCGCTCGTCGACGAACTTGGTGGCCACGTACCACGTCATGGGCAGGCGACGAGCGACCAAGAGGGGCAGCAGTACCTCGACCCAGTCCGCCGTGCCGTCATCGGCGGTCAGCACCACCTGGGGACGGGTCGGTTGTGTCCCCGCGGGCCTGATCAGGCGCGCTGCAGCGTCGTCGAGGCTGATCGTGTCCGCTGTGCCGGCGATCCAGTCGAGTTGGTCCTCTGCCTGAGCGAGCGGAAGGTCCACCGACACCGGGGTGGACCCCCCGAAGCGGTGATAGGCGAGAATGGTCACGCCGTTGCGCATCGAATGCAGCGTACTTGTCGTTGCCTCGGTGACGTCCGATGAGTACCGAGATTCGTCGTGCCACACACGACGATCTGCCTGGGATCCTTCGGCTGCTCCGGTTGGACCTCGGATGGCCGGCGGACGAGCGAGCGCAGCGACTGTGGGACTGGAAGCACGTGCAGAACCCCTTCGGGGCGTCACACGTCTGGGTGGGGCTCGAGGACACCGAGGTGGTGGCGGTCCGTACGTTTATGAGATGGCAACTGCGGGAACCTGACGGCGGCCTTGTGCATGCCGCACGTGCGGTGGACACCGTCACGGATCGGGAGCACCGCGCTCGTGGATGGTTCCGGCGTCTCACCGAACGCAGCATGGACTCGCTCGGCGCGGACGGTGTCACGGTGCTCTTCAATACCCCGAACGCGCAGAGTGCTCCGGCGAACCTGTCCCTCGGCTGGTCCGAGCAGCCTCGACCATCGGTGTGGTTCCGTCCGAGCCGACTCCGCTCCCTGCCGGTCGTGCTGAGGTCGCGGGTGAGTGCAGGGCTCTGGCCCACAGAGACCGCTGTCGGGCTGGACCCGGCGTCCGCGTTTGCGAGCCCCGACATCATCGCTGCGCTGACGTCACAGCGCTGCGGTCCTCTCGATGCTCTGGAGACCGATTGCTCGTTGGGCTTTTTGCGGTGGCGCTACGGACTTCCTGAGCTCGGCTATCGCGTGGTGGTCGATACGGGCCGAGGCGCCGGCAGCGTGGCCATGGTGCGCACTCGCCAGCGTGGGCCAGGTCGGGAACGAGCGGTGCTCGATCTCGCCGGTGGGCCTGCGGCTCTCGCGAACGCACTGTCGGACCCTGACAACTTCGACTACGCCATCTGGGTGGGGCACCGACCTGCTCGTGGCTGGTACCGGGTTCCCAGTGGCGGCCCGCGCCTTGTTGCGCGTCGCATCGACGGAGCATCCATCGACCAGCGTTTCGCGCTCGGTCTCGGCGACCTGGAGCTGTTCTGAGATGAACGCTGCGAGCACCGGTTGCCCGGTTGTCGTCGTGCTCCCGTCCGCCCAGCGGCGCGGGGCGGAGATCCAGGGTGCCGAACTGGCGTCAGCACTGCGCACCCGGGGATGGGACGCACAGGCAGTCGCCATCGCGCCGGGCGCGGGCACGGCTGCGCTCGAGGTACCCGTGCTTGGCGCCACACGGTGGTCACTGCGGGGCCTGATGGCGCTGCGACGCGCGGCGAAGGACTCGCTGCTCGTCGCCCACGGCTCGAGTGCACTCCTCGCAGTCGGCCTTGCGACGATTGGAATGCGTTCGCGCTGGGTCTATCGGAGCATCGGGGACCCGAATGCCTGGGTGAGCGGACGGGTGCAACGCCTGCGGACGGGCTTCCTGTTGCGCAGGGCCGAAGCGGTGGTTGTCCTGTGGTCGGGCGCGGAGGAGGCAATGGTTTCGACCTACGGAGTGTCGCGCGGGCGGATCGTCACGATCCCGAACCACCGGGATGCGGACAGATTCGCCCCGATCGATCCTGAGGAACGAGAGACAGCGCGGGGGCGTCTCGGCATCGGTGGGCCAGCGGTGCTCTTTCTCGGCGCGCTGAGTGTCGAGAAGGGCCCTCTCGAGGCTGTTGCCGCCGTTGCCGGGATCGATGGGGCGACCCTGCTCGTGGTGGGCGAGGGCCCGCTCGCTGAGGAGGTTCGGCTGCTTGGTGAGCGACTGGCTCCCGGCAGGGTCCGGCTACACGGGCCGACGGACGACCCGGGAGGCGTGCTCGCCGCCGCCGATGTGCTCGTACTGACCAGTCGTACCGAGGGCATGCCCGGTGTGATCATCGAGGCGCTAATGCGTGGAGTGCCGGTCGCCGCAACGGACGTCGGGGCGGTCCGGTCGATGATCGAGGACGGGGTCAACGGGTACGTCGTACCGGTGGGCGATACCGGGGCGATGGTCGAGGCGCTGCGCAAGACGCTTGACGAACAGGCTTGTGGACCATTGGTGAGCGAGTTCTCGAGTGCCGCGCGCCGCACGTACGCACCGGCGATCGTGCTCGACCGGTGGGAGACGCTTCTGTCGTCGCTTACCGAACGCCGATAAGGCTCCGGTAAAGGGCGACAAGCGCCTCGGCACTTCGGTGCACGTCGAACGTCTCGCCGAGCGCTGATGCACCGGCGCGCAGCGATGCGAGCAGTTGGCGATCCGATGCCACGCTCACCAACGCGTCCGCGAGAGCCTCCGGATCTGCCGGCGGCACGAGTCGGCCGCTGTTCGCGTCGATCGTCTCGGAGATACCGCCGACGTCGGTGCACACCACTGCGAGACCAAGCGCGAGTGCCTCCATGAGCGACACCGGTAGACCCTCGTAATCCGACGAGAGCGTGAAGATGTCGGCCGCGGACAGCACGGCAATCGCGTCCGGGCGGTACCCGAGCAGCAGCATCCGGTCCCCGAGGCCGAGGGCGGAGTGCAGCGCCTCGACGTCGCGGGCGCCCGGACCCTGGCCGACGACGACGAACCTCAACTGCGGGTCCCGGGCGGTCGCCAGTGCGCACGCCTTGAGCAGCACGGGGTAGTTCTTCTGCTTCCGGTAGTTCGCCACCGTGGCGACAACCACTGCGTCCCGATCGATGCCCCACTCCGTTCGCAGGGAGTCCCTCCTGCCGGAAAGAGCGCGCGCCGCTGTGATGTCGATGCCGTGCCGCACGGTTACCGCCCGAGATGCAAGGGCCCACGGCCTCATGGAATTGCGTACCTCGTCGGTTACCGCAACCGTGGCGTCATCGAGGAACGCTGTCAGGGCGTTCGCGATGCGGGACACGCGGTGATACGAGGACCATCGATTGTGTTCCGTGGTGACAAGCCGCGGTCGCCTGAGGCCGAGGAGCCTCAGGTGGGCAGCGAGACGCACAACCGGCGTCAGGGCGGGGGAGTGAACGTGAACTACATCCGGCCGTTCCGCTCGGAGCGATTTGACCATTCGGACGATCCAGCGGAGTTCCCGGAGCCTGGTCACGCCGAGACAGCGGACCGGGATGCCGAGTGCCTCGAGGTCGGGGATGAGGTGCTGCTTCTGCCGGAGCACGCTCACGACGGTGAGTTCCACGCCGTGCTGGGCGGCCGCCCCGGCAAACTCGACGAGCAGGCGCTCGGCCCCACCCGGACCGAGGCCCTTGATGACTGCCGTCACGCGAGTCACATCAGTCGCCATCCCGCCACGACACGTCCACGACTACCGGGGAGAGCCGTACGATGCCGGTCGGTGTGGGTGGCAGCAGCAGCCCGTCAACCTCGATGTGTCCGATCGGCGACCACGAGCGCACGGTGCGTCCGTTGACGTCGAGCACCGTCGCATAGACGGCGTACTCCCCGGCCGGAAGCGGAATGCTCTCGAGCCGGCAGAAGAAACGGTTCTGGCCGGGCGCGAGTGTGCCGACATGCTGGGCGATGAAGATCGGTGCAGGTGAGCCCTCGCTGAACCCGATGACGATCTGGACGTCGCGCTGCAGGGCGGATTGCACGAGCAGGTCGAGCTCCACAGTTCCCTGCGACTTGATCCGTTCGCCATTGCCGTTCGACGAGCGCAGCACGTGGACGTCGATGTCGCCCGAGCTCGGGTGCTGCGCGATTGCGTGCACCTCGACGGACCTCCGGTACTGACCGACGACGTCGTGGGTCGGCCCCTGCCCCCGGACAACGCCTTGATCGAGCCAGAGGGTGGACTCGCACATCGACTCGACGGTTGCCAGATCGTGCGATACGTAGAGCAGAGTCGTGCCCTGTGCCATCACCTCGCGCATCCGGTCGAGACAGCGTTGCTGGAACGCTGCGTCCCCTACGGCGAGCACCTCATCGACCACCATGATGTCCGGTTCCAGGAACGCGGCGACGGCAAAGCCGAGCCGCATACCCATTCCGGAGGAGTAGTACTTCACTTGGCGGTCGATGGCGTCGGTGAGTTCGGCGAACTCGACGATGTCGTCGAAGCGCTTGCGTACGTCAGCTCGCTTGAGGCCGAGCAGCGACCCGAACATGAACACGTTTTCGCGGCCCGTGAGATCGGGGTGGATGCCTGCCCGTACCTCGATGAGGGCACCGATGCGGCCGTTTGCCGTGAGACTCCCGTAGGTCGGGAACATGATCCCGGCAAGCATCTTGAGCATGGTGGACTTGCCCGAGCCGTTCGCCCCGATCAGCGCAAGGCTTTCCCCGGGCTGCACCTCGAAGGAAATGTCGCGAATCGCCCAGCGCCAACGTTCTGCAGCTGATCCCTTCCTCCGCTGACGAAGTCGGGCCACTTCGTCGCGCAGGAGTTGTCGGTTGCGGTCGGCACGGAAGCGCTTCCAGATCTGATCGGCACGAACGTGGCCGTCACGCGACATCGGCAAACCCCGGCTCGAGCCGCTTGAAGAACCAATACGCGAATGTGAGAAAGATCGCCGTGGACGTAGAAGACAGCCCGAAGGTCCGCCAGTCCGGGGCATTGCCGTAGACGAGCGTGCTCCGGTAGGCCTCGCAAACCGTCGCCATCGGGTTCAGCAAGGCGTATAGATCGAAGATCGGTCCTGACACCCGCTGGCGGATTGCGGCTTGGCCCCACACGACAGGTGTGGCGAACATCAGCAACTGCGTGAGCAGGGGCAGAAGGTGGCGCACATCCCGGACGTACATGAGCGCCGCGCTGAGGAACAGCGAGATCGCGACAGCCGCCGCTACCTGGAGGATGAGCACCGGCGCGAGCAGGAACGTGGTTGCGTAGAAGTGCTCGCCGAACGCCAGAACGACGATGGGGAACGCAACCGCCGAGACCAGCATGTCCACGAATGCGGTGGCGATGCCGGAGAGGACAAAGGTCTCCCGGGGGCAGGCCACCTTGTTGAGCAGCACGAGGTTGTCGACGATGGATGTTGCCCCACGGCCGAACGATTGGGAGAAGAAGCCCCACGGGATGATTGCCGCGTACGCAAAGACGGGGTAGGGGCGCCCGAAGGTCTCGATGTTCGCAGTGCGGTCGAAGAAGACGGTGAACACCAAGACGTAGCCGAGCGGGGCCGCGAATGCCCAGGCCATTCCGAGCAGTGCCTGCTTGTAGCGGACCCGAAGTTCTCGCTCGCTCAGGGTGAACGCCAGCAGGCGAGACCGCCAAGCCTGCTGGGCAAATGTTGTCAGGCTCATCCTCCGGTGAAATCGGAGATGAGCTGGCGGCTCGTGGGCTACGGAAGGACTGGGGGAGGGGACAGTCATGTCGGGATAAACGTCAGAGGCTCGGACCGAAGCCCGAGCCTCTGACTGTGATCGAGGACTGTCTGGATCAGGCGGCAGCGCTGGTCTTGCGGGGACGACGCCTAATTGCCACAGCGGCGAGCAGAGCACCACCGAGGGTCGCGCCCAGTGCAATCTTGCCGATCGGAGCGGTGTTGCTCCCGGTCTCGGGAAGGTCGCAGTCCGCCCTGTCGATCGTCTTCTCTTGGAGAGTTACGCCGCCGTTGACGAGATTGGCCGTTAGCGAAACGATGATTGAGGTGACGCCAGTCGGGATCGGCACGTTCGTGCTCCAGGTTGCCGAACCAAGCACACCGGAACTACCGGTAGCGGTATCGTCGATGCCCACCACTTCGTCGTCGCCGGCCTTAACGAAGGTCACCGAACCGGTAACTGCCGAAGCGGGAACAGCGCCGTCGATCGCGAGTACAACGTTGTCCGCGTCGCAACCGAGGATCGTGATGGCGGCGACGTCTGCCGGGTAAGACGACCCTGCAGACGCTGCGGGGATTCCCACGGCGAGCGAGAGCGGGACTGCTATGGCGAGGGAGCGGAGAGTTCTTGAGATCACGTTGCAACTATACCTCATGAAGTCAAGTGTGTGGTGACTTCCAGCGGTCCCGAATGACTGATTGACCGCTTTCCGTGTCGGAATCGCACCAGTACTCTAACATTGTTTGGTGCACTGAGTGGTTGCGGTTTGGTGAGCCATGTGTATTCGGCCGCAACGGAGACCTTGCCCCCAAGCCTGATCGTGATGACGGTCTCCTCACCGGGCGCCACGGTGACCTGGCCAGAGTACGCCCGCCAGCCGAGTTCGGTCTCCTCGCTCCAAGCCGTGCGCTGCCCATTGATTTCGACGCTCAGCACCTGAAGCGGGCTGTACGCAGTAATGAGGGATCGAATCGAGCCCTTCGGGGCGCCGCGCTTGTTGCCGCTGACGTCCTCGGGGAGGGTGTTCGGGTCGGTGAGCGTGTTCTTGATCGTGATCGTTGCCGTTGCCTCGACTGCGCCGGACCGCTCGTTGACGCTTGCCTCGTAAGTGAGCGAACGGCTGGCGAACGTGTCGAGCTTGTTGGGCCCGGAGTTGTTGAGCGTGTAGGAAAAGCCGTCGGATTCCGGCGCTGGCAGCGTCCCGCTGATGCCGAGCGCCCGGATCGCCTCCTGATCCTCGGGATGCAGCGACCAGAACATCAGGTGTCCGGATGCGAGCGGCTTGCCGAAGGCGCGGGCGATCACGACGGGGGAGGGAAGATCTTTCGCGAGGAGTGCCTGAATCGCCTGATTAGACACGTCCTGCAGCGCGTCTTTCCGGTCGGCTGTCGAGCCGGCGTACACGCGGTACTGATCGATCAACAGGTACGGCACGATGTTGGTGGGAGTCAAGGTGGTCTCGGTGCCGGCGCGGGTGAGCGGTCCTGTGAGGGTGAGGATGGCCTGCAGCGCGTACGGGTCGGCAACCATCACGCCGTCGACCTGCTGGCCTCCACTCTGGAGGTACAGGTCAGCGGCCACCTCAGCGACTGTCGGCCCGTCGGGCGACAGCGTGACGTTGTTCCAGAACATTCGATTCATCGGTGCGCCGTCCTCGCCGGCCCCGTACTTGCCGTAGCGGTCGAGGTAGTCCTTGGGCGCATGCACGATTCGTCCGTCCTTGTTGTCACCGCCGTTGATGAGGCCGATCACCGTTCCGCTCCGGGTGATGGTGATCCTTCCGTTCTGGGTGGTGATCTCGGCCCAGTTGCCCGGGAAGCCGCCGAGACCCCGGGCCTCGGCGGGGGTGGTGAACAGCACAAGCCAAACCCGCTTGGTGCCCTGCCCGAGCAGGGCAGGCGCGAGGTGTGCGGCTTCCACAGCATTACGGGCCTGGAGGTCCGCCTTGGCGGTCTCCCTCGCCAGATTGCGAAGTCGCGAACCGAGCGGGTCGACAAGCCAGCCGGATCGGCTTGACTGAACCACCCGGTTGAGGGCTACGACGGCGTCACGCGTTGTTTCGAGTGGCAACTGAAGACGGTCAATCGCCGTCAGGTCCACGACGCCGGCGTTCACCTTCACGCTCTTGACGTCGACGCCGGCGATCGCCCGGGAAACGACTTGTGCTGTGTCCTGGGCTGCGTCGACCAAGCGTTCGGCGCTGTGTACGTGCTGTCCGAGCACGGGCACCAGCTTGGCGGGCCAGGTGAGCGGGGAGCGGACGATGGATCGCGCGCCGGACAGCGCCGAAGCACCCGCAGCGAGGTCCTCGGACGCTGCCTCAGGGTTTCCGGCGCGCATGGCGCGCAACCCACTCGCCGCGCTTTGCACACCCTTGGTGATGTTTCCGCGCGCAGCGAGTCCGGCAATCACGAGGAGAAGGAGCGAGAGGCCGCTGAAGGCGAGGGCACCGAGCCCGATAATGCGGGCTGTCCGGCGGGTCTCTGCAGAGCGGCGGCGCAGACCCGACAGGACAATCGCGCCCATGGTGACGGCGGCTAGCGCTGCGCTCAGGCCGAAAGGGCTCCGGAGGTCCAGTCGGAGGGCGAGCTGAGCGATGGCCGCTGCGCACAGCGACCGGGTGACGGCGGCACTCTCCCGGGTTGCACCTACGCCGGACATCACGACGCAGACGGCGAGCGCGACCCAGAGTAGCCACGAGGCAGGCTGTGCCAAAGCGATCACGGCACCGGCGCCGCCGGCCACCCACCACACAGAGGTGGCGCCGGCCCACGTCACCAGTGCTGCAGCGAGACCGGTCAGCACGGGGTCCACACCCGCAGTCTGGGTGGGATGGCACCCTGCGAGGGCCCCGAGCACGCCAGACACCACGGCAAGACCGACCACGATCTGGGACTGCCGCGAGGACAGTCGATTGCGACGTCGGAGCACTTCGGGCACCTCTGGAGAATACGTACGGGATGCCCGAGCCCCTCAGCAGGGGCCGCTAGCCTCAGAATTTCCTCGTACCGATGGAGTATCAATGCCCCCGACTTCGATGGCTAACCGTCGAGATTTCCGAGTAGCGGACCTCTCCCTCGCCCCCTTCGGGCGCAAAGAGATCCACCTTGCCGAGCACGAAATGCCGGGGCTCCGCGCGCTGCGCAAGGAGTTCGGCGCCACCAAGCCGCTCCAGGGGGCCAGGATCTCCGGTTCGCTCCACATGACGATTCAGACGGCTGTGCTCATCGAGACCCTCGTCGAGTTGGGTGCCGAGGTCCGTTGGGCAAGTTGCAACATCTTTTCCACGCAGGACCACGCTGCTGCTGCGGTCGCCGTCGGCCCGACCGGAACCAGCGAGGACCCGTCCGGTGTGCCTGTGTTCGCCTGGAAGGGCGAGACGCTCGAGGAGTACTGGTGGTGCACGGACCAGATGATGACGTGGCCAGACGGCGACGGTCCGAACATGATCCTTGATGACGGCGGTGACGCCACGATGCTCCTTCACAAAGGAGTCGAGTACGAGGCAAGCGGAGTCGTCCCCGACCCGACGACGGCGACGAATCCCGAGCTCGCCATCGTGCTCGGGCTCCTTCAGCGCTCGCTGAAGTCCGACCCGACGAAGTGGACACGCATGGCACGCGGGGTGCGGGGCGTCACCGAGGAGACCACCACCGGGGTCAAGCGTCTCTACAAGATGCACTCGCTGGGGGAGCTGCTTTTCCCGGCGATCAACGTGAACGACTCCGTCACCAAGAGCAAGTTCGACAACCTGTACGGATGCCGTCATTCGCTCGTTGACGCGATCATGCGTGCCACTGACGTGATGCTCGCCGGGAAGGTGGCTGTGGTCTGCGGCTACGGCGACGTCGGCAAGGGTTGCGCGCAATCGCTGCGCGGCCAGGGCTCGCGTGTGATCGTCACCGAGATCGATCCGATCAACGCGCTGCAGGCAGCGATGGAGGGTTATCAGGTCACGACCATGGAGGACATGGTCGGCGAGGCGGACATCTTTGTCTCTGCCACCGGTAACGAGTCGATCATCACGATCGATCACATGCAGCGCATGAAGCACAATGCGATCGTGTGCAATATCGGCCACTTCGACTCCGAGGTGGACATCGCCGGCCTCGCTCGTTGCGGGGCGGTGCGGGACGAGCTGAAGCCCGGGACGGACCTGTGGACCTTCCCCGACGGACACGCGGTCATCGTGCTTGCAGAGGGGCGCCTCGTGAACCTCGGGTGCGCAACGGGGCACCCCAGTTTCGTGATGAGCTGTTCGTTCTCGAATCAGGTGATTGCCCAGATCGATCTGTTCACGCAGCCGGACAAGTACCCACTCGGCGTGCACGTCCTGCCGAAACGGCTCGACGAGAAGGTTGCGGCACTCCATCTCGAGGCCCTCGGGGTGAAGCTCACCCGCCTCACGGACGAACAGGCCGAATACATCGGCGTTGATCCCTCGGGACCCTTCAAGCCGGAGAGCTACCGGTACTGAGCCCTACCCGGGCAGCCCCGGTGGCTTGTCGCGGACTACGGTCGGCGCGATGAAGGATCTCCGGGAGAAAGTAGCGGTCATCACGGGCGGCGCGAGCGGTATCGGGCGGGCGATGGCGGAGTCATTCCGCGACGCCGGCATGAACGTGGTGATCGCGGATGTAGAGGCGGTTGCGCTCGAGCGCACGGCGTCCGAGCTCGGCGTACACCACGTTCAGGTGGACGTCACCAAGGAGGAACAGGTTGCTGCTCTTGCCGAGGAAGTCCGCACCCGCTTCGGCACGTGCCACCTCCTGTGCAACAACGCCGGGGTCGGCGGGGGCGGCATGCTGCACGAGCTCTCGATGCGCGACTGGAAATGGGTGATTGACGTCAACCTCTGGGGCGTTGTCCACGGTCTGCAGTCGTTCCTGCCGATGCTGCTCGGCAACGCCGACGGGGGCCACGTGGTCAATACTGCGTCGATGGCCGGACTGAGCCCTTTGCCGGGGGCGGCACCGTATGCGGCGACGAAGTATGCGGTAGTGGGGATCAGCGAGACGATGCGCGAGGAACTGCGGGAGTCCCAAGTGGGGGTGAGCGTGCTCTGTCCGGGCTTCGTGAAGACGAATATTTTCACGAGCCAGAGGAATCGGCCCGAGGAACTACGCAACGAGAGGAAAAAGACCTCCGCCCGAGTGGCGAACGAGGACATGATCCGGCTCGTGAACGAGACGGCTATCGATCCCCGTGACGTAGCGGCGAAGGTGTTGGCGGCGGTCGAGAACGACGAGTTCTGGATCATTACGCACCCGGACCTCCTCGAGCCGTACCGACTGCGCAATCGCGAGCTGCACGGCCCCTGCTGACGGCTTACCGGTTGGCCCCGGTGTGTACGGAGGAACCCTGTCACACCCCCTGCGTAGAACTTCGGTATGTTCTTCCCTTCGAACTGTCCAGGCTGCGGGGTACTCCGGGTGGGCAGGTGCACCGAGTGCGCTCGCTCGCTCGCCCTCGTTGCAACCAGCCGCTCGGCAACCGCGCCCCTCGTTCATGTCGGACCCCCGCGGCAGATGGTCCTCGGGCTCAAGTACCGCAACGCCCGCCATGCCGCCTCGGTGCTGGCTCCGGCGATCGCCCGTTCTGTCAACGAGCCTGGCCTGCTCGACGTCGTCACCTGGGCCCCCACCTCGGCAAGGCGTATCGCCGACCGTGGTTACGACCCCGCCGAGCTCTTGGCCCGGGCGGTAGCAAACCTGCTCGGTCTGCCCTGCCGTCGGATGCTGCACAGAGGCAGAAAGTCCTCCCCGCAATCCGGAAAGAACCGAAGCGCCCGCCTGATTGGCCCGCAGTTCGTCGCCAAGCCCCTCTGGCGCAATCCCCGGGTACTCCTCATCGACGACGTCACGACCACGGGGGCAACGCTCCGCGAGGGGGCGAGCGCCCTGCTGGCCGTCGGCGCGGCCAGCGTGCAGTGCCTTGCCGCCACCGCGACGCCCCCATCCGGTTAGGGGGTCCCGGTAGGATCGTCTACTGCATGGGAATCCTCGATCGCGTCCTCAGAGCCGGTGAAGGCAAGAAAATCAAAGCGCTGGCTGGACTAGTGCCGGAGATCAGCGCTCTCGAGCCCTCCATGAAGCAACTGACCGACGATGCGCTTCGCGGCAAGACCGCAGAGTTCCGGGCGCGCCACGAACGGGGAGAATCCCTCGACGATCTCCTCGTGGAGGCGTTCGCTGCCGTCCGCGAGGGCGCGTTGCGCTCAATCGGGCAGCGTCCCTTCGATGTCCAGCTCATGGGCGGCTCGGCACTCCATTTCGGTTGGGTTGCCGAGATGAAGACCGGCGAGGGCAAGACCCTGACGTCTTCCCTCGCGGCCTATCTGAACGGCGTGAGCGGTCGGGGAACCCACCTCATCACTGTGAACGATTACCTCGCCCGTCGTGACTCAGAGTGGATGGGTCGCATCCACCGCTTCATGGGCCTCTCGGTCGGACTCGTCATCCCCGGGCACAAAGAGACGCCTGCCGAGAAGCGTGCGGCATACGGATGCGACATCACGTACGGCACCAATAACGAGTTCGGGTTCGACTACCTCCGCGACAACATGGCGGTCCGGCTGGAGGACAAGGCCCAGCGGGGCCACAACTATGCCATCGTCGACGAGGTGGACTCCATCCTCATCGATGAAGCGCGAACGCCGCTGATCATCTCGGGCCGTATCGCCGATGCTGCGAAGCTCTACTACAAGTTCGCCAGCATCGTTCGGAGCCTGAAGCGCGACGATGACTACGAAGTAGAGGAGGACAAGCGCATTGTCTTCCCCATGGAGCCCGGTATCGAGAAGGTGGAGCAGGCGCTCGGCATCGCGAATCTCTACGACGAGGTCCAGCAGAACCTCGTACACCAACTGCAGGCGGCGCTGAAGGCCAAGGAGCTGTATAAGCGCGACAAGGACTACATAGTGCAGGGCGGCGAGGTGAAGATCGTCGACGAGTTCACCGGCCGCATTCTCGAGGGCCGTCGCTGGTCCGAGGGCATCCACCAGGCCGTCGAGGCCAAAGAAGGGGTGAAGATCAAGGAGGAGAACCAGACCCTCGCCACGATCACACTCCAGAACTACTTCCGGATGTACGACAAGCTCGCCGGGATGACGGGAACCGCTTCCACCGAGGCGGCCGAGTTGATGAACACCTACGGCCTGAACGTGGTGCCGATCCCTACAAACAAGCCGATGGTCCGCGAGGACGCTGCGGACCTTATCTTCAAGGGAGAGAAGCCTAAGTTCGACGCGGTTGTCGAGGACATCAGCGAGCGTTTCGAGGCCGGGCAGCCCGTGCTCGTCGGCACGATCAGCGTCGAAAAGAGCGAGTACCTGTCCAGGCAGTTGGCCAAGCACGGGATACCCCACGAGGTCCTCAATGCCAAGCAGCACTCCCGTGAGGCAATGATCGTCGCCCAGGCCGGCCGCCTGAAGGCGGTCACGGTGGCCACCAACATGGCGGGCCGAGGCGTCGACATTCTGCTCGGCGGCAACCCGGATCTGCTCGCCCGCCAGGAGGTCCTGAAAGAGGGCCACCATCAAGACACATTGGCTGACGAGTACGCCCTGCCGGCGCCGCTCGACCAGATGCCCGAGGAGTACCGCACCGCGCGTACTGCCGCGCAGAGACGCTACGCCGAACTGCTGGCCGAGCTCACCGAGGACTGTCAGGCCGAGGGTGACCTAGTCCGTGCGGTTGGCGGTCTCTACGTGATCGGCTCGGAGCGCCACGAGTCCCGCCGCATCGACAACCAACTTCGCGGCCGTTCGGGCCGTCAGGGTGATCCCGGCGCGAGCCGCTTCTACCTCAGTCTCGACGACGAGCTGATGCGCCTCTTCGCGACGGGAGCGCTGTCGTGGGTGATGGGTCGTGCCCTGCCCGACGACGAGGCGATCGAGGCAAAGATGGTCACGAAGGCCATCGAGCGTGCGCAGAACACCGTGGAGCAGCGCAATGCGGAGATCCGCAAAAACGTGCTCAAGTACGACGAGGTGATGAACGAGCAGCGCAAGGTGATCTACCGGCGCCGTGACCAGATCCTTACCGGCGAGGACCTCAAGTCCGCTGCGATGGAGTACCTGTCCGAGGCGCTCGACGCGCTGATCTCGCGCCATTGTGTGTCCGACGTGGACGACGAGTGGGACCTCGCCGGCCTGGCCCAGGAACTGCACAGTTACTACCCCTCGACGCTCGACGAGTCCCGTCTGGGCGCCTCCGGCGACACCGACGAGATGTACGACGTCGTGATGGCCGAGGCCATGAAGTACTACACCGAGCGTGAGGCCTCGATGGGCCCGGAGGTCATGCGCGAGGTGGAGCGTCAGGTGATGCTCCGGATCATCGACCAGCGCTGGCGGGAGCACCTCGTGGAGATGGACTATCTCCAAGAGGGCATCAACCTCCGGGCGATGGGCCAAAAGGACCCCCTGGTCGAATGGCAGCGCGAGGGCTTCGAGATGTTCGGCATGCTGATGAAGGGCATTGCCGATGATTTCGTGCGATACATGATGCACGTGGAGGTGGTTCAAGAACCCTCCGAGCCGACCCCGGTGCTGAATCTGCAGACCTCGGCACCCGAGCTCGGAGCCAGCGGATTCGCGAGTGCCGCTGCAGTGGGTCCGGTCGAGGAGGACGGCGATCTCGACATGCCGCCGGTGGCACCTGCCTCCAAGCAGCAGACCGTTGTGAACGACGAGTGGTCCAAGACCGGCCGAAACGAGCCCTGTCCATGCGGCTCGGGCAAGAAATTCAAGATGTGCCACGGCCGGAACGCCTGAGCACCGGGCATGCGTGACTTCTCCTCAGATCTCAAGGAACTCCGTCGACGGCTGGATGAGGCCTGTTCGTACCTGAACGTGGATGCCGGGCGTGTGCGCCTCAGCGAGTTGGAGGTGACGATCTCCGCCCCCGACCTCTGGGACGATCAAGATCGTGCCAAGAAGGTGAACGCCGAGTACGCCAACCTGAAGGGCGACGTCGCCGAGTACGACGTCCTGGCGGCGTCTATCGAGGATGCCGAGGTGCTCGCAGAACTGGCACGCGAAGAGGGTGACGAGTCCCAGGAACCCGAGATCGAGGCCGGCATTACGGCGCTCGCCAAGAAGTTCGACGGGCTGGAGCTCCGGAGCCTGTTCACGGGTGACCACGACGCGGGCGACGCAATCGTCCAGATCAACGCGAAGGACGGCGGGGTGGACGCTCAGGACTGGGCCGAACTCCTGCTACGCATGTACCAGCGGTGGGCAGAGCGCCGGGGGTTCGACCTCGAGGTGAACGACGTGTCGCAGGGCACCGAGGCCGGGATTCTCTCGGTCGATTTCACGATTCGGGGTCGCTACGCGTACGGCCTGATGACCGCCGAGCGTGGTACCCATCGACTCGTGAGGATCAGCCCGTTCGACAACCAGGGCCGACGTCAGACCAGCTTTGCGGCAGTCCAGGTCTGGCCCGACATGGAGGATCCCGACGTCGAGCTGAACGAGGCGGACATCCGGACGGAGGTATTCCGTGCCTCGGGCGCCGGCGGTCAGCACGTGAACAAGACCTCGTCGGCAGTTCGTTTCATCCACCTGCCGACGGGCCTCGTGGCAAGTTCGCAGGAGGAGCGCAGCCAGCTGCAGAACCGTGCGAAGGCGATGACCCGGCTGAAGTCGATGATTGCCGCAAAGGCCGAGGAAGAGCGGGCAATCGAGCTCGAAAAGATCGCTGGTCGCCAGGCGCAGGTGGGCTGGGGCAGCCAGATCCGCTCGTACGTGTTGCAGCCGTACCAGATGGTGAAGGACCTGCGCTCCGGCGTTGAGACCGGGAACATTGCTGCAGTGCTCGACGGGGACCTCGACACCTTCATGGAGGGCTACCTGCAGTGGAAGCGTTCCGGAGCTGCCGCCGCGGGCGAATGACCCCCTGCTACCGTCGCAATACCGATGATTCGACTTGAGAACGTCACCAAAATCTATGACGGCGACGTCACCGCTCTGCGGGACGCGTCATTTGACATCCCCAAGGGCGAGTTCATCTTCCTCGTCGGCCCATCGGGCTCGGGTAAGAGCACGATCCTGCGACTACTCAACCGGCAGTACAAGCCCGAGCGCGGCGACGTCTGGGTCGCCGGCAAGAACATCAACCGGATGCGTGAGGGTGACGTTCCCCGACTGCGCCGTCAGATCGGCAACATCTTTCAGGACTACAAGCTGTTACTGAACAAGACGGTGTTCGAGAATGTGGCGTATGCCCTCGAGGTGATCGGTCAGCCCCGTCACGTCATCCGTCAGCAGGTGCCGCAGGTGCTCGATCTCGTTGGCCTCGCCGGCAAGGAGGACCGTTTCCCGAATCAGCTGTCCGGTGGCGAGCAGCAGCGGGTCTCGGTTGCCCGGGCGTTCGTCAACCGGCCCTTGATCCTGCTTGCGGACGAGCCCACTGGAAACCTCGACCCGGCAACCGGTGAGGGGATCATGAAACTGCTCGAGGCCATTAACAAGACCGGAACCACGATTGTGATGGCCACTCACGACCAGGTGATTGTGAACTCGATGCGCAAGCGCGTCGTTCAGCTGGACCGTGGCGTGATCGTCCGCGACCAAACTCGCGGGGTGTACGAGTAATGCTCTCCCGTGTCGGGTACGCGCTGAGGGAGACCTGGCAGGGCTTTCAGAGGAACTGGACCCTCACGGCGGCATCCGTGCTCACGGCGGCAGTCTCGCTCCTCCTTGCTGGCGTGTCGTTCTTCATCCAGAAGGCATTCGACCAGGTGCTCGAGCAGTGGAGCAACAACGTCCAGTTCGTGGTGTTCATGCAGCCCGACGCGACCGACGACCAAGTTGCGGCAGTGCGGTCCACCCTGGAGGACCAGCAGGCGTCGGGAATCGTCAGGGAGGCCCCGTACACGGACAAGACCGCCTCGTACGAGGAGTTCCGTCGCCTGTTCGCCACCAACCCGACGGTGCGAGACACCCTCACCGAGGAAGAGATGCCCACCCAGTTCAAGGTTGCCCCGGCATCGGAAGACTCCGTGGTGATCAACAACCTGATCGGTCAGTTCCGGGGCAGACCGGGGGTACTCGACGTCCGTTCGCCGGCGGAATACGTCAAGGTCATCAGCAAGCTGTCGGGCTTCATCCGATGGGTTACCACGGCGCTATGGATCGTCCTGCTCGGGACTGCGGTGGGCCTGATCTGGAACACGATCCGTACCGCGATGTTTGCCAGACGCAGGGAGATCGAGGTGATGAAACTGGTTGGCGCGACGAACTGGTTCATCCGCATCCCGTTCATGCTCGAGGGGCTCATTCAGGGTTTGATCGGCTCGGCAATCGCTAGCGCGTCCCTCGTGGGCCTCAACGTGATCTGGACCGGGCGGATCCGGTCGGTCACCGCGGGCCTGTCGAACGTCAAGGACCTCGCCCTCGTCCACTTCATCGTCGGCAGCGGATACGTCGGGTCCATCGTGGTGCGCCTGATCGTGCTGGGAGCGCTCGCCGGCGCCGCGGGCGCGGGTATTGCGGCCTCCCGCTTCCTCGACGTCTAGGCAGCGCCCGGTCCCGAGCGACTACGGTCGTGGCGTGGACTACACCCAGATTCGATACGAAGTGGCCGATGGTATTGCAACCATCACCCTGAACCGGCCCGACCAGCTCAACGCCTTCACGAGCACGATGATGAATGAAATCATCGATGCCTTTGACCACACGGACGCCGATGATGACGTGCGCGTCGTCGTCATGACCGGTTCGGGCCGGGGCTTTTGCGCCGGCGCGGACCTCTCGAGCGGGGGTGCCACCTTCGCCAAGGGGGGTAGCGACGTCAAGACCAAGGTGGAGGGTGTGACCCGCGATGGCGGTGGGCTTGCCTCGCTGCGGATCTACGAGAGTCACAAGCCGGTGATCGGCGCGATTAACGGAGCCGCGGTCGGTGTTGGTGTCACGATGACGCTCCCGATGGACTTCCGTCTCGCCAGCACCACTGCCAGGTTCGGCTTCGTGTTCGCCCGTCGTGGCATCGTGCCCGAGGCCTGCTCGTCGTGGTTCCTGCCCCGCATCGTGGGCATCTCCAAGGCAACCGAGTGGGTGTACACGGGAAGGATCTTCTCGGCGCAGGAGGCACTCGAGGGCGGTCTCGTCCGCAGTGTCCACGAGCCTGACGATCTACTCGCCGCGGCCTACGTGCTCGCACGGGAGATCGCCGACAACACGGCACCCGTATCGGTGTCGCTCGCCCGTCACATGCTCTGGCGCGGCCTGAGCCTGGATCACCCCATGGAGGCTCACAAGATGGATTCACGCGGGATCGCCGTTCGCGGACCCAGCGCCGACGCCATCGAGGGCGTGACCTCCTTCCTCGAGAAGCGGCCTGCCCGCTTCCCGGACCGCGTGAGCGACGGCCTGCCAGACATCTTCCCCGGGTGGACCGAGCGCGAGTTCTCCTGACCGGGACCAAGGTCCCGGAACTCTGATGACGATCGGTCCGATACAGGTCACGTTGTCCAGGTTGTGACGTATGAGACAGCGAAATCGGGAACACAGCGTGGCCCATTTCCGTTAAACCTTCCAGATCGAAACAATCGGAGAGACCGGTTGAACCCCTGAAGGAGGGACACTCACATGAGCATTTTGTTGAGTGACAGAATTGAGACGGGCAACGTTCTCGAGGTTCGCATTGACGGCGAATGGGTCTCGGCACTCGTTCTCCTCGCAAGTGACGAAGCAGTAATCCTCGACCTGTGCGACGGCTCCACCCCCGTGGTCCTGCAGGCCGAGGAACTCCAGGACTACCGCCTCTTCGTGGCGGACCCCACCTGGATCTGACATTGCCGGTTCTTGTGGAGCGCCCCCCGCTCCATAAGATCTGACACATGGCCACCGACGGCGAAGAGGTTGAGCTAACACTCTTCGAAGCAGCCGGTGGCATTGTGTTTTTTGAGGGCCTGGTGGAGATCTTCTACCGAGAGGTGCAGGCAGACCCGGTGCTCGTGGTGCTGTACCCAGAGGCTGATCTCGGCCCGGCGAAGCACCGCCTCGCCACCTTCCTCGCCCAGTATTGGGGTGGTCCGATGACCTACGCCGAGGAGCGGGGGAACCCAGCGCTCAAGATGCGCCACTTCCCGTACGCAATCGGTCCGGAACAGCGCGACCGATGGCTCGCTGCTATGGGCATCGCGATCGACGAGATGGACCCGGTCCCGGACGTGAGGCGCATGTTGACGGAGTACTTCGTCATGGCGGCGGAACACCTGCGCAACGACCAGTCGATGCGCTTCACCGGATCCGCATGAGGGCGTAGCACGCCACAGCGGCCGCAGAGCCCACGTTCAACGAATCGACCTCGGTGTGCATCGGGATTCGAGCGCGGACGTCTGCAGCGGCCATGGTCGGCTCCTTGATGCCGTGACCCTCGGCGCCAAGCACGAGCGCGATCCGGTCGTGGGGAGCAATGTCGGCGATGTCGATTGCGTCCGGTGCGGGGGTGAGCGCAACGATCACGAAGCCGGCGTCCCGGAGTGGGGCAAGTCCGTCGGGCAGCGGCGCTGTGCGTGCATAGGGGAAGCGATAGACCTCGCCCATCGCCACGCGTGACGCGCGCCGGTACAGCGGGTCCGCGCACTGCGGGTCGAGGAGGAGCGCATCAACGCCCAGCGCGGCGGCGCTGCGCACGATGACCCCGACATTTGTCGGGTTGTTCACGCCCTCGGCAACGACGACACGTCGTGCCGTAGCGATTACGTCCTCCAGAGTGCGGAGCGGCTTGCGCTCGAAACATGCGAGCATCCCGCGGTGGACGCCCATGCCGGTGATCCGTTCAATCACCCTCACCCCTGCCGCGTACACGGGTGGGTCCGTCGGGATTGCCTCCGGGAGCGGTTGCTCACGCTGGGCATCGACGAGACAGTGCAGCATCCGGTAGCCAGCACGGATCGCGCGTTCGACCACGATGTCGCCCTCCGCAATGAAGAGCCCGCTGATGTCACCACCGGGGGACTCACGCTGCTGGCGGAGCGCGTGGTCGCGCAGGCCGAGGTACACGTTCAGACGGGCGTCGTCCGGTTGCTCGACGGGAATCCAGGCCATGTGAATCATTCTGCGGCGTGTCCGTGGAAGAATGGCCCTTCTCGTATGCGCTTCACTGTCCTCGGCATCCCCGTCACGGTGGACTTCTTTTTTGTGATCGGCCTCGTGATGATTTGGTCGTGGGCCGGCGGCAACCGGGCCGGCCTGTTCGCGGCGGTCCTGGTGGGCGTGTTCACGCTTATCCACGAACTCGGTCACGCACTCACGGCCCGGCGATTCGGTGCCCGCTCCGCGATCACGCTGAACCTGCTGGTCGGCTGGGCGACCTATGCGGCCCCGCGCCCTTTGACCCGCCGGCAGCGCAATCTCATCGGTCTGGCGGGTCCGCTCACCCAGATCGTGGTCGCACTCCCTCTGCTCGTGGTTACGTACCTCGTGCTTCCCGAGAGCGGTAGCCCCGAGGCACTGGCGATCCTGCGGACGGGCACCACGACCGTGGCCTTCGACGTGTGGCAGGGAGCCGTCTGGGCGGGCATCATCATCGGGCTCCTCAATCTGCTGCCGCTCTGGCCGCTTGACGGGGGCCACGTGGTGGACTCGTTCCTGACGGGCGCGCTCGGAGAACACCGCGGGCGCAGGGCGATGCTCATCGGGACCCTGGTCGTGGTCGGTGTGGTGGCCGTGCTCGGCTTCACGACGTCTCGCATCGAGGCCCCGTATTCCTTCGTCGAGCGAGAGGTGGTGGGCGCACGCCTCGCCCCGTACTCGGCGCTCTATCGGTCCCTCCCGAGCGCTGTCTGGGAGCAGATCCGTCACTTTCCCGGGCACGTTCTCGACTTCCCGCTCCTGCTGATCGTGTTCTGCGGCCTGAACAGCTTCCTTGCGCTACAGCGCCTGTCGAGAGCGGCCCCAGCGGCCCCAGCGTCACCACGGGCGGATGTGCGGGAGCCCTCGCCGGTGCCCCGCGGTGTTGCCGAGATCTCTGCCCCGTCCGCCGTCCTGCAGGCAGAGCGGATGGGCTGGCTCCATGGAACCCTGGCGCCCTTCCCGTCCGGCTGGGCACCGTCCCCGTGGCTGCAGGCGCAACTGCAGATACGTGCGGGCCACGAGTCCGAGGCACGGGTGCTCGTTGCCCACGCAACCGCTGTCGGCGGGCCACGCTGGTGGCTCCCGCCGCCCGAGGAGCGCCCCGAGCTCGCGGCACTGGTTCCCCTTCTGCCCCCGACGCTCGAGGTGGGCGATTACGAGCGTGCGCTCGTGCTGCTCGGTGTGCTTGCCTCCTACGGCTCGCCCGAACAGATCGCCTCGTTCGGGGTCCTGCTGTACAACGTGTCGCACGAGGCGGAGACGCTGTACCTCGTGGCTGGGGGTCTCGCCCGCACGGGCAATGGCGACGACGCGATGATGTGGCTGCGGCGCGCCGTGCAGGATCAGCCGGATCACCACCGACTTTCCACCGACCGCTTGTTGGGGCGCCTCCATAGCCGTACGGACTTCCAGCACCTGCTCGTCGAGGCGCGCGGCGGACCTTGAGCACGAGGTTGCTCTCCCTCGCTGCAGGGGTCATGGCAGACCTGCCGGTACCCGACTCGGTCACGGCTGCTGCGGCCGCCGGGTGGCCGGCCTGTGGGGTCTGGTTCGATCACGAGGTGTGGACCGCTGCACACGAACGTGAGGTTCTACGACGGGTGGCAGACAGCGGCATCGCCGTACTCGATGTGGAACCGATCATCGTGGGGCTCGAACCGGACGTGAGCGAACGCCTGGTGGACGCTGCTGCGGCGCTGGGGGCACGCTTCGTCCTGTTCACCGCACGGGTGGCAGACCAGGCGCTGGTGGTGGAACGATTCGGGCACGCGTGCGATCTTGCCGCCGCGGCGGACCCCCGTCTGACCATCGTCTACGAGTTCCTGCCCGCCTTCCCGATCGGCACGCTCGCCGGTGCACTCGGCGTGGTCCGTGATTCGGGGCGCAGCAACGGAGCAGTACTGGTCGACAATCTGCACCTTTCGCGTTCCGGGGTGATGCCCGAGGTGCTGCACTCGCTGGATCCCTCCCTGCTCCCGTACCTGCAGGTAAGCGATGCTCCGCGCCAAGCCCCGAAGGGGAGCGATGAACTCCTCCACGAGGCTCGCCACGCTCGGCTGTGGCCCGGCGACGGAGAGCTTCCGATCGGTGAGCTGCTGTCGGCCGTTCCCCACGTGCCGCTGTCGTTCGAGGTGCGTTCGCAGCGAGTACGTGACACGTTCCGCGATCCTTTGGATCGGGCGGCGTTCGCGTGGTCCCGGGTTCACCACCTCGCCTGAACCGACCTAACGTGTGGCGGTGCAGACCACGGCCATCACGAACTCGTTCGTCGTCACCGTCGATCCGGGGTTCCGCTGTTTCTCCCCGGGATCCGTCGTGTTCGACGATCGTGGCATCCGGGCAATCGGCCCGAGCGGCGATGTCGTTGTTCCCGCAGGTGCGCGTGTCATCGACGGCCGGGGCCGCCTCGCTGTCCTTCCCGGCCTCGTCGACGTGCACAGCCATTCCAGCCTGCTCAAGGGCTTCTCCGAGAACGCACAGCTGATCGATTGGCTGCCCGAGTACCAGCGGGAGCATCAGGTGCTCACCGAGGCCGATGCCTACCACGCATGCCTCATCAGTTATCTCGAGGCGCTGAAGGGTGGCACCACGACGGTGCTGGACATGTACCGCTTCCTGCCGCAGGGTGCCCGCGCAGCGGAGCAACTCGGCCTGCGGGTGCATCTCGTCCCCTATGCCGCAGACCACCCGACGAAGAAGTTCTTCGAGAC
>WLJO01000017.1 GCA_009701715.1 Actinomycetota bacterium
AACAACGGCGGCGGCGGCGGCGGCAACAACGGCGGCGGCGGCAACAACGGCGGCGGCGGCGGCGGCAACAACGGCGGCGGCGGCAACAACGGCGGCGGCGGGAAGCCGCCGGGCCGCGAGGTTCCGCCCCCGTCACCCGGTGCCAGCGGTGCGGTTGCTGCGGCAAAAAGCCAGATCGGGGTGCGGTACGTGCCCTTCATGGCCCGGCCCGGAATCGGGTTCGACTGCTCGGGTCTCACCGCGTGGGCATGGGGACGTGCCGGCGTGCGTCTGCCGCACCAGTCCCGGCTCCAGTACATGAACACCGTGCACGTGGATCCGGCAGACGCCGAACCGGGCGACCTGTTGTTCTTCTACAGCCCGATCACCCACGTGGCGATGTACGTCGGCGACGGGTTGATGATCGATGCGGCCACCCCGCGCTGGCCGATCCGTATCCGGCGCTTCAAGTGGTCAGCCGTCGTCGGTGTCGGCCGCCCGCGCTGACCCTGCATCGCTGCAAGCAACGAGCGCCAACCCCTCGGTTAGCCCGGGCACTCGACCCACCGTTAGCGTCTCTGCGTGCCCGCTGGTGAACCAACTCCCTCCGCTCAACCCGTCGACGAACTCGGCCGTCCCGACTTCGAGGAACTGGCGCTCCACAAATACATCGGGGTGAAGCTGGTGGACCGGGAACAGCGATACCTCGGGTGCACATTCGTCGTGACCCCGGCGATTGAGGGACGTGAGGGACAGTTGAACGGCGGTGTGCTCTCCGTCATCCTCGACGCTGTCGCGTATCTGGCGCTCGAGCCGTCGCTCGCCGAGAACGAGGACGCCGTCAGCCACGACCTGCACATCTCGATGCTCAAGGCCGTCATGTCCGGCCAGACCGTTCACCTCAAGGGAGATCTCGTGCAACGTGGTCGTCGTGTTGCTTTCGTTAATGCCGAGGCGCGGGCAGACGGCCGCCTCGTGGCTACCGCTCGGATTACCAAGACGATCATTCAGCGCTGACTGCTGCGGGGCCACCCCGCAACGCGTGCGGGTCAGACGCTGGTGGTAGTACGGCGCAGCGAGAGATCGTTGCACTCCGCGCAGACCGACTCGGGCACGATGCCAGCCCGCATCAACTGGGCGAACATCCAGCAACCGCAGCAGAAGCCGACGAACGCCTCAAGGCTGGCGGCACCGACGAGGCCGGCGGTCACAATGCGCGCAATGCCGGCATTACCGGTGAGCACGAGGATGGACGCCGTGAGTGTGAACACGGCACCGATTGCCTGGGCGAACCGCTTCGGGGCACCGGGCACGAGGGAGTTGCGGCGGTCGAGACGCGGCGTGAGCACCTTCGTGACCACCTGGGCGAGCGGCGAGAAGCGCGGTCCGGCGGCCACGCGTGCAAGAAATCCGTACGCGAGCGGGATCAGGATCCACCGCCACCCGGTGATCACGAAAGCGAGCCCCATCGTCACCACTCCCGTGGCGACCAGACGGGCCGAGAGTTCGTTGACCTGCTTGGGGAACCCGAAAAGCCGACTCACGAAGTCAAGTTTGCCAGGCAGGCGACGAAAGTCAAACGCCGGGCCTTCGTCTGCCCACCGCAGGGCCGGGCGAACCCCGGCAGTAGGCTGAGGACGTTGGCGGCATCGCCGCAAACGCCCCCGGGCAAGTGGTTCATGCAGTTGCATCGGACCATTTCAGCGTGGGTTTTGTGAAGGATTTCGGGGAGTGGCGCAGCGGTAGCGTTCCTGCTTTGGGAGCAGGAGGTCGGGAGTTCGAATCTCCTCTCCCCGACGAAGACGTACCTTTCGGTGGGTCAATAGTTGGGTTTTGTCAACTATCGGGGCAGAGTCATCATCGTGAACTCCTCCCCCGCCCCGGGCACCCCCATGATCGAGGTCTCCGGGATCACCAAAGCGTTCGGCTCTACAAAAGCACTCACCGGTGTGAGCCTCACCGTCGAGCGCGGAACCGTCCTCGGACTGCTCGGGCCGAACGGCGCCGGCAAGACAACCTTGGTCCGGATCCTCGCAACACTCATGCATCCGGATTCCGGTACTGCCCGGATCAACGGCATCGACGTACTCGCAGAGCCTCAGCGCGCACGTGGGCTCATCGGTCTCGCCGGCCAATACGCCGCGGTCGATGAACTGCTCACCGGTCGCGAGAACCTCGAGATGGTCGGCCGTCTCTACGGCCTCTCCCGTACGGACTCAGCAGCACGGGCGAATGAGACCCTCGAGCGCCTCACGCTCACCGAGGCCGCCGATCGTCCCGTGAAGACCTACTCCGGCGGTATGCGACGCCGACTGGATCTCGGGGCATCCCTCGTCGGGCGCCCCATCGTGCTCATTCTCGACGAGCCGACCACCGGACTCGATCCGCGCACGCGCTCGGAACTGTGGCAATTCATCACGGACCTCGTGGCGCAGGGCACCACGGTGCTCCTCACCACGCAATACCTCGAGGAGGCCGACGTGCTCGCCGACAGGATCGTGGTACTCGACCGCGGCGGGATCATCGCCGAGGGAACGGCTGACGAGCTGAAGGCCAAGCAGGGGGGCGACGTCGTCGACGTCAAGCCGGTCGACCCCGACAACATCCCGCGCATTGCTGAACTGCTGTCGGACATTGCCGGGCAACCCCAGATCGATGTTCGCACCGGAAGGGTGCTCGTCCCCGTCGGGGATCTCAGGGGCGTCGACGTGCTGACCACCGTGGCGCGGATGATCTCTGACAGCGGGATCGAGCTCGACGACCTGGCGATCCGACGACCGTCGCTCGACGACGTGTTCCTCGCACTCACCGGACACGCTGCAGAGCAAACCGATGGCGGCACCGGAGCCACCGACGAGGAGACAGCCCCGTCCACGAAGCGAGCGTCGAGACGGTCCAAGCGGACGGAGAGGGCGGCCTGAGATGAGCACCGGAATCAGCCGAATGGTCACCGATTCGATCGTCGTTACCAAGCGGAATCTCATCAGGATGCGCCGACTCCCCGAGGCGATCTTCTTCAACTCCGTGCAGCCCGTCATGTTCGTGCTGCTGTTCCGCTACGTGTTCGGTGGAGCCATCAACACCGGCGGGGAATACGTCAACTTCCTCATTCCGGGCATCCTCGTGCAGACCTCGTTGTTCGGCGGTGCCGGCACAGCGATCGGCCTCAACGAGGACATGGGCAAGGGGATCATCGACCGCTTCCGCTCGCTCCCGATGGCCCGCTCGGCAGTTCTCACGGGGCGCATCCTCGCGGACGTCGCGCGCAACGTCTTCGTGGTGCTCCTCATGCTCGCCGTCGGCACCGCAGTGGGGTTCCGCTTCAACAACGGTTTCTTCCCGGCGATCGCGGCAATCGCTGTGCTCTTGCTGTTCGGCATGGCGTTCAGTTGGATGTTCGCGCTCGTCGGGCTCTCCGTGAAGACGGCCGAGAGCGCACAGATCGCCTCGTTCCTCCCAGTGTTCCCGCTCACATTCGCGGCGTCCACCTTCGTCCCGCTCGACAGCATGCCCGGCTGGCTCCAGGTGTTCGCCCGCAACCAACCCGTGTCGCACGCCGTCAACGCCGTCCGCAAACTCACCCAGGGCTCAGCGGTGCAGGGCATCAACCTGGCAGCCGAGGTTTGGCTCACACTCGCGTGGAGCGGCGGCATCACCATCGTGTTCGCCACCCTTGCGATCCGCAAGTACCGCAAGGTGGACTGATGAGGGCACCGACATCAGCGGCACTTCAGATCCTGAGCACCCGGATCACCGGCCTGCTCGACTGTCTCTCGCAGGGACTGCACGGTGAGTTGCGCGCGCAGGACCTCACACCCCCGCTGGCGATGACACTGCGCCTGCTCGATGAGCCGAGATCGATGCGTTCGCTCGCCGACGCGCATCACTGCGATGCCAGCAACATCACCGGCATCGTGGACCGTCTCGAGAAGCGGGGGCTCGTGGAGCGCTGTGCTGACCCGACGGACCGCCGGGTAACGGTCATCCGGCGATCCCCGGCAGGCGACGCCATGCGTGCCCGTCTCGTCGGTGCCGCGTTCGGCACCCTGGCTGGTCTCGGGACGCTTTCCGATACGGAACTCGATCAACTCAACGATCTGCTCGCCAGGCTCGTCGGCTGATCAGGAACTCCACCCACCGCTGAACGAGAAGAACTGCCCGGTCTGGAAGCGGGACCGGCCGTCCAGCAGCACTGCAGTGAACTCAGCAAGCTCGTCGAGCTCACCGAGCCGGTGCATCGGAACAGCAGCAAGCACGCGCTCAGCCCGGGATGCATCGGACATTCCGTTTGCGTCCCGGAAGCCCGGGAAGTTCATGAAGTTCGTGCCGATCGCGTTCACGGTGATTCCGCTATCCGCGTGCTCGAGCCCAACCGCTCGCACGAGCGCGTTCGCCCCGGCCCGGGTGGCCGAATAGAGCGAGACCTTCGGCTCGGGCCGCGCACCCGCCGCGCTCGTGAACACGATGACCTGACCGGACCGGGCCTCAAGCATCGGGGGGAGGACCGCCTGCAACCCGTGGAACACCATGTCGAGGTTGAAGCGCTTCTGCTGCTCCCACGTCTCCGGGGTTGCCTGCAGGAAGCGTCCGGCGGCGATCAGGCCGGTCACGAGGCAACAGGCATCCAGCCGTCCGTAAGTGGACAGCGCAGTCTCCACACATTCCTGATTGCCCTCAGCGGTGGAGAGGTCCGCGTCTCGGACCACCGTTGCCGCCGAACCCAGTGCGCCGAGTTCCTCCACCAGGGCCTCGACCACCTGATCGGGAGTGTCCATCGTGTTGCGTCCCGGTGCAGGGACGTGGAGCACGAAGTCATGGGCCGAGCGGGCGAGGACCCGCGCGAGCGACGGGCCGACATACGTGTGGGCATTGGTGATGAGACAAACCGGGCGGGGCGACGTCATGCCTCGAACCTAAACCGCAGTCCTTCAGGCCCCAAACTTCGGGTACGTGTCGGTCATCATCATCGAGTACGAACTCACCCGCGCCATGAACTGATGGACCTTGAGCAGGAAGTTGAACATCCCCTGCGGGTGCTTTCCGGTAATCACGATGGTGAACCAAGAGATCGCGGTGACGATCTCCGCGCCGATCAAGACGAAGATCGCCACAATCATCGCCGGGATCACCATGATGAACCGGAAGAAGTTCGTCAGCCTGTTCGCCTTGGCGACGTACTCAAAGGAGTACGTCGTCGGTTCGCCGTTCGGCTCTGAACCGATGTTCGGCCACTTGTCGAACATCAAGCCGTAGTAGGACCACACCCTCGCTGCATACGAAAGCCAACTGTTCTGCATGCGCCAGATGCCCTCGTTGCGCTTGCCGGTGAACAGAATGATCCACCACTGGACGAACGTGAGCAGTTGGATCAACCACTGCCACGCCGTTAGGACGATGTGATGCGGGATGACGAGCAGCAGCCGGAAGAGCGTGCTGAGCCTGCTTCGCTTCTCGAGGTTCTCGATGGAGAACGACAACGCTGACATGAGGATCCCCTTCCTCTTGACGAGTAATGGTCTACAACCGTCGGGAATATAGCCCATCGCCAGCCGTTTCGCTGGACTACTCAGGCTCCAGAGGCGGATGCCTAGGCCGCAGGTGCAGGATCCACGCGCCCGTAGCGCGTCGTGCGCTGAGCGAGCGTTCGCCCCATCCCCTCGATGATCTCCGCGAAGTCACCTGGCTCGAGGCCCTGACCGTGCGATGCACCGGCTGCCCTGCTGATGTTCTCGTTCATCAGCGTTCCCCCGAGGTCGTTCACACCGGCGTTCAGGAGTTGACGAACCCCCGGACGACCGATCTTCACCCACGATGCCTGGATGTTGTGGATGTGCCCGTGGTACGCGATCCGCCCGACGGCGTGCATGAGCACAGTCTCGCGGAAGGTCGGCCCGCGACGCGCCTTGCGCTGCAGATAGATGGGCGACGCCATGTGCACGAACGGGAGTGGCACGAACTCGGTGAACCCACCAGACCGCTTCTGAAGGTCACGGGTGCGGACAAGGTGTCTTGCCCAGTGAACCGGATTCTCGATGGACCCGAACATGATCGTCACGTTCGAGGCGAGCCCAACGGAATGGGCCACCTCGTGGCAGTCGAGCCACTGCTGCGTGTTGATCTTGTCGGGGCACAGCACGGCCCGCACCTCGTCATCGAGGATCTCGGCGGCGGTACCGGGCAGGCTTCCGAGCCCTGCATCGCGCAAGCGTCCGAGATACACGTCAAGGGGTTCACCGAGTCGGCGCGCTCCTTCGGTGACCTCGAGCGCGGTGAAGCCGTGCACGTGAATGTCCGGCGCCGCTTCCTTCACGGCCCTGCAGACGTCGATGTAGTAGTCGCCGTCGAAATCGGGGTGGATGCCCCCCTGGAGCGTCACCTCGGTGGCCCCGAGGTCCCACGCCTCCCGCACACGCTCGGCGACATCCTCAAGCGTGAGCAGATAGGGCTTGCCGCGGAGATTGAGCGACATCGGCCCCTTGGAGAAGCCGCAGAACTTGCACTTGAACGTGCAGATGTTCGTGTAGTTGATGTTCCGGTTGTGAACCCACGTGACCGTGTCTCCGATCACCTCGCGACGCAGTTGGTCCGCGAACTCCGCGATTGCCACCACCTCCGGCCCGCGAGCACTGAACAGGGCCGTGAGTTCCTCGACACCGGGCTCCTGTCCGGCGCGCACTCCGGCGAGCACCTCGGCAACAACACCCTTCAACGGCGCGGACGCGTGCACCAGCAACGGCGCCGACGCGTGCACCAACAACGGCGGGGTGTCGTTCGATCCGGAATACCAGGCAGTGGAGCGCGGGCCGACGAGCACGACGTCCGCCCCATCACTCGTCTCGACCGTTCCCGAGACGCGCTCGGGGAAGTGGGCGCCCGAATCGTCCCGTCCCAGCGCCTCGGCGTCGGATCGGTCAAGCACGGGAAAGCGCATCGCGCTGTCGAGCCAGCGGAGTGGCTGGGCAGCGAACTCCGGGTAGATCGTGAGGCGCGGTGCGAGCGTGTCACCGCGGGCCTCGGTGGCCTCGCGTAGGAGGTCCAGTGCGGGCCACGGACGCTCCGGGTTGACGTGGTCTGCTGTTACGGGGGAGACGCCGCCCCAGTCGTCGATGCCGGCGTCGAGGAGCACCCCGAAATCGTCCGTGAGATTGGGGGGAGCCTGCAGATGGATCTCCGGCGGGAGGATGTGGCGCGCCGCGGCGATGGTCCAGAGGTAGTCGTCGGGCGGGCAGGCAGGGGCACGGCGCATGACGGTGAGCGGCTTGGGCAGGAAGTTCTGCACGATCACCTCCTGCACGTGACCGAAGCGGGCGTGGTGCTCCGCGATGACCCGCAGCGCGTAGAGGCGGTCAGCCCGGCTCTCGCCGATACCCACGAGGATTCCCGTGGTGAACGGGATCGCCAGAGCACCGGCGGCCTCAAGTGTCGCAAGGCGTCGCTCAGGACGCTTGTCCGGAGCACCCCGATGGCACTCCAGTTCGCCATTCAGCGATTCGAGCATCATGCCCTGGCTTGCCGAGCCGGCCCGCAGGACCGCGAGTTCGTCGTGGTACAGCGCCCCCGCGTTCGCGTGGGGCAGCAACCCGGTTGCCTCGAGCACCAACTTGCACATCGCTGCGAGGTAGTCCACCGTCGACGCATAACCACGCTCGGCCAGCCACGCTGCCGCTGCCGGATAGCGGTCCTCCGGTCGCTCGCCGAGCGTGAACAGCGCCTCGTGACAACCGCGTCGCGCTCCTGCGCGGGCGATCTGGAGCACCTCTTCGGGTTCGAGGAACAGCGAACGGGCTTGGGACGGCGACTCCGCAAATGTGCAGTACCCGCAGGAGTCGTTACAGAGCGTGGTGAGCGGGATGAACACCTTGGGCGAGTACGTCACCCGGGTGCCGTACTGGGCTCGCTTGATCGCGCTAGCCGACGCCAAGAGGTCGGCGAGCGGGGTGTCGAAGAGACCTTGGTCGTCCATGCGTCAACCCTAACCTGAGTAAGTCTGTTTTTCGAACTCACTCCCCGGGTCCCGATAGCGTGCGGTCATGGCCGAACCGCATGAGGTGCCGCCGGACCGTTCCGGAGAGGATGGCGATTGGGCCGCCGGGCTCGCCCGCGTCGTTGGGGACCGATGGTCGATCCTCGCTATCCGGGCGATCTTTCGGGGTATCCGCCGATTCGACGATCTTCAGGCAGACCTCTGCATCTCGCGGGGCGTCCTCACCGATCGCCTGCGCCGCCTCATGGATGCCGGGGTCGTGGAGCGTGTGCCGTACCAGGAGAACCCGGTTCGCTACGACTACCGCCTCACGCCCAAGGGGCTCGAGCTGTCGCCGATGATCGTGGCCCTCCTCCGCTGGGGCTCCAAGTGGGTTGGTGGCACCCAGCACGGCCCCGTGCTGATTCACAAGCAGTGCGGGACCGAGCTCGAACAGGGATTCTGGTGCCGCACGTGCCGCACGACGTTCGGACCCCTCGGCGTCGGGGCGCGACACGAATGAGCGCCGAGGCCGACAGCCACTACATGGATCTCGCCGTCGCTCAGGCAGAGGCGGTGCGCCGGTACACCGCGCCGAACCCCTGGGTGGGCTGTGTCATCGTGTGCCGCACCGGTGAGGTGTACACCGGCGCCACCGAGCCGCCCGGCGGTCGTCATGCCGAGATCGTGGCCCTCAACGGGGCGGAACGAGCCGGAGTAGACCTGACCGGCGCAACCCTGTACAGCACGCTCGAGCCGTGCAGCCACCACGGGCGGACGGGCCCGTGCACCCAAGCAATCCTGCGCACCCCCATCACGCGCGTCGTGATCGGCACGATGGATCCCGACGAGAAGGTTGCCGGCAGCGGCGCCGCTGCGTTGAGGGCGGCGGGGCTCTCGGTGGACGTCGGGATCGAGGCGAGCACTGTCCAACAACAACTCCGCCCGTACCTTCACCACCGCCGTACCGGCAGGCCGTTCGTCGTGCTGAAGATGGCCGCGACGCTCGACGGGCGGATTGCTGCTGCGGACGGCTCCAGCCGCTGGATCACCTCCGAGGCCGCACGGCACCGGGTCCACGAGCTGCGGGCGGACTCACAGGCCGTCTGCACGGGTGCCGGCACCATTCGCGCCGACGACCCGGAACTCACGGTGCGACACGTCAACGGTCCCGATCCACGCAGGGTGGTGCTCGGGCATGCACCGGCCGGAGCGAAGGTCCTGCCCTGTCTCGAGTGGACCGGGCCGCTGCCCGATCTGCTCGAGCGGCTCGGCAGCGAAGGGGTGCTCCAGCTCCTCGTGGAGGCGGGCCCAACCGTTGCCGGGTCGTTCCACCGGGAACGGCTCGTGGACCAATACGTGCTCCACCTCGCGCCCGCGCTTGCCGGAAGCGAGTGCCCCAGTTTGCTTGCGCAGTCCACGACACTGACAATCGCCGAGCTGTGGCGCGGACGGATCACGCACACGTCCATGCTCGGCCCGGACCTCGAGGTGATCCTCGAACCGTTCGCACCAGACGGGCCGTGACCCGACCCACCGCCAGGGCTGCGCTGCTCCCAGAACAGCCGGCTCTGGGAGCAGAGAAGGTTGCTCGGCACCGCGCGACCACCCAGATCTCCACGGCGCTGCAGGGAACCGGGGTGGCAGGCGACTGGGGCGAGCTGCAGCTCCGCCGAATGATCGAGCTTGCCGGCCGCAGGCAAGCAAGATGCGAGAACTCGGCGTCACGGCAAACAAGGAACTCGCTGACACCCCCGAGTTGGCACAGGCCTACCGGTCGGTGGCCTGGACCGACTAGGCGCCGAGGGCGCTCGCGATCACCACAACAAGATCCTCGCGATCGAGCCGGAACGCTGCCGACTTCGATGGATTGAGCACCACCTGCCCGGTTGCCGCAGAGCGGTAGCCGATCGCCGAGACACCCAACGACGAGGCCGTTGCAACGATGTCCCCGAAGTTCCGGGCAGCCCCGCTGCCGTACCACGGTGCAGGTCGAAGCTCGACGGTGCAACCCTCGCGGTCAAAGAGGTCCTCGAACACCTGGATGAGCTCAGCGCGCTCACTCAGCTGAGCGAGCATCAGACTGGTGAGCTCGTCGGACACGATGAAGTCGTCAACACCTGATGCCTGTGCGAGCTTGGCGTTTCGCTGATCGAGCACCTCAGCGACGATGCGCACTGCGCCAATGGACGGATCCTGCGTTACCTGCCGGAATCCAACGAGGGTGAGCAGCGTGCGCGCGTCGGCGTCGTGAATGCTCATCGCGTCGCGGTAACCGAGGACAATTGCCTCGTGGAATGGTTCCCGTGCAGCCACCGAGATGACTGCCTCCGGACCCCCGGTGACCTCCTCGAACCTCACGCGGAGATTGCGCGTCTGCAGCTCCGCACGGGCCGCTTCCACATCCATCTTCTCTGGGTCCACGAGAATGTCGACACGTGTGCCCTCGTCGAGGAACTCGTCAAGCTCGGCAAGTACCCTTGGCCCGATTCGGCTCCATCCGGCAACAACAATGCGTCGACGCTCTGCCCCGAGCACCCGCGGCTCGGTGGCGACAACAGAGGCGGTCACTCCACCGGGTGTCGGGACGAACAGCGAATCATCCTCGGCGATCCCGATGAGTCGGTCGCCATCGAGCAGGACCAAGGTGGGGTCTGGATTGAGCGTGACACGTCCGCTCGTTCCCAGGACACCGACGACAGCACAGCGGTCAAAAGCAAGTTGTGCCTCGGAATACGTCCGCCCCACCAGCGACGGGAACGACTCCATGTAGAACTCATCGCCATCGAAGTCGAGCAGTTCGCGGAATACCTCGCTCAACCCTCGCTGCCGACATGCCTGCGCCGTGAGCTCGGCAACAATGTCGGCCGAGCGGACCGTTAGCAGTTGGTCGCCAAAGAGAGTCCGGAGCGAGGCTGCGGTCTCAGCCGCTTCCACTTCCACGACGAGGCAGCCGCTGAATGACCTGCCCGGCGGAGCGGTCTGTTGGTGTGCCTTGACCGCGAGAACCGTCTTCACAGCGGCAGCATCATCGGTGCCCACGATGACCACCGACCGTGCCCCGGCAAGATTGACAAGATCCAGGCTCTCGAGCGACCAGGGATCACCGGTCCTGCAGACGATCTTGGTGGACTTCGGGTCGGAGATAGACCTTTTCAGGGTGTCCTCCATCTCCGGCTTGTCGCTGTCGGCAAGAACCACGACGGCTGCGCGTCTGCGACTCTCGTTCGCGATCACCAGTTCGGCCACGATGGGTGGCACGCGTTCGGACCAGCCGAGGATGACCGTGTGGTCGGACTCGAGCACTGTGCTGCGGCCCTTGCGGAGGTCCTCAACACGCTGATCGATGCCATTCGAGATCACACCGATGAGGCTGCCCGCGATGAACACACCCGAGAGGGTGACGAGGAGCATCACAACCCTCGTAAACCATCCAGCGTCACCCGAGAAGGTTCCCGGGTCCAGGAGTCGAAGGATTGACTGCCAGAAGTCCTCCCAGAACCCCACCCGAGGGTCACCATGGACCCCGTCTAGATCGAAAACGGTGAGGACCAGCGAGGACACGATCACGATGCCCAGCGTGATCAGGCCAAGCCACGCGATGACCACGGCCGGCCCCCGTGACAGCGCTGCGTCAAAGCGATATCGGAGCCTTGTCTTCATGGAATGGCGTTGCTGGTTGCGGGTTGTCACGAAACTGGCCTCCAAGATCGGAGAAAAGTTAGCCGCTGGCCTCCGTTCGCTACGAAAGGTGACCCTCACCCACCCTGAGGGGCGAATTCGCGGGGCGTGGTCCTGCCGCTACGGCATCTCGCTAGGATTGAGGGGCCCCTCGGGGGGCACGCGGGTGTAGCTCAATGGTTAGAGTTCCAGCCTTCCAAGCTGGCTATGCGAGTTCGATTCTCGTCACCCGCTCTCGCGGCGAAGCCGCCGCTCCGGTTCGGGGCAATCGGGAGGAGCGCAGCGACGGATCTCGTCACCCGCTCTGTGCTGATGCTCGGGCATAGCCGCCGCTCCGCTTCGGCATAGCCCTCGTACGGCTCGTCGCTGGCGCTTCCCTCGCCGTGCCGCCTGCGTTCGTTACCGGTTCAGATCCCGGCAATCGGGAGGAGCGCAGCGACGGATCTCGTCACCCGCTCTGTGCTGATGCTCGGGCAGAGCCGCCGCTGGACAGTTCGGTGCTACTCAGCGAGCCGAACGATGGTCTTGCCGAGATTTCGCCCCTCGAACAGGTGACAGAACGCGAGTCCCGCGTTCTCGATGCCCTCCATCAGGTATTCCGCGTTGCGAAGCCGGCCTTCCGCTGCCCACGCCAACAGTTGGGTTCGCGCCTCTGGGTAACGATCGTGCTGGAGGTGCGTCATGAAGCCCTCCATGCTCGCCTGATTGGTGACGAGGTTGAAAAGGTTGGACGGACCGGGCAGCGGGGTCGATGCGCTGTACGTAGCCACGGCCCCGCAGAGCACGATGCGCGCACCCACGGCGATGTTGTTGAGTACCAGTTCGAGCAGTGGGCCCGAGACGTTGTCGAAGTACACGTCGACACCGTCGGGACACGTAGCAGCGAGTTGCTGAGGCACGTCTCCCGTGCGGTCGATGGCTGCGTCGTAACCGAACTGCTCGATGATCTGCTGACACTTCGCTGCACCGCTGACGATGCCGACCGTGCGTGCGCCATAGATCTTCGCCACCTGGCCGGCAATCGACCCAACGGCCCCGCCCGCCGCGCTGACGAGCACTGTCTCGCCGGCTTGGGGCAGGGCGATGTCGGTCATGCCGAAGTACGCAGACATCCCGGTGTCGCCGAGGATGCCGAGGTGATAGCTCAGCGGGCAGTCGTACTCGTCCGGGACCTTCACGAAGAAGTCAGTCGCATCGGTAAGCGAGTACTCCTCCCAGGCCAGTCTCGCCATGAGCAGATCTCCCTCTGCGAAACCGGGGTGCTTCGACGCCACCACCCTGCCGAGCGTGAGGCCCATCACCGGTTCGCCGATGGGCATCTCGGGGAGGATGTGGTCGCTGCTCCCTTCATCCATCCAGTGCCGAAACCCAGCGTCGAGTGAGACAAAGAGATTCTGGATGAGGACCTGTCCGGGGCCCGGAAGCACGAGCGGTCGTTCGACGACGGCGAAGTCGCTCGGAACCGGGATGCCCCGCGGCCGTGCGGCAAGAACGGTGGCTCGGTACGTCTGCTTCACGTGCACCCCCCAGTGCTGTGCCGTGGACACGCCACGACCACCCCATCCCAGCACGGAACGGCACAGACATCAACCGGTTGCCGGCACTGATCCACGCCTGACGCTCGAGCAGCACCGATAACCATGTCACACCCCGATGCAACACTACGAACATGAGTTCGTTCTCCGAGCTGGTCGCCAATGTCGAAGCCGCAGTCGCCGCGCTTGCGGCGGCCGTCTCCCATCCCGACTTCGATCTCTCGTTGACCGACAACGAACTGCACGAGGGCGTTGTGGCCCTGCACCGAGCCCACTCCGTTCTCGCTATCGGCTCCACGATCGTGCTGTCCCGTTGGGACGCCCGACGCGTGTGGTTGCCCGGCGGGCACCGCTCGGCCGCCTCCCGGCTGTCGCTCGACGCCAACCTCAGTGTCACCACTGCTCAGCAAGCGCTCCGTCGGGCGCGCAGCATCGCCCGGCTCGGGCGCACTGCTGCAGCCGTCGTTGCAGGCCACCTCTCCATCGACCACTTCGACCTGTTTGCACGCGCCAACCAGCCGCACCGATACGCGCTATTCGCCGAGCACGAGCATGCACTCATCGACCAATGCCGTCGACTGCGGTGGATCGACAGCGTTCGTCTCGTGGACTACTGGTGCCAGCGCGCGGACGCTACGGGTGCCGGCGACCCGGCAGCAGACCGCTCCGCACGTGCAGCGCTCTACGCCTCACGCACAGTCGATGGCTCCGTGGCCATCACTGGCACACTCGATCCGATCGGTGGCGAGATTGTGCTCACCGAACTCCTTCGAATCGAGAGGCAGCTGTATCTGCTCGACCGCTCCACTGGCACCCAGCGCACGGCCGCACAGCGGCGGGCGGCGGCACTGGTCGAGATGGCACGTCGTTCGGCAACGGCGCCGGCGCAGGGTCGCCGTCCTCGACCGCTCTTCACCGTGCACGTGGGCGACAACACGGCGCGGCACCTCTGCGAACTTGCGGGTGGCACCGTCGTCAGTCCCGCCGAGCTCGCCAAGTATTTCGACGATGCGTTGTTCGAGACCATCCTGTTCGACGGGCCCTCCACGGTCCTCAGCGTCTCGCAGCAGCGGAGTTTCACCGGCACACTGCGCCGGGCCATTGCGGCAAGGGACCGCCGGTGCCAGCACCCCAGTGGTTGCGACGTACCTGCACCGCTGTGCGATGTCGACCACATCGTCCCCTACTCCGAGGGTGGGGTCACCAGTCAGTTCAACGGCCGGATGCAGTGCCCCACCCACAATCGGGACCACGCTCGGCACGACCTCGGGGCCAGTCCGCTACCCGAGCGTCGGGTAGAGCGGCTCGACACCTTCCGGGCCCGAATCCGGTGGGGGTTCCCTCGAGAGCCCGACGATCCTCTCGACGAATGCGCCTGATCCGCGGCAACAACTCCCCTAGCCGAGCGTCGCCCAGAGGTCCGGATCGGACTTGCGAATCCGCCGGTAGTTGGCGTCCCACATCGTCTGGCGGAAGCCGTACTTGAGGTACGCACGACGGTACGCCTCGGCGGAGCGCTCGTCGAGCGGCGTCCCACCTACCTGCATTGCCGCCACCTGGTACCGGCAGCACAGTTCAAACACGATTGCCTCGACAACCGCGTTCTCGAGCGTGTCGCCCACATGCAGGGCCCCGTGATGCCCCATGAGCATCACTCGACGTTCCCCGAGCGTTGCTGCCATGAGATCGCCCTCGTCATCGGGGGTGAGGTCGAGGTCGTCCTTCCAGTACGCCACGTCACCGAGGAACAACGAGGCATAGTCGTAGAACACCTCGAAGGGACGCCCGGTGGTGCTGAGGACAGACTGGTAGAAGCCGTGCGTGTGAATCACGCAGTTCACGTCGGGGCGGGCACGGTAGATCGAGGAATGGAAATTCGCTCCTGCGGCCGGGGGCAGGGAACCGGCCACGCGCACCTGGAGATCGAACCCCATCTTCATTACGTGCTCGGGCAGTGACTCGTCGAAGTACTGGTACGGGGTGACGTAAAAAGCATCCTCGTCGGCGACGCGGAGGCTGACGTGCCCGCCGATCTGGCTATCCAGTCCCTCTCGATACAGGATGCGCCGGGCGGCGGCTATCCGGAAGTGAGGACCGGACTCCGGGATGCTCACCACGAGCCCTGCAGCACCGATGCAGGGATGTCGAGGCCGTACAGCGCTGCAGCGTTCTTCCAGGTGACCTTCTGGATGATGTCGTCGGGCAGGTGCCCGATGTGCTTCTGCAGGTAGTGCTGCGTATCCGGCCAGGTGGAGTCCGCGTGCGGGTAATCCATCTCGACCATCACCTGATCGGGGTTGAGTCGGTTCATCATCTGGAACCCTGCTGCGTCGTCGAGCGCGCAGAACCAAAAGCTGTTGAGCAGCACCTCATTCGGGTGAGCAGTCTCGTGCACCCAGTTGCCCGTGAAGTCCTTGTACCGCATGCAGTGCTCGATCCGGTCCATGAGCGCCGGAAGCCAACCAATGCCGCCCTCCGAGAGCACGATCTTCAGCGTCGGGAAGCGCAACGGAATCTTCGAGAACAGCCAATCGGACGTGGCGATTGCGGCACCGGCGAAGAACAGTGACGTGATGATCTCTGCCGGCCCGTCGCTCGACCCCGAACAGATCCAGGACGACGACCCCACATGCAGGTTCAACGAGGTGTCGGTTTCCACGCAGGCCTGGAACAGCGGGTCCCAGTAGCCGGTGTGAATGCTCGGAAGGCCTAGTTTTTCGGGTTGATCGAGGAACGAGAGCACGTGGCACCCGCGGGCAGCATTGCGGCGAACCTCGTCGGCGGCCAGTTGTGCGTCGCCGAGCCAGGTGATGGCGAGCGGCACCATCCGGTCGGGATACGCACCGGCCCAGTCCTCGATCGCCCAGTCGTTCCAGGCCTGCATCGCAGCGAACCCGAGGTCATGGTCCTTGGTCTCCACGAAGCGCGCACCGCCGAAGCCGGCCACCATCGACGGGAAACACACCGAGGCGTACACGCCGGCGAGATCCATGTCCGTGATGCGGTGGTGGATATCCCAACAACCGCGACGCATGTGCTCGAGCCGCGAGGAATCCATCGAGTACTCCGCCGGCGGGCGGCCAGAGACGGCGTTGGTACCGGCGATCGGGATGAGCCGGTCCTCCAGCTTCCAGTACTGGGCACCATCGGTGTGCTCGATAATGCGCGGTGCGCTCTCGGCGAAGCGGGCAGGCATCCGCCCCTCAAAGGTTTCCGGCGGCTCGACGAGGTGGTCGTCCACGGAGATCACCGTGTAGTGGCGCGGCCGCGGTTCCGGTTCGGGCAGGAAGGTCACCTTGGACTTGTCGCGTCCGGCACCAATCGTGAGTCCCTCAAGTGTCTTGCTCATTGCTTGTCCTCTCAGCCGATCCTGACCGGCGGTCGGCGCACCATGCGCAGGAAGCTACTGACCTGGTGGTCGGGCTCGCCGACCGCCATCTTCGGTACCCGGGTGAACAGGTGCTCGTTCGTAACGTTGGTGGTCATCGCGTTCCCCCTGATGCGGTACCCACGGACAGCCTCCCCAGACCATCCACGCAAATAGTAGCCAGCGATCCTCAGGAGCGTCCGTGCCTCAACAGGCGCCCCGGGGTTGCGCCGGTGCAGGCCCCGTCCTCGAACGTCACCTCACCATTGACGATCGTCCAACGCCAACCCGTGGCACGTTGAATCCGTCGCCACGCCCCGCCGGGCCAGTCGAAAGCCCGTTCGGTGGGCAGCAGCGCCAACCCCTCAAGGTCATACACGACGATGTCTGCGGGTTTGCCGATCTCGATCGTGCCACGGTCGTGGAGCCCGGCCACCTGCGCCGAGTAGGCCGACAGCCGCCAGTGCGCCTCCTCGAGACCCATCACGGCGTGATCGCGGACCCACGTCGCGAGGAACTCCGTCGGGTACGAACCGGTGGTGAGGAACTTGGTGTGGGCGCCGCCGTCGGAGAGCCCGGGTACCGAGTACGGCGCCGTCGAGATGTCCCGCATTACCTGCGGGTCAATCGTTCTGGGCGCACTCTGCCAGCCGGCGCGCAGGTCCGATGCGAGCGACACATCAAGGAACGCGTCGATGGGGTGCACCGAGAGGGCCGTCGCAATCTCTGCAACGGTGTGACCCTCCCATCGCCGCAGTTCCGGGTCGTCGACCGTGACGTAGGCGAGCAGCAGGTCCGGGAGCGAAACACCCAGTCGCTCCTTCTGCGACTCGTTGCCGCCACCGGCGAGCGGAGCGCGCCCGCTCTCCCACTCCTCGTGCAGTGCCGCCCTGCGGACCGGATCACGCATCTTGTCGATTCGCTCGTCCAGGCTGCCGAGCGTTAGGTCACGCCACAGCGGCGAGGAGTCGAACAGGTTCCAGTCCTCGAGCGTGAACTCGTAGTTAATGGAGCAGGTGACGGCATGGGCGATGATGCGGTTTCCGCGCGCATTCGTCTCGGCGAGCCACGCGATCACCTTCTGGTACGACTGGGCCGGCGCTCCGTGCTGATCGGTGGTCGGCGCGAGCACGTTGTAGAGCACGGGCCGCCCGCTCGCTGCCGCCAGTCGATCGGCGGAGCCCGGGTCGCCGATCATCTGGATCACACCCGTACCGAGCCTCCCGAGCGCTTCGGCCAGGAAGATGAGGTCCTCCTGTGCCATCAAGTCGGTGATCATCGGGGTGCCGTCGTAGTCACGTTGGATCGACCCCCGTCCGAGGAGTTGCGCCGACCAACCGCACGCCCCGGCTGCGATCGCCTCGCCCAGCAGTCGTTCGATCTCCACCCGTTCGGAAGGTGTCATCGGGCGCGACTTGGCCGCCTCCACCGAACCCATCACCCACACGAGGAGCGGGTTCAGACCCACATACGCGAGCAGGTTCACTCCCTTGGGTGTCCGCTCCACCGAATCGAGGAACTCGGGATAGGACTCCCAGTCCCACGGCATCCCCTCGGCCATGCACTCAATGGGTACCGCCTCGTTGCGTGCCATCGTCTGCATCGCCCGCAGTCGCTGCTCGGGCCGCACTGGGGCGAAGCCAAAGCCGCAGTTCCCGACGACGACGCTCGTCACCCCGTGCCACCCAGAGATGGTGCACCAAGGGTCCCAGAAGACCTGAGAGTCGTAATGCGTGTGCAGGTCGACGACGCCGGGGGCGACCATCAGCCCATCTGCATCGATCTCCCGGACACCGACTCCTGCAGCGATACGGCCGAGCGCGACTACCTTGCCCTCGCAGATGCCGATATCGGTTCGATAACGGGGTGTGCGTCGACCGTCGATGAGCATTCCATTGCGGATAACGAGGTCAAACGCCATCGACGAACCCTAGTGCTCGACAGGAAGGGCGTGCCCCGGGCGGTCGGCTGGAAAGGCACCGGACGAAGGTGATGATGGGAATTCTCGAGGGCAAGGTGGCAGTGGTGACCGGCGCGGCTCGCGGTCAGGGGGCCGATGAGGCAGCTCGGTAGCGGTTCCATCATCAACGTCTCCCCGGTGGCTGGGCTCCGAGGAACGTCCACGCTGTTCGCGTACCCCTCGAACAAGTGGGCCGTGCGGGGAATGACGAAATCGGCGGCGGTATGTCGATCTGATCCGGCCGTGTAGGTTTCGGCCCATGAGCTTCAACAATCGCGTCACCCGGATGTTCGGCGTCGAGATCCCGATCGTCCAGGCCCCGATGGGCTTCATCGCAAAACCCGCGCTCGTCTCGGCGGTCGCCAATGCCGGCGCGATCGGCCTCGTTCCCGGCTCGCTCGGGATCGACGAGGTCCGCGACGATATCCGCCGTACACGCGACCTGACGGACAAGCCGTTCGGCGTGAACCTTCCGATTGCCTTCGTGCAGGACATCCGAATCATCGACATGATCGTGGAGGAGGGAATCCGCTTCGTCACCACCTCGGCCGGCTCGCCCGAGAAGCACACCAAGACCCTGAAGGCGGCGGGTCTCACCGTCTTCCACGTGGTTCCATCGCTCAAGGGCGCCCTGAAGGCTGTGGACTCCGGGGTGGACGGACTGGTGGTCGAGGGCAGCGAGGGGGCCGGGTTCAAGAACCCGCGGGACGTCACGTCGATGGTGCTGCTCCCCCTCATCGCAAGCCGGGTCGGCATCCCGATCATCGCCGCGGGCGGCATGGCCGACGGCCGCACCATGGCTGCGGCATTCGCGCTCGGCGCCGAGGGCGTGCAGATGGGTACGCGGATGGTCGCCACCGTCGAGTCGCCGGTGCACCAGAACATGAAGCAGGCCGTCGTCGACGCTGAGGAGACGGACACGATGATGATCAACCAGCACAACGGTCGGCCCGTACGCGTGCTCCGCACCGCTGCAACCGCTCCGTTCGAGCTGAGCAACGAGGGCAACCCGATGGCACTGCTCCCACAGACGCTCGAGATGTACCAGAACGGTGACCTCGACTCGGGCCTGCCGCAGTTGGGCCAGGTGGCTGGCAGGATCGAGGCCATACAGACCGCAGCCGAGATCATCCGCCAGACGGTTGAGGAGTTCGAGTCGATCCTCGGCTCCCTTGCCGACTCGTATCTCCGGGCCTGAGGGCTCGCAATACGCAGGGAGCGACAGATCGAGTTACTCGACCGGGTTGCCGGGTCCGGCCCCCACCTCGTCGGGCTGCACGCGCCGTCCAGTTACACGAACGCTGCTGCTGCGTACACCGACACCTCGCGGTTCGACAGGGAGATGCAGGTCCTGTTCCGGGACGGGGCGACGTTCTACGAGCCATGACGTGCCCGTATCACGGACAGACGTTCGAGAGCGACGGCGCCCTTCGGGCACGCCCGTTGAGCGCGAGTGCCTTCGACGACGTCGACCGCCAGTGCAACCTCCGCCAGGTTGCTGTTGCGGAGCGGTACGGCCTGATCTTCGTCCGCGTCGGCGGCGCCGAACCGATCGATCTTGACGCAGAACTGGCCGGGGCCGAGGATGACCTCGCGTCGTTCGCGCTCGACACGTACCACCACAACGACAGTCGCACCGCCACGTGGGCGATGAACTGGAAGCTGTTCCTCGGCAGCGGCGCTGTCAGCGAGCTCATCTACGGCAAGAACGAGCCGCCGCTCGTCCACGAGTTCCTCCCGCGAGGAAAAGTGGTAATACAGGCTGCCGGTCTGGATCCCGGCGTGTCGCGCGATATCGCTCAGCCGCGCGCCGTACCCCTGCTCGCTGAACACTGCCGCCGCAGCGTCGAGGATGCGGGTCCTCGTCCGCTCGGACTTCGTCCGTGGCTCCGTGAGGTTCGGCTCCTGAGGAGGATCCAGCGGACGCACCGCGCCGGGGAGCGTGCTCCGGCGACCCGAGTAGTCAGTAGTCGAGGCGATACCGGGCCTCGGCGAGCAGCGTCGGCTGGCTCACCTGCCAGAGGCTGACACCTGCGACCGACAGCACATCCCGGTGGGTGTCGAGCGCGCCGAGCACCGCATCGTCCCCCAGCACCCGGAGTGCACGCCTGATGCCGACCACCGCCCACGTCCGGATGACGAGGTCATCGTCGGCAAGGAGGTCGAGAAGGTCTCGAGCGGCAGCCTCGCGCTCTGCCGGCCCGGCCTCAGCGAGCTGTTCGTCGAGGATGTCGACAACGTCACCGACGAAGTCGTGGACGTCCTGCGGCCACACCTTGCCGTCGAGCACCGCCCGGACATCGATGGCTGCCACGATCCGACGTTACGCGATGGGGGTGACGGCGCCTAGACGAGCGGGATAACGCGCTCGGCTACCGAGCGCAGCACGCGCTCTTTCGCCTCGAGCGGGGGGAGCAGCATGATCTGTGTGAGGCCTGCCGACTCGAGGTCTCGCACTTGCGCAGCGAGCTGTTCGGCTGTGCCGACCAGACACGACCGCTCGATGAGTTCCTTCGTGACGAAGCGCTCCTCCTCCGGTTCCACCCAGCAGTTGTGACCAGCGTGGATGCGGAGATGCCGCCGATCTTCGGGGGTCTCCTCGAGCATCGCGACGTAATCGCCCCAGATGTCATCGAGATAGCGGGGCGGCCGTCTGCCGTACTGGCGGTATTGCTCATAGGTGTAGTGCAGCGCCGCGATCGCGAACGCCCCGCATTCCTTGCGGACCCGCTCGCTGTCGGTCGCCTCGCCATCCTCGAGCACCACCATGGTGTTCAGCGAGGTGAAGGTGAAGTACTGGTCGTCCTCGGTGCGACCCGCAGCGCGCGCAGCCTCGAGATACCGGAGTCGGATCCCGGCGATCACCTCAGGGTCCGGCGGGGACGACATCACCAAGCCGTCACCGTGCTTGGCCGCGAGCGCCGTCGCCTTGGGACCGAAGGCCGACACGTACATCGGCATCCGCGGCGTGAACGACACGAACCCAGCGTCCTGCATGAGGTGCCGAGCAGGCGCCGTCTGCCCGCGCCAGTGCACCTCGGCCTCACCGCCGTCGAGCAGCACTCGCAACGTCGACAGATATTCGTCGAACTCGGCCATCGGGATCGGCTTGTGCCCCATGATCCGCATGGCGGTGTTCCCGGTGCCAATACCGCAGAACACCCGGCCCGGGGCGATGCGGTTGATCGTTGCGTGCGCCGCCGCGGTGACGGCGGACGGCCTCGTTCCGGCGACCGCGACACCGGTGCCGATCCGCAGGCGCGTGGTGCGTGCGGCTGCGAGCGCCATCACGGCGTAGCAGTCGGACCACAGCATCTGACTGTCGGCCACCCAGAGGTGCGAGTATCCGAGGTCCTCCATGAGGTCGACATAGTCGAGGTCGTCGATCTTCGCTGCCATGCATACGCCGAAGTCCATCCGGCGATTCTTGCAAAGTCAGGCCGAGTTGTCGTCGTCCGGGGGAAGGCCGAGCGCGTTGCAGTAGAGCAGTGTCAGTTGCTGAACGGCCCTGTCGAACTCGTACTGCTCACCGAGGACGAGCCACACGTAGGCCGAGCGATCGACCATCGAGCCCAGCGCGCTCGCTGCATACTCGGGGTCCACTGCGGCGTCGATGAGACCGCGCTCCCGCCAGCGACGCATGGCGGCCGTTCCCCGGTCCACCCTCGAACGACGGGCCGAACGCCGGATCTCCGCAAGCCGGGGGTTGAACGTGGCCACCTGCTCGAGCACCGCCATCATCGGCGCCAACTGTTCGTAGGCATGCAGGTAGCCGCGATTGGCCCGCTCGATTCGCGCCCGGAGACTTGCACCCGGAGCCAGTGGTGGCTCGTCCGCCGCGATCCGCTGGAAGTCCGTGGTGAGTTCGTGTGCGACCTCGCTGAAAATCTCCTCCTTCGAGGAGAAGTACGTGTAGAAGGTCCCGTGCGCCACGCGGGCCCGGAGCGCGATGTCCCCCACGTTGGTGTCGAGGTAACCCTTCGTCTCGAACAGCGCCCGAGCGGCACACACGAGCGCGGTACGCGTCCGAGCTGCCCGGGGGGTGAGCGCAGCATCCACAGGCTTGATCGTACTCAACAGAGATCGCCATCGTCGCAGGTCAACAACATAAATTGACGAGACCGTCAAGTTTCAGATAGAAACGGGAACGGATCGAGAAGTCGATCCCTCGTGGGGGATGCCGCGCCTTGGCGCTGCCGGATGAAAGGACAGAGATGACACACGACTTCCGAGCAATCGGCAAGAAGTTGAGCAACTGGGGTCGTTGGGGCAAGGACGACGAGAAGGGCACGACGAACCTCATCACGCCCGAGCGCGTCGTTGCCGCCGCCAAGCTCGCCAAAACCGGGAAGATCTTTGACCTCGGTATCCCGTTCGACCAGAACGGGCCCCAGCCCGGCGGGGGCCGCATCAACCCGGTTCGCCTCATGTCCGAGACCGGCCAGGACCAGGAGTTTCCCGGTGCCTTCCACTACGCCGACGACTACATCTTCATGCCGCTGCAGGCGGCGAGCCAGTGGGACGGGCTTGCCCACGTGTTCTACGACGAGGTCATGTACAACGGATTCCCCGCATCGGGCGTGAGCCCGCACGGCACGAAGTATTGCGACATCACCAAGCAGGCCAAGGGAATCGTCGGTCGCGGCGTGCTGCTCGACATCGCCCGCCTGAAGGGCGTGAAGTGGCTCGAGCAGGGCTATGTCATCACCCCGGCAGACTTGGACGCCGCCTGCGCGAAGCAGGGTGTCACTGTGGGCGCCGGAGACGTCCTGTACTTCCGCACCGGCTGGCGCACCAAGTTCAAGCAGGAGAAGGACGCCAACGCGTTCATGGCGGGCGAGCCGGGCCTCGGTCTCGACTGCTGCCAGTGGCTCTACGACCGCGACGTTGCCGTTATCGCCTCCGACAACTGGGCCATCGAGGTGCTCCCCGGTGAGATCGAGACCGAACTGCTCCCGGTGCACATGGTGCTCATCCGCGACATGGGCATGACCCTCGGCGAGATCCTCGACTTCGACGAGTTGGCCGATGACTGCGAGGCGGATGGCGTGTGGGAGTTCCTCACCGCATCACCGCCTATCAAGTTCACCAACGCAGTGGGTTCGCCGAGCAACCCCCTCGCCATCAAGTAATCGCAAACCGCCGACAACCGACACACGAAAGAACAGGAACAATGGACTTCGAAATCCCCAAGGAACTCGCCGATTACCTCGTCGAACTCGACGACTTCATCGAGAAGGTCATCAAGCCGATCGAGGCAGAGGATGACAACATCCGCTTCTTCGACCACCGCCGCGAGCACGCCCGCACCGACTGGGACAACCAGGGTCTCCCCCGTCCGGAGTGGGAGGCGCTCCTGCACCGCGTGAAGCGTCTGGCCGACGACGCCGGTCACTACCGCTACCCGTTCCCGAAGGAGTACGGCGGCAAGGAGGGCGGCAACCTCGATATGGCCGTCATCCGCGATCACCTCGCCGGCAAGGGCCTCGGCCTCCACTGCGACCTACAGAACGAGCACGCGATCGTCGGCAACAACGTCGGCCTGCTCCTCATGATCCGCTACGGCACCGAGCAGCAGAAGAAGGAGTGGATCGACGACCTCAACCAGGGCCGCCGCCACTTCGCCTTCGGCATCACCGAGCCCAAGCACGGATCCGATGCAACGCACATGGAGACCACCGCCGTGCGAGACGGCGACGAGTGGATCATCAACGGCGAGAAGATCTGGAACACCGGGATTCACACCGCCTCCCACGACCTGATCTTCGCCCGCACGTCGGGCAAGGCAGGCGACGGAGACGGCATCACCTGCTTCCTCACGCCGACGGATGCCCCGGGCTTCAAGATCGAGGAATACCTCTGGACCTTCAACATGCCGACCGACCACGCGCACGTGTCGTTCAAAGACATCCGTGTCCCGGACTCGTCGATCTTCGGCGGTGAGGGCAAGGGCCTCCAGGTGGTGCAGCACTTCTTCAACGAGAACCGCATCCGTCAGGCGGCGTCCTCGCTCGGCGCAGCCCAGTACTGCATCAACGAGACCATCCAGTGGGCCAAGGAACGCAAGCCGTTCGGCAAGGCGCTTTCCACCAACCAGGGAATCCAGTTCCCGCTCGTGGAGCTGCAGACCCAGGCCGAGATGCTCCGTGCGTTCATCTACAAGACCGCATGGCTCATGGACAAGTACGGCGCATTCAGCCAGTCCGACAAGGTGTCGATGTGCAACTACTACGCCAACCGCTTCTGCTGCGAGGCCGCTGACCGCGCCATGCAGATCCACGGTGGCATGGGCTACAGCCGCCACAAGGCATTCGAGCACATCTACCGCCATCACCGCCGGTACCGGATCACCGAGGGCGCCGAGGAGATCCAGATGCGCCGTGTCGCCGGTTACATGTTCGGCTACATGAACCAGTTGGCGCCCAAGGGTGTCTCCACCCTGGACTGACCTCCACGCCATCACGGAGCCCGGCAGCCCCCCCTGGGGTTTCCGGGCTCCGGGTCGTTTTGCCCCGGTTCCGCTCCCTGTCCATTGGGTCAAGCACGAGAACTTCAGCCCCTCCGAGGTAGTTACCAAGCACGCAGACGTGCCCGACATCGAGTTGCACCCCACCGAGTTCCTGAATGCTCCGAGGGCGATTCTGGACACGAAGGAGGCCGACGCGAACCGCGACGAGGTCGTGTTCACCAACCCCTTCTCTTTCGACGTCGGGCGCACCCCGAACAAGCACCTGCCGATCCGCTACGAACTGGTCTGAACCGTTCGGGGCAACTGGTTTGCGAGATTCGTGTCGGCCTTAATGACGTCCCGCGGTGAGATGCGAGAGCACGAGCGACCGGAGATCGTCGATGCCGACGCCGGTTGACGAACTGACCCACACAATGTCGCCCGTCTCGAGCTGACATGCAGCGGCGAGTTCCTTCTTGCGGGTGGGTCGCTTGGCAGACCGGACCTTGTCCATCTTGGTTGCCACGATGGTGTGCGGAATACCGTTGGCACGTGACCAGTCGAGCATCTGGAGGTCCAGCTTGGTGGGGCCGATCTCGCCGTCCACGAGGATGAAGGTCTGCTCCAGGTCCTCACGGTCGAGGAGGTACCCCTCGATCATTGCGCCCCAGCCCTGCTTGATCCGTCCGGGAACCGCGGCATAGCCGTATCCGGGCAGGTCGACCACTGTTGCCCCGCTGGGCAGCACGAAGAGGTTGATGAGCTGCGTCCGGCCCGGCGTGTTGCTCACCAGTGCCAACTGCTTGCGGTTCGCGAGCGAGTTGATGAGCGACGACTTGCCGACGTTCGACCGACCGACGAACGCAACCTCACCGGGCGTTTCGGGTAACTGGCCCACCGAGGGCGCCGAGAGGACGAACTTCAGCTGCAGCGGACTCGGCACCCGGGGAGTGTACGGCCAGCGGTCAAATACTGATACCCTATGGGGTATGTGCAGACGAGTGAAGTGTTCGAAATGCAGCAAGCCGAGTTGGGCCGGGTGCGGCGCTCACGTCGAGGCGGTCCTCGGCGACGTTCCGAAGAACCAGCGTTGCCAGTGCAAGTCAAACGGTCCGGGCGCCACGTCCTCGCCGAAGTCGGGCAGAGGATTGTTTTCCCGCCTGCTCAAGAAGTAGCAGAGACGGCGTAGCGCACCATTTTGTGGAACGCCGCGAGCGCCGGTTCCCACTTCGGGCTCAACAGCCCGGTGTCGTAGGCACCGGACTCGAGGTTTCGCTGGACGAACGCGCTCACGCGGGCGTCCTCGTCGGCAACCTCCTCCGAGGCGGTGAAGATCGCATCGGTATCGACTGCATCGTCGGCAAAGAGGTAGTCGAAGATGACGTCGATCTCGTGGGGACCACGTGGCAGCCATCGCTCCACCGCGAACCCACCGGGCACCACGTTGAATGCGAAGCATGGCCAGAACCATCCGAAGACGCTGAAGTAGGTCTCACCGCGTGGAGGCATCGTGTGGATGTTCCACCTGGGGTCATCACCCTGGTGAACTACGTACTGCATCGCGTCTGCGTCTCTGCTCATCGACGGATGCACGGTTGGCACGTGGTATCCCTCGAGGAAGTTGTCGGCGTAGGTCTTCCAGTTACACGCGACACGGCGGACCGTGCGTCGCACGAAGCGATAGCCCTCGAGCGGAACGTCAACTAAGGCGTCGGGGAAGCCCCCGAGCCACTCTACGAGCGGCGGGGTCGAGGGGTCGAGGCACACGAAGACGAGCCCTCTCCAGGAGACGACCTGCACGCTCGTGAGTGCGATGCCTTGCGGCACCTCTGCACCGAAGTCGCGCGCGCTGAGCAGATCCCCGGTGGCCGTGAACGCCCATCCGTGGTAACGGCAGGTGAGATTTGCGGAATGCCCACAGCCCTCCCAGACGAGCGGGCCGGCCCGATGGGGGCACACATTGTGGAAGGCACTCAGCGAGCCGTCTGCGAGCCGCCGCACGAAAAGAGGGAATCCAGCCAAGTCCTCGGTGAGGTAGTCACCCGGCGACTCCAGTTCGCTGTCGAAACCCACGTGGATCCAGGCCGAACGGAACACGGTGGCACGCTCACGCTCATACACGTCCGGCTGCGAGTACCAGCTCGCCGGAAGGGTCTCGACGAGGTCCATTTGCATCGACCTTAGCGGGCAGGCCGGCCGGACTGGTCCCGGCTTCCCAAACAACGGAGTCTCACGCCATGGATATCGGTAGCGTCACCCTCACTCGGCGGCACCGCTCCGCCCGCTCGGACCCACCGGTCCCCTCGTGCGACGAGTCAGGAGCCCCTGTGTTCGCTCTCCGCCGTTTTGTTGTCCTTGCCGTGCTTGCACCCTGTGTGCTCGCAGCAGCCCTCGCGGTAACCCTTGCTTCGGCCGGTCCACCCCCCGCACCGTCTTCTGGGCACCCAACCGTGGATCCGGAGCGACCAGTTCGCATGCTCCCCACGATCAGCCGATTCCGGCCCTCACCCATTGGCGCGGCCCGGTCGATCAAGCCGATGGAGTACCACGGCGGACCCGTGATGACCGGACCGATCAAGGTGTACGTGATCTGGTATGGAAACTGGTCACGCAAGACCAGGCGGAGGGCGATCATCACCGACTTCCTCAACAATCTCGCCGGCCCACGGTTCGCGATCAACATGACGTATCCCGATGCCTCGGGTGCGACCGTGGCGAACTCTCTCACCCTCGCCGGCCAGCACTTCGACCGGTACTCGGCCGGGCGCACGAGCGTCACCGACGCCAAGATCGGGCGCATCGTCGCCTCGGCGATCCGCTTGGCCAAGTTGCCGTCGGACCCGAACGGCATCTACCTCGTGCTGACCAGCAACGACGTCGGCAAGCCGGGCTTCCTCACCCAGTACTGCGGGTGGCACTCGTTCCGCAGGATCGGTGCACACAGCATCAAGTACGCGTTCGTCGGGGATCCCACCGGACCGAACCTGCTCGTGTGCGGAGCCCAGAAGGTGTCCCCGAACGCCGACGCGGGCGCTGACGCGATGGTGAGCGTCATCGCCCACGAGATCGATGAAGCGGTCACCGATCCAGAATTGAACGCGTGGTACGACAGCACCGGAGCGGAAAATGCAGACCGATGCTCCTGGAGTTACGGGCCCACGTTCCCGGTCGGGCGCGCCAAGGCCAACGTGCGGTTGGGCACCAGAAACTTTCTGATCCAGCGCAACTGGCTGAACACCGCCCGGGGCGGGTGCGTGCTCGAGGTTCCGCCCGCCTGAGCACATCGTCGCAGTTCACCGCGGGTGTCAGCACCTTCCGATGCCGACACCCGCGGAACGGGCGGCCCTTTGCGGATCGGCAGCCGGCCGCTCCCCACCGGACCACAATTGTGGTTTCTGTAATGTGTTCGTAACCTTGGCCCTGCAAAATGGTCCGGGCTACTGCGGGGGATTGGCGATGCGTACACGTTCACGGATGACACGGCGCGTTGCCGTCGTCGCAGCCGTAGTTGCGTGCTTGTCCGTCGGCTCGCCCGCCGCTGGAGCCATTGATCGGGCCCCGGCCTCATCTTCCCGCCCGTCTGTGAGCGCGTCTGTGTCTGCGTCCGTGTCTGCGTCTGCGTCTGCGTCGTCGTTCAAGGCACTGCGGCGCGGCGACAGCGGCACCCGCGTCCGCCGGTTGCAGCACGCCCTGAAGAAACGCGGCTTTCATGTCGCCATCAACGGCAAGTTCGGACCGCTTACCCAAGCTGCCGTTCGCCGCTTCCAGCGGATCCGTCGCATCAAGGTCACCGGCACGGTAGGTGCTCAGACCTGGAGAGCACTCGGGCTGCCGCTCCCAGCGACGAAGCCGAACCCAACGACCACCACGCGTCCACCGGGCGTGTACCGACACCCGAGCGCGGCCGTCGAGCGCTGGCACGCTGTCGCCATTCAGGTCGGCTGGGCAGAACGCGATTGGAAGCGCCTCAGTTGCGTCATCCAACGCGAGAGCAAAGGCAATCCGAAGGCCCAGAACCGGTCGACTGCTATGGGACTGCTCCAGATCCTGTACCGCGTCCACCGCGTGTGGGTCGGCCCCGACGCCACGATTCTGCTGGACCCGGCAACCAACCTGAAGTTCGGGTTGAAGATGTTCAAGGGCCGCGGCTGGAAGCCGTGGGCGTCAGTCAGCCGCCTCTGCGACGCCTGACGAGTCACACCACGCCGGCGCCGGCGCGAATGCGCACGTCGTTGCTCTGCGAACCGAGTGTCATGCGGCGGTGCGTGCGAACTCAACCAACACGTCAGCGAGTTCCGTGCCGCAGTCTTCCTGGAGGAAGTGACCCCCGCCTGCAATCGTGACGTGCACCTGACCGTCGCAGCCGGGAACCTCGCGCAGGAAAATCCGCTCACCGCCCTTGGTGATCGGATCGCTGTCGCTGAAGGCGAGCAGGAACGGACGGTGGAAGCGTCGTAACACATCCCATGCTGCAGCATTGTCCGCCGAAGCCGGGTCATCGGTTGAGGTGGGCACGAGGGAGGGGAACACCCGCGCACCCGCCGTGTAGGTCTCGTCGGGGAAGGGGGCGTCGTAGGCCGCCACGACGGCAGGGTCGAGCGGGTTCACACATCCGTTGCTGACGATGCGTCCGATCTGAAAGCCGGGCGACTCGCGGGCGAACCGCTGCCACGCAAGGAACGCGTCCGTCGGCGCTCGATCGCCGACGGGCATGCCGCCGTTGCCGATAGCGACCCGGGCGAAGCGATCGGGCTCCTGCGCCACAAGTCGCAACCCGATGAGTGCGCCCCAATCCTGACCGAACAGGGTGATCGAGCGCAGGTCAAGGTGGCCGAACACGACCTGTGCCATCCACGAGACGTGTCGCGCGTAGGAATAGTCGGATTGCTCGGTCGGCTTGTCGGACTTCCCGAACCCGACGAGATCGGGGGCAATGCACCGGAACCCTGCAGCCGCGAGCACGGGGATCATCGTGCGGTACAGGTACGACCACGAAGGCTCGCCGTGCATCAGCAGCACGACCGGCGCATCCGACTGGCCCTCGTCCACGTAGTGCACACGCAGGTGACCCCCCTCGAAGTCGCCGATGTCGACATAGCGGGGCGCAAAGGGATAACCCGGGAGACCGTCAAACCGTTCGGGGGATGTCCGCAGAGCGCGCATTTACTCAGTGTCCCACAACCCTGTTCAGGCGGGATAGCCGATGATCTCCGTCGCCTTCACCGAGATCCACACCGTCTGCCCCACGGCGAGGTCCAGCGCAATGAGCGCTGCCGGCGTGATCTCGGCAACGAGCGGAACCGTGCCGGTCACGCGCACACGCACACGGTCGGCGCGGCGGTCGAGATCGGTCACCGTGCCGCTCCAGACGTTGCGTGCGCTCCCCTCGGGCTCGCGACGGTGCAGCGCAACGGACTGTGGGGTGACTGCCACGAAGGCAGGGCCCGACAGCGCGCTGTCGGCAGCGACCACCTGCGTGCCGTTCGGCAGGTGCAGCACCCCGGCGCGCATCTCGCCGGCGAGCAGGTTGAGCCCGACAAGGTCCGCGACGTATCGCGATCGTGGGTGCATCGTGACCTCGTCGAGGGTGCCGGTTTGGGCCACGCTGCCCTGCTCGAGGACGACCACACGGTCGGCGAGCGCATAGGCATCCACTGGGTCGTGCGTGACGATCAGCCGCACCCCCGGGAAGGCCGCTAGTTGACGGCGGAGGTCGCTTCGCACCTCGGCGCGGGTGAGCGCATCGAGCGCGGCCAGTGGTTCGTCGAGGAGCAACACGGAGGGCTCCACGGCGAGTGCCCGCGCCAGCGCCACTCGCTGTGCCTGTCCCCCGGATAACTGGTCCGGGCGATTGTGTGCACGTTCGCCGAGCCCCACTCGATCGAGCAGTCCAAGGGCGGTTGCGCGTGCGCTGCTCGCCCGTATTCCGCGTGCCCGCAGTCCGAACGCCACGTTCTCGAGCACCGACAGGTTCGGGAACAGCGCATAGTCCTGGAAGACGACCCCGATGCCACGGCGCTCGGGCGGCACGAACGTGTCCGATGCAGGTTCGTCCCACAGCGTCACTCCCCCTCCCTCGCCTACCACCTCGATACGTCCACCGTCGAGCGCCAACAGACCGGCCAGCACGCGGAGCACGGTGGACTTGCCGGCGCCGTTCGGGCCGAGCAGCGCGACGGTCTCCCCCGCCTCGACAGCGAAGGACACATCGAGGGCGAACGAGCCCCTCGTCACCTGTGCGTCGACCAGCAGTCTCACGGCGCGGCCACCGAGGTTCGCCCCGACGGCGCGCCGAGCCAGCGGTCTCGCAGGCCGAGCAATACGGCGAACGACACTGCAATGAGCGCGAGGCTGAGCACGAGTGCGGACTCCGGGTCCGACTCGAGCGCGAGGTAGGTGGCGAGCGGCATTGTCTGCGTGCGTCCGGGAAGATTCCCGGCGAAGGTGATCGTGGCGCCGAACTCGCCGAGTGCCCGGGCCCACGACAGTACGAGGCCGGCGATGAGTGCGGGTCGAACGGCGGGCAGGGTGACCCGCCGGAAGACGGTCCAGCGGGATCCACCGAGCGTTCGGGCTGCGTCGCCGAAGCGGGGGTCCACCTGACGCAGCGCTGCCTCGACGGTGAGGACGAGGAACGGCATCGCTACGAACACCTGGGCCACCACCACCCCGGCCGTGGTGAACGGCAGGCGGATCCCGAACCAGCGGTCGAGGTACTGGCCAAACAGCCCGCGCCTCCCGAACGAGAAGAACAGCGCAACGCCGCCGACCACGGGGGGCAACACCATCGACAGCGTGCTCAGAGCACGGACGATCGACCGACCGGGGAAGTCGAACTGGGCGAGCACCCAGGCAAGCGGCACCCCGAGTGCGAGCGAGACGACCGCTGCGAGCACCGATGTTTCCAGCGAAACGCGCAGCGCTTCCCGCACGGCCTGGTCGCCGAGTACCGACCCCACGCGGCTCCACGGCATGCGCCAGAGGATGCCGACGAATGGCAGCGCGAAGAATGCGACGGCGAGACCGGCAAGGAGGAGGGCGAGGGTGGGCGGGCGGGATTGCCCGACCCGGCGGCGTGTCATGGCCGACCGAAGCCGAACCTGGCGAGGATGGCCTGCCCGGCCGGCGAGCGCACGAACGCGACGAAGCGCGCAGCGGCATCGGGGTGTTTCGACGCGGCGGGCACGGCGATCGGATACGTAGCCACCACGTTCACCGGCCCGGGGATGTCCACCCCGAGTGCCTTCGAACCTGCCGCAAGGACGTCGGTGACGTACACGATCCCGGCGTCGGCCTCGCCGAGCACCACCTTGTTCACGATGCCCTTGACGTTCGCCTCGAGCGACTTCGGTGCAGCGATCACGCCTGCAGCTGCCAACACCTGCTGCGTGTACCGGCCGATCGGAACCTGGGGCGCGGCTGAGACGAACACGACGTCGGCCCGAGCGAGATCTGCGAGCCCGATGATCCCCTTCGGGTTCCCCGGCGCAACGATGATCTGCAGACGGTTCGTTGCGAAGTTCTCCGGTGCGCCGTTCGTGCCGGGCTCCAATCTGCCCATGCTCTCCCCGTCAGCCGAGGCGAAGACGTCGGCCGGTGCACCCTGATTGATCTGGGCAACCAGCTCTGACGAGGCGCCAACGCTGAATTCGACCTTCGCATCCGGATAGGCAGCGGTGTACGCAGTGCCAATCACGCCGAATGCTCCGGTGAGCGACGAAGCGGCGAACACCGTGATCGGCGCATCGGGGTCGGTATCGATCGTCACCCGCTTCGTCGAGCACGCACTCATGCCAACAACGAGACCGAGCGCGAGGCCGAGAAGCCCGAACACCCGACGGGGACGTGCCGCTGACACTGTGGTTCGGTGCCTCATGGTCCGAGGCTATATTCAGATACTGACTATAATCAACTCATTGACTGACGTATCGCTGGAGGGGTTCTCGAGATGGCAACACGACGTGACCAGCCCTCCAACCTCGCGGAACTCGTCTGCCTCACCCTCGTCATCCAGGGCGCTGAGCACGGCTGGGCCATCGGGTCGCAACTCGCGCCGGACGGCCCACTCGGTTCGATCTGGTCGCTGAGTAGACCACTGACGTACCGGGCAATCGAGTCGTTGGTGGAACAGGGGCTCGTCACGCGCTCGGGCGCCCAGCCCGGCCGCGGGCGGGAACGGTCGCTGCTGCAGCCGACCGCTGTGGGCAGAACAACGTCTGAGCGCTGGCTGGGTACGCCGGCCGAGCACCTTCGCGACCTCCGTACTGAGTTGTTGCTCAAGCTCACGCTGCGCCAACGGGCAGGCCAACCGATTGAGCCCCTGCTGGATGCCCAGGAGCGAGCGCTGCAACCCGCCTTCGACGCCATCGCGCAGCGCGATCCGGGCGGCGATCTCATCGCCCTCTGGCGCCAGGAGAACGCCCGGGCAGCCCGGCGCTTCCTCCGACAGGCCCGAGAGGCCCAGCACGCGCGGGACGGTGTGGCGGTTTCGCGTCGCCCCGAGGTCCGCCTCAGCGCGAGAAACCAGTTGAGGGTCACGATTGACAGCATCGCCCGCGGCGACGTGATGACCAGCGTGAAGGCGCTGCTCCCCGACGGTCAGCGGCTGACTGCGGCGATCACCAGCGATGCCGTGGACGAACTCGACCTGGCTGCGGGGGACGAGGTGGTGATGATCGTGAAATCCACCGAGATCATGGTTGCCAAGGCCGAGGGCGCACCGGGTCCGTACGGCTAGACCGAGATCTGGCTGGAGCACCAGTCCCAGAGCGCTTGCCTTCGCTCCGGGGTGTCCGAGCGCTTGGTGAACCCGAGCCGGTGGATCGGTCGCCGCTCGCGATCGTGCCAGAACCCACCATTCGACTCGAGCGGCGCGCCATCGTCGGCGGCAAGCCACAGCGCGGTGTCCGCACCCTGCTCAACGGTCCGCAGCAAGGGGCGCATCACGCGCCGGAAGGCCGGGAGCGACTCCTGCACACCGGGTGTGTCTGCCCAACCGGGATGGACGGCGTGGAAGTGGACACCCTGCCCGGGGTGGTGCTGTGCCCAGAGTTCGTTGAGGGTGACCTGTGCGCGCTTGGCCCGGGCGTACTGCTCGGCGCCGCGGTAGTCCTCGCCCATCTCGAGGTCCTCCACGCGCAGCGGTGACGCGTACATTCCGCCGGAGGACATCGTGATCACACGTGACGGGGCACTGGCACGCAAGCGATCGAGGAGCAACGACGTGAGCAGGAACGGACCAAGCACCTGGGCCGCAACCGTGGACTCGTGCCCCTCGGAATTGAGCATCCGGGTTGGGGCAAGTGCCCCCGCGTTGTGCACCAACACGTCCACCCGCTCGTGGCGGGCCAGGAGTTCGGCTGCTCCCCGACGGATCTCATCGGGTTCGGACATGTCGGAAACCACGACATCGAGGGTGGCATTGCCGGTCGAGCGCGCGATTGCGTCGCGCGCGTCCTCTGTCCTGCCAGACGAGCGACCCCAGAGCACCACCGTTGCACCGCAACGGGCGAGGGTCTCGGCCATCGAGCGGCCGAGGCCCGAGGTTGCTCCGGTGACCACCACGGTGCGACCGGTGAGGCTGTACTGATCGACCGGGCGCCAGTGCTCGAGGCGGGAGCGCACGTCGTAACCAACCCGGGTGAAGCTCGTGACAATCGGGATCTCGATCGCTGAGTCCGCAACATGCTTCCAGTCGACCATCGTCCCAGTGTGCCCGCTACCGTCACGAACGTGACGACCGATCTCATGCCGGCCGTGTTCATCGGTCACGGCAGCCCGATGAACACGCTCGAGCACAACCGCTACACCGAGCTGTGGAACTCGTTCGGCTCGTCGGTCCCCGGGCCGCGCGCCGTGCTGTCCGTGTCGGCGCATTGGTTCATCAACGCAACTGCCGTCACCGCAATGGCGCAGCCCAAGACCATCCATGACTTCTTTGGCTTCCCCGACGAACTGTTCGCCTTCGAGTATGCAGCACCCGGCTCACCCGAAATCGCGCAGGAGATCGCCGACACGGTTGCCCCGGCGTGGGTTGGCGCGGACCGGGACAGCTGGGGCCTCGACCACGGCACCTGGTCGGTGCTCGCGCACATATACCCGAACGCCGACGTGCCGGTGCTGCAACTGTCCATCAACGCTGCTGCACCTGCCGATTACCACGTGCAACTCGGCGCGGCGCTGGCCCCACTGCGCGCGCAGGGCATCCTCGTCATCGGCAGCGGCAATGTGGTGCACAATCTCGGTCGCCTTGACTGGGCGAGCCCAGACGCTGCCTACGACTGGGCGCAGTCCTTCGACGAGGAGGCCGAGCGAATCATGACCGAGGAACCGGGTGACGTGCTCTCGCTGCTCGAGCACCCGGCGTACTCGCTGGCTGCACCGACACCCGAACACTTTGTCCCACTGCTCTACCTCGCAGGGCTCGCCAATGCTGCAGGGACGACATGCGAGAAACTCATCGGCGGGTACGCGCTCGGGTCGCTGTCGATGACGTCGTACGTCGTGCGCTGACCCGAAACGCCGGGCAGTCAGGCCTCGATGTGGATGGCGCGCTCGGGGCAATTGCCCTCGGCCCGGCGCACCTTGGCCTCGAGCGCTACCGGGATGTCCCCGGTGATCAGCACCACCGAGTTGCCGTAGTCGTCTGCCCCGAACACCTCGGGCGCTGCGATACCGCACATCTGGTGGCCCTGGCAACGATCTCCATCAACGGTTACTCGCATTGGTTCCCCCTTTGAATGCCGTCATGTTACGCCGGGGGCCCGGGGTGCCGCTCCACCACGGATGATCCGGATAGGTTCGGCAGCCGAGGAGCACGAGCGGATGTACGACAACAACGAAATCGCAATTGCTATCGAGGAAGCCCGGCGCAGCGCCACCACCCTGCGGCCCTTCACCGAGCAGGATCCCCTGCTCACCCTCGACGACGCCTACGACGTGATGCAGCGTGCATCCATTGCGCGCTCGATCTCCACGGGAGCACGGCCCGTCGGCCGCAAGATCGGCTTTACCAACACCACGATCTGGGACCTCTACGGCGTGTATGCGCCGATCTGGGGATGGATGTACGACGACTCGCTGGAACTCTGCAGCCAGGGCGAGGGGACCGTTGCTGCAGACACGCTGTGCCAACCGAGGTCCGAGCCAGAAATCGTGTTCCGGCTGTCGGCGGACGTCCCCTCAGGAGCGAGCACCGAGCAGATCGCGGACTCCATCGAGTGGGTGGCCTTCGGCTTTGAGGTGGTGCAGTGCCACTTCCCTGCATGGAAGGTCACCGCCATAGATTCCGTCATCGACGGATCGCTGCACGGAGCGTCACGCGTCGGGGCCCAGGTGGCACCGTGGGGAACGATGATCGAGGATCTCGAGCGCTTCACACTTCGACTGCTCCGCAACGGTTCGGTCATCGATACTGGCTATGGATCCAATGTGCTCGGCAGTCCGTTGTACGCCATCGCCCACCTCGCCCGTACCGCCGCGGTCCCACTGCACGCCGGGGAAATCATTACCACCGGAACTGTCACCGACGCAGCCTGGGCCTCCGCCGGCGAGACCTACACCGTTCAGATCGACGGCCTCCCACTCGAGCCACTGACGTTGCGCTACGTCTAGGACGACGTGGCTCGGCCCGGCGTCGCTTGATTGCTCGAACTCACTCAGGCTTGACGAGCAGGGGCCCGAGCGCTTCGCCCAGAACCGCCTCCCAACGCTCACCTTCGTCGGGCTCGATTCCTGCGGTCTGCAGCAGGCGCCGACCCAAGGTGAGGCACTGAGCGAAGAGTGTCAGCGAGCGGGCATCAAGATCGCTTCGGACGACACCGAATTGTTGGCCGATCTCCATGGTCTGCACGGCGCTCGCGAACATTTCCTGCACGAGATCGCTCCAGACCTGATCCGCAACAGCGCTCGACGACGCTGCCGCGAGCACGCGCACAAGATCCTGGGTCTCCTCGAGCGAGAACCCCGATCGGAGGCCAACATAGACCGGCCCCCCGAGGATGGATCGCCTGCCGGTGCCGCTGCTCAAGCGCTCGAGCGCTTCGGGAATCTCCACCTCGTGCCGCTGCCTGGCCGCATCGCGAAGCCGACCGGCCAACGCCACAGCGAGGAGTTCGTCCATGTTTCTGAAGTTGCTATAAATCGCACCGGTGGTCACGCCGGCCGCAAGCGCGACGTCCTGCACCTTCGCGGCACCGAAGCCGTCTCGATCGATGACCTCGAGCGCCGCTTCCAGGAGGCGCTGTCGGGTGGATTCACCGGCCCGTGATCGGGCTATTCCTCGACTCTCGTCGAGGGATTTTGGAGGAAGTTCGCGGCCGCCTGACATACGAAATAACCTACCCCTTTGCCTTTGTCCGAAACGAGTGAGTTGCACCATGCCCCAGCAGTCCATCGTGACCCTCGATGTCGAGGGCGTCCTTGTTCCCGAGATCTGGATCGCCGTGTCCGAGCGCACCGGCATCGCCGAGTTGCGCCGTACGACACGTGACGAGCCCGACTACGACAGACTCATGCGGTTCCGGCTCAATCTTCTTGCCCAGCACGGTCTGAAGATGTCCACGATCGCTGACGTCATCGCTGGCATGGGCCCGCTTCCCGGCGCACGCGAGTTCCTCGACGATCTGCGCAGCCGCACCCAGGTCATCCTGCTGTCGGACACCTTCGAGCAATTTGGGAGGCCGCTCATGGAACAGCTCGGCTGGCCCACCATCCTGTGCCACCAACTCGTCGTCGAGGACGACCGGATCGTCAACTACCAGTTGCGCATGGCGGATCAGAAGCGACACGCTGTGCGAGCGTTGAAGGGGCTCAACTACCGCGTGGCAGCCGCCGGCGATTCCTACAACGACACTGCGATGCTCGCTGAGGCCGACGCCGGTTTCCTGTTTCATGCCCCCGACAACGTGATCCGCGAGTTCCCACAGTTCACGGCGCTCGACACGTACGAGGAACTCTCGGCGCACCTGCTCGCCGCCATCGCCTAGTCCCGCCGGAGCGCAACCCCCCCCCGGCGAAGCCGACTCCCGGTCCATCACCTCCGCGCGTGGGGTGCGACAATGGGAACATGATCAACGCTGAGTCCGTGCGGTCCGAGGTGCGGGCCTGGTTGGGGGCCAACTGGGACGAGAACCGCCCCCTCCGCGAATGGCGCGACCTCCTCGCGGACTCCGGTTGGGGTTGCCCTGCCTGGCCGGTGGAGTGGTTCGGGCGGGGGCTCAGCCCGTCGCTCGCCGCGGTGGTGGACTCCGAGTTCGATCGCATCGAGGCAGTCGGCGTGGCCGGTGGTGGCGCGATGTCCCTCGCCGCCCCCACAATCCTCGAGCACGGATCCGACGATGTGAAGTCGCGGTTGCTCCGTCCCGCGCTCACCGGTCAGCACCGCTGGTGCCAGTTGTTCAGCGAGCCGGGCAACGGCTCGGACCTCGCGGGCCTCACCACGCGGGCGGAGCTGGACGGCGACGAGTGGGTGATTACAGGCCAGAAGCTGTGGACCACCGGTGCCGTGAAGGCGGACTGGGCGATCCTCGTGGCCCGCACCAACTTCGACGTGCCCAAGCACAAGGGCATTACCTACTTCGTCATCGACATGCACCAACCCGGTATCGAGGTGCGGCCCCTCATGCAGATGAACCGGTATGCGTCGTTCAACGAGGTGTTCCTCACCGAGGCACGCGTGCCGACGCACAACGTGATCGGCGCAGTGGGTGAGGGCTGGCGCGTTGCGTTGGCAACGCTCGCCCACGAGCGGAGCCTGCCGAGTACCCGAGCGTTCCAGGCGGGAACGAACCGCACGGGCCGATGCCGTGACGAAGCCGTTGCCGAGGCGACCGACTACTTCAAGACCTACGTCTGGTACCCACAGCGTGCCGGACGGGCGGACCTCACCATCCCCCGGGCCCAGGCGGCGGGTGTAATCGACGACCCCGTGATCCGCGATGCACTCATGCGCCTGCGCTGCCTCGACCAGACGGCGAAGTGGACGGCCCAGCGCGCCAGAGCGGCACGACTCGCCGGCAAGCCACCCGGACCCGAGGGTTCGATCGGCAAGTTGGTCGGCAGCCACATCGCCCGGATGTCCGCTGACGTCCACGCCAGGATCGCTGGCGCAGACGGCATGCTCAGCGGGACCGATGCGCCGCTCGACGGCCTGATCCACGAGATCCTCATCTCGGTACCCGGGCAGTCCATTGCCGGGGGCACCGACGAGATCCAGCGCAACATCCTCGGTGAACGCTCCCTCGGGCTGCCCAAGGAACCTTCGGTGGATGCAGACATCGCCTTCCGACAGGTGCGGACCAACCCAGACCGCCACTGACCTGCCCTGATCCCCCGCCGGAGTTCCTCGTCGTCGGGGCGATCGGCACGGAGGAACTACGGTTTCCCTCATGGGAAACCGGAGGTGGGGCCACTGGCGCTGACCGCGCCGCGCATGCGGGCACTCGGCCTGCTTGCTGTGGTGACCGTGTGCTCGGCCTACGGCGCCGCCGGTGCGGTGTACGGGGTTGAGCACCTCCTTGACGCGATCGCGCGGGGCCCGGCAGCGCTGACCGTTGCGCTCCCTGCCGCGGGTCTGCTCGTGAGCACGTTCGTGCGCTCACTCGGGCCTACCCGCTCCGGCCCGTCGAGCATCGACGCCTACATGGACGCTTACCACGGACGCCACTACGAGGACCGGCAGTACGCAGCAAGGACGGTCGGGGCGGGGGCCACCGTCGGCCTCGGCGGCGCGCTCGACCCGGTCGGACTCGCCGTCGTACTCGGTACGTGGTTCGGTTCGATCGGACGCCGACGCCTCGACAGCACCGGCCCGAGCCTTCTCGTTGTCGGCGCTGCGGCCGGGTTCGGTGCGGCACTGCACAGCCCGATCGCCGGTGGCCTGCTCGCCGTCGAGATCCCGTTCCGCGAAGGCATGTCGTGGCGACGACTGCCGGCCGCACTGCTCGGCTCGGCCGCCGGTTACCTCGCCCGCAGCAGTATCGACGGCTTCCGCCTGCCCTGGTGGACCTCTGTCGGTGTCGTCGGGTTGCGCGACGTGCTGCTCGCGCTCGGCCTCGCCGTCGGCGCCGGCATCGCCAGTCGCGCAGTGTCCCTGCTCACCCGCACCGCCGAGACTGGCCTCGGACCGGTCTTTTCGCGCGAGCGCCACCATGTCGCCGTCGCTGCGGCGCTGCTCGTGCTGCTCGGTGTCCTCGCACGCATCGGGTTCAGTGGCGTACCGGTCCACCTCGGGCCGGGAACCATCTCCCTCGCCTGGGCCGCAACGGCGTCCGTTGCGGGCCACTGCGCCCTGCTCGCGCTGCGAGCCGCCGCCTCCGGGGTCACCATGCTCGGGCGCGGTGTGGGTGGGTTGATCATCCCCCTCCTCGTGCTCGGCTCGATCGCCGGCCAGGTGCTCGGACGGATCTTCGACGGCAACCTCGCTCTGCTGTCCGTCATCGGGGCAACCACGCTGCTCGGTGCCGGCTATCGGGTTCCGCTCGCCGCCCTCGTATGGCTCGCCGAGTCCACGCACAGCCTCCCGGCCGTCGCGCTCGGCTGCGTCGTCGTGCTCATCACGCAGGCCGTCGGCGGCGGGCGCTCGGTCTCAACCGCCCAAAGAATCCATCCCGTGCCACCGGGGCGGCCGAGCACACCCTCCTGAAGCAGGCGTAACGTACGGCCATGCCCGGAGCCTTCTTGCACCCGTTCGCCAAGCCAACGCGCGAATCCTTCATCCCGATCGTGCGCGGCGAGGGCGCACTCGTGTGGGACTCAAGTGGGAACGAGTACGTCGACGGCATGGCGAGTCTCTGGTACTGCGCGATCGGTCACGGTCGCAGGGAGATGGCTGATGCAGTTGCAGCGCAGATCATGATGCTCGAGGCGTACTCCACGTTCGACCCGTTCACCAACGAGCCCGCCGAACAACTTGCCGCTGAGCTCGTGCGCAACGCACCAATGCCCGACGCGCGCGTCTTCTTCTGCTGCTCGGGCTCCGAGGCGATCGACACGGCGATGAAGCTCGCAAGGCTCAGCCACGCGATGCGCGGCGAGCCGCAACGTCAGCTGATCATCTCGCGGGCGAGGGGCTATCACGGCACGAACTACGGCGGCACGAGCGCCCAGGGCATCGGCCCGAACAAGGAGGGGTGGGGAGCGCTGCTGCCCGAGGTGGTGCAGGTACCGAGCGACGACCTCGAGGCCATCGCCTCGCTGATGGCCCAGCGCGGTAACGAGGTTGCCGCCATCATCTCTGAACCCGTTCAGGGCGCAGGCGGCGTGTTCCCCCCGGAGGACGGCTACCTCGAGGGGCTCCGCCGTCTCTGTGACCAGCACGGCGCCCTGCTCATCTTCGACGAGGTCATCTGCGGCTTCGGCCGCCTCGGCAGGTGGTTCGGGTCCGATCATTACGGCGTCACACCGGACCTCACCACCTTCGCCAAAGCAGTGACCTCGGGATACCAGACCCTTGGGGGCGTGTTCGTCGGCAGGAAGGTCCGCGACGGCATCGAGTCGGACCCGAACTACCTGATGCGCACCGGGTTCACCTACTCCGGTCACCCGACCGCGTGTGCTGCCGGCCTGAAGAACCTCGAGATCCTGCAGCGCGAGCAGTTGTTCGAGCGCTCCCTCGTGATCGGTAAGCGCCTCGAGAGCGGGCTGCAGTCGATCGCCGCGGACGGTCTCGTCGCGTCGGTCCGCGGAGCGGGTGCCGTGTGGGCCGTCGGGCACCACCCCGACCGTGACGCATTTGCCGTGCGCGACCGCATGCTCGGGCTCGGCGTGATTACGCGGGCTGTCGGCACGGACACCAACACGTTCTGCCCGCCCTTCGTCACCACCGATGCTCAGGTGGACCGCATCGTCGACGCGCTGGCCACGGCGCTGCGCTAGCAGCCGGGCGGCACCCGCGAGCAGGTTGCTCAGGGCTGCAGTTCGCTGCGGCCGAAGACCGCCACGAAATCGCGGGTGTCGCGGTCAAGCCACCGGTTGTCCGGACCGCGCATGCCGGTCAGCAAGCGCTTCCCGAAGATCTTTCCCTCGGGTGTGAGGGTGTACGTGTTGAGCTGGACCCATTCACGGTTGATCTCCAACTGCATCGCGCGCGCCGCGCCGATGCGGACGAAGACCTTGGCGAGGCTCACGACGCTCAGGCCGTTCCCGCCCACCCAGACGATCGCGCCGTCGGCGAGGATCCCGACGCCCGAGCGCCACACGAACGAGTTGTTGTTCGGGCCGGTGAAGCCCCACTGATTGTTCGGGTCGGTCTCGAGCAACGGGTTCATCACGCCGTCGTCCACGATGAGGTCGAGGTTCTGGCGAACCGAGTCGTACGTGCCGTTGAGGGGCACCTCGACCCCCCAGTTGCCGAGCAACGGCTTGCCGTCGAGACCGAAGGCGAACGTGGCCGCCCCCACCCGCATCGGCCGGATCTCTTTCCCGCCGAGCAACATGCCGCCGTTCGACTCATTGAGCCGAAACCCACCGGCGAATGCGGCGAGCAGGCTCTTGCGGTCCGGGACGGGTACGTACGGAGGGCGGTCCCACGGGCGGCTGGGGCTGTTGTCCCCCGGGAAGAGGCGGAACCGAACCGCTGCCGGGTCGAACCACACCACGCCTATCGAGATCGAACTGTGCTCGACATCGGGTCGGACGGTTGTGGCATACGCACCGGGCTCACCCTCGATCAGCGGACCGAACCCGGTCCAGCGCCCCTCGCCCCTGAACGGGGTCGGCGACGGGCTCGTCAACGGAGTTGGCGGTGGAAGACGCCGGAGCACACCATCGGTGGTGCTCGTTGTGGGAACCGCAGAAGACAGGCCTGTTGCGGTACCTGTGTCGGTCGGTGCCGACGTCGGCGACGGCACCGCTGTCGTCGACGGCACGGTGGTGGGCACAGCGACGGCGCCGGCGATATTCGCTCCGACGGTGTTCGGGTCGGGTTCGCCCCCGACCTTGGCCTGGTTCTTGTCGAACCAGTGCCGCTCGGCCCAGTCCACGAATGACCCCATGTGGTGGTCCCGCGCCCATTGGACGGTGCGCGCTGCGGCGCTGTCGTAACCCGGGCCGGTGAGGGCGCGAATGCACGAGATCGAGACAGGGATGAGCAGCGCGGCGACGACGAGCGCCGTGTACCGCAGTGCCCGACGGCGTAATGATCGCTGCTTCCGGGGAGCCGCGTCGGGGGTCGTTTCCCCGGGGTCGAGGGCCTCGGTGCCGGGCAGCAAGTCCTCGCTGAGTTGATCGTCCGTTATTCCGCTCACGACAGTTTCGCCCGTTATCGCTCAGCGGCGGGGGGCGAGGGCGCGGAACGTGAGCAACTGCTGGGGCTCACCGTTCACGCTCACGTGAATGTCGTAGGGCCCGTACATGGGCAGGTTGATGCCCTTCAACGGGACGACGAGCGGGAGCAACATCGGCTCTCCGGGCCCGAGCTTGGACGTATCACCGGAGTGGAACTGCCCCGACGCCTCACCCACCCGGGTTGCCGAGTCGGCATGAACGATCTTCACCGTGATCTGGTGGGTCTGGCCGAACTCGATTGCCTCCAGCTCCACCATCACCGTCAGTGCAACGTTGAGCGTGCCGGGGAGCTCGGTGGTGACACGGTTGATACCACCGGCGAGCAGGTACACCAAGCCATCCCGGATGTACGCCACGTCGGAGAGGATTGCTGCTTGGACCTTCGCCACGGGGAGAGTCTCTCAGGCAGGGCTCCCCCGGCGGCGGCATGCCGCTCGACGGCGTCGCTACCGGTGACACGCGTCAGAGTTCGTCGACCACCGTGCGGTCCGCCGGGAGCGAGAAGCCGACGATCGCCCCGCCACCCGGATGGTTCTCGGCGAACGCCGTGCCACCGTGCGAGCGAACCACCTGGTCCACGATCGCCAGACCGAGGCCGGAACCGGGTTGTGTCCGTGCCGCCGTCGCACGGTAGAAGCGATGGAAGACGTGGGGCAGGTCCCCGGTCTCAATGCCGGGCCCGTGATCGCGCACGGCAACCCGACCGCCCCTGAGCGTCACCTCGATCGGACTTCCGGGCGGGCTGAACTTGCAGGCGTTGTTGAGCAGATTGCTGACCGCGCGGTCGAGCCCGCGCACCGAACCGTTGATGCTCGTCGGCTCGACATCCACGGAGACCTGACGGGTGAAGCGCCTACTCGTCCGGTCCGCAGCCACCTTGATGAGGTCGTCGAGCCGGACCATGCCGGGAGAGTCATCCTCCTCCAGGTCCCCGCTCGCCAGCAGCACGAGTTCCTCGACCATCGTGCTCACCTGTGTCACCTCGCTGTGCAGGTCGTCAAGCACCTTCGAGCGGTCCTCCCCGTCGAGATTGGGGTGGCGACGCAGCACGTCCACGTTGGTGCGGATGGAGGTGACCGGCGTGCGGAGTTCGTGGCCCGCGTCCTGCACGAGCATCCGCTGGCGCATCCTTGACTCGTGCAGCGCCCCAAGCATCGACGAGAAGGCCTGGGCGAGCCGGGAGGTCTCGTCACTGCCCTCGGTATCGACCGACATGTCCAGTTCGCCGGTGGAGGCAACGTGCTCGGCGGCCTGCGTCAGTCGAACGACGGGCCGCGTCAACCAACCGGCGAGCAGCCAGCCGAGGATCGCGCCGAGCAGCGCAACCAGGCCGGAGATCGCTGCGTACCGGCGCCGGAGGGATGCGAGCGTGGTCTCTGTCGGCTGCAGTTCCCGACCCACCTGCACCACGCCACCGACCTGCAAAGCCGCTGTCTCCACCCGATAGCGGGCCCCGTCCACCTCCACCGTGTGCGTATAGAGACGACCGCCCTCCTTCGCGAGGTAGCGCTCCCGCCGATTGACCGGGAACCGGACCTCGCCGACCGACTGGACGATGACACCGCTGGCGTCCAGCACCTGTGCCGGCCCGGCAGCCTGCGGGAGCGACCCGTCTCCGCGGTTCAGGATGATCCTCAACGAGTTCGCACGTTCGTCAAGGGAACTGTCGACCTCCTGTCTGATCCGGCTGTCGGTCGTGAGATAGGCACTGACCGACACGAGCGCAACCATCGTGAGGAGCAGGAAGCCCATTGACAGTGCAAGTTTCCAGCGCAGGCTCATGCGGGCCTCACGGTGTACCCGACGCCACGGACCGTGTGGACGACGCGGGTCTCGCCGTTCTCCTCGGTCTTGCGTCGCAGATAACCGATGTACACCTGGAGTGCCTTGGACTCCGGGCCGAAGTCATAGCCCCAGATCCGGTCGTAGATCGTGGCGTGGTCGAGCACCACCCCCACATTCCTTCCGAGGAGTGCCAACAGCTCGAACTCGGTCTTGGTGAGGTCCACCTCCCGTACGCCGCGCCAGACCCTTCGGGCTGCCTCGTCGATGCGGAGGTCCCCAACCGTCAACCCACCCGGCACGTGATCAGGCGACGATCTCCGGATCAGGGCGCGCAGTCGGGCCAGCAATTCGTCGAGCGCGAACGGCTTGGGGAGGTAGTCGTCGGCGCCGGCATCGAGACCAGCAACCCGGTCCCCCACGTCCGCTCGCGCCGTCAGCATGAGGATCGGCGTACGGTCGCCTTTCTGGCGCAGTTGTCGGCACACGGAGAGGCCATCCAAGAACGGCAACATCACGTCGAGCACCACCACGTCAGGCTGGTCGCGGCCGACTGCCTCGAGGCCCGACATCCCATCGGCAACGGTCTGCACCTGATAGCCCTCGAGCCGGAGCGCCCGTTCGAGCGATTCCCGAACCGACCTGTCGTCCTCGACGACCAGCACCCTGGGAACACTCATGCCTATCGTTCTAGCCCGCCCACGGGCCGCCTTCCGGTAATCACACCGATTCCCTACCCGGTTCTTGTTCCCCTCTTACCTTCATGGGGTTTGCTGCTCACAGGACAAGTTCCCCAAGCGCTCCAGGACTGACGGCCTGTGAGTCAAAGTTGGGTGCCTCGCTGGTCCTGACGGGCCCTCCCCCGTCGGGACCGGCCAAGGGCTCTCGCAGCGTGCTTAGGCGAGAGCGGTCTGGAGGTCCAGCACGAGGTCGTCGAGATGCTCGAGGCCGACCGATACGCGCAGCAGCCCGGCAGTTACCCCGATCGATTGCTGCAGGTCTGCGGCGAGCCCGGCATGGGTGGTGGAGGCCGGATGGCACATCAGCGTGTCTGGCCCACCGAGCGAGGTTGCGACGCGGACGAGTTGGAGTGCCTCGAGCACCCCGTGCGCCCGATCGGCATCACGTAGCTCGAACGACAGCATGCCGCCGCCTGCGGACATCTGCCGGGCCGCGAGCCCCCGTTGTGGGTGGGAGTCCAGACCCGGGTACGACACCGAGGCGACTGCCGGATGCGCCTCGAGGAACCGCGCGAGCGCCAGCGCCGTCCGCGAGCTCCGCTCGACACGGACGCCGAGCGTGCGGATGCCGCGCAGCGCGTTCCACGAGTCGAACGG
>WLJO01000018.1 GCA_009701715.1 Actinomycetota bacterium
CGTTCGCACCCGTCGAACCCCTCGCACCCGTTGCGCCGGTGACACCAACCGAACCAGTTGCGCCTGTCGCTCCCTGAGGCCCGGTCGGACCCTGCAAACCCGTTGCACCTGTCGAACCTGTTGCACCTACCGAACCGGAAGCACCAGTCGCTCCATTCGATCCGCTCGAGCCGGTCGCACCATTCGCACCCGTCGAACCCCTCGCACCCGTTGCGCCCGTCACGCCGAACGAGCCCGTTGCGCCAAGTGAACCGGTTGCGCCGACGGCCCCCGCTGAACCTGTCGCACCGGTGGAACCCGACAACCCGGTGGCGCCAGCAGAACCAGTGGCGCCAGCAACACCCGTCGAGCCCCTAACACCGGTAGCGCCCGTCACGCCGAACGAGCCCGTTGCGCCAAGTGAACCGGTCGCACCAGTGGCACCCTGGGGACCCGTCGGACCCTGCAGACCCGTCGCACCCGTCAAACCGGTCGAGCCAGCAGATCCAGTAGCTCCTGCAACACCTGTCGATCCCCGGACACCGGTCGCACCCGTCAAACCCGTTGCGCCAACGGAACCTGAAGCGCCGGTTGCGCCAGCAACACCCGTCGATCCCCGGACACCGGTCGCACCCGTCGCACCCTGGGGACCCGTCGGACCCTGCAGACCCGTCGCACCAGTAGCGCCCGTGGCACCGGTGAGACCAGTTGCGCCGGTCGTGCCACGCACACCAGTCGCACCAGTGGCGCCCTGGGGACCCGTCGGACCCTGCAGACCCGTCGCACCAGTAGCGCCCGTGGCACCGGTGAGACCAGTTGCGCCGGTCGTGCCACGCACACCAGTCGCACCCGTTGCGCCGGTGGAACCAACCTGTGCGGAAGCGCTCTGAATCGGAAGCGCGACAAATGAGAACGCTGCAACGAGCGCACCTACCGAGCCAATGGCCCAGCGTGCAGGGGACTTCGTGACCGAACTCAAAAGGTCACGTCACCTGAATGGAGTAAGAGTTTCCGTTGCTTCCGGCAGAGCCGGCTGTCCCGGCACCGCCGGCAGCGCCGGCGGTACCACCGGCAACGTTGATCGTGCCGGTCGTGCTGCCAGTTCCGTAGAAGAGGACAACCGCTCCTCCTCCTCCACCGCCGCCGCCGCCCGTGTCACCGCCCGTCCCGGCACCGCCGGCACCGCCATTCGCCCGAATGGTTCCTGAATTCGAAATGACCAGTGCATAAATCGCGACGATCCCACCACCGCCGCCGCCGGCACCACCATATTTGGTCCCCCCGCCTCCGCCGCCGGATGAGCCTCCCGCGCCGCCGTTGAACAGCAGTCCTCCGCGAGCCATCATTGTGCAGGCGCCATCGAGCGTCCGAGGGCTACCCTGTGCAGCGGTCGGCGCCGTGGCCGAACTTGCCGCGGCCCCGTTTTTGGCACCAGCACCACCTATGGCGTTGCCGCCAGCGCCACCAGCACCACCGAGCGAAGTCGTCGTCGCAGTAGCTGTAGTTCCTGCCACAGTAGTCCCGGCCGTTCCGGCCGTTCCGCCACCAAGTGTCGCTGAGGCACCCGCAGTACCCGCAGTGACCGTGGAGGCAGCGCCGCCCTCATTCGAGATCACGCCGCCGCTGTTCACCGTCAGTGTGCCGGTTGCAAAGATCCGGAAGCCGTTCGTGGCGACGGTGACAGTTCCCGACACCGTCATGTTGGTCGCATAGCAGTCACGGTTGAGGGTGTAGGACGTCGAGGAGTTCTTCGTTGCACAGGCTGGTGTTGCGGTGCCGTCGAACGTCAGGGCGAAGTCGCTTCCGTCACCGAAGAACAGCTTCACGGTCCCGTTTGTGCCTGCCGTGCCCTGGGGACCTGTGGCACCAGTGGCGCCGCCTACGCCGGTTGCGCCCGTCGCGCCGACACCGGTTGCGCCCGTCAGCCCCGTTGCCCCAGTAAGGCCCGTCGCACCGACACCTCCTGCGGGACCTGCAACACCCGTCTGACCGTTCAGGCCGTTGCTACCAGCGGTTCCCGTATCTCCCTTGACGCCAGTTGCTCCAGTGTCGCCCTTCGGACCAGTCGGCCCCTGCAGACCCGTCGAGCCGGTCAGACCGATCACGCCAGTGTCGCCCTGAGGGCCTTGGGGGCCGGTAGCACCGGTGGTACCAGTGTCACCCTTCGGACCAGTCGGCCCCTGCAGGCCGGTGGCACCCATTGCGCCCTGATCGCCCTTGACACCCTGAATACCCGTGTCGCCCTGCACACCCGTGTCACCTTGGCTGCCGGTGTCGCCGCGGCCCCCCTGAGAGCCAGCGTCGCCCTTAGCACCCTGAACGCCGGTGTCGCCCTGCAAACCGGTATCGCCCTTGGCACCCTGAATTTGGCCGGCGTCAACCCAGGCGGTTCCGTCCCACACCCACAATTCGCCCACGATGAGGTAGGCGTCGCCGATCTGCGGACTCGAAATGCTGCTCAGCGGTCCTGTGTCGCCGAAGCTGCCCAGCACCTTCAGGCCGGCACCGATCGGACCGGTGTCACCGGTGTTTCCGGTGTCGCCCTTCGGTCCGTTCGGACCGGTGTCGCCAGTGTCGCCCTTCGGTCCGATCGGTCCCTGCAGGCCCTGAATACCGGTGTCGCCCTTCAGACCGGTATCGCCCTGACCACCTTGAGTTCCCGTATCACCCTTGACACCCGAAGTACCCGTGTCACCCTTCGGGCCGGTAACACCGGTGGAACCCACCAGACCAGCAACCGAGAGCGTCCACGAGCTGTACGTGCCGCTACCCGACACGTAATCCACGTTCACCGTGATGTCGTTACTCGAGATCCCCGTGATTGTGCCCGACTCATAGTTGTTCGCATCCGCAACAAACCGGACACGACCACCCACGACGAACGCGCCAACCTTGTTCACGGCGAACGTCTGCGACCCGTACCCAAGCGTCGACGACGTTGACGACGTCACACCGTCATACCCCAGGCCCGTCTCACCCTTGACACCCGTATTGCCGGTGTCACCGTTCGGGCCGGTAATGCCGGTGGAACCGGTGTCGCCCTTCGGCCCCGTCGGACCCTGCAGACCCGTCGCACCGGTAACGCCAGTAACACCAGTCACGCCGGCGCCGGTGTCGCCCTTCGAGCCGGTGGCGCCAGTTGCGCCGTAGGCGCCGGTGATGTCCACGTTCCAGGAAGTGAACGATCCTGAGCCCACCGCGTAGTCGGCCGTGAACGTGAGGGCACCGCCGCTGTAGGCAGTAACCACACCTTCCATGAACGCTGAAGCACTGCCCGCTACCCGAATGCGCGAACCGACGACGATCGCCATGTTCGTCGGCGTCGTGGTGAACCCCGTCTGTGAACCCGAGCTGGCGATCGCCTTGCTCGCGGACGTTGCGGTACCCGAAGGGGTCGGACCCGTCGGTCCGGTTACACCCTGCGGTCCGGTTGCGCCGGTGTTGCCCTGCGGACCGGTGGGGCCCTGCAAGCCAGTGGCGCCGGTAACGCCCGTGGCTCCCTGCGGGCCCGTGGGCCCGGTGGTGCCTACGGCGCCAGTGATGTCAACGTTCCACGCGGTGAACGTTCCCGAACCCACCGCATAGTCGGCGGTAAAAGTCAGTGACCCGGTCGAGGCGGTGTACGCAGTCACGACACCTTCCATGAAGGCCGTCGCAGAGTTCGCAACGCGAATTCGCGAACCAACGACCAGGGCAAGGTTCGCCTGCGTGGTCACCGTCTTAGAGCCAGAACTACCGACGGTCGCGCTCGTGGTCGAGGTACCCGAAGGGGTCGGACCCGTCGGTCCGGTTACACCCTGAGGACCCGTCGGGCCGGTGTTACCCGTGTCACCCTTGGGACCAGTGGGACCCTGCAGACCCGTGGCACCGGTAAGGCCCGTCGGGCCTGTCGTTCCCTGCGAGCCGGTAACACCGGTGGAGCCCACCGCTCCGGCGAGCGCAACGTTCCACGTCGAGTACGTCCCGGAACCGGCGACGTAGTCGACGTTTACCGTGAGCTGCAGGTCGTAGATGTCGGTGATGGTGCCGCTCTCGAAGTTGTTCGAGTCGTACACGATGCGCACGCGTGAACCGATCGTCAACGCGCCCACCTTGTTGACCGTGAAGATCGCAGTCCCGGAGCCGAGCGTGAGCCCGGTAGACGACGTGATGCCATCGAATCCGAGGCCGGTAGCACCCTGCTGACCAGACGGGCCTACCTGACCCGTCACGCCACGGGGTCCGGTGGGTCCCTGCGGGCCGGTGGAACCGGTGTTGCCCTTCGGACCCGTTGGGCCTTGCAGGCCAGAGGGGCCAGCAGGGCCGGTGTAGCCAAGAGAACCCTGAGCACCCGTTGCGCCGCGCGGGCCGGAAGCACCGGTAACGCCGGCGCCGGTGTCGCCTCGGTCTCCCTGCGGACCCTGCACGCCGGGGATGCCCTGATCTCCCTGCACACCGGTATCGCCCTGTCCACCCTGCGGCCCGAGATTGCCCTGATCACCGGTGTCACCCTTGACGCCCTGCAGACCGCTCGCTCCGGTGTTGCCGCGGGGTCCGGTGTCGCCGGTGTCGCCCTTCGGACCCGTGGGGCCCTGGAGACCTTGCGTTCCCTGAATGCCTTGCAGACCGGTGTCACCCTTGGCGCCCTGCGAACCCGTGCCGCCCTTGACGCCCTGCGAGCCCGTGTCGCCCTTGACGCCCTGCGAGCCGGTGGAACCTTTCACGCCCTGTGCACCCGAGTTGCCCTGCGGACCCTGCACGCCCGTTGCGCCCCGGCCGCCGGACGCTCCAATCGCGCCGGTGGGTCCCATCGGGCCGGTGACGCCGGTTGCACCGCGAGGCCCGGTTGGGCCCTGTAAACCTGTTGCACCTGTCAGACCGGTGGCACCAGTGGCGCCCGCAATTGCCGTGGGGCGAGCGGCGGCATACGACAAGGACGGGCTCACGAGGCACGAAGCCACCGTTCCCACACCGAGCAGCACCACTGCCGCTGTTCTTCTCCACCGTTTGGCGTTCATCACGTTGCCCATGTTCCAACCCGGTCCACCCGAATACCCCTCACTTTAGGTAGGGATGTCGTTGACCAACGAAGCCGTACACAAATATTTACCTAATGCTTACCTCAGCACGGCGGACACAGCACTCTCCGCGGCCGATTGAGCGCAGGGAGGGCTACTTCCTGCGCCACACGGCTGGTCCGACACTGCCAACCAGGTCGAAGTGCTCGTTGAACCACGCCGACAGTTCCGGGGTCCACGGCACGCGGAAGGGGTTCGAGGAGAGCACCACGAACTCTGCCCGCTCGAACCACGACTGCCATTGCTGAACCAGCGCTGCGGGCGGTACGGCGCCCGACGACGGCGGGTGTTGCGGGTCCTCTGCGAGCCACGCGTAGTAGGGATCGATCATCGCCGGGCAGTTGTCTCCCCCGACGACCCGGTCGGCGGTGATGAGCAGGCTCGGGTCGTCGCTCACTGCGCACGCGCCATCGGGGATCAGACGCGCAACGGCCCGCCCCACGTCTCCAGTAGTCGCGAGGTCTGGCCAGCGATGAAGAATCGCGCGGCTACGAAGCACACCGTTCAACCCGCAGCCGAGGACTGCTACAACCGCCGCTGTTGCAAGCAGACGCTTGACGGCTACCCGACAGCCAGCAAGGCCGAGACACGCCGACGACAAACGCCCGGCCGCCGCACCACCAGCCAGCGCAAGGAACGCAACAACGAAGTACCCGTAGTGCGTGAAGTAGTCCGATGTCTTCAACACCGCAACCACCGACACAAGCGCAGCAGCGACGGCGAACCAGTCGAGGGCCTGCGGCCTGGGCTTCAGCAGCAGCGATAGGGCGATCGCGACAGCGACGAGGATCAGCAGGAGCAGCGACCAGCCTTGCGCGCCTTGCAGCTCAGGGAGCACGCGCGAACCAACGACGAGCACGATGCGGTCCTTCGCCGGCAAGCCACCCGACGATGCACCACGCTGCAACTGCAGCCCAACCACTTGGTGCACGAACTGGCGGGGCGCCGCGAAGAAGAACGGGGCGCAGGGAACGGCGAACCCGGCGAACAGTCCGGTTGCGAGCCTGCGCCACCTCGCCCAGTCCCGACGCACCACGATCGCGAAGCACACCACGACTGCCGCGATCGGGAGTAACGCCCACAGCTTCAGGGCAAGCGCCATGCCCAGCACGGCGCCGCCCCACATCAGGCGCCGACCGTCCTGCAACTCACCATCTCGAAAGAGAAGCGTTGCGGCAACGAGAACGACGAACACGACGTACGGCTCGAGCAACACCGACTTTGTCGCTGCGGACGCGAGTGGGTACACAGCGAGCGACAGTCCGCCCGCAAGGACCGCGATCACCCCGCGGTGGCGCAACAGCCTGCCGATCATCCACACCGAGCCGGCAGCCACCAACGTGGTGAGGATTCGCACCAGTCCGAAGGTGACCCTCGTGGAACTCAATCGACCGATCAGCCCGAGCGGGAAGAGCAGCAGTGTGATGCCGGGCGGGTGCGGGAAGACGAAACTGCGGTACGGCAGGTGACCCTGAGCGAGGCGGACGGCAGATCCGAAGTAGACCCCGTCGTCGTACTCGTCGAGCCCGAACATTGCGCCGTGGATCGACATCTGGCCGATGCCGATGAGAACGCTGACTACCGAGCAGAACCACATCGCCAGCGACGTATACCGCTGCCTCGCCCACCAGGGCTCGCCCACCACCGGCACGTTCGGGCTCACCAACGCATGGTACCGACCCGACTCCGGGGAAACGGCCTCCGGCAGCCGGCCGGGCTATGCCGTACTGTGCTCGCATCAACCCCGTGGCAAACGACGAAGGCCTCGCCCCCGCCCGCGGACGGCGAGACGTTCCGTGGGCCCTCGTCACTTTTTCGCTTGCAACCGCTGTCTATCTACTCACGCTCTCCCACGACGTGGGCACCTTCGACGTCGCAGAGTTTCAGACGATTCCACATCTCTTCGGGGTGGCACATCCAACGGGATACCCCCTGTTCACCATCATCGGTGGCGTGTGGTCGTGGATCCCGATCGGGCGCGTAGCAACCAGGATGAACCTGTTCTCGGCCGTCCTCTTCGCATCCGCGGCATCAGTCCTCTGCAGCGTGGGTGTTCGACTCCGCCTGCGAGGAGCAGTCTCCGCGTCGGCCGCGCTTACCTTCGCGTTCGCGACAGGGACGTGGCTCAACGCCGTCCACGTTGACGTGCAGTCCCTCCACCTGTTGCTCGTCGCGCTGCTGCTCTTGACCTGGGTGGTCGCCTACCAAGACCCGCGGCCTCGGCACATCGCGTTGATGTGCTTGGTTGTGGGTTTCGGCCTCGTGCATCACGGTCTGATGATCGTCACCGCAGCGTGGGTGCTCGCACTGTTCGTCGCGTGCCGTTGGCGGGCCGCCACACGAGCTGCAACATTGCGCCTCGCCATCCCCGCCCTGTTGTTGCCGCTGCTCACCCTGCTGTACCTCCCGCTGCGAGACGGGTCGGCACCACTGCTCGACGCGAATCCTCGCCGAAGCTGGTGGCAGAAGATCCGCGGCGACGGGTTCCGGGGGACCATGGGCGAACTCCGCTCCCTCGGGATTTGGGGACGAGCGGTCGGTCACCACCGTGAACTGATCTCGAGTTGGACGGGTGGCGGCGTGCTCCTGCTTGCAGTGCTCGGGATTGGCGTCCTCATGCGGCGCGCACCGGCTGCCACGTGGGCCATCGTGGGAGTCGGGCTCCTCGCTTCGTATGTGCAAGCCAACGCGGCCGATAGCAACGACCGCTACATCCTCACCACGGTGCTCGCACTCTGTCTGCTCGCATCAATCGGAGCTGACGCAGTGATTGATGCCGTAGCAGCCGTTGTCCCACCTCGACGTCTGGCTGTGACCTCTGCTGCACTAGTAGCGCTCTTCGCCCTGCTCCCGCTCAACGGGCTGCGAGCGAACTACCAGTCCCTTGACGCACATGCGATTCGGCGTAATGAGCGAAATGGTTTGGATGTTCTCCGCTCGCTCCCGAAGAGCTGCGTGCTCTGGGCCTACTGGGACCTGCGAACCGAGTTGTTTTATCTCCGCTACGTCGAACACGTTCGACCGGATGTCACGATCCTCGACCATCGCAGTACAGAGTTTCTCGGCAGCTCGTTCGCAGTTTCGGCAACTTCGCTCGTTGACGGTCTCGAATCCGCTCCGGCGTACCGAGGAAGGCCCATCTGTTTCGTACCGCTGCCCGGCAGATCCGTTTCGTCAAGCACGGTGAAAGCCACGGTGCTGACCACCACCGAGCGCCCCTGGGGGCTCAGCTACCTGACCCCAGGCGCGGTGTATGTCCTCGAACACAACAGGCTAGGCGAAGCGTGAGGCGCGCTCTCTGCGGTATCAACGCTCGGAGGCTCGTTCTCATCGCGCCGACCATGCTCATCCTCTGGATGGGTTGGCAGCACCGCTGGACCGCCGACGACGCATTCATCAACTTTCGGATCGTCAAACAGTTGGAGAATGGTCACGGACTCGTCTTCAACATCGGCGACCGGGTGGAAGCCGGAACGAGTCCCCTCTGGATCTTCATCCTTGCGACACTCGACAAGTTCCTGCCCATCACACTCGAGTGGATCGCTGCGATCGTTGCGCTCGGTTCAACGGTGCTCGGTCTGCGCGCCGCGATCGCCGGTACCCAACAGCTCGTCGGTCGCACAATGAGCACGACGACCTGGACGCTCCCCATCGGTGCACTGATCTACGTCGCGCTCCCTCCTGCTTGGGACTTCGCCACCTCTGGGCTCGAGTCGGGACTCAGCGTGCTCTGGATCGGTTGCTCGTGGTACCTGCTTGCGCGCCACGCTTCCCGGGACGCAGGCCGACCTCCCACCTACTTGCTACCAGTACTGCTGAGCCTCGGACCGCTCATCCGACCCGACTTTGCGGTGATCACGATCGTGTTCCTCGCTGGCGTGCTCACGCTGTCGGGCAGAGACCGAAGTCGGCTCCTGAGGCTCGGGATCGTCACGTTCATCGTGCCCGTTGTCTACGAAGTGTTCCGTGCCGGTTATTTCGGGAACCTCGTGCCGAATACAGCGATCGCCAAGGAGGGCTCATCGGCGAGCTGGCACCAAGGCTGGCTGTACCTCTGTGATCTGATTGGCACTTACCGGCTGTTCCTCGTCGTTCCCGCTGCACTCCTGGTGTTCGGCTGGAACGCGCTGCGTCGGTATCGCCGGCCGCAGCGCCACATCAGTGCCACCCATCGGGCGGCCATCACCTGTTTGGTGGCAGGCCTTCTTCACGGCCTGCTCATCGTGCGTGTCGGCGGCGACTTCATGCACGGTCGCCTTCTTCTCCCGTCGCTGCTGCTCCTGCTGCTCCCGATCTTCGTTGCGCCCGTGAGAGACGTTCTCTGGGTTGCAGCCACTGCCGTGTGCGCGTGGGCAGCGCTCTGCGCCGGCACGTTTCACACCCCCTACTCGACGGCGGCAAGTGCCGGCGGTCCACCTCAGCCATTCGATGCCATCGACCCAACATCCCACATCGCCGACGAACGTCTCGTGTACCTGAGGATGTCCGGAGCTCGTCACCCCGTGGCGCTCTCGAGTTACCGCGAACACATCTGGGTTCAGGGCGGGAGATACCTCTCCGGTATCGCGTCGGCGGACAAGCCCCATCTGTACCTCGACGGAGCCAGCCGGGCCCGGCTTGCCTCCCCACCCCTTCCCCTCCGCGCCGAATACCGTGGCAACGGAGTGGCCTACGTGGGCGCTATGGGGCTGATCTCGTACGTGGCGCAGCGGGACATGAGGATCGTCGATCGCTTCGGCCTCTCTGAACCACTCTCGTCGCACCAGCGCCGGCTTGTGCTCGGCCGGCCCGGTCACGAGAAGGACCTTCCCGTTGCGTGGATCATCGCCGCATACACACCCCCCGACACGGCGCTGCCCAAGGGCGTGCGCGAGGAAGACGTGCGGGCCGCGCGTCACGCGCTCACCTGTGGCTCGTTCCCAGAGCTCATCAATGCCGCGCAACGACCACTTACCGTTGGGCGATTCTTCTCGAACATCGGTCACTCGTTTACGCTCTATGGGTTCAGGTTCCCCACCGATCCGATCGCGGCTGAGCGCGGGCTGTGCCCGTGACTTCGCTGGGTCGTTAGGCTCGGACCGATGGCTCGACGCGAAGAACTGGTGTGGGAGGGCGACGGCCCGCCCGCCCTCAACCGCCCCATCATGGTGCTCGCGCTCACTGGGTTGTTCGACATCTCGTCCGTGGCCACTCAGTCAATCGAACACCTCGTGAGCACCCACAAGGTGGAGACGGTGGCCACGATCGACCCCGACGGCTTCTACGACTTCCAGCAGGAGCGACCGACTGTCTGGCTCGACGAGTACGGCGACCGCCAGATCTCGTGGCCCGCGAACGAGTTCCACGCCATCCGCTACCCCGGTTTCCCCCACGACCTCGTGGTGCTCTCCGGAGTCGAGCCACACGTCCGCTGGCGCACGTTCTGCGAACTCGTGGTGGAGGTTGCCCGGCGCACCGGTTGCGAGGTGGTCGTCACCGTGGGGGCATCGCCCGAGGCGGTACCGCACACGCGCACCCCGGGCGTCTTCGGGTCCACCACCAACGACGAACTCGCCCGCGCCCTCGGCCTGTCACGCCCGCAGTACCAGGGGCCCACCGGTGTGTTCGGCGTGCTGCAGGAGATGCTCGACCGTTCCAGCCTCCCCGGGGTGTCGTTGCGCGTGCCGGTACCGCACTACCTGATGAACGCAGAGCACCCGAAGTCCACGGCCGCGCTGCTGCGCCACCTCGAGCACGTGATTGGTGTTCCCACCGGGCACGCCGCGCTCGCCGAGGAGATCGACCGCTGGAAGGAACTTCACAGAACCGCCGTGGAGGACGACCCACAGGCGCGCTCGTTCCTCGAGGTGCTCGAACGGGACTTCGACCGCCGGACCGAGGCCGCTATCCCGACCGCGGATGACTTAGCGAGCCAGTTCGAGCAGTTCCTCCGCGACCAACGACCCGAGGAGTAGCGGCCTGAAACCTGGCCTCGGGGGACGTGACAGGATGACGCCATGTCATTCCGTCGCGTCATCACCGGCCACGACTCCTCCGGAGCCGCCATCTTCCTCGCTGACGAGCAGGTCGAGTCCATCGGCGCAGGCGGGTTCTCGTACGACCCGATCTGGGCAACCGACAACGCCCCGATCGTGCCCAACGACGGTTCAATCCCCAAGCACCCCGTGTTCTTCCCGGTTCCCGGTGGCTCGCGGGTGATCACCTGGGTCGCCCAGCCAGAGGGCACTGCCGCTCCGGAGGCCACGCCAGAGGAACTGGACGCAGCGGCGCCCGGCCTGTTCGGCCACATGGAGACCGACGATCCCGGTATGCACACCACGCAGACCATTGACATCGACATCGTGATGAGCGGCGAGATCTGGATGGAAGTGGACAACGGCGAACAGGTTCACCTCAAGCAGGGCGACGTGCTCATCCAGAACGGCACCCGGCACCGGTGGGTCAACCGGTCCTCCAGCCCCACCGTGATCCTCTCGGTGATCATCGGCGCCGACAAGGTGTGAGCGACAACCGCTTACGCCCCCGGCGCAACCTCGTCCACCCGTAGCGCTGCGTACTCCGCCGTCGGCACACCAGCCGCGAGGTGCACGCACCCGTCCGGGAAGTCCTGGCGGAACTCGACACGGCGTGTTGCGGCCGCGGTGAGGAACTCGGACAGCCGCGCCGAGCACGCGTCGGCAACGTCGTGCAGCACCACCACCGACCAGTCGCTCGCGTCGATGTCAGCAAGCGCCCGCTCCACCCAACCGGCTTGGTCGTACCAGTCGCCGGGAACGCAGGTCCACGACACCACGGTGGCGCCGATGGACGCCAGGTGTGCTGCGCCGAACGGGCTCATCAACCGATGGTCCATCACGCCGCCCACGCCGTACGGCCGGAACAGCAGACCCTCGCCGCCGAGCGCGTTCACGAGGCGCACGGTGTCGTCGATCTCGTACTGCACGGCTCGGTCGTCCAGCTCGCCGAACGGGACTGAGTGTGTCCACGTGTGATTACCCACCCGATGGCCGAGTTCTGCTGCACGACGCGCCCGCACCCGACCCTCGTACGTCGCTGCCTTCTGGCCGATCACGAAGAACGTGGCCACCACCCCGTGAGCAGCGAGCACCTCGAGCACCTCATCGGTCACCCCCGCCGTGGGGCCGTTGTCGAACGTGATCGTGACCCGCTTCATGGCTGTGTCATACCCCTCTGCTCGAGCAGTGCACGGAATGCCGCACTGCGCGCACGGTAGTCGGCGAACTCGCCGTAGCTCGTTGCGCCGGGTGACAGCAGCAGCACACCCTGCTCCGACGGGTCCACCGCATCCACCGCCTCGGGCAGCGTGTCCACGGTGAGCGGCCGCTGCGAACCCGCTCGCTCGATCTCGTCGGCAACCCGCCGGCCGGCCGGCCCCATCGCAATCACCCGGACGGTGGGCCGCAGCGACAGCGCGGCGCCAAATGTGCGGTAGTCGATCTCCCGGTCGTAGCCGCCTACGAGCAACGTGACGGGACGGTCTGCGAACACCTCGAGTGCATGCATCACTGCCTCTGGTGCCGTGGCGAGCACGTCGTCCACCACCATCATCCCGCCGTACCAACCGAGTGTGTGCAGGCGGTGCTCGAGCGGCTCGTACGTGGTGAGTGCGTGCGCAAACGCTGGGTGGATGTCACCGACGATCATGGCTGCCGCGTGGAGAGCGAGGCTGGCGTTGCGGCGATTGTGCACGCCCTGCAGGCGCAGCCCGTCGAGCGGCAGTAGCGCATCGTCGTCCAGCACGATCTGTCGCCTGCGGATCCCTTGCGCGATGTTGGCCAGTGCCGGCTGCTCGCCGTTCACGAACACCACATCGCTCGACGCGAACAGGCACAGCTTGTCGGCCACGTAGCGCTCGAACGAGCCGTGCCAGTCGAGGTGCTCCTCGTAGATCGAGGTGAAGATGCCGATCTCGGGCGACACGGTGGCATCTGCGCACTGATAGCTGGAACACTCGAGCACCACCCATGCCTCGGGTGAGTCGAGGATCTCCACAGCCGGGCGGCCGATGTTGCCCGCCAGCTCCACCGGAAACCCCGCCGCCTCGAGCAGGTGGGCGGTGAGGCTCCCCGTGGTGGACTTTCCCTTGGTTCCGGTAACGCCCACGGTGCGCAGTCCCTCGCGCTCGGCAAGCACCATCGCGGTGAGGCCGGTGACCACGCCGCCGCGGGCGACGAAGTCCACGAGTTCCGGTCGGTACTTGCTCACGCCTGGTGACTTGATGACAACGTCCACACCCGCCAGGTCGATGGGCGTTCGCCCACCGGCCGCCAACTCGCGTGCGCCGTCGTCGACGGTGTTCACACTTGCTGGCGCGCATCGCTGCGGGTCGCCCAACAGCCCGAGCGCGGCGCGACCCTCGCGCCCGAGGCCCCACACCAGCACGCGCTTGCCGTCGAGATCACGAAAGAGCATCGGCTGCCTTCCGCCATTCGTCAGGAATGCGATCCTCACTGCGTTCGGACAACGGGTCCCACGTTGGGTTCACCGGCACCTCGCTGGCGAGTGCTTGCACCACCGCGTGGTTGCCCCACCGCGGATCCTGCGCCAACCGAGCCATGGCCCAGTTCGATTCGTCCACTGTGCCGATGCACTCCATCGGCGGCTCGCCGGAGATACCGAGGATCGCCCGATAGGCATCTGCGGCGGCGGCACTCGCGTCTGCCAGCAGATCAAGCCCGACGATTCGCTGCATCGTCTCCGGAGACAGGAACGGCGCCAGACCGAGGAACACGAAGCGACACTTCGGGCAGTCGCCGCACCAGCGCATGCCCGAGGCGCGGCCCGCTGCCGTGTACGCACGGTTGCAGCTGGTGACGGTGTCGAAGTATCGCGGCAGTCCGGCAAAGCGGCGACAGATCTCCACCTCGTGCAGCGGCCGCAGCAGCGAGAAGTACGGCACCGGCAGGTACTCCGACAGCAGTCGCTCGCAGTCGAGGCTCTTGGACCACTGATGGTTCACCGCTATGCCCCGATACTGAGCCAGCGGAACCGACGCAGACGCCTCGTTCGACATGATGACCGCCGAGTAACCGAGCCCGATGGAGAGCGCTGCGAGTGCCGCTGAATTGATGGCTGTCACCGGAACGTGACCGTTCAGCGCACCGATCTCGTTCAGGTTGAGCAGTTTCGGGTCGATGATTCGATCCACCACCAAGTGTTCCACTCCAGCAAGAACAGCCGTCTCGTCGATGGCGCGGTGCGTGCGCACCGAGCCGAGCACGAGCGGCATGCCTGCTCGCTTCATACTCTCGATGGTGACGATCGAGTCCTTGCCGCCGCCGACGGCCACGACGGCCGGTGCGCCGCTGTCCGTGCCACGTCCGCGATTACCCTCGTCCGTGTCTTGGCCGAGGTTGACCGGCTCGCGGAGTTCGAACCCGGGGCGGATGGGCTCGAGCCCGTTCGTCATCGCGAACTCGGCGAGTCCGTACAGGAACAGTTCCTCGGTGAACCGGGACAGCCAACCCGGGATGCCGGTGACCGTGCCCGGCGCTGCCGCCTTGTAGTAACTGGTGCTGGCGGCAACGTGCAGTACGTTGCAGGCCCGCTCGAACCCCTCGTTGGCGTCGAAACGATCGGCATGCGGGAACACGTACCGCTCCTCGAAGGCGACAGTGCCGAGGGTGTAGCGGTGCACCAGCACCCCCCGGTCGTAGTCCCAACCGTTGAGTTCTAAACACTCAACCTCCCGGGGCTCGAACGACTCACGCATGATGCCTGCCACGCTACGGTGCGCATCATGTCCGAGGCGATCACCCCGTTCCAGATCAACGTCCCCGAGGCAGACCTCGCGGACCTGCGCGCACGGCTCCAGCACGCCCGTCTGCCCGAGGCCGAGACGGTGAGCGACTGGTCCCAGGGCGTTCCCGTCGCCTATGTGCGCGAGTTGCTCGACTACTGGCGCACGTCGTACGACTGGCGTCGGGGCGAGGCCCTGCTCAACGGCTTCCCGCAGTTCCGCACCCCGCTAGACGGGCCGGACGGCACACCACTCGACATCCACTTCCTGCACGTCCGCTCCCCCGAGCCCAACGCCCTGCCGCTCGTGATGACACACGGCTGGCCCGGCTCGGTGCTCGAGTTCCACAAGGTGATCGGCCCGCTCACCGATCCCCGTGCCCACGGCGGCAACCCGGCAGACGCCTTTCACGTGGTCGCGCCCGCCCTTCCTGGCTACGGATTCAGCGGGAAGCCCACGACCACCGGTTGGGGTGTGCAGCACACGGCCAAGGCTTGGGGACAGCTCATGCGTCGCCTCGGCTACCCGCGCTACGGCGCGCAGGGCGGCGACTGGGGCGCCATCACGACTACCTGGATTGGCCGGGTTGACCCGGAGGGTTGCCTCGGCCTCCACATCAACATGCCGATAGCCCTACCGTCTGCCGAGGACATGGCCGACCTCTCGCTACGCGAGATGGACGGACTTGCGGCGATGAAGTTCTACAACGAGCACGACTCCGGCTATTCCAAGCAGCAGTCGACGCGCCCCCAGACGCTCGGCTATGCGCTCGTGGACTCGCCGGTCGGCCAGATGGCATGGATCGTCGAGAAGTTTTTCCAGTGGACGGACTGCGACGGCCACCCCGAGAACATCCTCACCAAGGACGAATTGCTCGACAACGTGATGCTCTACTGGCTCACGGCTGCAGGTGCGTCGTCTGCTCGGCTCTACTGGGAATCGTTTGCGTCGTCTGCGTCGCGCGACCCGGTCACGGTCCCGTCGGGTATGTCGATCTTTCCGAAGGAAATCTTCCGCCCGTCACGCCGGTGGGCCGAGCGCATCTATACCGACATCCGTCACTGGAATGAGCTGGACAAGGGTGGGCACTTCGCTGCGTTCGAACAGCCCGAACAGTTCGTGAACGAGGTCCGCACCTTCTTCGGCCACGTGCGCTGATCCGTTCAGGGAGGGCACCAGGGACAGCGTCGCTGGTTGCCGCAACTAGCGCGTCAACAGGCGGCGCATCGCCCGGTACACCACACCGGCACGGCGTCGCACACGCATCTTCATCCGCCGCAGGCCCAACAGGACGAGGATCGCGGGGGTGACGGTGAATGAGCCCGCAGCAATACGGCGCCGATAGCGCTCCTCGATCGTGCCCTTGACCTGCCTGCGGACCCGTTGGTCCAACGAGTACACGAACGACGCACTGCCGTGGTGATAGATCGTGCCGTCGAGATAATGCTGACCCCGCGTACCCCCAAACGGCGCCGGCTGTCCCGGACGCAGCACCGTCAACTCCTCGCCCGCCCGCAGCATCTGCAGACCGACCAGTCGGCCCGTGTCGATCCCGAACCTCGTGACTCCCTCGAAGAAGTCGAGTGACGGGATGGCGCGCACGGGGAACGCCATGAAGCACGGGTGTGTCATCCCGAGGTATTCCGGGCCAGCAGCGAGGGTCACGTCGTCGAGGCGGTCGAGCCACGACGGGTTGGTCGGGAAGCAGTCCGAGTCCAGCACGATCACGTGACTCGTGGTGAAGGCGAACTCGCCCAACGCCCGGTTGAGCGCAACGGGATGGTCGTGGCCGAGCACGGCAACACACTCTGCGTTCGCCTCGAACTCGAGCACCTGTGCCACACGCGGAAGGCTTTCCAGCGCGGCGCGGTCTGACCGGTTCTGGTCGACCACCACGACACTGGCGACGCGCCCGTCGCTCCAGCGGTCCACTTGCTGGAGTGTGTGCGTCACCCAGAAAAGGTCGCCGAAGTGGCACGTAACCACCGTGTACGTCCGATCAGCAGCCTCCGCGAGTGACACGTCGCCAACGTACCGGCCCGCATCAGGGCCGCATGAATACCTGTGGCTCGGCGGCACCGGCCGGACTCTTGGAGGGCCGGTTCGAGAGCATCCGGAAGTCCGGGTCGTGCTTCATGATCTCGCGGCGGGCGATGGTCATCTTGTGCACTTCGTCCGGGCCGTCGGCGATCCGCAGCGTGCGCTGGCTCGCGTACATGTATGCGAGCGGCGTGAACTGTGTGACACCCGCCGCGCCGTACACCTGAATGGCTCGATCAATCACCGCACAGGCCATGCGGGGAACGGCCACCTTGATGCCGGCGATGTCGTTTGCGGCGGCCTTGTTGCCCACGGTGTCCATCATGTGCGCCGCATGGAGCACGTACTGGCGCGCCATGTCAATCTCGATCCGGGATTCCGCGATCCAGTCCTGCACGAGGCCCTTGTGAGCAACGGATGAGCCGAACGTGGACCGCACGAGCGAACGCTTCACCATGTACTCGAGCGCCCGCTCGGCTGCGCCGATGGAGCGCATGCAGTGATGGATCCGCCCCGGTCCGAGACGGGCCTGAGAGATCGCAAATCCGCCACCTTCCTCACCGAGGAGGTAGTCCGCCGGTACACGCACGTTGTTGTAGATGATCTCGGGATGACCGCCGCCGTGGTCGAAGCCGAACACGTGCGGCTGGCGCCCGATGGTGAGGCCGGGTGTGTCGAGGGGGACGACAATCATCGACTGCTGTCGGTGCGGCGAGGCATCCGGATTCGTCTTGCCCATTGCCACGAGCAACTTGCAGCGGGGCGACACCGCACCCGAGGAGAACCACTTCTTGCCGTTGAGCACGTAGTGGTCGCCGTCGCGCTCGATGCGCAGGCTGATATTGGTGGCGTCGGAGGATGCGTTGTCCGGTTCGGTCATCGAGAATGCCGAACGGATCTCGCCCTCGAGGAGTGGTGCGAGGAATCGTTGCTTCACCTCGGTGGATCCGTAGAGGTTGAGGATCTCCATGTTGCCGGTGTCGGGTGCGGAGCAGTTGAGCGCCTCGGAGGCGAACTCCACCTTGCCGAGCTGCTCCGAGATCGGGGCGTAGTCAAGATTGGACAGCTTCGTCCCTGGCGCATCGGGGGACAGGTGCGGGATGAAGAGGTTCCACAGCCCGACTTGGTGGGCCTTCTTCTTCAGTTCCACCATGACCGGCGGGTACCCCTCACGGCCGAGGGCCTCTACCTGCTCGTGGTAGGTCTCCTCCGCCGGGTAGATCTCGTTGTCCATGAACTCCTGGACCCGCTCGAGGGTCTGGCGCCCGACTGCTGTCTGTTCCATAGGCATGCGCGCACACTAGGCGAGCGCAAGTACGCATGAGGGGGGTCGAAGGTCCCTTCTGATTCTCGGCCATAGCCGCCGCTTCGCTTCGGCATAGGCCTCGTGCTCGCTGCGGCTGGCGCCGCGACGCTCGCGACCGAGGTCACGTGCGCGCCGCGGCGAGGGAAGCCCGTACTCAGCCCTTGACCGCAGCGAACCCCGCATCGAGATCGGCGAGGATGTCCTCAATCGACTCCAGGCCCACCGAGAGGCGCACAAGACCCGGGTACACGCCGGAGCTCTCCTGCTCCTCGGCCGTCAACTGGCTGTGAGTGGTGGACGCCGGGTGGATCACGAGGCTGCGCACGTCACCAATGTTGGCGACATGGCTGTGCAGCACGAGCGAGTCCGCAAACTTCTGACCGACTTCCTTGCCACCCTTGATGATGAACGCCAGCACCGAACCGTAGCCCTTGCCGCCGAAGTACTTGTCCGCACGGGCCTTCCACGGCGACGACGCCGAACCTGCGTAGATCACGCGCTCCACCTCGGGACGTGCCTCGAGATACGCCGCAACCTTTGAGGCGTTCGAGAAGTGGCGCTCCATCCGCAGGCTGAGCGTCTCGAGACCCTGGAGGATGAGGAAGGCGTTGAACGGCGAAATAGCTGCGCCGTTGTCGCGAAGCCCCTGCAGGCGGGCCTTGAGCACGAACGAGCCGTGGCCGAGTGCCGGCCAGTAGGCGAGGCCGTGGTACGACGGGTCGGGCTCGGTCATGTTCGGGAAGCGACCGCTGGCGCCGAAGTCAAACTTGCCGCCGTCAATGATCGCGCCGCCGACAGAGGTGCCGTGGCCGCCGATGAACTTGGTGAGCGAGTGCACGACGATGTCTGCGCCCCACTCGAGGGGACGGAACAGGTACGGCGACGGAACCGTGTTGTCGATGATGAGCGGAATGCCGTTGTCGTGAGCGACCTTCGACACACCCTCCACGTCGAACACATCGTTCTTCGGGTTGGCGAGTGCCTCGCCGTAGAAGGCGCGGGTGTTCGGGCGGATGGCCGCACGCCACTGCTCGAGATCGTGCGGGTCGTCCACGAAGGTGACCTCGATGCCCATCTTCGGGAGCGAGTAGTGCAGCAGGTTGTAGGTGCCGCCGTAGAGCGACGGCGAGGCGACGATGTGGCTGCCGGCCTCGCACAGGGTGGTGAGGGCGAGGCTCTCGGCAGCCTGGCCCGAGGCAACGGCAAGGGTGCCGGGGATGCCGATGGCGGTGGTGCAACCGCCTTCCAGAGCATTCACCCTGGCCTCGAGCGCGGCCTGGGTGGGGTTCATGATGCGGGTGTAGATGAAGCCCACCTCGGCGAGACCGAACAGGTTCGCTGCGTGCTCGGAGTTGCGGAACTCGTACGACGTGGTCTGGTAGATCGGTACGGCCCGGGCGCCCGTTGCCGGGTCCGGGTCTCCGCCCACATGGATCTGCTTGGTCTCAAAACCCCAGTTGTCGCTCATGACGGTCTCCGATATCCCATGGCCAGCTGGTGCGGCCGAAGCGTTCGATCGCGGAAGTGTAGTGAGACGGATGCCAAATGTCGACCGATATGGTCACCTTTCCCCCGTCCCCTGCGTTCTGACGGGACTTTCCCCACGCATGTGTGGGGAAAGTTTGCCCAGAACGCGAAAGGATGAGGTGATGAGGGGCACCGCGGCGATTATCGAGGTAGCGCTCAACGGCCCGAGGGCGTCGGACCCCGAGTCGCTCGCACAGGAGGCCCTCGAGTGCATCGAGGCCGGTGCAGCGATCGTGCACCAGCACGACCGGGCGTCGGATCCCGACACCATGGCCGCCGACGGCACGGAGATGTACTCCCGGGTGCTCGCGCAGCGACCCGACGCAATCCTGTACCCCACCAGCGCGCTCGGTGGCGACATCGAGTACCGCTGGCGCCACCACGTCACGCTCCACAGCCGTGGTCTTATCCGAATGGCGCTCGCCGATCCCGGATCGGTGAACCTCGGCCGCGTCGGGGCGAGACCCGGTGAGACCCCATCGTCGTTCGTGTACGCGAACTCGTTCGCGGATTTCGCCTACAAGCTCGATCGCTGCCGCGAACTCGGCCTCGCCCCGAACATCGCCATCTTCGAGCCCGGCTGGCTACAGACCGTGCTCGCCCACGAGCGTGAGGGACGGCTCCCGCGCGGCTGTTTCGTGAAGCTGTACTTCTCCGGTGGGCACACGGGGCGTGGTGGGTACACGTTCGGGCTCCCCGCCACCCGCAAGGCACTCGATGCATATCTGGAGATGCTCGAAGGTTCCTCGGTGAACTGGGCGGTTGCGGTGCTCGGCGGCGACTGTGTTGCGTCCGGCATGGCGACGATGGCGCTTGAGGCAGGCGGGCACCTCCGTGTTGGCCACGAGGATTGGGCCGGTGACGGGTCCCGACCCTCCAACGCCGATCTGGTTCGCGATGCCGTGCGGCTCTGCGCTGCAGTCGGTCGGCCCGTCGCCACGCCCGACGAGGCGTCGGTGGTGCTCGGTCTTCGACCGCACTAGCCCGGTACTGTGCTCGGGATGCGCGGAACAATCCTGCTCGCGACACATAACGACGCTCGCTCCATCGCGCCCGTGCTCCAGGAGATCGATGAGGCGCGTTCGGTGCTCGGGCGTAGCGACATTGCGCTCGGCGTCCTCCTCGCTGACGACGGCTCGGACGACGCCACTATCGACCTCGCCCGGGCCGAGGCCGAACACCTCGCCATTGACCTTGAGGTGCTGAAGTGCACCCGCTCCGGACGGGTGGGCACGATTCGGGCAGCGTTCGCCCACGTTCGGGACGCCGGGTCGTCCGCCTTCGTCGTCACGCTCGACGGTGACGGCCAGCACGATGCCCGCCAGATCCCCGACCTCGTGCGCGCACATCTCGCCGGCGGGTACGGCATCACGATCGGCTCCCGATGGGTCCGTGGCGGCTCGGCCCCCGGCAACAGCCTGACCCGCTCACTCGCCAGTCGCCTCGGCAACCAACTCGTCCGCTGGCTCGCCCGGGTGGACGGGGTCAGCGACTCCACCTCGGGGTTCCGCGTGACCCACCCCGATGTGCTGGCCCTCCCCGTGCCGGCGGATGCGCTCGCCGAGACCTCGGTGTACTTCGCAGCGCTCACCGCGCTCGCCCAGGCCAACGGGTTCGTCGTGCAGGAGATGCCGATCACGTTTCGCCCGCGATACTCGGGTGTCCCTGCCATCAGCCGCGCCGATACGCGGCGGTTCCTGCTCGGGCTCCGCGCCACCCGACAGGCTGGTGCTGCGGCACGGGCCGAGCACCACTCGGATCAGACGAACTGGGCCAAGCGGCAGCCACACTTCGCCGGCCAGGACCCTGCAGCGCAATCCCACTTCGGGGCACTCGACGAACTGGAGGCGCTCGCGAGCGCGCACAACTTCTTCGGTTGGATTGTCGACGGCTTCGGCACCGCGATCGGGCAGCGAACGGTCGAGGTCGGTGCTGGCCTCGGAACCGTCACACTCGCCATCACCGAGCGCCACCCCGGCACCGTGCTCGCGCTCGAACCGGCCGCCAACGTGTTCCCACGGTCGGCAAAGCGGCTCGCAGGGAACCCCCGCATCACGCTCCGTCAGGCCACCTCGGGTGAGGTGCTCGCCGAGGGCATGGACAGTCAGTTCGACACCGCCGTCTACGTGAACGTGCTCGAGCACATCGAGGACGACAGCGGGGAACTGCTCACTGCCCGCCACCTACTCGTTCCGGGAGGACACCTCTGCCTCTTCGTCCCCGCCATGCCAAGCCTGTACTCCGCGATCGACCACAAGTCTGGGCACTACCGCCGCTACACGAAGGCGACACTGCGCGCAAAGGTGGAGCAAGCCGGTTTCACCGTGGAGTCCATCGACTACTTCGACGTCGCCAGCGTGCTCCCGTACTGGCTGATGTACCGGGTGCTCGGTGTGGAATCGCTCGGCACCGGCTCGAACGCCATCTACGACCGGGTCATCGTCCCCGTCAGCAAGGTGGTGCAGCGCATCCTGGTGCACCCGCCGCTCGGCAAGAACCTCATCCTCGTCGCCCGCCGTTCGGGCTGAGCCGACGCGTCAGCGCCGGGCGGCGGACAGCAGCCCTCCGTGGTCCCAGCCCGCCAGGGGCGTGGAGCAGGGTCAGATTGTCGGCACTTCGACGTGGCGGCCGAAGACGGTGCCCATCGCACCCATGATCTCGCCGAGCGTCGCGTAGGTGTTTGCCGCCTCGATGAGTGTGGGCATGAGGTTGACCTCCGGGTCCGCTGCCTCACGCGTGAGCCTGTTCAGCACGGCATCGACCGCTGACTGGTTGCGATCGTGCTTCACCTGATCGAGGCGCTTCAACTGACGGGCCTCGTCCTCGTTCGTGATCTGCAGGAGGTCGGGGTTGGCCTCGTCGTTGCCCTCCGTGAACCGGTTGACGCCGACGATGATGCGTTGGCCCTGGTTGAATTTGCGCTCCAGTTCGTACGCAGAGTCCGCAATGCGGCCCTGGAACCAGTTCTCCTCGATACCCCTGATGCAGCCCTCGAGGATCGAGCCCCCGCCGATCTCGTCGAGGTAGGCGAAGATCTCCTCGGCCTGGCGCTCCATCTCATCGGTGAGGGATTCCACGAAGTACGAACCGCCCAGCGGATCGGCGACGTGAGTTGTGTTGGTCTCATACGCAATGATCTGCTGCGTGCGAAGCGCAATGCGCGCCGCCTTCTCAGTGGGCAGGGCGAGCGCCTCGTCCATCGAGTTGGTGTGGAGGGACTGCGTCCCGCCGAGCACGCCCGCAAGTGCCTCGATGGCCGTACGGACGATGTTGATCTCTGGCTGCTGGGCCGTGAGCGACACACCAGCCGTCTGCGTGTGGAAGCGAAGCTGCATCGACTTCTCAAGCTGCGCCCCGTAGCGCTCCTTCATCCAACGCGCCCAGATACGGCGGGCAGCGCGGTACTTGGCAATTTCCTCGAAGAAGTCGATGTGTGCGTTGAAGAAGAAGCTGAGCCGCGGTGCGAACGTGTCGATGGGCAGGCCGGCCTGCAGGGCGAGCTCGACGTAGGCGAACCCGTTCGCAACGGTGAACGCGAGTTCCTCGGCCGCCGTGCTGCCCGCCTCACGGATGTGGTAGCCCGAGATCGAGACACTGTTCCAGCGCGGCATCTCCGCCGCGGTGAACGCAATCGAGTCACGGACCAAGCGCATGCTCTGGCGTGGCGGGTACACGAACTCCTTCTGTGCCTGGTACTCCTTGAGGATGTCGTTCTGCAGTGTCCCGCCGAGCTGCACACGGTTGACGCCTGCCTTCTCCGCCTGGGCGATGTACATCGCGAGGATGGCGGCGGCCGGCGAGTTGATCGTCATCGACGTCGTGATCTTGCTGAGGTCGATCCCGGCGTACAGGTCCTCCATGTCAGCGAGCGTGTCCACCGCTACGCCGCAACGGCCCACCTCGCCGAGCGACATCTCGTCATCGGAGTCAATGCCCATGAGCGTCGGCATGTCGAACGCGGTGGAGAGGCCGTCACCTCCGGCCCGCAGGATCTCCTTGAATCTCCAGTTGGTGTCCTCGGCGGTGCCGAACCCGGCGAACATCCGCATCGTCCACAGCTTCGAGCGGTACATCGACGCGTGCACGCCGCGGGTGTACGGGTAGGCACCCGGGAAATCGCCATCCTCGGGGCCGTAGACCGGCTCGAGCGGGATCCCCGACATCGTCGAATAATCCGCTTCGCGGATCCGGGATGCATTAAAGGATTCTTCCCACTGCTGACGTCGAGTAACCATGATCTCCCCAGCGCTTCGGCATTTGTGACCGCTGACACCTAGTGTACGGATCGTGGGCGAATCGGTCGACTTTTCGGGAGCGGATCGGCTTGCCGCCCGGGTTCGGGACGAGGTCGACAGCGGCCGATCCCTCGGTACGCAATTTGCGCTGGCCCGCAACGGCTCGGTGATCGCCGAGGGTTACTTCGGGGAAGCAACACCGGACACCCGGTTCTGCATGTTCTCAGCTACCAAGGCTCTCGTATCGGCCACCTGTATCCCGTTCGTCGAGTCCGGCGCACTCGACCCGTCCCGACCCGTAGCGCACTACATCCCGGAGTTCGCGGGCAACGGCAAGGATCACGTGCTCGTCGAGCACGTGATGCTCATGCAGGGCGGTTTTCCGTACGCGCCGATGGGCCCGAAGCAGTGGGCAACGAGCGAGGGCCGGCGGGAACGGATGGCTGGCTGGCGGCTCGACTGGGAACCAGGAACGCGCTGTGCGTACCACCCGATGGCCGCCCACTGGGTGCTCGCCGAACTGATCAGCACCGTCACCGGTCGTCCATATACAGACGTGGTCCACGAGACGCTGACCTCCCCGCTCGGCCTCGCTCCCCTGATCGGACCGTCCGTGGTCGAGGACCCCTGTCACGACGTTCGCGCCACCGGCGAACGGCCGCCCGACAGCGCCATTGCCGAGGTCCTCGGCGGGATGCACTACGTGATGCCGTCGACGATCTCGCTCGACGCTCTGCTCGTGATGAACCACCCAGCGACGCGGATCGCCGGCGTCCCCGGAGGGGGCGGTTTCGCGCGTGCTGGTGAGATCGCCCTCGTCTACCAGCGCCTCCTTGCGCTCCCGGCCGTCGCGTTCGAGATCCGGAACCGGATGGTCAGCGATACCGACAATGTGGTGGCCAACCGTTCACTCGCGTTCGTGATCGCCGGCGACGACGGTTTCGCTGCACACCGCTGGATGGCCGGGCCCTCACCCCGGGCGTTCGGCCACATGGGAGCCGGCGGCCAGATCGCCTGGGCCGATCCCGACACCGGGCTGAGTTTCGCGTTCGTGCACGACACCCTCGACCAGGACCCGCGCACCGACTTCCTGCGGTCCCGGGACCTCTCCACCCTCGCCAGCGCCTGCGTGTGAGGCGCGGCCACTCCGGGCTGTGGGCGGGCATCCTCGCCTACACCCTCTGGGGCGCCATCACCATCTACTGGAAGCAGTTCCACCGGTTCAACGCGTTCGAGTTGATCGCGCAGCGGACCGTCTGGTCAACCGTCGTGCTGGTCGTGGTGCTCATGGCGATGCGCAAGGGGCGCTCCGTACTCGACGCCTTCCGGTCCCCCCGAACCGTCGCCCACCTGGCCCTGCTCGCACTCCTGCTCGCCACCAACTGGACCACCTATGTCTACGCCGTCGTCCACGGACACGTGATTGAGACAGCGCTCGGCTACTTCATCTCCCCAATCGGGACCATGTTGATCGGTGTCTTCGCCATGAAGGAGCGGCTCCGGGTCGCGCAATGGTGCGCCCTCGGTCTCGCCGTGTGCGCCGTCGCTGTCGTAGGTGCCGCGTACGGACAAGTGCCCTGGCTGGCCATCGTTCTCGGGACTTCGTGGTGTGCCTACGGCTACGCGAAGCGGCAGATCCCGCTCGCGGCGATCGAAAGCCTGTCGGGCGAGATCTTGCTCCTGCTCGTGCCGGCAGTCGTCCTCGTCGCCATCCGCCAGGGCGACGGAGCCGGAATCTTCTCGACCGGAACACCTATCGAGATCGCCCTGCTGCTGTGCAGCGGCATTGTGACCGCAACACCCCTGCTGCTCTTTGCGTACTCTGCCAAGCGCACGCCGTTCACCGTGCTCGGACCCGTCGGATACCTCGTGCCGAGCATCAACTTCGTGCTCGGGGCCGTGGTGTACCACGAGCAACTGACCGCTGCGCGCGTGATCGGCTTCTCGCTCGTGTGGCTCGCCCTCGCCATCATCACTGTCGACGGGTTGCGTTGATCATGGGATGGGGAACCCCACCCCGCCCGCAACGGGTACCGTTCCTCCATGCGCAAACTCCTCGCCGTCGGCGTGACGGCAATCGCCCTGTTCTCGTTGACATCGTGCAGCAGGAGTAGCACCGACTTCGCGAAGGCCGCCGAGAAGGCGATCGGTGGGGCAGACGCCGCCCGCGTAATCGGTCAAGAGTTCACCGGGATCTATTGCGAGGACCCCGGCAGCACGTCCGAGGGCGTCACCTTCTCGTGCGCCGGGCAGGGAAAGACCGACGGCAAGCGGTACAAGTTCACGGCGACGATCACGAGCAGCAGCAGGGTCGAGATCACCGACTACAAGGCCGTCGAGTAGGCCCCCAGCGTCCGCGACCTACGGCTTGCGGAAGCCCGGGTCGATCGGGATGCCGAACTTGAGACGGTTGTTCGCGTGCGCGAGGTGCTGCAGGCTGAACGCGGACCGCAGCGCCGTCCACTGACCCTGCGCCTCAAGCGCTTGGTTCACGCTCTCCTTGGCGAGCTTCAGGCCGAACGCTGGCTTCTCAGCGATCTTGGCAGCCATCGCCATCACGAACGTGCGCAGCTCGTCCTTGGGGACGACATGGTTCACCATGCCGAGCTGCTTGGCGTCGGCGGCCGAGAGCCAGTCGCCGGTGAACAGCATCTCCTTGGCCTTGCGCGGGCCAACCTCCCACGGGTGGGCGAAGTACTCCACGCCGTTCACGCCGAAGGCGACGACCGGATCGCTGAAGATGGCGTCGTCCGCAGCGATGATGATGTCGGCACACCACAGCAGCGGCAGCCCACCGGCGATTGTCTTGCCCTGCGCCGCAGCGAGGAGCGGCTTGGGGAGGTTGCGCCAGCGCCACGTCATGTTGAGATACACCTCTTCCTCGCCGGCCATCATCGCCTCCTGGCCCTTGCCGTCGAGGCCGGCCACCGGGAACACGAGGTCGAAGGTGCCGACCCGCTCGGTCTCTTTCAGGTCGTGCCCGGAGCAGAAGTGCGGTCCGTCGGCCTGGAGAACGATCACCTTCACATCCGAACGCCTCGAGGCGTCGTTGAAGCAGGCATTCATCTCGTACGTCATGCGGTTGTTCTGCGCGTTGCGCATCTCGGGCCGGTTGAGGGTCACCACGGCGATCCCGTTGTCGCCGGGGTTCTCCACCGCGTAGTGGAGCGTCCTCAGGTCAGAGAGGTCGATCGATTCCATTGCTACTCCTTCTCCGCCGTCCGGTAGTCCCCGAACTGGCTGTCACGCTTGTCGAGCGCCTGGGTAACCCCACGGCGCAGGTGCTCGAAGTATTCCTTGCTCGAGCGCTGGTGGAACCCGAGCGCATTGAGGTCGGCGGTTGCACGCATGCCGTCGCGCATGCCCATGGCCTCCATCGCCCGGTGGACGACGCGCTTGTTGATCGCCTGCAGGTCCGGTTCCACCTTCGCGACACGGATGGCGAGGTCGAGCACCTCGGCGGCGAGCCGGTCCGCAGGGAAGGCCCGGTTGGCGAAACCCGCCTCGACCGCGTCGGTTCCGGTCATCGAGTCACCCGTGAGCATGGCCTCCATCGCCCGGCGCATTCCCATCAGCCACACGTGCCACGCCATGTCGGGCGACGACATCGACCTCACCGGCGGGTAGCCGATCTGGGCATCCTCGGCGACGTACACGAGATCACACGCGGTGGCGAGTTCGGTCCCGCCAGCGAGGCAAAAGCCGTGCACCTGGGCGATGATCGGCTTGGAGAGATCCATCATCTCGAACCAGCCCTGGAGCACGTGGCGGGCCCACGCGCCGTCGGCGGGCGAGAGCGGCCACGGGTGCTGCTCCGCCGGGTCCTGAGCGAGGTCGTACCCGGCCGAGAAGCAGGGGCCGGCGCCGCGGATGACCATTACCCGTACGTCTGGATCGGCGTCGCCTGCCCGGAGGGCCGCGAACAGTTCGCTGCGGAGCCGGTGCGACAATGCGTTGCGCTTCGTGGGCCGGTTGAGCGTGAGCCGGCGGACGCCGGGGGCGGGATCGTCGACGAGAACGGTGGGGTCTGCGGCTTCGGCCATGCGCGGACTTTAGTCAGTCGGCGGTGGCCACACCCGAACGGGGGGGCGGGGCGCGCAGACACACCCGACGCGGGACCGTGCCCCCGAAGTAGTTTTAGGGCATGTCCGCCACCCATCCCGATCCCGACACCTTCCGCAGCGAGGCGAGGTCGTGGCTCGAACAGCACGGCGAGCTTCGACAGTCCGTCTCCACCGACGGACCCGACCCCGACTGGGGCACCGGCTCGGACAATGTCGCCGTCTTCCACAACCGGACCGAGACCGAAGAGGCCTCGATGCTCGCGCTCGCCCAGGACTGGCAGCGCAAGAAGTTCGACGCTGGCTACGGGATGCTCAGCTGGCCGGTGGAGCTCGGCGGTCGCGGCCTGCCCATGTCGTATGTGCGCATCTGGAACTCCGAGGAGTCCCGATTCGTCATCCCCGACGCCGGCGAGCTTCCGCCCACCTCGATGGGACTCATTGCCCCCACCGTCGCCGCCTACGGCACGGCGGAGCAGAAACAACGCTGGGTCAAGCCGATCATGCGCCAGGACGAGTACGGCTGCCAGTTGTTCAGCGAGCCCGCCGCAGGGTCAGACCTCGCGTCGGTCGTCACGAAGGCGGTCAAGGACGGCGACGAGTGGGTGCTCAACGGCCAGAAGGTATGGACCTCCGGTGCTCGTTTTTCCCAGTGGGGCCTCGCCATCACCCGCACAGACTTCGACGTGCCCAAGCACCGTGGACTCACGGCGTTCATGGTGCCCCTCGACGCCCCCGGTGTGGAGATCCGCCCGATCCGCCAGATGAGCGGTGGCGCCTCCTTCAACGAGGTGTTCCTCTCCGACGTGCGCCTGAAGGATGCTGACCACCGTCTCGGCGGCGAGGGCGACGGCTGGAGGGTTGCTCTCACCTGCCTCGGCTTCGAACGCGACCACTCCGGTGGTGGGACCCCGGTGGGCGGCAGCCTGAAACGGGTGCTGGCCGCGGCACGCCACTTCGAGGTGACCGGCGACCCCGTCATCCGCCAGATGCTCGCCGACCTCTACGCACACGAAAAGGTGGCCCAGTTCACCAACCGCCGGGCAGCGGCCTCGCTCAAGGCGGGCCAGACCCCCGGGCCCGAAGGTTCGCTGTCCAAGCTCATGTGGACCGCGAACATGCGGCGGGTCAGTGACGTCGTCTCGCTGATCCTCGGCGCCCGTCTTGTCGCCGACAGCGGCGAGTGGGGCACCTACGCCTGGGGCGAACATCTCCTTGGCGCCCCGGGGTACCGGATCGCCGGCGGGTCCGACGAGGTCCAGCGCAACATCGTCGGGGAACGGGTGCTGCAACTGCCGGCGGAGCCCAGGGTGGACAAGGACATCAGTTTTGCCGAGGCGCAACGCCTGTCCCGGAGGGCATGAGGCTTCGTCCACGTCGGCTGCGATGATGGTCCAGTGACGGATCCGGTACTCGCAGCAATCGACGTGGGGACTAACAGCTTCCACCTGGTGATCGCGAGGATAAAGCAGGGTGCGCGTTTCGATGTGATCGAGCGCGAGAAGGTGACGGTACGCCTCGGCCACGGGGGCGGAGACATGAAACGTCTCGAGCCCGACGCCATCGAGCGGGGTGTTGATGCGCTCGCGCGGATGGCCCAGCTCGCCCGCAGCAAGAACGCTCCGCTTCGTGCCGTTGCCACCTCGGCCGTGCGCGAGGCAGCCAACGCGGACGACTTCATCAAGGCGGCAGCAGAGGTCGGGGTCACCGTCGAGGTGATCTCCGGTCTGGAGGAGGCCCGCCTCATCCATCTCGGGGTGCTGCAGGCCGTGCCCGTCTTCGACAGGAGACTCGTCCTCGTCGACATCGGTGGCGGGAGCACCGAGGTGCTGCTCGGCGAGCGCGGCACGACGCTCGACGCCCGGAGCTTCAAGCTCGGTGCGGTTCGCCTCACGGACCGTTTCTTCCCGGAGGGTCAGGTCACCCCGGAGGCGGTCCGCCACTGTCGAGCCTTCATCCGATCCACACTGGCGACGTTCGAGGGACGCGTTCGACGGATCGGCTTCGAGGTAGCCGTTGCTTCGTCGGGAACCGCTGAGGCCGTGGCCCGGGCCGCTCACGCACTCGCGGGCGGCGCCGAACTGCGGACGTACAACTGCTTCACGTTCACCCGTGGCGACGTTGCAGCGGTGCTCGAACGCCTTCTCGCCGCACCGACGGCCAAGGCACGTGCAGCAGTTCCCGGTGTGGAGAGCGACCGGGCGGACATCATCGTCGCCGGCACGCTCATCCTGGAGAGTGTCTGCGAGGCCTTCGGTATCGACGAGCTCATGTTCTCCGAGTACGCGCTGCGCGAAGGCGTGCTGCTCGACACGTACGAGCGGCACCAAGGGGGCTCACTCCACCACCTCCGGGAGGTGTCACGCCAGAGCGTCCGGCACCTCGCAGACCGATGCGACGACGACCGCACCCACTCCGATCACGTCGCACGCCTTGCCCTGCAGCTGTTCGACTCCGCCGCCGAGATCCATCATCTGGACCGGTCGTACAGGGACTACCTCGAGGCAGCCGCACTACTGGCGAACGTCGGGCTCGTGATCTCCCACACCAGGCATCACCTTCACTCGTACTACGTAATCAGGAACACCGATGACCTAACCGGGTTCACCGACCACGAGATCGAGATCATCGCGCTGATCGCCCGCTACCACCGGAAGTCCGTGCCAAAGCCCTCACACGCCGAGTTCGGGCGGCTCGATGCCGAGTCCCAGCAGGCGGTGCGCGCCCTCGCGGCGCTGTTGCGCGTGGCGATCGGGCTCGACCGGAGCCACGACCAGCGCGCGAAATCTGTGCGAGCCGTGCAAGACGGCCACCGACTCGTCATCGAGGTGAGGGGTCGGCGATCAGACACCGACCTCGATCTCGAGTTCTACTCGGCAGGCGAACGCTGTTCGCTGCTCGAGGAGGTCACCGGGCTCGAGGTGTCGTTCAGGCAGACGTCGTAGTCGTTGTCGTCGACGTCGACGTCGCCTTTACCGTCGTCGTGGTCTTCTTCACCGTCGTGCTGGTGGTCGCGACAGTGGTGGTGGGCGCCCTGCTGATCGAGTCCGCCTTGGGAGGCTGGGCTCCGTAGTACTCGGGCTGCTTCTTGCCGTCCCACACGAACACCTGGTCACCGTTCTTCACGAGGTCCGGGAAGTACTCGGCAATATGCATGGGGATCCGCACACAACCGTGGGACGCCGGGTACGACGGCACCTCGTTCGCGCCGTGCACCGCGAGTCCCTTGTTGAAGTACACCGGCTGGTACATCCGGCCGAGGCGGCCTTCTCGCCATCCCCCGGTGCTCTGGTCCACGTAGCGTCGGTAGAAGCGGTACATACCGCCCGGCGTAATCGAGATGCCACGAACAATCGCAGCGAGCGGCTTACTGCCGCTCAGGTTGCCGTCCTCGCCCGGGTCAATCGTGACGGGCTCATCCCACCGCTTCCCGGTTCCCGAGGAGATGTGGGTGATCAGCCGAACCTTGTTCTTCTCGAAAAGTACCGCAACCTGCTCCGGCAGGTACACCTCAAGGTGAACCGTGGATCCCTTGGGTCGCTTGGGTTTCACCACAAGGTTGTCCTGCATCCGCAGCCACATCTCGTCGTTGACCTGTCCCTTCACCTTCGAAGGGGGCACGCGCATCACCAGTTTCTCGAACGCCCAGACGGCGGCGCGCGTCTTGGAGTTGAAACTGCCGTCCACGTCGCCCGGGTCGTAGCCCAGATCGATGAGTCGCTGCTGGAGGCGCTTGACGGCGGTTCCCTTGGACCCCTTTTTCATGGTGCGCTTGAGATGTGTCTTTGGCTTGGCGGTAACCGCCGGGGACGTGGAGATGTCCGGGAGCGAGTCGACGACACCGGAGTCGATGACATCGGAGGGCTCCTCGGAAACCGGGAGCAGGGACGGGTCAGTGCTCTCGGAGCCATCGGACTTGGCGGAGTTCCCGCTACCGACAGCAGCACCGATGCCGACTACCCCGAGGACAATCGCAGCAATGAGGGCCGGCGTCCAGCGCTTCAGGGACCGTGGTTCCATTCGCTCGACACCTCCCATCGCCGTCCTGTGCACCGGAACGCCTGAGTACTCCCCGGATCGCGGGAAAGGCTAGCGGCCCCCCCGGAGCGGGGGGCATCGGGTGACCGCCGTCTCAGCGCTTGACGACCGGCTGAATATTTCGGAGTTTCTTGCGGAGCGCAAACATCTCGCGAACGATCTTCAGGATCACTTTCGGCGAACTGAGCGTGGAGACACCCCGGGTACGCGGGAAGTAATCGACGCCGAACTGGGTGACCTCGTAACCGAGCTTCTTGGCGCGAATGATTAGTTCCGCGTCGATGAACGAGCCCTCGCTCACCAGCGAGATGTGCTCGAATATGCTGCGCCGACACAGCTTGAACGCAAAGTTGATGTCCCGCATCCGAACCCCGAACAACCTCCGGATAAGGAGGTTGTAAAAGAAGGTGTAGATCTCGCGCGCGGCTCCCTCGCCCGTGCGGTCGTGCCGGTACGCGCTCACGATGTCGGACTCGTACAGCCGCATGATGCGGCATGCCTTGCCGATCTCGGCCATATCGAAAGGCAGATCCGCATCGGTGTACAGCACGAGGTCGCCGGTCGCGGCCGCGAAGCCAGTCTTCATGGCACCGCCGAGCTTGCGGTTGACGGGGTGATGGACCACCTTCACATGGCGGTCCGAGGCAGCGAGTTCGTCGGCGAGCCGGGGTGTTGCATCGGTGGAGGCATCGTCCACGATGATGAGTTCGTAGTTATCGATCTCGCCAGCAGCCATGAGCTCTACACAGGCCGTCGTAGCAGCGTTGATCGCACGGTGCACGTAGGCCTCCTCGTTCCACATCGGGAAGAAGATCGACAGGGTGCCGAACGAGGGGCCGGTGGAGGTAGGCATCGGTGCGCAAGGGTATCGGTTCGGCGCCGGCCGTTCCCGTCGCGTATCGGCTGCCAGCAATGGCTAGCGTTCCACGGAGCATGACTGAGACCGACTACCGACCCGGCCAACTCACCGAGGGCTGGCGTTGGGTGCTCGCCGTCGGATGGGCCCTCATCATCCCGGCGCTGTTGACACTGGCCGATGCCGCAAACTCCTTCGGGAAGCCAACGTGGTGGTTGAGTGACGCGGCCACCGCCTCATGGGAGTCCCCGCTCGCTTTCCTCGCACCGCTCCTCGTCACGTGTGCGGCAGCAGCGAACTGGCGCCGGTGGCCGATTGCCGCTGGCCTCGGGGTGGTTGCCCTCGGCACCTTCGCCATCGTGGACGCCGGCCGCAGCCCCTCGGTCGCCGCGGGCGAGGCCATCCTCGCTGGTGCCGGTGCCCTCACCTCGCTGGCCTGTCTCGCCGGCCGCGTGCGGCGTGCGCACACCTCGCCGACCATCTGACCAGCGACAGCCCACTGTCCGGTGTCCCCGGTCCCCGTGTGGCCCGCAAGTACAGTTCGTCCGATGGCAAGAGGGGGACGCGAGCGCAAACGCCTGCTGCGCCGTGGCGTGCCCGCAGACGCCACTGACCGGCTGTCGGCGGCCGAGGCCCGCATCGACGGGCTGAGCGACTTGCACCAACGTCTGGTGGAAGACCTCGAACAGCGCATCACCGCCACCACGGCGCTCATTACCTCTCAGAACGAGGCGACCGGGGCCGAGTTCGAGGCCGTGAGGGCCCAGGCAAAGGAGGACTACCGCCGCCAGGTCGGGGTCCTCGATGTGGTGCGACGCCAGCAGAAGCGCCAGGACGAGACCTTTGGGGCGAGAGTCGATGCAGTCGAGTCGGCTGTTGGGGCGATTGCCTCGGAACAGGCGACACGCCTCGCCCAGTCCGAGGGCCGGGTGGATCAGCTCGAGGTGAGTGCCCGCATGCTGTCCGGTCGGGTCGATGCGTTCGAGACATTCCGTGTGGAGCTCGGCGACATCGTCGAACGTATGAGTTCAACGATTCGGGCGATCCGTGATGCCGTGGAGAAACTGGCACTGCGCACGAATGCCACCGAAGCACTCGCCCACCAGCAGCTCACCGACGCGGCAGCCCTGAGAGAACAGGTGCTCACCGGCCAGCGGGCAGCGGAGACGATCGCCGACACGCTGCGCGCCGAGTTGGCCACGCTTGCTGGCCTGGAGTCCCAGGTGACGGCCCTCACGAACGCTCTGGGTCCCCTCGGGCCACTCCCCTCACAGTTCAGCGCCCTCACCGACACAGTGATGGGGATGAATGACCGGGTGGTGGCGGCCGAGTTGGTGCTGAACCAACGCACAGACCTCGATCTGCAACTCGAGCGGGCCGAGGAATTCGAGCGGGTGCTCGCCGAAGTGGACCCTGCAGATTACGCAATGCGTGACGATCTCGACACTTTGCGCGCGATTATTGAAGATCTCCGCCGTGAAAGCCACCCAGAGTAGGTACTTAAGTACTCATCGTTGCATTTCCGACGTTCTCGTGGCAGAGTGAGAGTTGGTCGGGACTTGAGAAGGGGCGAACCAGTCATGGCATTTCGCGGGCGTTCACAGACCGCTGCGACGGTGGTCGAAGCAATTCGTCCCCGCGACGGTCAAGTTGACGAACTCGCTCAGGCTCTCGTGGCCGCCGAAGCCGTGTCGCCGGCAGACCTCGCCATTGCAAAGGGCGCCGAACCGCAGTCGGAGTCCGAGTTGATCGCCCTGCTCTTCAAGACCGAGCGTCGCGGGGCCAACCGTTCCAACATGGTCAGCGTCTGGGCCGGCTTCCACGGCCTCGAGATGCTGGACCTGCGCCAGACCACTCCCAACGACGACGCCGTCTCGCTCCTCGACGAACGCACCTGTCGCCTGCTGAAATGCCTGCCACTCACGGCTGACGCGAATGGCGCCCACGTGGCGATCGCAGACCCGTGCCAGACAGCGCGCGCAGCGGTTGCCGCGAAGTTCACCGGGACCGTCGTGTTCAAGGTGGCGATGGAGCAGGACATCTCCAACACACTCGACCGGATGTACCGGGCCGACGCCGAGATCGACGCCCTCAGCAGGGCCTTCGAAGCCAGCGACTCCACCCAGGCCCTGCTCGCCGCATCGCAGCAGAGCGACGACGAAGACGCCCCCGTCGTCCAGATCGCAAACCGGATTATCGCCCAGGGCCTTCGGGACCGCGCGTCGGACGTACACGTCGAGCCAATGAACGACCACATCCGCGTCCGATTCCGCATCGACGGCAACATGGTCGACACCTTCACACTCCCGTTGTCCGCTCACGCTGCGCTCGTGAGCAGGTACAAGATCCTCGGTGGCATGAACATCGTGGAACGTCGCAGGCCCCAGGATGGGCAGTTCTCGATGACGGTCGACGGCAGGGACATGGACGTCCGCGTGTCGTCGCTCGCAACCGTGTTCGGCGAGAAGGTCGTCATGCGACTGCTCGACAAGAGCCGCGCTGCGCTGGAGTTGAGGCAACTTGGCATGCCGGGCGCCACCTACGAGGAGTGGTCCAAGCTCATCCATGCGCCATTCGGCATGGTCATCTGCGCCGGGCCCACGGGTGCCGGAAAGACCACGACGCTGTACGCCACGCTGCGCGCCATCAACGACGGCGGCAAGAACGTGATGACGATCGAGGACCCGGTGGAGTACGTGTTCCCCGGCATCAACCAGATCCAGACCAACGAGCAGGCCGGGCTCACCTTTGCGCAGGGCCTCAAGGCAATCCTGCGCCAGGACCCGGACGTGATCCTCGTGGGAGAGGTCCGAGACGCAGACACCGCCCGCATCGCCGTGCAGTCTGCGCTCACCGGCCACCTCGTGCTCTCCTCGCTCCACGGCACGGACTCGGTGGCGGCGCTCCACCGCATGCTCGACATGGGCATCGAGTCGTTCCTCATCGCGTCCTCCGTCGTTGCCGTCATCGGCCAGCGTCTCCTCCGTCGTATCTGCGACGCCTGCAAGGAGCCCTACGAGCCCGGGCCCGAGGAGATCGCTGTGTGGAACCGTGAGGGCCGCAACCCGAAGAGCCAGTTCTGGCACGGGGCGGGCTGCACCTTCTGCGCCGGCACCGGCTACCGCGACCGCATCGGCGTGTATGAACTGCTGCGGGTCACGCCCGAACTGCGACGGCTGATCGTTGGTTGGGCCACGCAGGAGGAACTGCGTCGCCTTGCGGTGTCCCAGGGCATGCGGACCCTCGTGGACGAGGCACTCACGCTGGTAGAGAACGACGTGAGCACCATCGGCGAAGTCGTCCGAACGCTCTACGCAGGCTGAGGTAGTCCATGCCGAAGTTCCACTACGTCGCCGTCGACGCCACCGGCAATACCGTTCAGGGTTCGCTCAAGCGCGACACCATCGGCGACGTCCGTTCGTGGCTGCAGGACAAATCACTGTTCCCGATCAAGATTGGCGAGCCCAAGAGCCGGCTGAACTTCGAACTCACCAGCGAAAAGCTGAAAAAGCGCGAACTCATGCACTTCTCTCGTCAGCTCGCCGTGTTCCTGCGAGCCGGCATCCCCATCATCGACTCCCTCGAGACGATCGCCGACGAGGCCCACGACAAGGTGCTGCGCCGCGTGCTCGCCGACCTTGCGGACAAGCTGCGCGGGGGCGCCACGTTCGCAGATGCCGCTGCCATGCACCCCGAGGCGTTCCCGAAGTACTACCTCGGTGTGCTGAAGTCTGCCGAGCTCACGGGCAACCTTGACGAGACCATCGACCAGCTCACCTCGTACCTGGACCGGGAAATCACTGCGCGCTCGAAAGTCATCGCCGCGCTCGTCTACCCGGCGGTCGTCTTCGGCCTCGCCCTGATCACCATCGGGATTCTCGCCGTGGTGGTGCTCCCCCAGTTCAAGAAGCTGTTCGACGAACTCGGATCGGACCTCCCGCTCCCCACCAAACTGCTCCTGGGGATGACCGGGTTCCTCACCGACTTCTTCTACGTCCCGGTCGGGTTCGTGTTGATGTTCGTGCTGATGCTCATCTGGATGGCGATGACCCCGGCCGGGAGGCGGGCCAAGGACCGGATGATCCTGAAACTCCCCGTACTCGGCGAGATCATCCAATACTCGATCCTCGAGCGCTTCTGCCTCATCCTGTCCACAATGACCAAGGCCGGTGTCTCGCTGCCCGAGGCCATGGAGGTCACCACCAAGTCCACCGGGAACCTCATTTTCCAGGAAAAACTGGAGATCTCGCGCCAGGCGATGGTGAGCGGGGCCGGGCTCGCCCGCCCCCTCATCGAGACTGGCCTGTTCCCCGGAGCCGCCCGCCAGATGATGAAGGTCGGCGAGGAGACCGGAACCCTCGACGACCAGTTGGCCTCTGCGTCGGAGTACTTCAACCGCGAACTCGAGGTGAAGATCCGTCGCTTTACCTCGATGTTCGAGCCGATCACCATCCTCATGGTTGGCGCGGCGGTCGGGTTCGTTGCCATCGCCCTCGTCTCTGCCATGTACGGCGTCCTCAACGGGTTCAAGGCAGAGGAGACAGGATGAAGCCCCGACACCTCGACGAGGGCTTCTCGCTCATCGAGGTCGTGATCGTGATCATGCTCATGGGCATCGTCATCATCGCCGTGCTCACGGCTGTCATCACCTCGGTGGCAACTTCGGCGGTCACCCGATCGGGGGCGCGGGTCGAGACCGTCATCGTGAACGCTGCTGACCGCGTCAACCGTGCACCGAAATCCTGCGACTACAGCGCGTATGCACAAGCCGCCGTGCAGACCGAGGGTTGGGCAGCCTCCGCGGCCACGGTCACCCAGGAGTACTACCAACCAGCGATCGACCCGACATCGCCCGGCACCTGGACCGCTGGGCCGACCAGTTCGCCCGCCTGTCCCGCTGGGGCGCTGACCGACCTCCTCGTGCAACGCGTCAGTGTCACCGTAAGAAGCCCGGACGGCCGGGTTCGCAGAAGCATTCAGGTGGTGAAGAGCGATGTCTAGACGTCGATTGAATAGTGGCAGGAACCCGGACAGGGGTATGACGCTGGTGGAGTTGCTCGTCTCCGTCGCCGTACTGGGGATCGTCGGCTCGGTTGTTGCGGCCGCGGTGATCATCGTCTTCCGCCAGATCGGCAATACCCAGGGCCGAACCGAGGTTGCCCGTTCCGAGCAGAACGTGAGCCTGTGGCTTCCTGCAGACCTGTCGTCGGCCGAGTCGGTGGATACCAAGCCGGAGTCGACACCGTGCGGCTTGACCGTGTGCGATGGGGTGAACCTCGCCGAGGGCTCGAACGTGATCATGCTCTCCTGGAGCACCCGGGGGGCGACTGGGACGGCAATCACCAAGGTGTCGTACAACTTTTTCCCCGCCGCGGACGGCACGTACTCCCTTCGGCGTGTGAAGTGCAGCACCATCGACGCAGGGGCCTGGAACTGCGAGACGACTACCGTGCTCCGCAACCTTCCCGGGCCGCCGGGTGGAGAAACGTTCGTGGCGGGTGTGGCGAATGGCTCGGGCTGTTCGTCGGTGGGCAGCACCCTCAACTGCACGAACCCGGACTGGGTCATCACGGTCAGCCAGCCACTCGCAGCGGATGCAATTAACGAAACCCAGGTCGCAACCGTCGCCGACCTGAAGAACTCGAACCGCGTCGTTGTCACGATCAACGGCGGCGGCAGCGCGGCCGGCCCAGGCGGCGGTATCAACCAGATCAGCATCACCGCAGGTGGCGCCGTCCGTTCGAATATCGACTCGAAAAGCCTGCAGGGAGCGCCGTCCTTTGCCGACGTACGCAGCCGTTGCGGCGGCAACATCACGGTGATCGTCGACGAGTCGAACTCGATCGGAACGTCGATCACCCAGGTTCGCGCCGGCGTCAAGCAGTTCGTGCAGACGCTCGTGGGCACGCCGGTGAAGATCCAGATCATCGGCTTCCACACCTACTCGCACGTGCTCGGCACGACGTCGTGGCAGAAGTACTGGGACATGACCAAGGACAGCGAGGTTTCTACCCTGCTGACCGCAATCGACACCCTGCAGGGCACGTGGTCATCCAGCCCCAACGGCGGCACGAACTGGGAGGAGGCACTGTTCCGGACCCTGCGCCAGTCCGATGCCACCACGACCGGTCTGGTGCCCAAGACCATCGTGTTCTTTACCGACGGCGTGCCCACCTTCGACCGCCTCGTGCAGCGCACGTCGCCGGGTGTGCTGCCCACCGACCCGGCCGCGCCGGGTGCTCCGTGGCCGACCTCGAACGGCAGCGCCTACAACCAGGTCGCATTCGACCGTGCACGATTCCTGGCAGACGAGTTCCGCACCAGTGCGCGCATCATCGGGGTCGGTGTCGGCACCAGCATCTCCGGGTCCTCCAACTGGGTCGTGGACCCGGGTGCCGGCTATCGCACCCAGTGGGAGCGGGGCTCGTACTCGTACGTGCGGGACATCACGTCGTACCAACTCCGTTACCAGCGGCAGAACAGCACCACCCTGCTCTGGTCCTGGGTGAACTACAACACCTACGCAACGACAACGACAAGGCTGCGCCGGGACCTCGGCTGGACGAACGTGACGCAGGCCGAGTACCTCACCGTCGAGAACCCGATCAATACGAGCACTACGGACGGGGCGAAGGTGGTCGTCACCACCAGCCCGGTATCGACCGTCGAGTATCAGGCGAATTCGGGCAACTCCACGTACCGCGCGGTCACCAAGACCTATGCGGCAGGGCCGGACTGGGCGATCTGGACAGGTTCGCGCTCCTCCGGGGCGACCACCGAGTACCGCTCCACCAAGGTGTACAACAGCCCGCCGTACGAGGCGTACGACCCGGCGGTCACCGCGACCACCGCGAACAGCGTCATCCTCGCGAGGCTCATCGCGGGGAACGACTACGGCACGCCTGCCGCATTCGACGGAACCTCCTACACCAACACCCAGCTTGCGGACATGTACGTCCTGCCCCAGTGGTCCCAGTTCGCCACGGCCATGCAGGCAGTGTCGCTCGGCGTGTGCGGTGGCACGCTCACGCTCCAGACCAAAGTCGGCTCCGCGGCCGTCGCCGACCCGTTCCGCTACGAGAACTCCACCGTTACCGACTCCAGCGGAGCTGCGCTCAACGTCGAACCACGCGTCGTCACCACGAACCAACAGTTCACGACCGGCACCTTCGACTTCACGATCCCCAACGGGCAGTACGTCAATGTCGACATCATCCCGCAGAACTACTCGGATCTGAACGGCTACGAGCCCGTTTCGTGGGCCTGCAAGGCAGGGATCACCGCGCTGTCCTATACCTCGATCGCTATTGCGGGGCAGAGTCAGTGGACAGGCATCCGGGTCCGTGTGCCTGCGAACGCCGCAATCTCGTGCACGCTGACGGTGAGACGGGACTGATGGTGTCCTCCCCCCGGCGCCGGAAGCGACTGAACGAGGACGAAGGTTCGGTACTCCTCCTCGTCATGATCTTCACCATCGTGGTGTCGCTGGTGATCATCCCGCTGCTCTCCTACCAACAGACCGTCCTGCGGTCGAACTCCGTGCTGAGCGCGAAGACCGCCCGCCTCGAGGCGGTCAAGGCAGGAACGCGGATTGCCCTCGCCGATCCGGCAGCGCTGTATCGCACGTGCGGCAACGCCGGACCAACAGTGGCGGTGACGCTTGCGGGCACCACGACCAGCGGCAAGAGCGTGACCACGCGCTGCTACTTCCTCGACTACCAGACTGCACAGGACTCGAACGAACTGCGCTACGGCCTCGTCGCCACCCAGGTCGGGTCGTCGATCCCGAGCGCTCTGACCGGGGCGCGCTACTCGCCGGCCAACCCCGAGTCGGCTTCGGAGTGGAGATCCGCAACCACCCAGTTCTCCGAGACCAACCGCATCTGGCTGCCCAACCTGCCGATCCACTCCCTCGACCGGCGATCCCCCGGTGGCTTCCAGATGCCGGCGGGCTTCACCACCTGCACGGTGTACTTCCCGGGCACCTACACCGACGCCGTCACCCTCACCGGACCGACCTACTTCGCGTCGGGCATCTACTACTTCGAGAACACGCTGACCGTTCAGAACGGAGCGTCGGTTGTCGTCGGCCTCGGGGCCACGGACGGATGCTCAACCGATCAGGACGCCGCGTTCTACGCAGTCGACGCCCCGGTCACGCACAACATCAGCGGCCTGGGCGGCACCCTGATCTTCGGCAAGAACGGCCGCCTGCTGGTGACGAATACGGCCTCACTCGGACCCTCCCTCGTGCTCAACTCACGGTACGTGAGCGCCGCCGAGGCTGACACGGACACCTCGGCCGGCCTGAGCATTGCGTCCGTGAACGGCACCCCGTCGCAGTCAGCCCAGGATCTCACGTGGAGCGGGAGCGGAGCGTTGAGTATCCCCTATTCGCTGGTCGGCAACGTCGACCCGGTGAGCGCCACCAGCGCGGATTACACGCCATCGAACTTTCACGCCAAGCCCTCAGTCCCCAGCAAGCCCACAGGCGTCGTCGCCACGGCCTACAACGGCGCGGCGGTCGTGTCGTGGTCCGCACCCTCGTCGGGCGGCAGTTCGATCACCGGATACCGCGTCACCTCGTCATCGGGAGCAACCTGCACCACCTCGGGGTCCACGGCGTGCGCTGTCACCGGCCTCGCGAACGGTTCGGCCGTCACCTTCTCGGTCGTCGCCAGCAACGTGGTCGGTGACTCGTCAGCCTCGTCGGCCTCGTCGGCCATCACCCCGGCAGTATCGAGCACCGCGCTGGCCGTTCCGACTGCGCCTGCCACGCCGACCGCTGTTGCGTACGCCGGGGCGGCCCGCGTGTCCTGGACCGCTGCAGCCACAACGACCGCTCCGGTGACGTCCTACCGCGTCACCTCATCGCCGGGAGGCCTTGCCTGCTCGCTCTCGGTGGCAACCTCGCCCCCTCCTACGCTTCGGTGCGACCTGCTCGGCCTGACGAATGGGACGGCGTACACGTTCACGGTGGTCGCCACGAACGCCGCCGGTGATTCGGTGGCCTCAGCAGCAAGCGCTGCGGTGACCCCAACGGCTGGGGCATCGGCGATCCCGAGCACTCCCCCTGTCGTCGGCGCGCTGTACCAGCCAACCGCTGTCGTCGAGATCGACCTCGCGAACTCGTCATCGTCGAGCATCCTCATTCCGGGCTATGTGAGCATCCCCCAGGGCAGGCTTCGGGTGAACAACCCTTCCGGACTGGATGTGCGCATGACCGGTGGGGTGCTCGCTGCCCAGTTCGACGTGACCGATGCCCGGGCAACCGGCCTGCAAACCGTTCCCATCGGCTTTGTCGAAGCCGTCGTCCAACGGGTGTTCCGGATCGAGTCACGCTCGAGCGGGCGAGAGTCCTCGATCGCCATCGTGCAGGTGAACCAGAACGGCGCGTACGCCGTGAACACCTGGGAAGTGCAATGACCGCGTCAGCGGTCACTCCGAAGCGTCCGTACTCAGTGCCCCAGCCAGAGATGCACGATGTTGCGGCCCCAGAGAACCGTGACCACGGCGCCCATCGCCATGAACGGACCGAACGGGATGGCCGTCTTGCGATCACCGCCATTGCGGGCGATCAACGCCACCCCGACGACGGCGCCCAGCAGGAAGCCGAGGAACAGACCGATCGGCACGTGCGAGAGCCCGATCCACCCGAGGTACATGCCGAGCAGTCCGGCGAGACGAACATCGCCGTCACCCATACCGCCGCTCCAACCGAGATAGAGCGCGAGGAAGAACGCAAGGGCCCCACCGCCACCGACCGCCGCCCACCAGATCCGTTGTGGTTCGTCCGCGATCAGCGCCGCAACAACGAGCAGTGGCGCTCCGAGCGCGCCGGCCACGTAGATCAATTGACGGGGAAGACGCTTGGTCCGCAGGTCAATCAGGCCGAGCGGCATCAGCACGCCCACCAGCACCACGAAGGCAGCGGTCTCGAGGTGGAAACCGAACCGCGCCCCCATTGCCCCGAACAGGGTGCCCGTCAGGATCTCCATGAGGAGCGGCGCCCACGTGATGGACGCCCCGCACCGACGGCAGCGACCCCGCTGCACCAGCCACGACAGGATCGGGATGAGCTCGAACCACCGGAGTGCCGCCCCGCATGCGTCACAATGGGAGCGGCCGGTGCTGGTGCGCTCCTCACGGGGCAGACGGTCGGCAACAACGCCGAGATACGAGCCGGAAAGAACGCCGAGCACTACGAGCAAGGTCACGAACACTGCGATGCAGCCTAGGAGTATTGATGAACGCTGACGGACAACCCCACGCCCATCAGCCGGGCCGACCTGTTGTCGACGCGCCCGAGGACGACTTCTCGCTGCTCTACCGGGCAGCCGCGGGCACCCCACAGCCGGATCGTTCCCTCGACAGCTGGACACCCCCCAAACCGTCATTGGCCCCAACGGGGGACCGACTGGACCCCGAATTGGAGCGGCTGCTCAACTACCTCATCGCCAACCACGGCTCGGACCTCCACCTCACTGTTGAGGTTCCGCCCTCCGCCCGGATCGACGGCACGCTGCTACCGATCGAGGGGGAACCCCCGATGGACGCAGACCGTCTGAACCGGATGCTGCGCTCCTCGCTCAACGACGAGCTCTGGACAAGGTTCATCGACGATCGTCAGGTGGACTACTCGGTGGCGCTCGACGACGATTCGCGCTTTCGCGTCAACGCGTTCCACCAGCGCGGCTACCCCTCTGCGGTCTTTCGCGCCATCCAGAGCTACATCCCCACGCTCGAGGAATTGGGCGTTCCGGCCGGTGTCCAGCGGGTGATGAACTTTCCGTACGGTCTCGTACTGTTCGTGGGGCCGACGGGTTCGGGTAAATCCACGACCCAAGCCGCTCTGATCTCCCGCATCGCCCAGAACCGTCCGTGTCACATCCTGACGATCGAGGACCCGGTGGAGTACGTGCACCGCCACAGCACTGCCCTTGTCAGCCAGCGCGAGGTTGGCACCGACGTGCGCACCTTCGAGGATGGGCTGCGTGCGGCGCTGCGCGAGGACCCGGATGTCATCCTCCTCGGCGAAATGCGGGATCTCGAGTCGATCTCGATCACCCTCACCCTCGCCGAGACCGGTCACCTCGTTTTCGCCACGCTGCACACCAACGATGCCGCCCAGGCCATCGACCGCATCGTTGACTCCTACCCGGCCGAGCGCCGGGACCAGATCCAGACGCAGTTGTCCTCGGTGCTTCAGGGCGTCGTGAGCCAGCGGCTCGCCAAGCGGATCGGGAAGGGCCGTGTCGGCGCGTACGAGGTGCTGCTCGCCAACGACGCCGTGCGCAACCTCATCCGTGAGGGAAAGACTCGCCAGATCCGCAACGTGATTGCCACCTGTGCCGCCGAGGGCATGCAGACGCTCGAGTCCTCGATCAACGCGGTGCTGAGCGCCGGGCTCATCACCTATGAAGAGGCGATCAGCCTGAGCCAGTACCCGAAGGAGATCCAGGACCCCCGGTTCGCGCGGGCGGGTCAGGTGCCCCTCGGCGGCCGGCGCTGACCGAGCGCCCCTGACCCGACATGCCTCCGCCGCTCCCCTACAAACCGCTCGCCGGTGTGGTGCCGTGTCCGGGCGGATGGTTGGTCCAGCCGGCCCGACTCTTCACCGCCACGATCGTGCCCGAGGAGCCCTTTGTCCTCGAGTCGCTTGCCGACGTGATCGACTATCGCCCGTCGTTCCTCTACATCGTGATCGACGCACCGATCGGCCTCCCGGACAAACCGTTCGGGGGATACCGCTCGTGCGACCACGATGCCCGGGACCTGTTGGGCTGGCCCCAACGCATCGCGATCCCACGGGTGCCGAGCCGGGATGCCCTGTACGCGCCCAATATGACAAAGGCGCAGGCGCTCGAGCCATGGCTGACCCCGCTCGCCTACCGACGCTTCCGGTGGATCCGCGAGGTTGACACCGAGGTTCAGGCGTATCACCAGCGCCGGATATTTTCCGGGAACCCCGACCTCAGCATCCTGCTCCTCAACGCCGACCGAGCCGCGTCCACTTCAAGTTTCTGGAGCGATGGCCCGGCGGAACGGTTGGCCCTGCTCCAGGACCGCCTTCCGGGACTGCGTGCGCTTGCGATGGCCCAGCCACCTCGAGGTAGTTCGCTCCGTCATCTCCTCAACGCAGCAGCCTTGCTCTGGACAGCCCGCAGGATCGCCGGCAAAGCAATCACCCGGCTTCCTCAGGACCCTCAATGGGACGATCAAGGCCGCCGTATCGAACTCGTGCGCTGACACGTCCTCACACGGTGCACCCCGCGCACGCGGAGCGCAGGAACAAAACGAACGGGGGGCCGGACCTTTCGGTCCGGCCCCCCGTCAGCGAAG
>WLJO01000019.1 GCA_009701715.1 Actinomycetota bacterium
GGGCTGGATGCCGCGTCGGCCATGAGGCGCCAGTTGCTGCCGACGGCCGCGATCCGGTCGTTGCCGGGTGCCGTGAGCGTGTGCATCTGCACGGCGAGTTTTTCGGGGTGCCACCAGTCATCGGAGTCCTGGAAGGCGAGGTACCGGCCTGTTGCGAGTGCGATCCCGGTATTGCGCGCGTTGCCGGCCCCGCGTGCACTGCTGTTCTGGATCACCCTGACGCGGCTGTCGGCGATTCGGGCAACCTCGGACAGCGTGGCATCGGTGGAGCCGTCGTCGACCACGATGACCTCGAGGTCCGTGTACGTCTGGTCCAGCACGCTTTTCAGCGCGTCGGCGATGACGTCCTGCCGGTTGAACACCGGGAGGACCACCGAGACGAGGGGTGGCTCCACGCACTGAGCGTATCGGTGCGCCTCGTCGGCGGTCCCGGTGGCAGGATGCCCGTATGCGAGTGATCATCGCCGGGGGCGGCATCGGTGGGTTGACGGCAGCGATGGCGCTCCACGCACGTGGCATCGACGTGCAGGTTTACGAATCGGTGGTGGAACTGCAGCCGCTCGGTGTGGGCATCAACCTGCTCCCGCACGCGATGGCACACCTGCAGCGGCTCGACCTGCTCGACGTCGTGCTCCCGTTGGGTGTGCCGACGGCAGAGTTGTGCTTCTTCAACAGGTTCGGACAGTTGATCTGGCGAGAGCCCCGCGGGCTCGCTGCCGGGTACCCGATCCCGCAGCTCTCGGTGCACCGCGGCCACCTCCACATGGCGCTCCTCGCCGAGGCCCGGCGCAGGCTCGGCGATGCCGCGGTGCTCAACGCGCACGCCGTGCAGACGTTCCGCGAGGACGAGAGCGGTCGGGTAATGGTGGAGGTGCTCGACCGCGTGGCGGACCGCACGGTGACCGAAACCGCAGACGTGCTCGTGGGTGCGGACGGTATCCACTCGGCGATCCGGCAGCACTTCTATCCGGACGAGGGCCCGCCGTCATGGCAGGGTGACATCCTGTGGCGCGCCACGTCGCGCTGGAAGCCGTTCCTCACGGGCCGGTCGATGTTCATGGCCGGCCATCTGCCGCACAAGTTCGTGGCATACCCGCTCAGTGAGGTCGGTGACGATGGAATGTGCACCGTCAACTGGATCGCCGAGTTGGACCGCCGCGCGTTCGGGATGACGAGTCGCGAGGACTGGAACCGACGGGGGAACTTCAACGACTTCATGCCGCACTTCGAGGACTGGGTGTTCGACTGGCTCGACATCCCGGCGATGTGCCGCCAGACGGATACCGCGTTCGAGTTCCCGATGATCGACCGCGACCCACTCGACCGATGGACGTTCGGCAGTGTGACTCTGCTGGGCGACGCGGCCCACCCCATGTACCCGATCGGCTCGAACGGTGCGTCACAGGCGATCGTCGACGGGTTGGTGCTCGCGGACGCGCTCGTTCAGGATGGCGTTGCGGCAGGCCTCGCCCGCTACGAGGCAGAGCGTCGGCCGCGTACGTCTCAGATCGTGCTCTCGAATCGCAAGCACGGCCCCGAACGGGTCATGGACCTCGCCGAACAGCGGGCGCCGAGCGGCTTCACGGACGTGAACGAGGTGTTCGCCCCGGGCGAACTCGAGGTGGTGGCTGCGCAGTACCGCCAACTGGCCGGGTTCGACCTCGACTCGATCCTCAAGGGCGGAAAGTAAGGCGCACTCCCGTGCATTCTCGGGACCGAGGACGAGTGCTTACTGGGACGCGTAGGCGACGAACCAGTCGATCGCCGACGGAACGGCGAGCGACTCGCTGCTCAGCACCCGGTCTGCGGGCTGCCCGGAGAGGATCTTCTTGACCGGAACCTCGAGCTTCTTGCCCGACAGTGTGCGTGGCACGAGCGGCACCGCTTCGATGACGTCGGGGGAGTGCCGCGGCGACAGCGCAGAGCGCAGCTCAGCGCGGATTCTGGCCCTTAGGGCATCGTCGAGGTCGATGCCGTCGCGGAGTTGCACGAAGAGGTACAGCCGGTCGAGATCGCCGTCCTCGAGATGCACGACCAGACTGTCGACCACCTCGGGGAGTGCCTCCACCACCGTGTAGAACTCGGCGGACCCGAGTCGTACCCCGCCACGGTTCAGCGTGGCATCCGATCGCCCGGAGATGACGCATCCACCGTGCTCGGTGAAGGTGATCCAGTCGCCGTGGCACCACACACCTGGGTACCGGTCGAAGTAGGCGCTGCGGTAGCGCGAGCCGTCGTCGTCGCCGAGAAAGCCGAGCGGCATCGAGGGCATGGGTGTGGTGATCACGAGTTCGCCCTGCACACCGGTGGCGCACCGGTTGCCGTCCTCGTCAAACGCGGCGGCCTCCCGGCCGAGAACCTGTCCGGGGATCTCGCCGTTCACCACCGGCACCATCGGGTTCCAGCCGACGAAGCAACTGCAGATGTCGGTGCCGCCGGAGATCGAGTTGATGATGACGTCCGGTCCCATCACCGACTCCAGCCACTCGAATCCCTCGACCGGGAGCGGGGCACCGGTGGAGCCGACCTGCCAGATCCGTCCGCGGTGGGGTTCGAGCCCTGCCTTGCGACAGTTCATGTAGAAGCCCGCCGACGCGCCGAACACCGTGGTCTGCGACCGTTCCGCAACGTCCCACAGGGTGTTGAGGCCCGGGCTAGCGGGGTCTCCGTCGAACAGCACGACCGAACTGCCGACCAGCAGGCCTGACACCAGGAAGTTCCACATCATCCACCCGGTGGTGGTGAACCAGAACAGCCGGTCTGCCGGGGTGATGTCGGTGTGCAGTGCGTGGACGACGAGGTGCTCGACCGTGATGCCGACGTGGCTGTGCACGATGGGCTTGGGGAGCCCGGTTGTGCCGGAGGAGTACAGCACGTAGATCGGCGTCTCGTAACCGACCGGTGCGAAGCCTTCGTGACGTGCCTCACCGATCAGCGAGGACCACTCGTCGGGACCGGCGCCGAGGTACTGCACGGCAATGGTGGTGCGGACCGACGGGAGGTGCTCGAGGATCTCGGTGACCTCGAGGCGACGGTCGATCTCTTTCGGGCCGTATCGGTAGCCGTCGACGTGGACGAGCACCGTGGGCTCGAACTGAGCGAAGCGGTCGATCACGGCCCTCGGCCCGAACTCTGGTGCGCAACTGGACCACACGGCGCCGAGCGTGGCAGTGGCGAGGAACGTTACGAGGGTCTCGACGATGTTCGGCGAGTAGGACCCCACTCGGTCCGCAGCGGTTACTCCGAGCGCCTCGAGACCGGCCGCGCAGCGCGCCACTTGGTCCTCCAACTGCGCCCAGGTGAGCGTGCGGGGCGAACGCGTCTGGCTGTGCTCGATGACGGCGATGTCGTCAGGCGCCACCGCTGCGCGGGCGAGAGCGTGCTCGGCGTAGTTGAGCGTGCCACCGGGGTACCACGCGGCCGAGGGCATCGAGCGGTCCGCGAGCGCTGCCGTCGGGTAGTCGTGCCACCGGACACCGAGGAACTCGCTCGCCTCGGACCAGAAACGGTCGAGGTCCGCGATCGACCAGGCATGCAGATCGTCGAAGGTCTCGAACCCGTGCTTGCGGGCGAGACGGACGATCATTGCGTTGGTGCGGCGGTTGGACATGGAGGCATCGATCAATCACTGACGGGGAACGACGGTGTGCAACCGTCCGGAAAACAGGTTCTGGGTCGACTCCCGGCTGAAGACCAACCGGGAATCGACCCAGAACGCTCAGGGTTTTGGCTTAGCTGGAGCCGGTGAACAGCGAGCCGCGGTGGCTGTTGCTGCTGCCGGCTGCCTTCTCGGCCTCACGGCTCTTGGCCTCGGCGCGGGCCACCACCTGGTGGTGAACCTCGTCGGGGCCGTCCGCCAGACGAAGCGTGCGCTGGCCGTGCCACATCTCGGCGAGCGGGAACCACTGCGAGATGCCTGCGGCACCGTGCATCTGGATCGCCTCGTTGATGATGTCGCAGCACTTCTCCGGCACCATCGCCTTGACGGCGCTGACCCACACGCGTGCCTCTGCGTTGCCGAGGGTGTCCATCGCCTTGGCGGCACGGAGCACCATCAGGCGCATCGCCTCGACCTCGATGCGAGCACGGGAGATGACTTCCATGTTCTTGCCGAGGTTGATGAGCTTCTTGCCGAAGCCCTCACGGTTGAGACCACGGTCGACCATCATCTCGATGGCGCGCTCGGCCGAACCGATGGAGCGCATGCAGTGGTGAATACGTCCCGGCCCGAGGCGGAGCTGCGAGATCTCGAAGCCGCGGCCCTCGCCCCAGAGGATGTTCGACTTGGGTACGCGCACATCGGTGAACTTGATGTGCATGTGCCCGTGCGGTGCATCGTCCTGGCCGAACACGTGCATCGGCCCGACGATCTCCACACCGGGGGCATCGATCGGGACGAGGATCTGCGACTGCTGCTTGTACGTGTCAGCGTTCGGGTTCGTCTTGACCATGGTGATCATGATCTTGCAGCGGGGATCGCCCGCACCCGAGATGTAGAACTTCTCGCCGTTGATGACCCACTCGTCGCCGTCGAGCACCGCAATGGTGCCGATCTGCTTCGCGTCGGACGACATCACGCCGGGCTCCGTCATGGCATACGCGGAACGGATCTCTCCGTGGAGCAGCGGCTCGAGCCACTGTGCCTTCTGCTCGGGCGTGCCGACACGCTCGAGGACTTCCATGTTGCCCGTGTCTGGTGCGGAGCAGTTGAGGCACTCCGAGGCCAGACGGTTCTTGCCGAGCTCGTTGGCGATGTAGGCATAGTCGAGGTTCGTGAGACCCTCGCCGGTGTCGGCGTTCGGGAGGAAGAAGTTCCAGAGCCCCGATGCCTTTGCCTTTGACTTCGCTCCGTCGAGGAGCTCGAGCTGGCCGGGTGCCCAGCTCCAGCGCTCGGTACGGTTCTCGCCGAGTCGGTAGAACTCCTCGGTAATCGGCTCGACCTCGTCGCGGATGAATGCCTTGACCGCTTCGTACAGTGGTTCGACCTTGGTGGACATCCTCAGGTCGAAGTCGTCCATGCTGGCCGACTTCAGTGCGCCCCCAACCATGTGGCTCCTTTCGGGTAGCTGTGCCGCTGATCGTAGTGAACCGATCGGGCCATACGCCTAGCCGGGCAGGTCAGACTGGCTGTGACCTTCGTCGGTCCCAGTCCGCCTGAGCGAGCCCGAACTGGTCCGCCGCTACCGGTCGGCTCACCAAATAGCCCTGAACAGCGTCACAACCGACCTCGTTGACGAGCGACAACTCGGCATCGGACTCCACACCCTCCACCACCACTTTCAGCTCGAGTGCCTCGCCGAGGTCGACGGCGGCCCGGAGCATGGCCCTCGTGTGCTCGAGGCCGCCGCGGTCCGTGTGGACGAACAGCCGGTTGATTTTCAACTCGTTGAAGGGATAGATGCGGAGCCGCTCGAACGTGGAGCTACCCGTGCCGAAGTCGTCCATCGCGAGACGGAAGCCCAGCAGACGGAAGCGCGTAAGCACGTCGAGGGCGTCGGTGAGCTGCCCGGTCTCGGCGGATTCGGTGATCTCGAGGGTCCAGCCGGCGGGTGCACCGCTTGCTGACAGCACCGATCGGATGTGGTCGGGCAGGGTGAGGTCCTCGAGGTCGAGCACCGAGAGATTGATCGAGATCTCGCCGAGCGCGGCGAGTGCGGCGAAGTTCTTGCGGTCGTCTGCCGCACGCTCGAGCACCAGGTTGAGCAGGCGCCTGCTCCGCCCGGTGGCCTCGATGAAGGGGATCCAGGTGCCGGGTGACACCGTCTCGAATCCGGCAACGCTGAGCCTCACCAGTGCCTCGGCGCCGGTGATGGCCCCGGACGCGAGGTCCACCTTCGGCTGGTACAGCAGGTGCACCTGACCCTCATCGATGGCGTTCATCGCCACGTCGCTCAGGCGGCGGATGGCTCCCGTGTCGTCCTTGACGACCGCCTGCTTGGACTCCTCGAAGAGGCGCCCGAGCTCGTCGATGTCTACCGGTTTGGAGCAGGCACCAAGCACACGGAAACCGCTCAGTTCGGCCACGCGCTGGGCCGAGGCGAGCACGGTGCGGTCCGCCCCGGTAAGCAGGATGAGTGCGACACCGGGCTGACGCTTGCGGAGCAGCCGCATGACCTGCAGACCGTCGGTGTCGCCGAGCGTGAGGTCAAGCAGCACGAGGTCGTGACCGATTCCGGCGAGCCTGTCGATCTCTGCAGGGGTGGTTGCGATGTCGGTCTCGAACCCGTGCCCGAACGCAATGTCGCCGAGGAGTTCGGCGACGGCAGCATCGTCGTCGATCACGAGCAGACGGCTGCTGGGCTGCGGCTCGGTCACAGCGGGCCGGCTCCTGTCGGGGCGCTGGCTGCGAGCCGGGCACCGAGCACCTTGATGAGCGCTGCGTTCAGGTCATCCTTGGAGAACGGCTTGACGAGGGTCAGGGCACCGACGGTCTCGAGGGCACGGAGGCGATCGCTGAAGCCGGTCATGAACACAGTCACCAAGGTTGGCAGGTCCGAGGTGATCCGCGCTGCCAATTCGGCACCGTCGATCGCCTCGCCGAGGTTGGAGTCCGAGAGCAGGAGGTGGGGCTGGAACTCCTTGGCGATCTCCAGAGCCGTGGCGCTGTCCGTTGCCCTGCGGGTCTCAAAGCCCAGTTCGGAGAGCCAGACGCCCACGAGGTCCGCGAGCGACTCCTCGTCGTCTACCACGAGGGCCCGGAGCCTCGTCAGCGCAACCGGGAGGGTTGCTGGGGCGTGATCCGGGTGTGGAACGGCCGGCTTCAGGTACAGAGACATCGTCGTCCCCGATCCCTCGCGGGTGTCGATCGTTGCCCACCCGCCGCTCTGCTGGGCGAAGGAGTACACGGCAGCAAGACCCAATCCGGTTCCCTTGCCGATCTTGCCCGTGGTGAAGAACGGCTCGAACGCGCGGGCTGCAACCTCCGGGGTCATGCCCGTACCCGTGTCGCGTACAGAGAGGGCCACAACGTCCTGCACGTCACCCGCGGGGTTAGTGGCCCGAGTTCGCTCGGCCAAGATCGTCAGGTCACCGCCAAGCCCCATGGCCTCTCGTGCGTTGAACACGAGGTTGAGGACGGCGCTGGAGAGACGGCCCGGGTCGACGTCCACGTCGAGGTCCGGCCCGACGAGTTCGGTGTGCAGGCGGATTCCCGGCGAGTCGCTGAGCGCCTGCTGCAGGAGCGGATTGAGGTCTGCGATGAACTGATTCATGTTGATTGATACCGAGGTCATCGGCTGACTGCGCGCGACCGCAAGCAGGGACTTGGCGATGGTGGCGCCACGGTGGACTGCGTCCGATGCCTTGGCGACGAAGCGGTTCAACTGCGGATCGTTCACGACGGCGGGCTGGCGCTCCATCATCTGCAGGTATCCCTGGGTGATGAAGAGCAAGTTGTTGAAGTCGTGCGCGAGGCTGCCGGCGAGCACTCCGATCGACTCCATGCGCTCTGCCTGTGCAGTTCGCATCGCGATCTCGCGCCGCTCGGTCACGTCGATGCACTGCACGAACACGAGGTTTTCGTGGGCAGCGTCGGCGATGAGGTGGGCGAACACCTCGTAGATCCGTAGCGACTGCAGGTCTGCCGCTTCCGGCGGGGTGATTGTGATGGTGATCGAGTCCGCGTGACCCTGCCGAGCGTTGTTCAGGAGGCTGAGCACCTTGTGGGTGGTCGCCTCGTCCTGTGCCCAGATCGGCGTGTCGACGACGAGGCTCCCGGGGGGAGCCCTGGTGGTGTGGTTGTTCCCCACGAGCACACGGTCGTCGGAGTCGATGATCGCCGTCCACCCGGGGGCTCCTTGCAGAGCCGCCGCGAGGAGGGCTTCTCGGCGGCGGCGGTCCACTTCCCGCCGGGCACTGTTGTGTCCAACCTGGAGCAGCAGCACGAACATCCCGATGCCGGCCAGCAACTCGACGATCAGGAAGAGCCGTCGGGTGGTGATCGGTGTGCCGAAGCGCTCGCCGCGCCGCAGGACCATCTCAAGCGAGAACCTATCCACCATGAGTTCTGCGCTGGCCGTGCCGGGCACACCCCTCGGCACGAGATCCTTGATCGATTCAACTGCGGTGCTGGATCCCGAGGTGGCGGTGGTCCAGATGGGTAGCGGTTCGGTGCTGCTGATGTCGTAGAGCGTCAGTGCAACTTCGTCGGATGCGGTAGTGGAAGGCGAGAGCGCACGCGCAACGATGATCGGTATCGACACCGTCACCACGAGCAGCCTCGGCCGCTCGGGATCGAAGAGTCCGCCCGGGGTCAGCGGCGCTGCGTAGACGATCTGTGGGTGCAACTCGCCGGAAGGGGTTGCGAACGTGACGAGGTCCAGGAGCACGGTGCTGCCGCTGCTGACGAGTCGCCTGAACTCTGCGCCGGTCTGTGCGGCCAGCCAGACGCTGAGGGACTCCTCGAACACCTGCCCGTAGTCCGAGAGGGCCGCTAGCACCTCGGGGTTGCTACCGGGCCGGGCATCGACGAGTGCTGCAGCGGTGATCGGGTCGTGGCCGTAGACCACGGTCTGGACGAGGTCGGCGAATGTCGCTGGATCGAAGTGGACCTCGTTCGAGGTGTTCGCCTTTGTTGCGAGCACGTTGATCTCGTCGGAGATGTTCGTGTTGAACGAGAACGCCGTCGCCTCTGCAGCCTTCCGGAGTGCCTTGCTGTCCTGACGGTCCCATGAGGCAAGCGTGAGTACAACCACGAGGAACGACACGAAGAGTGCTAGCGCGGGCGCCCAGAGCGGGGATCCCTCGAGGCCGGGCCACGGGAAGGCAACGACAACGGCAGCTGCGAGCAGTCCAACAGCGGTGTGCAGGTACTCAGTGCCCCACGTGGATGGCGAGAACCCCGCTGACTGGATGGCGGTCTGCACGGCGGCAATCGCGGCAGCGAGTACGGCGAGTACCGGGAAACTGAGTGCAGCGCGTCGCATCGGGGTACTGGTCGGATGGCGTCGACGAAGCGCTGTTCCGGCCAGCAGTCCCCCGGCCGCGACGACGAGGAACGAGCCCAGGTCAACCAATGCGCTGTGGTTCTGGATGAAGTGGGACGCAGCGAGCGTGGTGAGGCACAGCGCGCCGGGGATCCAGCCGAGCACGAATGCCACGGCTACCAGGGCGATGTCCACTCGGGAGTCCCAACGGTCCACACCCAGGAATCCGGAGCCAACGCACAGCAACACGGTGAGCCCCGCTCGCTGCAACCCAGAACGCGGGGGAATTTTCATGGCCCTAGTCGTCGTGTTGGTGGGTTACCGGACGTGCCGCGGCTCAACAGGGAGCGGAGAGGTATGCAGACAGGTCGTACGTCGACCACGTTCCGCCGACGATGCTCACCTTGACGCGTGTGGAGAGTTCCTCGGGATCGTTCGTCGTTGCAGTGTCGGTGTTGACACACGTGAACGACTTCGTGGTGAGGTCCTTGTACGACTCGGATCCGACTCTGTAGGTCACGATGGAACTCGACTCAGCAAGCTCGGTCCTGGTGTCGATGACCGTGAACTTGCCGAATCTGTCGGCGTCGAGCTCGACGACGCTCGGCGCAACCGTGACGTTGATACTCGTGCTCGTGCTCGTGGTCTTACAGGTGAGGCGAAAGGCTCCGGTCACGGTCACCACGCCTGTCGACGACTTTACGTACGCGGGCGTTTTCGCCTCGACGTAGCAACTGATCTTGCCGGAGGTGACGGTGGTAGAAACCGCAGAGGCTGACGGCATCGCAGCGACAAGCGAAACGAGCGCGATGCCCGCTGCTATGAGTCCCCGTACACGCTTCACGCCGCGAACTCTACACCCTCAAGAATGAATCAACAAGCGCTCCGTGCTAAGGCAACCACGCAGAGTGCTTGCACTTCACCAATGGTGAACAATCCGTGCCCATCGAGCGGATCAGATCCCGTACGAGATGACGACGGGGGCATGATCGGACCAGCGCTCGGCATACGACGGTGCCCGGTCTACCACTGCATCCCGTGCGGCCGCAGCAAGGTCCGGCGTGGCAACGTGATAGTCGATTCGCCAGCCTGCGTCGGTGTCGAAGGCCTTGCCCCTCCACGACCACCACGAGTACGGACCGGGCCCGTCCCCGCCGAGGGCCCGGCCGACGTCCACCCAACCCGCCGCGAACATCTGGTCGAACCACGAACGCTCCTCGGGGAGGAAGCCGGCCTTCTTCAGGTTGCCCTTCCAGTTCTTGATGTCGACCTCGCGATGCGCAACGTTGAGGTCGCCGGTGAGCAGAACGTGACGGCCGTCCGCGCTCAGCGCCCCGAGACGCGCCGACATGGCACCCAGGAAGGCAAGCTTCTCGCTCATGCGCGAGGGCACCTCGGCATCTCCGGTGTGGACGTAGCAGGACACGACCGTGAGGCCTCGCCCGTCGGCGGTCTCGATGTCGACCTCCACCCAGCGACCGGAGTCGTCGAATCCGTCATCGCCACCCGTGCCACCCCGCACGCCGGTACGCGTGCCGACGATCGGTCGTCGGGAGGCCACCGCCACACCTGCCCGACCTTTCGCCGAGCACTCCGCGTGGGCTACGTGCCAGCCGCTGCCGCCCAGGGTCTCGACGAGGCCGGGCACGAGGGCGTCCGGCGCGCGGACCTCCTGCATCGTGACGAGGTCCGGCTTGCGGTGCGCGAACCACCCTGCCATCCCGTTCGCACTGGCGGCACGCAAGCCGTTGACGTTGACCGAGGCAACCATGAGCGCTGCGGGCTTCTTCATGCCCTGCATTGTGCCGCGGCCCGGCGTCGGCGGCGCTACGGGGAACCCGCGTCGGGCCTCAGCCCAGCCGCAGCCCAGACAGCGAGCCTTCAGAGCGCCAGTCCTCGAGAATGCGGAAGAACGCGAGCGAGCCGCCGCCGTAGCTGGAGTTGCGCAGACGGCTCTCTGCGGGCTTTCCCTCGTTGTTGTAGTAGCCGGGGGTGCAGGCATCGAGGTACTTCAGGTTGAACAGAGCCATCTCCTCGATGGTCTGCACCCATTCGGCTTCTGCTCCGGCATCGGCCTCGACCGTCGAGATGTTGTTCGTGAGCGCATGATCGACGACGTAGGCGAGATGTCGCGCCTGCTCGGCGAGCGCGTGTGGGTAGTTCACCGTAAAGCCCGATTGGGCGGGACTCATGATGAACAGGTTCGGGAAGCCATTGCTGTGCATGCCGTGCAGGGTCATCGCCCCGTCCCGCCAGCGCTCTGTAAGTGAGACCTCGCGGCCGTGCACCTCGTAGCCGGATCGCCGTGTGTAGTCGGTGCCCACCTCGAAGCCGGTCGCATAAATGAGGCAGTCGACCTGGTACTCCACACCGTTGGCCACGATGCCGGTCTCGGTGATGCGCTCTACACCCTTGCCGTCGGTGTCCACCAGCGTGACGTTCGGCCGGTTGTAGGTCTGGAGGTACTCGTCGTGGAAGCAGGGCCGCTTGCAGAACTGCCGGTAGTACGGCTTGAGCATCTCTGCCGTTTGCGGGTCCGCGACGAGCGTGTCGACGCGAGAGCGAATCTGCTCCATCTTCTCGAAGTCCGCAAGTTCGATGGTGCTCCCGATGCTGCCGCCGAGCAGTTCGCGCTGGCCAGACTTGGTCATCGTGAGTAGCTTGCCGATGATGTCGGTCCAGCCGTCGCTCACCAGGTCCTCGGGTTCGAGGATGCCGGACACGAGGTTGTTGAAGTTCTCCATGCGTCGCTTCTGCCAGCCCGGCTCGAGCGTCGTAGCCCACGATTGGTCGGTAGGACGGTTGTTGCGCACGTCGATCGAGGAGGGTGTGCGCTGGAAGACGTAGAGGTGCTCTGCCGCCGCGCCGAGATGGGGGATGCACTGCACACCGGTTGCCCCGGTTCCGATGATGCCGACGCGCTTGCCGGCTAGTCCGGTGAGGTTCCCCTCGGAAGTACCACCGGTGTAGCCGTAGTCCCAGCGGGACGTGTGGAACGAGTGACCTCGATACGTCTCGATGCCGGGGATACCGGGCAGCTTCGGTCGATGCAGTGGCCCGTTCGCCATCACGACAAAGCGCGCTCGCATCGCGTCTCCGCGATTCGTGCCGATGACCCAGCGCTTCTCGCTGTCGTCCCACTGAACCGAAGTGACCTCGGTCTGGAACAGAGCGTTCTCGTAGAGGCGGAAGTGCTCGCCGATGGCCCTGCTGTGGGCGAGGATCTCCGGGGCGGGCGTGTACTTCTGGGCGGGCATGAACCCGAGTTCCTCCAGCAGCGGTAGGTAGATGTACGACTCCACGTCGCACGCTGCTCCCGGATACCGGTTCCAGTACCACGTGCCCCCGAAGTCGCCTCCCTTCTCGATCATGCGCAGGTTCTCGACGCCCGCCTCACGCAGTCGTGCGCCCGCCAGCTGTCCGCCGAAGCCACCACCGATCACCGCAACATCGACCTCGTCGAACAGCGGCGCTCGCTCGACCAACTCCACGTACGGGTCGTCGAGGTAGTGCTCGAAGCGGCTGATGTCGACGTACTGCTCGTTGCCGTCCTGTCGGATGCGCTTGTCGCGCTCGAAGCGGTACTTCTCGCGCAAGGCATCCGGGTCGAAGGAGGGCTGTTGGTCGGCCTGTTGTTCGGCAGTCGTCATCGTTGCTCCGTGATCTGCTCAGTGCTGGGGCCGCAGCGCGATGCCGCAGTCCGCAGCGGCGTCCCTCGTGAACCAGCCCTTCACCGTTCCCGAGTGTTCGGTCAACGTGAATTGCCAGCGGTACTGCTTCCTGACCGCGACATACCGCTGTGCCCCAAGGTCCATAAGCGGACGTTAGTTGGGCGAACTACATTTTGGCCATGGCCCTGAAGACACCGCACAAGATCCTGCTCACCGAGGACGAGATGCCGACCCAGTGGTACAACATCATCCCGGATCTGCCCTCACCGCCCCCGCCGCCGCTGCACCCCGGAACGCTGCAGCCAGCCGGCCCGGACGACTTTGCCCCGCTGTTCCCGATGGCCCTCATCGAACAGGAGGTGTCCACGCAGCGCTACGTCGACATCCCCGGTGGCGTGCTCGATATCTATCGTCTGTGGCGCCCCAGCCCGCTGTTCCGCGCTCACCGGCTCGAGCAGTTGCTCGGCACCCCGGCGCGCATCTACTACAAGTATGAGGGCGTTAGCCCTGCCGGTTCGCACAAGCCGAATACTGCAGTGCCGCAGGCGTACTACAACCATCAAGAGGGCATCACGAAGCTGACCACCGAGACCGGTGCTGGCCAGTGGGGAACAGCGCTCGCCTTCGCCACCGCCCAGTACGGCATGGAGTGCGAGGTCTGGCAGGTGGCTGCGTCCTACCGCGCCAAGCCGTACCGCCGGACCATGATGGAGCTGTGGGGGGCCACGGTGCATCCGAGCCCCTCGAACGTCACCGAGTACGGGCGCTCGCTGCTCGCACTGGACCCGAACCACCCGGGCAGCCTCGGCATTGCGATCTCCGAGGCCGTTTCGATGGCCGTGGCGGATCCGAAAACCCGATACGCACTTGGGAGCGTGCTCAACCATGTGCTGATGCACCAGACGATCATCGGCGAGGAGGCGCTGCTGCAGCTCGCGAAGGTGGGAGAGACACCCGACGTGCTCGTGGGGTGCACCGGCGGCGGGTCGAACTTCGGTGGGCTCGCCTTCCCGTTCCTGCGGGAGAAGCTTGCCGGCCGGATGAACCCGACGATCCGCTGCGTGGAGCCGTCCGCGTGTCCGAGCCTGACCAAGGGTGAGTACCGGTATGACTTCGGAGACACCGCAGGGATGACCCCGCTGATGAAGATGCACACCCTGGGTCACTCGTTCATCCCGGACCCGATCCATGCCGGTGGCCTCCGTTATCACGGCATGTCGCCGCTCGTCAGCCACGTCTACGAGCTCGGGCTTGCCGAGGCAATCGCCATCCCGCAGGTCGAGTGCTTCACGGCGGCGCTGCAGTTCGCCCGGACCGAGGGCATTGTCCCGGCCCCGGAGCCGACGCACGCGATTGCGGCCGCCATCCGCGAGGCGCTCCGCTGCAAGGAGACCGGTGAGGAAAAAGTGATCCTCACGGCACTGTGCGGTCACGGTCACCTGGACCTCGCTGCGTACGAGAAGTTCCTGGCGGGGGAAATGGTGGATCTGGACTTGAGCGACGAGGCCGTGGCGGCGGCGATGGCCAAGGTGCCGTCTGTCGCAGGCTGATCGGCGTCTCGCCTTTCTTGGGGTGCAGACGGTCACTTTGGGTGTTTGCCCACCGGGACGAAACAAATCGTTAACGCACGGCTTACACAGCGACTCTGCAGCCGCGCTTACACTCGCAATGGCCGCAGACCCCGGCCCCGCAGAAAGGACCTCGATTCCCGTGAACGAATCAGAGCAGAACGAACTCGTTGCTGGCCTCACCCAGCCCGTGAGCCGGCGTCGTGCCCTCACCATGGGCGCCTTTGGCGTCGCTGGTCTGAGCACCATTCTGGCTGCCTGTGGCGACAAGAAGTCGTCCACCGAGAGCACCACAACGGCCGCCACCGAGACCACCGCAGCAGCCACGGAGACCACCGCAGCAGCCACCGAGACCACCGCAGCAGCAGGCGGCCTCGAGAGCGCCAAGGTTGCGTTCGTCTACGTCGGGCCGCCGGACGACAACGGCTGGACCCAGGCCCACGATCAGGCCCGCCTTGCGGCCGAGGCCAAGTTCAACGGCAAGATCAAGTCCACCTTCACCCCGAACATCGGGTTCGATGCGTCCACCACGCAGTTGTTCGAGCAGCTCGTCGCCGACGGCAACGACATGGTGATCGCCAACACCGAGTACGGCGAGCTGATGAGCACCGTGACCGACAAGAACCCGAAGGTCAAGTTCCTCGAGTGCGACGGTCACAAGTTCACCGAGAACCTGTTCGGCTACTACATGGCTCACACCGAGCCGGCGTACATGCTCGGCGTTGCGGCAGGCCTGCTCGCCCCCGGCGGCAAGATCGGCTACATCGGTGCCTTCCCGACCGCCACACTCTTCAACGACGTGAACGGCCTGCTCCTCGGTGCTCGCTCGGTGAACCCGGCAGCCGAGGTCAAGGTGGTTCTCGTGAACACCTTCTTCGACCCGCAGAAGGCCGCTCAGGCCGCAGACGCTCTCCTCTCCGAGGGTGTCGAGTTCCTGTTCGGTGTCATGGACGAGCCCACCTTCCTCCAGAAGGCCGAGGCCAAGGGTGTGTGGACCGGCTACTGGAACCTCGACTTCCGCACCGCTGCGCCGACGAAGTACGTCAACAACTTCGTCCTGTCGGGGTTCGAGGGCTTCTACGAGGACCAGTTCGCGCAGCTGCTCGCCGGCGCGTGGGTTGCCGAGAAGCAGACCGTGCTGCTCGACTGCCCGCTCGGCGAGTGGGGCCCCACCGTTCCGCAGAACGTCAAGGACGCCGTTGCGGCAGTGGACGCCAAGCTGAAGGACGGAAGCCTCGTCGTCTACACCGGGCCGCTCAAGGACACCAAGGGCGCCGAGGTTCTTGCCGCCGGCAAGACCATCGACCGCCAGGGCTCTTACTCGGTGAACTTTGCCGTGGAAGGCGTTACGGGCCTCTGACCCCCTGATCGTTTAGGGTCAGTCCCGTGGGGGAACCAACCAACGTTGCTGTCGAGGCGAGTGGCATCTCCAAGTCTTTTGGAGGTGTCCTCGCCCTCGACACTGTGAACCTCGAGCTCCGCAAGGGGGAGGTTCACGCGCTGCTCGGCGAGAACGGCGCGGGTAAGACGACACTCTCCAACATCCTTGCGGGGCTCTATCGCGCGGATGGCGGGACGCTGGTGGTTGACGGGGTGGAGTGCGAGTTCCACAGCCCGTCGCAGGCAATCGAGGCCGGGGTGGGAATGGTGCACCAGCACTTCCGCCTCGTGCCCCCGATGACCGTGGCGGAGAACCTTCACCTCGGCTCTCCGGACACGCCGGCCGTGATCTCCCAGAAGAAACTGGTGGCGAGCGCCCGTCGCATGATGGAGGAAATCGGTCTCGAGGTGGACCCGACTGCTCGCGTCTGGCAACTGTCGGTGGGCGAGCAGCAGAGGGTCGAGATCCTGCGTGTGCTCGCACGTGGTGCGAGGGTGCTGATCCTCGACGAGCCCACGGCGGTGCTCACCGCCCAGGAAGCCAAGGAACTCTTCGTGGTGATCCGCCGGTTGGTCGCCTCTGGGCGGACCGTCGTCTTCATCTCGCACAAGCTGAACGAGGTCATCGAGATTTCGGACCGGATCACGGTGCTGCGCGGCGGCAAGCACGTGGTCACCAAGGACGCTGCAGGGGCGACGCCCAGAGAACTCGCCCGACTGATGACCGGTGAAGATCTCGACTATGCGGTCGAGCACCGTGAAGTCGGTTTGTCCGTCGTGCTCCGGCTCAACGACGTCTCGGCCCGGAACCATCGTGGAATCGAGGCACTGCACGGGGTGAACCTCGAGGTGCGTGCCGGCGAGGTCCTCGGGATCGCCGGTGTCTCGGGCAACGGGCAGACCGAGCTTTCTGAGGTGATCACCGGACTACGACGTGCCAACGCCGGCACGATCACCATCGACGGGGTTGATGTCACTCATGCCAGTACGCGGGACATCGCAGAGCTAGGCGTCGGTCACATCCCCGAAGACCGGATCGGGATGGGCATGGCCGGATCGCAATCCGTCAAGGACAACGCCATCCTGCGTCACTACCGATCGGAGGAACTCTCCACCCGCATGCGCCTCAAGCGCGGCAATGTGGTCGAGTTCGCCAAACGACTCGTCGCCGCCGGGCGGGTGCAGACCCGGTCCATCAACATGCCGGCCGGCCAGATGTCGGGCGGCAACCAGCAGCGCCTGGTGGCGAAGCGCGAGTCGATGATCTCCGACAGGCTGCTGGTGGCAGCGCATCCCACCCGTGGGCTCGACGTGCTTGCCACCAAGGAGGTGCAGACGGCGATCATCGAGCGGCGCGACAGCGGTTGCGGCGTGTTGATGATCTCCGATGACCTCGATGAAGTGATGCTGATGAGCGACCGGATCGCCGTGATGTACGAGGGCAGGGTGATGGGGATTTTCGACCGTGCAGAATTCGACCGTGAGCGCATCGGCCTGCTCATGGGTGGAAGCGGCCACCGGTTGCTGCCGCAATGAGCATCCCGTTCCGCTTCGCCCGTCGCCTCGAGGTCAACACGAAGCGCTCCACGTCGTACCGGATCTCCGGTGCGATCGCCGGACTGTTCCTCAGCGGCCTCCTGCTGCTCATCACGAGCCGCAACCCAATCAGACTGCTCGGCCAGAGCCTCGATGCGATCTTCGGGTCGCAGCGGGGCATCGAGGGCGTCATGGTGCAGTCGATTCCCATCCTCATGTGCGCAATCGGTGTGGCGCTCTCGCTGCGCATGAAGGTCTGGAACATCGGTTCTGACGGTCAGTTCCTGATGGGCGCCTTCGCAGCGGTCGGCGTCGGCATCAAGGTCGATGCCCCGCACTGGCTGCTGATCATCCTGATGGCCCTGGCCGCATCGATCGCCGGTGCCGCATGGATCCTCGTGCCCGCCCTGGCGAGGGCGTACTGGGGCGTCAACGAGATCATCACCACGCTGCTCCTGAACTTCGTGGCGCTGCAACTGGTGCTCTGGTCCGCGCTCGGTTTCTGGCGGGACAAGAAATCACAGGTGACCCAGTCCACCGAATCGGTGGACGCCGTACTGCCGAGGTTCCCCGGGCTGAACTCGGTCAGCATTGCGTTCATCGCGCCGCTGCTGCTGGCCGTGGTGCTCTGGTTCGTGTTCCGCAGCACGCGGGTCGGCTACGAGATCGACATGATCGGCGGCAACGCCAACGCAGCATCGTTCGCCGGCATCAACGTGCCCCGTCGCATCGTGACCGTCATGCTGCTCACGGGTGCCATCGCTGGGTTCGGCGGCATGCTGCAGCTCACGGGTGCCCCCGGTGCCCAGGCGCTGAGCGGCGGGTTCTCGAACCGGTTCGGCCTGTCCGGCTTCATCGTCGCTGCGCTCGCCGGTGCGTCGTTCGCCGGTGTGCTGGTGGCGGGCCTGTTCATCTCCGCGATGTTCTATGCGGGCATTGCGCTGCAGACTAAGGGACTGTCGGTGTACATCATCTTCGGCGTGTACGGGGTGGTTCTCGTCGGCATCGCCGTGGGCGAGACCATGGCGAGGTTCCGGCTCGCGAGGGTAGAGCAGCCTGCCGTCACCGCGCCGGCGGCAGAGGTGTCGGCATGATGTTCGCGATCATCGACAATGCGTTCCTGAGCATCGTCGCGGCCGCGATCCCGGCGTCGGCCGTCATCGTGCTCGCTGCGACCGGAGCGATGCTCAACGAGCGTGTGGGTGTGCTCAACCTCGGCCAGGAGGGCCTCATCGGCGTGGGTGCGGTCTTCGCAGTGATCGCGTCGCTGCAGTGGAACGTGAGCAGTCCGTGGCTCGCGATGCTCATCGGGATGTTCGCCGCTGCGGTAATCGGCTCGATCTTTGCCTTTGCAACAGTGGTCATCCGCGCCAATCAGGTCCTGGTCGGCCTCGCGCTCGCACTGGGCGGGGTGGGTCTGTCGAACCAGTTGGGCAACGGCCGAACGGGTTCCCCGATCCCTTCGGTGTTCAAGAAGATCGATCCGGGCAGTGCCTTCACGAAGAATCAGTTCCTCGAATCGTTCTTCCACCAGGACCCGATCGTCTACATCGCGTATCTGATCCTCCCGGCCATTATCTGGTTCGTGCTCTATCGCACCCGGCATGGCCTGCTGGTCCGTGCGGTAGGCGAGAGCCCCGGCGCCGCTGACGCGGTCGGCTCCAATGTGCTCGGTATCCGCTTCGCGTACACGGTGCTCGGCACGGCAATCAGCGGTGCGGCCGGCGCGTACATGGTGCTCACGATCACGCCCACGTGGTCCGCGGACATCGCTCGCGGACGCGGCTGGGTGGCACTCGCGGTGGTGATCTTCGCTGCATGGAAACCGTTCCGCGTGGTGGCCGGTGCGTTGCTGTTCGGTGCGATGATCTCGCTCGACACCACCACCCAGGCCCGCGGGTGGAAGCTTCCGTTCCTCGATGCGATCAACCTGAGTTTCCTGCTGTCGATGCTTCCGTACGTGGTCACGCTCGTGGCGATCCTCGCACCGGCGGGCGCTGCGAAACTGGGCCGAAAGACGCGTGCCTCGGACGCCCCGGCTGCGCTCGCCACCCCGTACTTCCGCGAAGAGCGATAGGGCACCGGTTACGGATGCCGAACCTCCGGCCAGCCGAGATCCCCGTGGGTGCACGATGAGCCAGAACGCCGCTGCGCGGATGCTGGACGACCAGATCGTCAACGAGTGGTTCCCGGTTGCGAACTGTTCGGACGCTCAGCCGGGCTCGATGTACCCGTTCCTGCTGCTCGACGGGCGCTACGTGCTGGTCCACGGTGCCGACGGCGTGGTGGGCGTGTTCGAGGACATCTGCCCGCACCGTGGCGCCAGGTTGTCACTCGGCACCTTCGACGGCGATCGGGTGCAGTGCCCGTACCACGGCTGGCAGTTCGCCACCTCGGGGGAGTGTGCGTTCCGGCCCGCCCACCCGACGATGCCCATCCCGGACGGCTGCTCGCTGTCCTCGGTGCGGGTGCAGCGCGCGTACGACCTGTACTGGGTGTGCGTGGGGCCCGCCCCCCGCAATCTCCCCGTCTACGGCGCGTTCGAGGACAAGCCCGGTCTCACTGTTGCCCTCGGCCCCAAGCCGATGAACGCCTGCGGGCCCCGGATCGTGGAGAACTTCCTCGACGTCGCTCACTTCCCGTACGTGCACGCGAACTACCTCGGCCAGCCTCCGCACACGGAGGTCCGGGACTACGAGGTTGCGGTGACCGAGACCGGTCTCGAGGCCACCAACGTGGTTGCCTGGCAGCCTCGGCCCGGCCCGACGTCGGTCGAGGGTGGCGACGTGGGCTACGTGTACGGAATGTCTCACCCGTACTCTGCAACGCTCACGAAGGTGCCGACCGAGGCGAATGGCGGCGAACTGGGCGGCTTCTCGCTGCTGCTTGTTGCGAGCCCCGAGACGGAGACCACCTGCCGGGTGTGGCTGCTTACCACGATCAACGATCCGGACGGCGACCTGCAGAGTTTCCTCGACTTCAACACGATCATCTTCAGCCAGGACGTGGACATCGTGGAGTCCCAGCTTCCCAAGCGCCTGCCGATTGACCCCCGGCGCGAGGTACACCAGCGCGCCGACCGGATGAGTCTCGCCTATCGCCGTTGGCTCGCCGACCGCGGCATCAGGTACGGCACCACGCTCAACGACTGACGCAGCGCCCCGCCACGAATACCCGGCTGATGTCAGCAGGGGAGGCGAGGCGGACGATCTTTTCGAAGATCCTCGCCTCGTTGTCGATTCCGTCCCAGGCCCTGAGGGCCGAGAGCGGACGGTCGAGGTCCACCACGATTGCGTCGAAGGAGCGTCCGGGCTCGATGAGGCCGAGTGGGGCATCGAGCAGGTCGGCGCCGCCCTTGGTCGCGAGGTGGAACGCAGCAACGGTGTCGATACGCGAATCTGCCACACCCCGACGCCACGCGTCGGTTGCTGCGTCTACGCCGTCCTCGAGCATCCTCGAGACCGTGACAGCCATAGCGCACTGGGGGAGCAGTCCGGGGTGTGCGCCCCCCGACACGTCGCTACCGATGCCGACATGGACCCCGAGAGCGCGCGCCCGGCGTGCGGGGAAGACTGCCCCCGCGAAGTACGAGTTGGACAGCGGGCAGTGCGCGACTCCCGCCCCGGCCCCGCCGATGAGCCGCAGGTCGTCGTCGCCGAGGTGATTGCCGTGTGCGAGCACGGTTCCGCGCCGCAGCAGCCCGAACCGCCGGAGTGACTCGGTGTCGGTGCACCCGTGTCGCTCCAGGACGTGGCCGTGTTCCCAGTCGGATTCCGAGCAGTGGGTCTGCACCAGGGCACCGGTCCGTTCGGCAAGCGCCCCGAGACCCGTCAGCAGCGCGTCCGAGCATGCGGGAACGAAGCGTGGCGTGATGATGGGCTGCACGAGTCCCAGCGGATCCTGCAGCGAGCGGATCTGCTCGATGGAGCGCTCCGAGGCCCGCAATCCCGCGTCCGCATCTGCGTCTCGGTACCAGACAGGAGTTCCCTCCGGGTGATCCATCGCTACGCGCCCGACGTAGGCGCGCTGCCCGTGTGTGAGGCAGGTCTCGGCCAGCAGCAGCGTGGCCTGCTCGTGCACCGTCGCGAAGTACACAGCTGTGGTGGTCCCGTGCGCGAGCAGGGTCGGGACCATCTCCTGCCACACTGACTGGGCGAACGATGGATCGGCGTAGCGCGCCTCGAGTGGGAACGTGTACTCGAACAACCACTGTTCGAGTCCGATGTCGAGACCCGTCCCGAGTTGGGGCCACTGCGGGGCATGGATGTGGGTATCGATGAGACCCGGCAACAGGCGCTGCGAGCGATCGAGGTGGACCACCTCGTCGGCCGTCTCAACAGCGGACCTGCCTGCGTCGGATTCGACCGGATCCACGTCGAGGATGCGCCCGTCCCCGGCGACAGAAACGACCACCTGCTGCTGCACGTCGAGCGTGGTCGGGGAGGGTGTCTGCAGCAGATCCCCCCGAACGGCGAGGGCGGGATGCAAGTTGCTCACGGGCCGATCGTAGGGCCATCGTTCGTTACCGGCATATGAACAATCGTCCACCGACGTGATCGGGGTCCGCCAGTCTGGGACAATTCGGCCCTGTGACCGGCCCCCGAACCAGACGCGATCGCGTCGCGCTGAACGACGAGCGGATCCTCGATGCCGCAGTGGTCGTTCTTGACCTGTTCGGGATCGACGGGCTCTCGGCGCGCAGGGTTGCGGAGCAGGCGGGCCTGAGCACCGGTGCGATCTACGGCCGCTTCGAGAACACCGATGAACTGCTCGTCGAGGTGTGGAACCGTCGCCTGCGCAGCGTCGTGCTTGCCGGTCTCGAGCGCTCGATCCGCATGTCGGATCCAGCGGTCGGTGATCCCGACCCGGTGGTGCCGGAAAGTTTCGACCCCGTTGCGGAGCGGATCGGCGCCTTTGTCATCGCGTTGGCCCCCCGCAGCGACGTGCTGTCCGAAGTGGTTGTTCCCGATGTCGATGCATGGCTCCGGGCGATGGGTGTTGGCCCGGGCAATCCCGCCACTTCGCGTGCGAGGCGAGCCATCGCGATCGCAGCATATTTCGGGGCGATGCTCAACGGATCGGTGAGCGAGGCGCTCCACCCGGATTGGCTGCTCTGCCTGCGTTGGTGGGAGGAGGCCCGAGCTCGTGAGGCCCTGCCGTTGAGCGGCCCTGTCGCTTGGCTGCCCCCCGCTCGGATCGCTGTGGAGTCCGGGAACCCGGAGCTGGATGTACTGCTCCTCGCCACGGGGGAGGTGATGGCGCGTGCCGGCGTCGCAGGAACCACGGTCACCCGAATCGCCCGACGTGCTGGCGTTCCCCGCTCGACGGTCTACGCACATTTCGACTCCAAGGACGACCTCGTTCAGGCATGCATCTTCCAGGCAACTGCGAGCGCCAGTGCTAGCGCGCGCAGGCTCAAGTCGCTCACCACCCCGCATGGCGTCGCCTCGGTGGCGCACCGCGTGACGGACCCCGCAGGCCGCCAGTGGCGGCGGCGCCGTATCGAGGGTCTGCTTGCGGCGATCTCCAGCCCGGCACTTGCGAGCCAATTTCTGCTTGCGGAGGTGGAGACCGAGAACGAGCTGATCATGAGGATCGGGCTGATCGGTCCGGGCGAGGAATACGCGCTCCGGCAGTTGCTCCGATTCTTCGACGTCCTCGCGTCCGGGCTCGCTGTCGTGCCAGAACTGTCCACGGTGTTCGAGGGGATCGACTGGCGGATCGTGCTCACCCCGATTACGGAACAGGCATCGACAGCGATCTTCGGGGAGTTGCACCCGAGAATCACCAGCACAGGCTGAGCGACGCCGTGAACGACGAGCACGAGATCGGTCCCGGTCGGTTGGTCGGCGCGATGCGAGCGGACGAGGTGGCAACGCTCATCGAGTGGGCGGCACAGGAGAGCTGGAACCCCGGAATTGCAGATGTGGGAATCGCTTGGTCGGTGGATCCGGCTGCGTTCATCGCCGTGCGAGAGCGCGGCGAACTGGTTGCCGGCGGCACGATCCTGTCCTACGACCGGGCGTTCGGCTTCATGGGCCTGTTCATCGTACGACAGGACCTTCGGGGCGCGGGTGTTGGCACCTCGCTCTGGCAGTACCGCCGCGACCGGCTGATCGGGCGGCTCGCCCCCGGTGCGAGCATCGGGATGGATGGGGTGTTTGGGATGGTGCCGTTCTACGAGCGGGGTGGCTTCGTGCTCGCCCACCGAGACCTTCGGCTGGAGGGGACCGCACATGGCGCTCGTGACCCGTCGGTCGTGACCCTGGGCGCGGTCGGATTCCCGGTGATCGATTCGTTCGACCAGAGGCACGTTGCCGCGCCGCGTTCGGAGTTCTTGCGTCGCTGGCTCGAGCAGCCGGGTGCTCACGGCGGTGCACTGTTCGAAGATGGGCGTCTCGTGGCGTATGGGATGGTCAGGCCGTGCAGGGTTGGTTACCGCTTCGGCCCGTTCCTCGCGGAGCGAGCGGACCTCGCCGAGCGCCTCATGGGGCATCTGCTCGCCGCCATCGAGGGAGAACAGGTGCAGATCGACGTACCCGAGCCCAACGAGGCGGGATTGGGCCTCGCTCGCGAGAGTGGCCTCGTGGAGTCGTTCGGCTGTGCCCGCATGTACCTCGGTGGCGAACCGGACATTCCCCTGAACCGGGTGTTCGGCGTGACCTCGTTTGAGTTCGGGTAGCCGACGGCCGCCGTCAACCGGTGATGAGTTCGCAGACGGCACGCTGGGGCGCAGGAGACAACCGTCGGCTGCGGACAGGCGTCGCCAGTACCCGCCGCGGAGGAAGACGAGCAGGGGTGTGTGTTCCGAGCGCACCTCGTCGAGATCGAGATCGAGGTCGCGTTAGACCGGGCTCACGGACGTGCGACGGTGTTCTCGATGCCCTCCGCCCCGATGCTCACGGTAAGGAGGAGCACCGGCTCGTTGCCGAGGTTCCGCCCGTTGTGGTACGTGCCGGTGGCCTCCATAAAGACCGAGCCCTTCGGGTACGCCTTCACCACACCGCCGTCGTATTCCACGGTGACGGTGCCCTCGAGGACCTGGACATAGAGGGGCGCGTCGTGGCGGTGCCAGCCCGTTTCCTGACCCGGCTGCATGGTGACGGTTGCCGAGGAAACCTCTGCGGGAGTGCCCGTCGGGTAGACGATCGTCTGCCCGAGCACGGTGGCCCGCGCCTTGGTCAACAGGGGCGTGCGGGAAACCGGTACCGCAGCGTCGGCCTGGCGATTCGGTGTATCGGATGCGCAGCCCGTTGAGAGAGCGGCAGCAAGCGCTGTGCAAGAGAGCAGGACGGCGAAGCGGATTGACATCGGTGATTTCACCAACGGGATGCTAGACGTTGCGCTGTCAGGAGTCCTCTGGGCGCTCGACGCGCCCGTTCAGCACCGAGGCCACCTGCTTGAAGCGGCCGGCCTGCACCTGCAGCACGAAGATCGGTCCTTCGCGCACCTCGCCGGCGGCATCAAACGAGATCGACTTGGTGATGCCTTCGGTCTCGGTGGCGTCGATCCATGCGTCCATGCCGCGACGGGTCCGAACCCCCGAGTCGAGGGCAGCAAGCATCAGTCCCGCCGCGTCGGAGTACTCCATCCCGTAACCAACCGGGGACTCCCGGAAGTACTCGCGGTAGGCAGCGTTGAAGTCCTTGCGGGACTCGGTGTCGACGAGGTCCGGGTCGAGACAGGGGCAGGTTGCGTATGCGCCCTCCGATCCGGCGCCTACACCGGAGACGAACGACGGGTCGAAGATGCCGTCGCCACCCATGAATGGCACTGTGATACCTGCATCGCGCAGTTGACGGAGCAGGCGCACTGCTGGCTCTGTCACGCCGCCGTAGTACACGGCATCGACACCGATGTCGGCAATCGCAGCGACCGTTGCGCTGTAATCGACCCCGGTGGCGTCCACCGAACCGCGTGGCGCGACCACGACACCCCGCTTGCCGAGATCCTCGGCAACGAGGTCCCCGAGCGACTTGCCGTAGAGACCGCCGTCATCGATGATCGCGACGCGCCTCGCCCCGAGCGTGAGGGTGAGGAACGCCGCTGCAGCGGGACCCTGTGCAGCGTCGTTGCCGACGACACGGTGGAAGACGGTCCAACCCTGCTGCGCGAGCGTCGGGTTCGTGGCCGAGGCGGTGACCACCGGGAGACCGGCCTTTTCGAAGATCGGCATGGCCGCCTTTGTCTCGCCGGAGAAACCAGGGCCGACGACGGCGAGGATCTGCGGGTCGTCGACGATCGTGTGCGCGAGCCGCTCGGCGATGGCCGGGTCTCCTTGGGAGTCGAAGACGAGATAGCCGACGGGGCAGTCGGGGTGCGCTGCGTTGTAGCGGAACACCGCAAGCTCGGCGCCGTTCTGGAACGGTGGCCGACGCGCCTGTCCGGTGAGCGCGCCGAGCCAGGCGATGGCCCGTGGTCGGCATCCGCTGGTGTTCTCGGACGAACCGCATGATGCGGTGGTGGCCCCGAGGGCGAGCACCGCGGCGACGAGGAACGCTTTAACCCTCACAGGTCCTCCTTCATCGCTCGACGGATTTGGGCCGCTCGCACCTCGAGTTCGCGGAAGAACTCGGAGTCGGTGAGGTCCGACACTGTCTGTTTGCGGCGGTCCTCGTTGATCTCGACACGCAGCGCAGCGACCTGATCGCGCAACGCCCGTTCGCGGACGGCCACCTGCGCGGCCATGCTCGAGAACACTCGCGCCAAGCGGCCGATGTCATCCTTCGTGCGACCGAGGGATGCGAGTTGTTCGGTGTCGGGCTCGGTATTCGCCTCGATCGCCGTTGCAGCGGCAGTGAGCGCCGAGACCGGACGCGAGAGTCGGCGGGCCACGAGGAGCGCGAGCGCAAGGGCAACGAGTGCAACCACAGCGAGCGCGATCAGAGCGGTTTTCGCGAGGCGGTTGATCGGCCCGAGGAACACGTCGCGTGGCTGGAAAACGATGGCAGTGTTCCCGCCGGTCGTTGTGGACCAGGCGACCACCTGGGTGCCGCGACCCGGCAGGTTCACGCGGGGGAGCGTGCCCGATAGCGACTCAGCAATCCTCGTCGACAGGGCGTCGAGGCCGAGTGCAGCGAGTGTCTGCCCCAGCAATCGGTTGTCCCGGGCGAGCACGATCTCGCCGGATGCGTTGACGAGGACCGCCTGACCGCCGGGGCCGAGGGGGGCCTGGTTGAGCGCAAAGAGCACGTCGTGTCCGCTCACCTGCAGCGCCGCAACCCCAACCACTGCGGCCCCGGGTTCCCGCACAGGCGCCGAGACGGTGACGGAAGAGCGGCGTGAGGCAGGGTCGTACAGCACGGGACCGACCTTGGTCTGCCCACCGGCGCTTGTGGCGAACCAGTCGGTGTCACCGAACTGCTTCCCGCGGATCGAGGTCGGCGAGGCGGCAAGCGTGCGGCCGTCGAGGTTGAGCAGCAGCACTGCCTCGACATCGAACTGCGCGGCGGTCGCCCCGATCGGTGGCGTGTCGGTGCGCCCTCCGCTCCTCAGGTAGTTCACCACCTCGGTGGTGGTGCCGAGTTGATCAGCTCGACCGACGACTCCGAGGAGGTACTGCTGCACCGACGACGCGCCAACCACGGCGCGGCCCTCGGCCGCGGACAGTTCGGACTTCTCCACGGCCCCCTGGCCCGAGCGTGATGCGGCGAGGGAGATCAGCGCCATCGGCACAATGGCGGCGGCGACGAGCGTTGCGCCGATTTTGGTGCCGAGACCCCACGAACGAGGATCTGCCGAGAACCCCAATTCCGTTCCTCCATCCCTCGAACCGATCTGGCTAAGGCCTCAGTGTCGCATGCCTGTGCCGGAATGCACGTGTTGAAGCGTTACAGTCGGCAGGATGTGGCACAGGTCGGTTCCGAATCGGCGCGGGGCTTTTCGCAATGATCTTGCCTGAAAAGCGTGAACCTGTGGCGGTTTACCAGCGCGCCGACGATGGATCGCTCATCGAGGTTTTTGACGTTGTTGGTGGAGATCACTCCGATCTCGTTGGTGCCATCGCTGAGATGCACTCTGCGGCATTCCCGGAGCACCCTTTCGTCGGCCCGATGATTCGTGAGCGGGCGGCGTCGGCGATAGATGCTGCCGCTGGTGTCCGTCCCCACCAGTGGCTCGTCCAGGTGGACGGGGCGACCGCTGGTTTCGTCCTCTTCGACTCGAACGTGGCCCGTAAGGTTGCCCTCTCGCACTACGTATACCTCCGAGTGGAGTCGGGCGTGTTGACCGTGGACCGCCGTCGTCTGCTGGGTTGGCTCTACCGCCGGATCATCGAGCAGTTGTCGAGGGACTGCGGAGGTCTACCTGTGCTCGGTCTCGTCGGGGAGGCGCCGGGCTACCGGGTGCCGATCTTTCGGTGGATCGGTTTGAAGGACTTCGGCATCGAGTTCTACGAACCGGTGGTCGGTCCACAGTGGCAGGGGCCAGGCTCGGAGTTGAGACCCCTCCACCTACTCTGGCTCCCGCCCGACGGGATTGACCCGACCTTGATCGAGGAACGGGCAAGGCAGGCCGGCTCCGCCGCGTTCCTTCTCGATCACTATCGCTTCGACCTGAGCGAACCGTGGGTTGCTCGCGCAGTCGGCTCCACCAGCGAGTAGCCCGGGGCGTGATGCGCTGCCGTTCGGCGTGTCACCCGAGTCGCTTGCGTCGCTTCAGGCGGTAGGAGAGCTGCGTGTCGTCCCACGTGCGGACTGTCCGGGTGCTGAGGAACAGTGCGGGCACGACAATCACGAGGCCGATGAGCGGGGCAATCCAGAGATTGTCGGTGGCGGCCGCGATCGCGATCGGTCCCGATGCAACGATGAGGCTGATCGCGAGTGGGCCCATGTCGATGACAAACGACGAGCGGAGGCGCCGCTCGTCGGGCAGATTGGCCATAGCGGCCTGCCGAGCGGAACCGTCGATACTCCAGCGAGGAAGACGCCAGAGGACGAGCGCAATCGAGCCGACAATGACGGTTCTCGTGGTGCCACCCACGACGAGGACCGCCGTACCGAGGAGGGCCCCGATCGGGAGCAGTTGCAGGATCCTGGCGACCCCGAACCGATTGATGAGCTTGGCAGCTCCGAAGGTCTGGAGCAGCCAGCACAGCACGAAGCAGACGAGTGATGTTCCCGCATAGAACGCCTGGAGCGTCCCGGTGTCGGGGAAGCGTTCCTGAGCCATGTGCAGGAAGCCGAAGTCCACCATGGTTCCGCCGAAGATGGCGAGCAGGCCGACCCAGAACATCCATCGATATGCGGGGAGCTCCCGGATCAGCTTGATTGTCTCCCTGAAGGCTGCCGTTGCGCTTTGCTCGCGCTGGTGGCCGAGCCCGGTGGTTGCTGTAGCAAGCGCCTTCGGCAAGATCCAAGCGGTTACCGCGCAGATCACGGGAGGAAGGACGAGCAGCCAAGTCAGTGAGATATCTCCCTGGTCGAAAATCACGGGGGCAAGCACTGCGATTCCGAGACCGACGACCTGTCCGCCGAAGAGCCAACGCGAGATCCGGGGGAACACCGTCACTCCCTGACCGGTGGTGAACACGTCACCCGCCACCGTCCACACCACGAGCGGAAGCAAGAAATTCATCTGGTCGGCCAGCAGCCACGCGATCGCTGCGGGCACCTTCTGCGGGATATTGACCGCGAAGAGAATCAGCATCACGACGAAGGCTGCTGCGTACGCGATGAACAACCACCGAACGACCCCGAGACGTGCAAAGCGATCGACATAGCGGGACTGGATGAAAGCGATGATCAGGAGCCCCACGCCGCCGAGCGGCCAGACGAGGGCAAGTGCCATCGGCCCGCTGTTGCCGAGCAACTGTGACGCTGCCACCGATTCGGTCAGTACCCCAGAGAGGCCGACCCCGGCAAGTGCGAGGGCGAGGGCGAGGGACCATCGACTCCGCGTCTCCACACGGTCGGACTCCGACGTCGAGACGTCGCTGCGCGGACGGGCACCGGACCCTGCGATGAGCTCGTCGAGAGCGTCACCCGCGCTCCGGGTTGTCGCCGCTGCTTTCGTCATGTCGTCCAGGGCGTTGTCGATATTCCTCGGGGGGCGTTTCGCCCCGAGGAGGTCGTCGAGCGGATCGTTGCCGTTCGCGCTCATTCGTCGCCCGCTTGACCAGCGTTGCGCTCGTTAGCGGCATCGGCCAGTTCGATGCCCTTCACCTTGGCGCGCATCACGCCGGCCTTCTTGGTGAGATCGTTGAAGAAGTCGCTGTCGACAATCTCACTCACCGCGTCCTTGCGCTTTGCCTGGTCAATCTCGACGCGCAGTACCTGGACCGTCTGGGTCAGGGTTCGCTCACGTTCGCCGACCTTCTGGGTCATGATCTTGAAAGAGTTGGCGAGATCTGTCATCTCATCGGCGAAGAGCGCCTTCGCTGACTGTTCGACGTCAACGCCGTAGTCACCCTCGGCAACTTTCTGGGTGACCGCAGTGAGTCGACCGAGTCGGCGCGTGACGAGTCCGGAGAGGACGTAGATAAAGGCGAGCAGCACAACATACGACACGCCGAGGACCGGGTAGAGCACCCGGAGTACACGGGACCGAACGTTCTTGACGTAGGACAGCGGATAGTCAACACCGAAGCCACCGACCACCTTGCCCGCCTTGTCCTTGATCGGTGTGTACACCGAGATCCAGGTGTTGAGTGCATCCGTGTACGCGGGTTGCGCCGTTGTCCTCTCGAAGCCGTCCGTGACGTACGTGGGAACTGTGCCATACAGCTCTGCAGCGTCCTGCTTGAAGCCAGCGCCGCACGGTGCGTCGGTGTAGTTGCCCTCTGGGTCACTACACCACGACACGCCGGTAAAGCCGTACGCCCCCCACTGCCCGATAAACCGCAGCTTCCCGTCGCTCGTGTACGCGAGTGTGTAGGGCGAGGCATCCGGATTGGTGAGCCGGATATCGCGCATCTCCTCGACGTGTCGCCAATAGGCGGGGTCCGTGGGCCACGTACTGTCGACGGTTGCCGTCTGCCCGGCGAGGAAGCCCGCTTCCGCCGGGTACACCGCTCCGGGGGTTGGCTTGTCGGCGGCGGTGAGCAGCTTGGCGAAGTTCTCGATGTCGACGGTCTTGGCGCCGCCCTCGGCCAGTTCCACGAGGGTCTTTTCGAGTCGGTCACTTGCCGAGCCGGTGGAGAATCTGAGGATCCAGCCGGCCACCACGAGGAACACGACGGTGATCGCTGCTCCGAACCCGAAGACGAGCTTCCAGCGCATCCCGAGCCTTGCTCGCCGTTTGGCACGTACGGGAGTGTCGACGCCGGCAGCGGGCGGTTGGGTAACGGTGGCTGTCATAGTCCCAGAGTAGCCGAACCCCTCCGGGTTCCCGAAGAACTGCACACTTCGGTGAGTAGTTGGAGTGCCGCTGCTCCGCTGGCGGCTAGCGTTTGAGGCCATGGTGGAGCTTGTGGTGCCGAGCTGGGACCGGACGCAGGACGTCGCCTATCGGGTGCGGTCGCTCGGAGACGCGTGGCGCAGCGGGGTTCATCTGTCCCCGGGTGGCCCGGCGCTCAGCGTGGACGGCGAGACGCTCACCTACCGCGAACTCGATGAGAGGGCGAGGTCCATCGCGGCGGCGATTCAACAGATCGACCCGACTGGCTCGCCGGTTGCGGTGCTCGCCCAACGCAGCCTCGATGCCTACCTAGGGGTTCTCGGAGCAGTCCTAGCCGGTCGCACTTACGTACCGCTCCATCCCGACTTCCCACCGCAACGGTCGGCTGGGATGCTCCGCCGTTCGGGGGCGGCCACGGTGGTGGTCGGCCCGGAGGCCGACGAAGCAGCGCAGGCGGTGTTTGCGGCTGTCGACCGCCCTGCTGCGCTCGTGTTCCCGACCCGTAGCGCTCCCGGATGGGCATCGCTTGCCGCAGCAGGCCTGCCCGTCGTGGGCGCCGACCTGCCTAGCCCGGGTGAGGCCCAACCAGAGACCACCCGCACCGACTCGATTGGCTACCTGTTGTTCACCTCGGGCAGTACGGGCGAGCCCAAGGGCGTCGGCGTCACACAGGCGAACGTGTCTGCGTACCTGACACACGTGGTTACTGCCTACGGGTACGGGCCCGGGGACCGTTGCTCCCAAATGTTCGACCTCACCTTCGACCTGAGTGTGCACGATCTGTTCGTCACCTGGATGTCCGGCGCGTGTCTCTGCGTGCCGTCGAAACGATCGGTACTCGCACCGGGGGCGTATATCCGGAACGAGGGTTTGACGGCCTGGTTCTCCGTCCCGTCGGTTGCGATGGTGATGGATCGGCTCCGCATGCTCAAGGCGGGAGCGTTCCCGGGGCTACGGCTGAGCCTCTTCTGCGGCGAGGCCCTGTCCGCTGGGCTTGCGGAGAAGTGGGCGATGGCCTCGCCCAACTCGGAGCTCCACAACCTGTACGGGCCGACCGAGGCCACGATCGCGATCACCGCCTACGAATGGGCGCCCGGAGCAGTCGCAAGCGGGGTCGTGCCGATCGGCCGTCCGTTCCCCGGGCACGAGGTTGCGGTGGTCGATGCATCGGGGATCGACGTTGGCGAGAGCGGGCGTGGCGAGCTCTGCCTCGCCGGGCCGCAGGTAACGCCCGGCTACTGGGAGGACGCGGAACGCACCGGGGCGAGCTTCGTCGAGTTACCCGGCAGCACCCAGCGCTGGTACCGAACGGGTGATGTGGTGGAACGCTCCGAGCACCAAGGGCTTCGCTATCTCGGTCGTATCGACGACCAGATCCAGATCATGGGATTCCGTGTCGAGCTGGTGGAGATTGATGCAGCGCTTCGTCACGCACTCGGGACCGAGCTTGCGGTTGCGGTCCCGTACCCACCGGGGCCCTCGGCCGAGGGTGTGTACGCGTTCGCGGCAGGCAGCGACCACCACGGCGACGAGGCGGGCGCACTTGCGCTCTGCCGTGACCGGCTGCCCCCCTACATGGTTCCCAAACGGGTGTTTTTCGTGGACCAACTCCCGCTCAACAGCAATGGCAAGATTGACCGCGGCGCGTTGCGCCCCGTCCTTGAGGAGTTGCTCGGTGCCTGATCTCGGCCCGTCCGTGCGGGCATTCGTCGTCGAAACCCTGGCCCAGCGCGCGGCCCAGCTTGGCTTCGACGGTCTGGAGTTTGACGGCTCCTTCGACTTCTTCGAATCTGGTCTCCTCGATTCGCTCGGACTCATCACGCTGATCGACGCGGTCGAGACCCAGTTCGACCTGGAGATGGACCTCACCGGAATGGACCCGGAGGCTTTCACGACGGTCGACGGCCTCGTGCGCTCGCTGATCCCCGAGACGGCATGAGCAATCAGGTGCACGTCGTCTTCCCCGAACGGGGAGATGTGCTGCTCGACCAGGTCGAGGAACTGTTCGCCCTGCACATCGAGCACCTTGCATCCGTTGGGCAGTTGGTGCCGATGGTGGACGACGCCCCCCACCTGTGGCGGGCAGGGGTGGAGCGGTCGATCGGGCGGATCGGCACGGTTACCGTTGCCGTTGTCGGTGACGAGGCCGTCGGCTTCTGTTACGGGGTCGTCCGTGCACTGCCGGACTATCTCGGCGGCTCGAAGTTCGCCACGATGCCACACTTCTTCGTTCGGGAGGACCAGCGGGGCCTGGGCGTCGGTCGCTTGCTCTACCGAACCTTCGAGCGCTGGTGCGCCGACCGCGGATGCACATCAATCGAGAGCTACGTCGCGATTGGCGACGAGCGGGCAGCACGCTTTTGGGACAGCGCCGGATTCGTGCCCGAGCACACGCAGATACGTCGCTTCCTCGGGTAACACCGATCAGTTTCGGCGACGTCCGAGGAACGGGGGCGCATGGGCCGCCAACGCACCTACTTCTCGGGGGCTCAGCCCTTCTTGTTCTTCTTGCCCCGCAGGGAGGCGAACAGTCCCTGCTCCTCGGAGAACGCAGTGTCGACGGGCTTGCCGACGGCCTTCTGGTATGCCTCGTCGAATGCTGCGGTGCCCACGCCGAACGCTGTAGCGATGTGCTTGGCCTTGTTGCGCGGCAGGTCGTGACGCAGCGACATCTGGTGCAGGACCTGTGCCCGCAACGGCAGTTCGTCGGGAAGCAGAACCTTCCAGGACGATGCGGTGCTGTCGAGTGCCCGGGTCTCGGCACCTGCCGTGCTGCGGCGGGCGTTGCGGAACGACTCGATGAAGGCAGCGTCAGCCTCGCCGGGGAGATCTCGGCGGAGCAGTTCGCCGTCGGCATTCCAGAGGAGGTTGAGCATCACCCCGGCCTCGGGTGCGGCGGTAACCATGGCGGCGCGACGATCCTTGACCCGTTGGGCCTCCTGCTCGATGAGATAGAGCAATGAGCGGGCACGGCGTGGGCGTGAGAGCCCTCCGCCCTGGATTTCTTCGCGGCTGAACAGTTCGTCGCTCAACCGAGCCTCCTTGTGCATGGCAGGGTTGCCGTGAGATAGAGTACTGAAGCGAGTAGGGCTTTCATAGTCCCAGTGCAATATCGACATTTTCGGAGGCCGTACCGTGACCAAGATCGTTTCTGTCCACTCGTTCCGTGGGGGCACAGGCAAGAGCAACTCAAGCGCGAACATCGCCGCCAAACTGGCAGCGTCGGGCAAGCGCGTGGGTGTAGTAGACACCGACGTGCAATCCCCCGGGATCCACGTGCTGTTCGGGTTCGACGAGCAGATGAACGGCAAGATGCTCAACGATTACCTGTACGGCAACTGCCCCATCACCGATGCCGCCCACGACGTCACCGATCGCCTCCCGAGCGTTGCGCCCGGTGGCCAACTGTTCCTCGTACCGTCGAGCATCAAGGCCGCAGACATCGCCAAGGTGCTGCGCCAGGGCTACGACGTTGAACTGCTGAACGAGGGCTTCCGCTCCCTGGCCAAGGGCCTCAACCTCGACGTGTTGATCATCGACACGCACCCGGGTCTCAACGAGGAGACCCTGCTGTCCATCACAATCAGCGACGTGCTCCTGCTCATCCTCCGCCCCGACAAGCAGGACTATCAGGGCACCGCCGTCACGGTGGACATCGCCCGTCGCCTCGAGGTGCCGGAACTGCTGCTGCTCGTCAACAAGGTTCCGTCGAATGCTGACCGCGCAGCAGTCGCTGCCGACGTGTCGGCTGCGTACGGTGCCGAGGTTGCTGGCGTACTGCCGCTCAGCGAGGACATCGTGTCGAATGCTTCTGGCGGCCTGTTCAGCATCACGAGCCCGGATCACATCTGGTCCCAGACCGTTGCTCAGGTAGCCGAGCGCGTCGGCCGCTGAGCCCTACGGCTCAGCCTCAACGATGATCTCTGCGTCGGGACCCGCTGACGCAATCGGCGTGTCAGCGCTTGCTGCTGTTGCCCGCGCGTCTGCGCAGGCGTATGGGGCCGCCACCGAGGCGGCCGGCCTTGCGGTTCAGGTACTTGCCGAGGATGCCGCGTCCCGCATGACGGTTGCGGGCCAGAACGATGTACTCGATCTCACTGTTGATGTGGACGGCACCGAACTGCTGCTCACACTGCACGACCGGGGAGAGCCGATCAGCGGACCGTCGGCACGGCTGCTCGTGCTGGTGGACCATGGCTTTCTCACGGCGGCCGACGGCCACATCGAGGAGGGCCGCAATGCGAGCGTGGTGCGTCTGGCGCTCCCGTCCCACGGCCGGATGGTCAGCAACGAGGGCGTCGAGGTCCTCGACGAGGAGGCAGCGCTCTCCAGCGCGCCGGTGACGATCCGCAGACTCGAGCCCGGTGACGCGCCGGCGCTCGCCCGGTGCATCTACCGCTGCTACGGGTGGAGCTACCCGATGGTCAATCTCTACTTCCCCGATCGTGTGGCTGCTGCCCTCGAGAGCGGGAAGCGGATTGGCGAGGTTGCCGTCGACCCCGATGGAGAGGTTGCTGCTCACTGGGGTGCGGTCTACGTAGCCGATGGCGTTGTGGAGACCGGCGGAACCGTCACCGACCCCCGGTTCCGCAGGCGCGGTATCGCGAACGAGCTCGGGGAACGGCTTCTCCAGCGACTTATCGACGACGGTGTTCGCGGTCGTATGCGCGAGCCCGTGCTTACGCACTCGGCAACCCAGGGCATCGCGCTGCGCGAGGGGGCACACCTCGCCGGTGTGTACCTGAACGCTGTGGTCCCCATCCAGCAGGTCGGCATCACCGACGGCATGCTGGAGAACCGGGCGTCGTTCACCGTGATGTACGGCCCGCTCGTGCCCATGGAACCGGCAACCCTGTGGGTCCCGCCGCCCTACGAGGCGCTCGTGCGCTCCATCGTTACCCCCACGGACTGGCCGCGGGAGTTCGGCTCGGCCCGTGCCGCCCAGTCGTGCCCGGACGCGTCAGTGGTGGGTTCGTCCTATGACGCGTTCAACCGCGTGGGCATTATCGAGGTGTTCACGGTTGGCGACAACCTCACGGATGCCGTCGACGACACCGTCACGCAGTTGCGTGCCGGCGGGGCGGACGTGATCCGCGTGCACCTGCCGGTCAACCAACCGGCACTCGCCTCGCTCGGGGCGGGCTTGCCAGCACTTGGCCTGTCGTTCGCTGGCCTGCTTCCGGACTTCGGCACCTTCGGTGACGCGCTCATCCTGCAGTGGCTGCGGGACCCCGACGTGGACACGAGCATTTTCGTCTACGCGTCCGATCACGTTCGTGACGTTGCCGAGGCGATCGTGGCCCAAGCGCGCCAGGTGGGCGAGGACGGCAACATGCTCCGCCGCCGTCAGGCTCGTCGGCAGCGGCTCTTCGCCGCCCTGCCCACGGCCTAGCCGCCAGTCACCCGGCTTCTCGGTACCGAGAACCGGAGGGGCTACAGCGGGTAGGCGATCCCGGTGAGGCACTCGCTGAGGTCCCACAGCGCCCTGGCATCGTCGGTTCGGCGTGCGCGCCGGCTCGGTGTCTCGAGGCGAGGCGGTCCGGCAACCATGAGGGCGGGGCCGTAGAACTGGCCGCCCCGCGCTGCAGGATCCACCGCTGCTCGCACCTGCGATCGCGCGCCGCTCGCCGGGCCCCGCACGAGCGCACCGAAGAAGTTTCGGATCACCCAGTTGGTGGTCGACGTGCCGTCCTTGCCGAGTTCGGTGCTCGCCGTACCCGGGTGTGCTGCGAGCGTCGTGACGGTGCTGCCCGCTGCGGCGAGCCGGCGATGCAGTTCGGCGGTGAAGAGCAGGTTGGCAAGCTTGCTCTCGAAGTACGCACCCCAGCGTCGGTACGGCCGGTGCTCGAAGTTGGGGTCGTCGAGGTGCATCCTCCCGGCCCGGTGACCCAAGCTCGACACGTTGATGATCCTCGCGCCGTCGGGATTCGCGGCGAGCAGCGGCAGCAGCAGGCCGGTGAGCGCGAAGTGGCCGAGGTGGTTGGTGCCGAACTGGAGGTCGAAGCCGTCCGCGGTGACGAGACGATCCGTTGCCATGACACCGGCATTGTTCATGAGCACATCCACCGTCGTTCCCGAGTCGACGAGACCGGTTGCGAAGCGTCGGATCGAGACGAGGCTCGAGAGGTCCAGCGAACGCACCTCGATGCGGGAGGCTGGGCTTCCCGCGCGCAACGACTCGGCGGCGAGGGCTGCCTTGTCCGCGTTCCGGCATGCCATCACGATGTTGGCGCCGAGACCGGAGAGGTGCCGCGCACTTGCGAGGCCGAGGCCGGAGTTCGCCCCGGTGATCAGCACGGTGCGACCGTCCATGCGGGGTGCGCGCTCCGGTACCCAGCCGATGTTGCTCACTGCATCCGCCTGCGGAGCTCGACGTAGACCGGTTCGCCGAGCATCGCCTGCAGTTCCTCCCGGAGCGAGTCCACGACCGGGGTGTCGCCGACGTACGCCTCCGGCGCCTCGGTGCACCACCAGGCGAGATCCTCCTCGTCGTCGCCCCAGTCCTCCCGCTTCCACCGGCGCACGGTCGCAACCTCGCCACCGTCACCGCGGTCGGCCCAGTCGATCTTGATGGGGAGTTGCCAGCAGACACTCGGCTTCCAGTCGATCGGCGACTCGCCCGAGTCGAGCGCGGCGAGGTGCAGGGAGCAACCTGCTCCACCTGCGAAGCCCGGACGGTTGAGGAAGATGCAGGCACCCTCCACGACACGGGTGTTCGTGCGATCAGGTTCCCTGAAGATGCCACCTGAGGCTGCCTCTGCGCCGAACTGGAACAGGTGAGGGGGGATCGTTGCCGCCAGTGCGGCGAGGTTCATCGCCTCGTCCTCGCCGTCGAGTTCCGCGCCGACCGAGCAGCAGCCCTGCGCGAGGTGCTCGGCGGGCTGGGCGAGGATGCCCTGGCAGCCGCGGCCCCAGATGCATGTCCAGCGGGACGTGAGGAACGAACGATCGAAGCGCCAGAGGGTGTCGGTCGTCTCGATCTCCTCGAACTCCCCGAACCCGGGCACTGCTGACGGTGTCACTCGGGTGCACCTCCCCCGGAGATCTTGGCCCACTGCAGCGCGCCGCGGGCTGCAGCGACGGCCGTCGAGAACGTTGCCTGGAGCAGGTAGCCGCCCGTTGGTGCCTCCCAGTCGAGCATCTCGCCGGCCACGAAGGTGCCCGGCAATCGCCGCAACATGAAGCGGTCGTCCACCTCGTCGAGTGTCACGCCGCCAGCGGAGGAGATGGCGCGCTCGATACCGGTCGTGCCGACGACGACGATCTCGGCGTGCTTCACGAGACGGGCGAGTGCCTCTGGTGTCCCGGGCAGTTCGTTCCCGCAGCATTCGCGGAGCAGCCCGATCGCCACGGGTGACAGCCCGAGGCTGCGCCGTAGCCAGTTGGAGAGCGAGTCCTTCGGGCGTCGCCGGCCGAGCCGACGCGCCACCTCGTCAACTGCGAGGTCCGGGTGGAGGTCGACGGCGAGCAGCGACCGGCCGTTGCGCGCCACTTCGTCGCGCACCGCGGACGAATGCGAGTACACCGGAAGGCCCTCGAGTCCGCTGACCGTCACCATCGCATCCCCGCGGACCGTGCGCCCGCCGCGTGTGATGGCGATGTTCTTCAGCGGGGTGCCCTCGAAGCGGCCGACGAAGTGGGGAGACCAGCCCGTCTCGACACCCACGTTGGACGGCTGCAGATCCTGTACCCGGACACCGACACCGCGCAGGATGGTCACCCAGCCGCCGTCGGAGCCGACACGGGGCCATGAGGCGCCACCGAGCGCGAGCACGGTGATGTCAGCCTCCTCCTCGTGCACCGTGCCGTTGGCCCGGAAGAAGCGAAGGGTTTGGGACGATGATGCCGAGGGAGCAGTATCAGCCCAGCCGCTCCAGCGATGACGTGGCTCCAGACGCACACCGAGACCGACGAGGCGAACGAGCCAGGCTCGCAGCAGCGGGGTGGCTCGCCACGAGTCCGGGAACACACGGCCGCTCGTACCGATGTACGTGTCCTCGCCCAGCGACTCGGACCATGCGCGCAGCGCGTCCGGGCCGAAGGAGTGCACTGCGGCTTCGAGCCGACTGCGTGCCGGCCCGTAGCGGTCGAGGAGGTCCTCGATCCCCTCGCTATGGGTGAGGTTCAGGCCGCTGCGCCCGGCGAGCAGCAGTTTGCGACCCATCGACGGCATGTGGTCGAACACCGCAACGTCCGCGCCCAGGTTCGCGAGCACCTCGGCGGCCATGAGGCCTGCAGGACCGCCACCGATGACGCGGGCACGCAGGTTCGGTTGGGCGGATTCGGGCACATCTGCAGGATAGGAGTAGCACCGGTGGCGGGGAGGGCCGTGTCCCGTAGCGTGGCGCGAATGGTTGCTGCCGTAGGTATTGCTGTGTCCCCCACGTCCACGGTGATCGATATCCGTGACATGAAGAAGGGCAGGGGCCTCGGCACGGTGACCCTGGGGCGATCGCGTACCGATGGGCTCGCGCACGGTGAGGCATCGACGCAGCAGTGGCTCGCCGATCTCCACGAGGCACTCAGCCGCCTCGACGTTCCCGAGATCGGTGCAGTCTCCGTCGTCGGTCCCCTCCACTCACTCGTCGCTCTCGGCCCGGGCGCGGGTGCGCTGCGACCCGCCCTGCTCGCCGAGGACCGGCGCAGCGAACCCGATGCCGGGTGGTGCACGAAGCACATCCCCGCGCTCGACTGGAGCACGTCGGTCGGGTCCGTCCCCTCGTCGGCCCTCACGGTGACGAAACTGTCGTGGCTCCACCGGAGCGAGCCCGAGACGTGGGGCCGCATCGATTGCCTCTCCTCGCTGCACGGAGTACTCGCTGCCGCGCTGTGCGACGACACGCCCGAGTTCGCCACAGATCGGCTCACCGCATCGGGAACGGGGCTGTGGTCCGCAGGGCAGGAGGCGTACGACCAGCGCGTGCTCTCGCTCATCGACGCAGAGCGGTCGTGGCCCGGCGTACTCGCACGAGTAGTTGGCCCGTTCGACGTCATCGGCTCACGGGGCGACGCGAAGGTTGTGGTTGGCACCTCGGAACCGACGGCCCTCGTAGCAGCACTCGGCGCCGAGCGCGGCGACGTGATCGTCACGATCGGCGAACGGGTCTCGGTGTTCGGCATCGCCACGCGAGCGTTCGTCGATGAGTCGGGGACGATCTCGTCGTTCGCGTCGGCAGACGGTGGCTACCTGCCGACCGTTGTTCTGCCGATTGACCTCGACGAGACCTCGGTTGGCGTGCTCGCTGCGATCCGGACCCTGCGCAATGCCACGGTCCCCACGGGGGGCAGGCTGTTCGTCTGCGGCCCGCAGCACTCGGTGATTGACGTGGCGCTGCGCTGCTCGCGGTCCGAGGGAACACGTGTGCAGGTGTGCACCGACGACTCGGTGGTGGCTATCGGTGCGGCACGCCAGGCAGCGGCGGCCCTGCTGGGTGGCTGGCCGACGTGGCAGCCGATCGTGACCGAGCGCGCCTAGCGAGTTCGCCCTCAGGTCTCGGGGTCGCTGTTGCGCCGCCCGGGGCGCAACTCGGCCACGACGCTCTCGAGGATCGAGAGCCCCACCGTTATTTTGCGGATGAAGGAAGGCGAGTGTGGCACGAGGTGGAACCTCGGATGCGGCGACCAGAGGTCGTGCAGACGGCGGTCCAGCGCAACGGCCTGCTCGTTGCTCTCGGTGCGGTACCGGTTGCCGCCCTCAAAGCGGATCCCGCCGACCGCCGAGGTCTCGAAGAACAGCACGACGTCGTAGCGCGCCAATTCCACCTCGTAGCTGCTGTTCATCATCGAGAAGAACTCGGACGCTCCATCGGGCCAGTACGCCGCGCCGTCAACGCTGCCGCGGTCGCAGAGCAATATGCGATCCGGGTAACGGGTGGCCTGCACGTCCTCGAGGCTGTGCTGGACCTCGAAGATCGCCCGCTGGAGCGACCGCTCCGCTGCCTCCTCGCTGACACGCGGGAACCCGCCGCCGAACAGGATGGTTGCGGCCTCGGGAACGACGATCACATCGTCCCCGATCTCGCGGCGGAACAGGTCGGCCGCGGTTGTCTTGCCCGCACCCGGCCCCCCGGTGAGGGCGATGCGCAACGGGCGCGGTCGGTCGGATGGGTTCACGCTTAGACGCCCTCAGCTGCCGACAGCCCGGCCGAGTCCACCGCCTGTCGGCGCGGCAGCGTGTCGAACACGGGCGGATACGGGCGCCACGGGGAGGGGAGTGTTCCCGTGCGGGCGTGCTCGATGGCCTGCCACACCCTCTCGCTCGTGCAGGGAAGATCGATGTGGCGGACACCGAGGTGGGAGACGGCATCAATCACGGCGTTCTGCACCGCCGGGGTGCTCCCAATCGTGCTTGCCTCACCGATCCCCTTGGCGCCGAGCGGGTTGAGTGGCGAGGGCGTCTCGGTGCTGTGCACCTCGAAGCTCGGGAACTCTGCTGCGGACGGGAGCGCGTAGTCGAGGAACGTCGCGGTGAGCGGGTTACCAGCCTCGTCGTACACCATCTGCTCGTAGAGCGTCTGGCTGATGCCGGCGGCGAGGCCGCCGTGCTGCTGGCCCTGGAGGAGCAGCGGGTTGACCACCGTGCCGCAATCGTCCACGGCGATGTGCCGCAGCAGTGTCACCCTGCCGGTGTCTTGGTCCACCTCCACGACGGCGATGTGTGCGCCGAACGGGAACGTTGCATCGTCCTGGAGGAAGTCGAGCTGTGCGGCGAGGCCTGCGGTGCCGTCGGAGTGATCGATGACATCGTCGGGTGCGGTGAGCGCGGCCTGCGCGAGCTCGGCCCAGCCGAGCGCGCTCGACGGAACGCCAATCACGCCGACGTTGCCGGCATCAACGTTCACCACGATGTCCTCCACGCTCGCCTCGAGGAGGTGAGCGGCGAGGCGCTTGGCCTTGTCGACCATCGCCTTGGTCGCGTTGAGTACCGCGGAGCCGCCGAGCTGCAGCGAGCGGGACCCACCCGTGCCACCGCCGCTGCGGACGAGGTCGGTGTCGCTCTGCACGAGACGGATCTTGTCCACCGGGATGCCGGTCTGTGAGCTGACGATCATCGCGAACGTGGTCTGGTGTCCCTGGCCGTGGGCCGAGGTGCCGGCCATCATCGTCGCTGTGCCGTCGGGGTGGATCTCGATCGCCCCGTACTCGCTCAGGCCGCCGCCGGCGGTGATCTCGACATAGGTGGCCACGCCGATGCCGAGCAGCTTGCGGTCACCGCGGGCGCGACGCTCGGCCTGCTCGCGCCGCAGTTCGTCGTACCCGGCGAAACGGGCGGCCTCCTCGAGCGGCAGGAGGTAGTTTCCGCTGTCGTACACGGGCCCCGTGATCGCGTGGAACGGGAACACGTCGTTGGTGAGCAGGTTCCTGCGCCGGATCTCGATGGGGTCGATGCCAAGCTCGAGCGCCGCGTGGTCGACCGCCCGCTCGAGCAGTGCGGTTGCCTCGGGGCGACCGGCACCGCGGTAGGCACCGGTGGGGACGGTGTTCGTGGTAGCAACCGCTACGTCGAACTGGATCTTCGGGAAGCGATAGGTGCCGTTCGACATCCGCTTCGTGCCTGCCGGCAGGTAGCAGCCGATCGCGGGGTACGCACCACCGTCGCCGACGAGGTGGACGCGCATGCCGGTGAACGTGCCGTCCGTGCGGCACCCGAGCTCCACATACTGGACCTGCGCTCGGCTGTGGCCGAGCACGAGCATGTCCTCGCTCCGGGTGGCGGTCCAGGTGACCGCACGCTGCAAGCGGAGCGCAAGAGCGGCGACAACGGTCTGCTCGGGGTACGGACCGATCTTGCCACCGAAACCGCCGCCCACGTGCGGGGTGATGACGTGTATCTGCGCCTTGGGGTACCCGATGGCGGCAGCGAGGAGGTCGTGGAACATGTGCGGCATCTGCGTGGAGGCGTAGACGCGCAGTCGACCGTCGGGCTCGATGTCGGAGGCGGCGGTGAGGGGCTCGAGGGCGGCTACTGCGATGCGCTGGTTGACGTAGCGGCCACGGACGACGACATCGGCATCGTCCAGGATGTCTGGGGTGTCGGGGTCGGTCACGGCCATCGCAACGTTGTTGCCGTGGACGGGGAACAACACGGGCGCGCCGGCTGCCATCGCCTCCTCGGGGTCAACCACGCTCGGCAGCTCGTCGTAGTCGACGATGATCATGGCAGCGGCGTCGCGTGCCTCAGTGGGGCTGTTGGCGGCAACAACGGCGATTGCCTCGCCCACAAAGCGGACCACGTCCACGGCGAGCGGGGGGCGCGCGAAGTCGTCGTGGACCTTCGCCATGCCGTGCTGCGGGTCGAGGTTGAGGTCCGCCGCGGTGTACACGCCAACGACTCCGGGGGCCGACGCAGCGTCGGACACGTTGATCGCGACGATCCGTGCGTGCGCGTACTCGGAGCGCACGAATGCGAGGTGCACTGGGTTGATGAGTGGGAGGTCACCGACGTAGGTCGCCCTGCCGAGGAGCAGCTCGGGGTCTTCCGTGCGGGTTACCTGTGTTCCGAGAATTGAACCTGCCATAACGGGGAACGTACAACAGTCTGGCGGGATCGGCTCGGTCCGTGCCGCCGCTACCGTCAGGGGCGTATGGCTGTCACGACCGTGGTGAACGAGACCGGGGTGCACGTGAGGCTCACCGGGTGGGAGTCCCTGTTCGGGTTCGCCCGTCGGGTCGACATCGACGCCGACCAGGTTGGGTCTGCCCAACGGATGCGGTGGGACGAGGTGCGGGAGCACTTCGGTCGCCGTCTTGGCTCGGCCTACCTGCCCCGCGGCCGTGCCGGTGGGTGGTTTCTCGTCACCAAGGGACGTCAGCACCTTGTCTGGTGCTGGCTCGACCGAGGGGAGCCAGCGCTCGTCGTGAGGACCAATCGGTTCCGCCCGGGTCAGATAGCGGTCGCAGCGAGCACGGTCACGTACGCCGAGGGGTCGGAGTGGTTCACCCGGCGAGTGACGTGAGAACCGTCTCGGCGCAACGCCTGCCCGAGTAGAGCGCGCCCTGGATCGACGGTGTGTCGCGGTGATCGCCGCACACGAAGATGCCGTCACCGAGGGACTGGGACTGCTTGGGGTGGAAGGGCGGACACTGCTCGGGCTGCCCGTGGGGGATTGAATCCGTTCGCAGATGCGTCCAGGTGTCGACAATCGGTCCCCACCAGGTTCGCAGCTGTGCGCGCACCGCGGGCTCGAGGTTCGGGTCGAGAGTCGCTGGGCACGCAGCGGCGATCAGCGCCCGTCCGTCTCCGGGGCCGTAGTCCGGCGACACATTCGTCATGATCGCCACGTTGAGCGCCGGGCCGGAGCCGACCCCGTCGAGGATGATGAGTCGGTCCGTGGCTGGTGGGGATGGCGCCACGAACCAGACGCAGGAAGCGGACCGGGACCCAACCTCGGGTAGCCCGAGCAGGCGGGCGGCGGCCGGACCCTCGGTAGCAACGATGACGCGCCCGGCCTCGACCGTGCGACCGTCGGCAACGGTGACGGCACCGGAGCGGACCGACCTAACAGGGATGTTGAGGTGCACGGTTCCCGGTGCGAGCGACGCCGCGAGTTGCTCGGGGATCTGTTGCATGCCGAGCGACGGCACGGTGGACTCACCGACGGCGAGGCACCGAAGGATCATGTCGAACATCCGTCGGCTCGCCGTGAGCGCTGGGTTCAGTTGGATGCCGCCCACGAGCGGCCGGAAGAACCGCTGGATCATCGCATCGCTGAAGTGTTCGTCTCGCAGTGCGTCGATCGTCGGCACGTCCGGCCCCGTAAGGAGGTTCCGCGGGTCGGCACGGCGTACGCGTTGCAGCAACAGCCCAAGACGCAGCTTGTCGATCGGCGAGCCGACGGGGGCGATGGCCGAGTCCACGAGGCACGAGGGCATTCGCAACGGGTCGCCAACCCGGTGGAAGCGCTTGCCGAGCCACACCGACGCGCCGGGGTCGAAGGCGCGCAGGCGCAGTGCCTGCACGTCGAACTGCCGGTGCAGTTCGGGGTACGCGGTGAGCAGTACCTGAAAGCCGCGGTCGAGGCGGAAGCCGTCGACAACATCGGTGCGTACGCGCCCGCCCACGCCATCGGATGCCTCGAGCACGGCAACGTTGCGCCCTGCACGGGTGAGGGTACGGGCGGCGGACAGGCCGGCGAGACCGGCGCCAACGATTGCTACGTCGACCCGCTCGGGAAGCACCTGTGTCACGTCAGCGACGTTACTCACGCTGCCCTTCGGGTCCACCCGGTCGGCGGCGCAGCAGCCGCGGTCGA
>WLJO01000002.1 GCA_009701715.1 Actinomycetota bacterium
CATCGTCGTTGCCTCGTTCCGATGTCGGGCTTCTACGAATGGCGACCCGGCGATCCAGCGGGTCCGCTCACCTCGCGTGGTATCCCGGTGAAACAACCCTTTCTCATCGAGCGGGCTGATCATCAACTGCTTGCCGTTGCAGGCCTCTGGTCTGCGTGGAGGCCACCAGGGTGCCCCGAGAGCACGCCGTGGCGGCATACCTGCACCGTAATTACCACCGACGCGAACGCCACGGTGAGGCCGGTGCACGACCGGATGCCGGTGTTGCTCGCTCGGCAGGAGTGGTCGGCGTGGCTCGATCCGGGCAACTCGGATGCCAGGAGCCTGATGAGCCTGCTGCGCCCGGCACCTGAAAGCTTGTTGCAGATCCGACCGGTCTCGCCCGAGGTCAACAGCGTCCGGAACCGTGGGCCGTTCTGGTGACTATTAGTCGCTGACCTCAGTACGCCCCACGCGTACCAGTTCTGCACGAATCGCGTTGGCAGAAGCGCCCAGTTCCTCCCGACCGACGGAGGCTGCAGCGTTCGCGAACGACAGGTCCGCCATCGAGCGCGTGGGGATGACGTGGATGTGGGTGTGGGGAACCTCGAACCCCGCAACGATCAGCCCGACCCGTTCGCAGGGGAATGCCGCCTGCTGGGCGCGACCGATCACGTGGCTGACTCGGTAGAGGTGGGCGACGAGATCGTCCGGGCAGTCGATCCAGTGATCGATCTCGGCCCGCGGCACAACGAGGACGTGGCCCGGGGCGATGGGGTTGATGGACATGAACGCGACACAGTGCTCGTCCCTCCAGACGAAGGTCCCGGGAATCTGGCCGTTGATGATCTTCGTGAAGATGGTTGCCATGCGGTGAATGGTACGGATGACACGACCGGCGCTGCTAGCCGAGCCGGGTACCATCCACATCGTGAGCAGTACGGATCAGGGTGAGCAGCAGTCCGCAGGCGTGTGGACGATCCCCAACCTCATCACGATCGTCAGACTCGGGTGTATCCCGGTCTTCCTCTACCTGCTGTTCGGCAGGGACAACCGGGTGGCAGCAGGCTCGCTCCTCGCCGTCCTCGGCGCCACCGACTGGGTGGATGGTTGGGTGGCCCGCCGCTTCAACCAGGTGAGCGAACTGGGCAAGGTGCTCGACCCCACGGCAGATCGCGTGCTGTTTATCGTCGGGATCGTCGGGATCATCATTGACGGCTCTGCGCCGCGTTGGTTCGCCGTGCTCGTCGTCGCGCGAGAGGCTGTCATCGGCGGTGCGATGGTGGTCCTTACCGCCCTCGGCATGAAACGGTTCGACGTGACGTACCTCGGCAAGTGCGCAACCTTCGCGCTGATGTTCGCCTTCCCGCTCTTCCTCGCCCACGCTGGCTTCGAGTCGTCCAGAACCGTCTGGCTCGTCCTCGCCTGGGCGTTCGCCGCGCCGGGCCTTGCCTTGAGCTACTACACCGCATTCGCGTACGTCCCACAGATGAGGAACAACCTGCGGGCCGGTCGTGCCGAGCGCGCCGAATCCCAGAGAGAGGTCGCCCGATGAAGGGTGTCATCATGGCCGGGGGTGAGGGTACGCGCCTGCGCCCCCTCACCTCGACGACGCCCAAGCCGCTGCTCCCGGTAGCGAACCGGCCGATGATGGAACACGTCATCGACCTGCTGCGCAACCACGGCATCGAGGACATCGTGGTGACCGTTGCGTTCATGGCGAACTCCATCAAGGAGTACTTCGGGGACGGCAGCGACTTCGGCGTGCGCATCTCCTACGTGGACGAACCGGTACCCCTCGGGACGGCGGGCAGCGTGCGCAATGCGATGGATCTCCTCAAAGATGACCGCTTTGTCGTGATTTCGGGCGACGTGATCACCGACATCGACCTGTCTGCAATTGTTCAGTACCACGACGACAAGGGTGCGATGGCGACGATCGCCCTCACCCCGGTGGACAACCCGCTCGAGTTTGGGATCGTGATTACGCGCGACGACGGCACGATCGAGCGCTTCCTCGAGAAGCCGACGTGGGGCCAGGTGTTCTCGGACACAATCAACACGGGCATCTACGTGCTCGAGCCCACCGTGTTCGAGTACATCGAGCAAGGGCGCTCGGTGGACTTCAGCAGCGAGGTGTTCCCGGCGCTGCTGGCCGACGGGCGGCCGCTCTACGGTGCCGTGGCCACCGGCTACTGGGAGGACGTTGGCACGCTCGAGGCGTACCTTCGTGCCCACACCGACGTGCTCGACCAGATGGTGCAGCTTCGAGTTCCAGGCTTCCAGGTGGCCGATGGGGTGTGGGTCGGCGAGGGGAGCGACATCTCGCCCGACGCCGTGATCGAGGGTCCGGCCGTGATCGGCCCCGAATGCGTGATCGAAGGCGGTGTCCACCTCGGCGCGTACTCGGTGCTCGGGTCCCACGTACGGGTGCTGCGGAACGCGTCGGTCGAACGGAGCGTTCTTCAGGACAATGCCTTTGTCGGGGCCGGTGCGCGCCTGCGCGGCGTCGTCACCGGGCGCGGGGTGAACATCCACGCTGGGGCCCGGCTCGAGGAGGGCGTGGTCATCGGCGACAACGTCCAGATCGGCTCGTACGCAGCGCTCACCGACGGCGTGAAGGTCTACCCGGGCAAGATCGTTGAGGCGGGGGCAATGGTCAACTCCTCGATCATTTGGGAGAGCCGGGGAGCATCGAGTTTGTTCGGCCGCGAGGGGGTCGAGGGTCTGGCGAATGTGGACGTCTCGCCAGAGCTTGCAACGAAGCTCGCCCTTGCGTACGCCACGTCCCTGAAGAAGAACGTCACCGTTGTCACCTCCCGTGACACGAGTCGTGCGGCTCGGATGCTGAAGCGGGCGATGATGGCTGGCCTCAACGCAGGCGGCGTGAACGTGCTCGACCTCGAGGTCGCATCGACACCGCTGACCCGTTTCTTGGTGAAGACCCCCCGAGCGGTCGGCGGCATCACCATCCGTCTTGCACACAACGATCCGCGCCGGGTGTCGATCCGCTTCTTCGACACGAGCGGGATCGACATGAGCGAGGACGTCCAGCGCAAGGTCGAGCGCCTGTACCAGCGTGAGGACTACCGGCGGGTGCTCCCCGAGGAGATCGGGGATATCTCGTTCCCCATTCACGCCCTCGAGGAATACACCGAGGCACTCCGCGGGATTGTCGACCCCGAGGCGATCCACGCCCGCACGTTCAAACTGGTCATCGACTACGGATATGGGCCGACGTCGTATGCGATGCCGAACGTGCTGGCAAACCTTCAGGCCGATGTGCTGGGCGTTAATCCGTACGCCTCGACAGCGGGTCGCCTCGCGAGCGACCCCAAGGCCGCCGCAGAGCGTGTGTCCGCGCTGGTGCGAACCTCAGGGGCGCACGTCGGGGCCCTGCTCGACCCGGACGGCGAGCGCCTCACGATCGTCGACGACGAGGGAGAGGTGCTCTCTGATACCGAGGCACTGTTGGTGTTCATCGAGCTCGTGAGGGAGCACCTCCTCGGAGACCGGATCGTGCTGCCGGTGAACACCACCTCGCGTGCTGTCGAGATCGCTGCCCGCTCGCGACTGACCGTGGTGCACACCAAGATCAGCGCCCCGGTCCTCATGACGGCATCGACCGAGCGGGGGGTCGGCTTCGCTGCTGACGGTCGGGGCGGCTTCATTCTCCCGGGCTTCCTTCCTGCATTCGATGCTGCTGCTGCCCTCGTGAAACTGCTCGACCTGCTCGCCCGAACGGATCGGTCGCTGTCCGAGGTGCGTCGCTCACTTCCGGCCGTGTCGATGGCCCAGGAATCGGTCTCTACCCCGTGGGAGACCAAGGGCACCGTGATGCGCACGCTCGTCGAGACGGCAGACGCGCCCCTCGAGCTCGTGGACGGGGTTAAGGCCCTGTATCCGGATGGTCGTTGGGTGCTCGCGCTGCCGGACCCCGATGCACCGGTCACCCAGGTCTGGGCCGAGGCCGCCACCGTGGCAGAGGCGAAGAGCCTTGCCAAGGAGTGGGCCAAGCGCATCCGTCGCGTGGTCCGCTGACCCTGTACCTCACGTTGAGGGTGACTCCCGCGGCGACGCAGGAAGCGCCCCGGCGGGCGCGGCCGAAAGGCTAGGCTTAGTTCATGAATGTGCCTGCCCAGTTGCGTTACTCGAGCGATCACGAATGGGTCCGTATCGAGGGAAACCGAGCCACAATAGGCATTACTGACTATGCGCAAGACGCGCTCGGCGACGTCGTGTACGTGCAACTGCCATCGGTCGGTACGAACGTGGTGGCCGGCGCCTCCTTCTCTGAGGTGGAGTCCACCAAGAGCGTGAGCGACGTGTATGCGCCCGTCAGCGGAACCGTCTCAGCGGTCAACGAGGCTCTTACCTCCACGCCGGAACAACTCAACAGCGATCCCTACGGCACGGGTTGGGTGTGCGTGATCGAGATGTCGGACCCGGCCGAGGCCGACACCCTGCTCGACGCCGCGGCCTACCTTGAGCTCATCGGCGCCTAAGGCCCCATGGCGTACGTCTTCTGCAACCACTGTGGGCACCGAAACACACCGCACTCGTCGTTCTGCAGCGCGTGTGGGAACGTACTCGACCACTCGGACGAGCACACGGCGTCGATCACCCGGGTAGAGGGCGAGGCCCCCAAGCCCGCCCATCGTTTCGACCCAGCGGTGGAGCACGGTGTCCTGGTTGTCCGGGGCGGGGATCAGGACGGCCTGAGGTTCGCCCTGTCGGACCGCCTCACGAGTCTCGGGCGCTCCGTGGAGAACGACGTCAGCCTCGACGACATCACGGTCTCCCGCCGACACGCAGTAATGGAACTGACGCCGGACGGGTTCACCATCCACGACAACGGATCCCTCAACGGCACGTACGTCAACCAACAGCGGGTAACCACCTGCGCGCTCGAGCACGGCGACGAGATCCAGGTGGGCAAATTCCACTTCCTCTTCCTGCTGGGTCCCGACTGATCGCGGATTCCATGAACGAACGGCGATACCTGTCCATCGGGGAGGTGCTCGGACTGCTGCTGGAGGAGTTCCCGGACGTCACGATCTCCAAGATCCGATTCCTCGAGAGTCAGGGCCTCATCGACCCCGAACGCACACCTTCTGGCTATCGGAAGTTCTACGTCGACGACGTCGATCGACTGAGAGTGATCCTTCGCGAACAGCGGGAGAACTTCCTTCCGCTCAGGGTGATCAAAGACCGCCTTGACACCGGCGAACTCGTGCGTCCCGACCCAACACCCACCGGTTCGATCCGGCTTCCCCGATCCGGCAACCGCTCGGCAGGCACAACGCCTCCGCCGATCGCTGCAGGCTCGCGAACGAGCGTCCCCCCGTCAGAGCGTCCTCAACCCGTCGTGCTCGCCACCGTGCCGCCCCCCGCAGACGATCCTGGTGCTGCCCCCGCTGCAGACGACACCGGCCCGTTCCGTGTTGCGGCTGCATCGCACCCGGCGGCGCGTGCGCCGACCTCCCGACAGGATGCGGGACTCACTGCCGAGGAGCTCTGCGCGCGGGCCGGCGTGGACCTCGCGTTCCTCGATCAGCTGGAGTACTACGGGCTGGTGGCGAGCGGGCGCGCCGGGGGTTGGCGCACCTACGACGGCGATTCGATCCGGGCGGTAATTGCCGCATCACAACTGTGCTCGAGGGGTCTCGAACCGCGGCATCTCCGGCTGTGGCGCCAGTCGGTGGACAAAGAGATGTCACTCATCGAACAACTAGTCCTGCCGCTGCTTCGCCAGCGGAATCCCGCTGCCCGGGACCACGCGGCAGACGTCGCCATGGACGTCGAGCGTCTCGGCGAGGAACTGCGTGCAGCGCTCGCCTCCAAGGCCCTCCGACACCTCATCGGGTAGGCCCTCTCTCGCGGGCCGGCGCCCCGGCGGAGAGACGATCTCCGCCGATACGCTCGAAACCGTGCAGCGTCTGGAACTCCTTGGAGTGCGGGTGGAACTGCCGGCAAACACGCCGGTCGTGCTTCTTCGCGAATCTGCGGGCCGCCACAGGCTCATGCCAATCCTGATCGGCAGCCCCGAGGCCCAGGCGATCCATTCGGCGATAGAGGGCCAGCTACCACCCCGTCCGTTCACCCACGACCTATTCCGCAACACCCTGCGAGAACTCGGTGTCACCCTCGAGCGTGTGGTGATCACCGAGATTCGTGAGCACACCTATTTCGCGAATCTCCACCTAGCGGGGCCGTCCGGCCCGCAGACCGTCTCAGCCCGTCCGTCTGATGCAATCGCTCTTGCCGTCCGGATGGGCGCGGAGATCTACGCAGAGGATGCGCTGCTCGACGAGGTGGGGCAGGAAGAGCCGCCCGACGATGAGGACGACAACTCCGAGGAAGAGATCCTCGACGAGTTCCACGATTTCATCGAGTCGGTGAAGCCCGAGGATTTCTTCGAATCCTGAGTGGCTCGGCGACCGGGACAGACTCTCTCGCCGTCACCATCCTTGACCCCGCGCGCTGAGTTCCGTACCCTACGCTGCAGGCGGGGTAACAGCGGCGTAACTACGTCGCTGTTAATCGTCTTTGAGGAGCTGGTCGTGGCAGAGCAAGGTTTCAGTGGAACCAAGGCAGCCCAGGTTGTCGGCATCACCTATCGCCAACTGGACTACTGGGCGCGCACCGGGCTCGTACGCCCGTCGCTTACCGACGCCGCTGGCAGCGGCAGCCGCCGCCAGTACTCCTACCGCGACCTTCTCGAATTGAGGGTGATCAAGAACCTGCTCGACGCCGGGATCAAGCTGGAGTCGGTGCGGGTGGTGTTCGACTATCTCCGCACGCAGCTGAACGAGGACGTGGCGTCAGCCCACCTCGTGATAGACGGCTCCACGGTCGTGCTGTGCGACGGTGACGCGCTCATTGATGTGGTGCGCCGTGGTCAGGGTGTGCTCAACGTTCTTCCGTTGGCCCGTGTGAAGCACGACATCGACGCACAGTTGGTGATGCTGCTCCCGATCGTCGCGGACGAGTTGCCTGCCGTAGTGAGCGCCTGACAAGAGGTACGGTCAGGGGAGTGCAGTACTCGCCCCTAGACAACACTCACCGTTCGCTCGGCGCCAAAATGGTGCCATTCGGTGGCTGGGACATGCCGCTGCAGTACGCGGGCGGCACGCTGACCGAACACCTCGAATGCCGCCGTGGTGCCGTGGTGTTCGACGTGAGCCATCTCGGCACCGTGAGAGTGCAGGGTCCGGACGCGTTCGCACTGCTGCAGGACTGCCTCACCAACGATCTCCGGAAGGTGTCACCCGGCAGGGCGCAGTACACGCACCTGCTCGATGAGTCCGACGGCAGTGTCCTCGACGACATCATCGTGTGGTGGGTCCGCGACGACGTGTTCGACGTGATGCCGAACGCCTCCAACACGGACCGGGTGACGGACGCTCTCGGCGGGAGCGAAACCACCCACGAGCGCGCCATCCTCGCCGTGCAGGGGCCGTCCGCGCGGTCATTACTCGCCACAACGTTTCCTGAGGCGGCCAACGTCGGCAGGTTCCGGGTGTCCGAACTCAGTTGGCAGGGTGTTGCGTGCACCGTTGCCGGCACCGGCTACACCGGTGAGGACGGGGTAGAGATTGCCGTGCCGGTCGGTGCTGCACCGGCTCTCTGGGACGCAATCACCGCTGCCGGCGTGCACCCAGCAGGGCTCGGTGCACGTGACACTCTGCGGCTCGAGGCAGGGCTTCCGCTCCATGGCCACGAACTCGGCCCCGGGATCACGCCACTCCAGGCAGGACTCGGCTGGGTGGTCGGCTGGGACAAGCCGGCGTTTCGGGGTCGCGAAGCGCTGGAGCGCGAGCGAACCCAAGGGGTCCACCGGCTACTGCGTGGGATCGCCACCGAGGGTCGGCGCCCACCCCGGGCGGAGTGCCCGGTGCTCGTTGCTGGCGTTGCTGGCGTTGCTGTTGGGTCCACCACCAGTGGGAACTTCTCACCGGTTCTCGAGCACGGCGTCGCCCTTGCGTTCCTGCCACCGGATTTGGCCGACGGCACCGAGATGTCAGTAGACGTGCGCGGAACGATGTTGCCCGGTCGAATCGTGCGACTCCCGTTCGTGAAGAAAGCCTAAGCGACTCGGTAGGGCTAGTCGCCCTTTGGCGCTGGCGTCGCGTCTTTGCGGCGTGAGCGGACCGTGGGTGCGGCGGATGCTGGGGCCACAGTTGCGGCCGGAGGTGCTGCCGGTGCTGCCGGGGACCGCAGGCCACTGAGGAACGAACCGGCCAGTCCAGCCACACCGGTTAGCGGCGCGACGAGTTGTGAGAGATTCGTGCTGAGCAGGTTTAAGTTCTGAACCGCTCGCGGCAGCGAGTCGGGCGGCATCGCCCCGATCTGGCCGGCGAGCGAGCGCACCGGTGCTTCGACATCGTCGAGGAGTGCGGTGATCCGGGTGGTCGCTGCCTCCAGAGCTTCCATGGTCCTGGTGAAGGACTGAACCGCCGCGGATAACGACTCGACGCCCTTCTTCATGCTGTCGAGGTTCTTGGTCAGTGGACCGAGTGGGTTTGCGGATCCGAGGAGATTGAGGAGGTCCGCTATTCCGGGGGGTGTCTCAGCCATACGGGAACATTAGGCATCGGCGTTGGCGTACGCCTCCAGCGGGGCGCAGGTACACACGAGATTGCGATCACCGTACGCGGCATCGATACGCGATACCGGTGCGTAGTACCCCTTGGTGGTTCGGCGGCTGCTCAGTGCTCCCTGAGAGCGCTCGTAGGTGCGGGACCATTCCCCGACGAGATCGACCACGGTGTGGGGGGCATGGGCGAGCGGACTGTCGTCGTGCGAGATCGTCCCGCGACGGATCGCGTCGATCTCGTCAGCGATGTCCAGCATGGCCTCGCAGAAACGGTCGATCTCCGCGAGCGACTCGCTCTCCGTCGGTTCGACCATGAGTGTGCCCGCAACGGGGAAGCTGACGGTCGGGGCATGAAAGCCGTGGTCGATCAGACGCTTGGCAACGTCGTCCACGGTGACGCCGGTGTCGCGGGTGATCCCTCGGAGGTCGAGAATGCACTCGTGTGCCACAAGTCCATGGTCGCCCGTGTACAGCGTGGGGAAGGCCGGAGCGAGGCGTCTCGAGACGTAATTGGCTGAGAGTACGGCTGCAGCTGTGGCCTCCCTCAGTCCGTCTGCGCCCATGAGCGAGATGTACACCCAACTGATCGGCAGGATGCCCCCAGAGCCGAACATCGAGGCCGAGACGGGCCCGACCGCTTGGGTGCCGATCGGCGCAAGAGGATCGCCGGGGAGGAACTGCGCGAGGTGCGCGCGGACTGCCACCGGTCCGACGCCGGGTCCACCGCCACCGTGCGGGATGCAGAACGTCTTGTGGAGGTTGAGGTGGCTCACGTCGGCACCGAAGCGCCCGGGCTGGGCCACCCCAACCAACGCGTTCATGTTGGCGCCGTCGACGTACACCTGTCCGCCGTGAGCATGAACGATGTCGCACACGTCGGTGATGGCTGCCTCGTACACGCCATGGGTGGATGGATAGGTGACCATGATCGCGGCGAGACGGTCCCCGGCCGAGGCGGCGCGCACCCGCAGGTCCGCAAGATCGACGTTGCCGCGGTCGTCGCACGCCACCACGACGACGTCCATGCCCGCCATGATGGCGCTCGCAGCGTTCGTGCCGTGGGCGGAGGAGGGGATGAGGCACACCGTGCGGCCGTGATCGTTCCGGCTGTGGTGGTAGGCGCGGATTGCGAGCAGCCCGGCAAGCTCTCCCTGGCTACCGGCATTCGGTTGCAGCGAGACAGCGTCGTAGCCGGTGATCGCGATGAGCATCTGCTCGAGCTGCAGGATGAGCGTTCGGTAGCCCATGGTCTGGTCCGATGGGGCGAACGGGTGGATGTTCGCAAACTCCGGCCAGGTGATCGGCTCCATCTCGCTCGTGGCGTTGAGCTTCATGGTGCAGGACCCGAGCGGGATCATCGTTCGGTCGAGCGCGAGGTCCTTGTCGGCGAGTCTCCGCAGGTAACGCAGCATCTCGTGCTCGGTGTGGTGACGGTGGAACACCGACTCGACAAGGAAGTCGGTGGTCCTGCGGAGGTCGGCCGGGATCCCATCAGGAGCCTGAAGGTCTGCGGCCACGGCATCGACCTCAACGCCGAGCGAGGCAAGGAGCGCCTCGACGTGCGCGAGCGTCGTCGTCTCGTCGAGGCTGATACCGATCTCGGTGTCCGACACCCGGCGGATGTTGATGTCGCGGCGAACGGCTTGCGTCACGCACCAGTCCGCGTCGGTCACCGACACGGTGAGGGTGTCGAACCATCCGTCATCGTGTACCCGGTGGCCCGCGGAGCCGAGCGCGTGCGCAACGAGGGAGGTGAGACGGTGGACACGGTCGGCAATGCGCCGGAGTCCGTCGGGGCCGTGCCACGTTGCGTACATGCCGGCGATGTTGGCGAGCAGCGCCTGCGCAGTGCAGATGTTGCTCGTTGCTCGCTCGCGCCGGATGTGCTGCTCACGCGTTTGCAGGGCGAGGCGAAGCGCAGGGCGACCCTCAGTGTCGGTGGAGACGCCGACGAGACGCCCCGGGAGGGAGCGTGCGTGCTGCTCCTGACAAGCCATGAAGGCGGCGTGCGGACCGCCGAATCCCATCGGGACGCCGAAGCGCTGCGCAGAGCCGACAACGATGTCCGCCCCCAGTTCACCCGGCGGCGTGATGAGCACGCACGCGAGCAGGTCCGTGGTGACGACGGCGATCCCGCCTGCGTCGTGGAGCGCTGCGATGGTGGGGGAGGGATCCACCACCGCTCCCGAGGAGCCCGGGTACGAGATCAGCGCGCCGTAGACGGTGGAGGGGTCGAGACTCGACAGCGGGCCGCTGAGCACCTTGATGCCGAGTGGCTCCGCCCGGGTGTGCAGCACTGCGAGCGTCTGCGGGTGCGTGTCCTCGTCTACGAAGAACGCGTTGCCCGCGTGCTTCGTGACGCGGCGCGCCATGGTCATCGCTTCCGCAGCGGCGGTGGCCTCGTCGAGCAGTGACGCATTCGCGAGGCCGAGGCCCACCAGGTCGGTGACCATTGTCTGGAAGTTCAGCAGGGCCTCGAGGCGTCCCTGGCTGATCTCGGGCTGGTACGGCGTGTACGACGTGTACCAGGCCGGGTTCTCGAGCACGTTCCTTTTCACCACGGGCGGGCAGACCGTGCCGTAATAGCCCATGCCGATCATGCTGGTGAGCACCCGGTTCTGGGAGGCAAGCTGACGGAGCTCGCCGAGCACTTCCCGCTCGTTCCGGGCTGCCCCAACCGCAAGCGGCGCCCGGGTACGGATCGCCTCGGGGACGGCTGCGTCGAGGAGCGCATCGAGGTCCGCGTAGCCGACGAGGTCGAGCATTCGCTGACGGTCTGCACCGTCGTCACCGAGATGTCGGCGGCGGAATTCGTTCGGGTCGAACAGATCGTCGATAGACGGGCGCGTGCTCATGGTTTCCTCCGGGGTGGCTCGATTGCTTCCCCCGCTGTGGGTGACCTGAGAGCTTCACGGACACGTCCGCTTTCCCCTTCGGTGGGGTTCGGGTTGACCCCGTTCCCACTCTCCAGCGTTGCCTGTCCCGACCGGTTCGTTTGCCTGAGAGATTCTGGGGTGATTGCTCCTTCGGCGCCCCCGGACTGGCTGCCCGGTGGTCTCTCCCGGATGGGATGTGCGGCAGACACACCGTAGTGGTCCCACGGCGCCTCCGCGCGGAGCATGCTCGGCGGAGTACCTTCTGCCCATGGCTGACATGACTGTTCCTGAATGTGTCCGTGCCCTTGCAGGACCGATTGGTGACCTCGGTGCTCGCTGGATGCTCCATCCCGAGACGCTCCAGGCCGGCGCAGACGCCGGGTACTCCAATGGCTTCGCCTGGTACTTCGCCGGTCGGGGCGGGGTGCTCGGCGACGTCGACGCAGACGTCGTCGTCTCGGCCTTCGCCTATTTCGAGCCCAATCTGGTGCACAAGATGTGGGACTCGGGCATCGCGGTCGAGGGTGCCCGGGCCGCCGGACACCGCTTCGCGCAGGCCTGCGCCGACTGGGGTCAGCGCCGTCTGACCGGGGTAGTCGGGCTCGACCGCCTCGCCGCCCTCGCCGACAAGGTCATCGACAGCGCGCCCGTTGAGGGTTTGACCCTGTTCGCCGGGTGGCGCGCCGAATCTCGCCCCTCCGATGCCGCTGCAAGGGCGTATTTCGATATCCACCTCCTCCGCGAACTGCGGGGGTGCGTGCACATCATCGCAACGACAGTGAACGGAGTCGGAGCCCTGGAGTCGATCCTGACGGACGCGAACGGCGGGGCCGCTCGGGCCAAGACGTTCGGTTGGCCCGAGCCGTACCCGGACACCACCTCGTTGCAGCAGGCTCGTCTCGCTGCCGAGGCCGACACGGATCGCTTACTCGTGCGTTTCTACGAGGTGCTCACCCCGGCCGAGCGAGCCGAACTCGTTGACCTTGTTGCGTCAGCGAAGGTTGCGCTCGACGCGAACAAGTAGGTCACTGCACGCGTCAGGTTCCCGGGATCCGCCAACTCGATCCGGCGGCCTCTCGCTCCTGCTGGTACGAGACCATCGACGCGACCTGGGAGTTGAGCGTGGCGTCGACGTACACCGACCCTGCGCCGACGACACGGTCGTATGCGGCCTGAACAGGTGCCATCTGACCGTCGAAGTGCGGCATGACCTCCTCCGCAAACAGTTCGTAGTGGCGCAGGGTCGCCGGCCAGTTGGCAAAGTCGGCACCGAGCATGAGATAGGTGCCGAAGCCGCCGCTCTTGTCGATGAGTCGTTCGATCTGTGCGCGTGCCATAGCCGGCGTGCCGATGACGGCCCTGCCGCTCTCGTTGAGCGCGGTGACTAGGTCGTCGTAGTCCGTGGGCAGGGGTTCGTCGCCGAGCGGGATGATGTGGGAGAGGTACTCGAACACCCACTGCAACCCGTACCTGCAGTTCTCCCGAGCCTGCTTCTCGGTCTCGGCGATGTGCATCGGCCCCATGAGGCGCCACTTGTCGCGGTTGACGGTGTGACCGTGGGTTGCTGCCTCGTGCTCCACGATGCCCCAGTGGGTGGAGAGCAGGTCGATGCCGATGGGGTCGGTTGCCGCAATGGAGAGCAGACCGGTTCCGTAACGGCCTGCAGTCTTGGAGCCGCTGGGGCTCGCTGTGGCGGCCACCACCACGTCGAAATCGCTATATGGAGCCAGTTGCAGCACAGCGTCCTGACAGGTGAACCAGTCGGCGTGGTGCGTCACGGTCTCCCCGCGGAACAGGCGCATCATCACGTCGAACGCCTCCTCCATGCGCGGGCGCTGGGTGCCAGGCTCAATGCCGAGCATCATCGCATCCGAGGTGAGTTGCCCGGGGCCGGCGCCGAACATCACGCGTCCGCGCGTGAGGTGGTCGAGCAGCACGATGCGATCCGCAAGCATGTAGGGGTGGTGGTAGGGGAGCGAACTCACCCCGGTGCCGAGCCTGATCGTGCGGGTACGTTCAGCGGCCGTGGCGATGAACACCTCGGGGGAAGCGATCAGTTCCGAGCCCGCCGAATGGTGCTCGCCCACCCAGACCTCGTGGTAGCCCAGCCGGTCGAGGTGCTCGATCAACTCGAGGTTGCGATGTATCGCGAGATGCGGGTTCAACCCCACCTTGTGCATCGGCGGCAGGAAAATGCCGAACGTCATCCGGTTGCTGTTGGCCATGAGCGTTCGTAGCACAGGAACTTGGCGGTCCGCTGAAGCACACCCACTTTCATCATGACGAAACCTTCTTGCGCGGACTCGGTCGGGGAGCAGCGGGACCGGTTGCTGGTTGCCGTGCCCGCAAGGTCGGTCAGCGGACGAGGATCAGCGTGTGCCCACCCAGTGCTGCAAACTCACCCTGAATGTCGCCGGCGGGGTCGAGCGACTCTGGGGTCATCAGCGTCCACGCCGTGAGCGTGAGGGGAGTACCCGCACGCGCTGAGGTGCGCCGTGCCTCGACGGCTGCGGCGAAGAACTCGGCGATCTGGGGGTGCTCCAAGCGGACATTGAGCGCCTCGCAGCGGCGACCAGCCACCTCGGCAAGTGCAGTGCTGTTCACCCCGAGCAGCACGGGCGGCCGGGGCGTGGGCAGGGGGAAGCCCGTCCATTTGGGATCGCGGTTGGGGTCCCACAGTTCGTCGCAGAGATCGAGCACCTCAACGAGTCGGGCGTGGCGGGCTGCCATGGAGGCGGGGAGTGCAATGCCAAGCAGGCTCTGCTCCTCGGACCACTTGGTGTTCGGTGCGGCGCCGGCGCCTAGGCCGAACTCGAATCTGCCGCCGCTGATCTCCTGCAGCGAGGCCGCCGCCGTCACCGTCATGCCAGCCGTCCGGTTGGCGGCGTTGACCACGAGCGTGCCAATCCCGATGGTCGAGGTGGCCGCAGCCAGCGCTCCGGCCAGCGAGAAGCATTCGAGCATCCGGTCGCTGGCGAACACCGAACCGCTCAGGTGGTCGTAGACCCAGGCCGTCCCGAAGCCCTCGTCCTCTGCCCGGCGCACAGAATCCCGTAGCTCTGGCCACGTATGGGTTGCAGCGTTGTAGAGCACATCGAGCTTCATGCCCTGCTCACGGTACTAGCCGGGCTCTGCCCCCTCTCACCCCCACGATTCTCGGTCTGGGTCGGGCGGGCGGATTCAAGCGGTGGTCGCCCGATGCAGACCGAGAACCTACGCAAGATTTGACATAACGATGATTATGGGCGTTGTGTCCGAGTGAGTTACTCCGGATTTGGTTAGTCCGGATGAAGTCGAAGCCCTGCCAACGGTCGGGCGTTCTCGACGAGCCAGTCGAGGATCTCGCGCAGATCCTTGGCAGACGGACGAGAACCGAGTGCAGCGAGATCCCGGTCGGTGTCGCTCACGGCGCAGGCAAGCACGTACACCGCATCGTGCAGGGCATCGACCTGACTGCGAGCCAAAACCAACTGCTCCTCGGTGATGCGAACATCTCGTTCCCCGCGGCGCGTCACGTAGTCCCACTGGCGACACGCCTGGCTGCAGTACCGCCGGGGCCTACCGGTTGGTTTGGCCTCGGGCAGCGGATGCCGGCACCAGCCACAGAGCCGCTCCCCGCCCGATCTTGAGATGGCTGGTTCCGTCATGACGAAACCATAGTGATGCTGCTGCGCGTCTACGTGCATCAGACTCGGGTATGGCCATCGACCTTCCGGCGCCTGCAACGGGATTCTCCTCAGACAACTCGGCGGGAGCCCATCCCCTCGTCCTCGAGGCACTCGCTCGCGCGAATGCTGGCCATGCGCTCGCGTACGGCAACGATCCGTACACGGCTGCTGCCCATCTGGCCTTCGATGAACTCTTCGGTCGGAGCGTCGAGACGCTGTTCGTGTGGAACGGAACCGGTGGCAACGTGCTCGCGCTCGCCACCCTTCAACGACCAGGGGGCGCCGTTGTGTGCACGGACTCTGCGCACCTTCATGTCGACGAGACCGCTGCCCCGGAGCGCGTGGTGGGCACGAAACTGCTCACCGTTCCCCATGCCAACGGCAAGCTGCTCCCGCACCACATAGCGTCACAAGCTGCCGCTCTCGGCGTTGTTCATCACGCGCAGCCGTGCACGGTGTCCATCACCCAGGCAACCGAGTACGGGACCGTCTACTCCCCCGCCGAGGTTGCCTCGATCTGCGACGAAGCACATCGACACGGCATGAAGGTGCACCTCGACGGAGCGCGCATCGCGAACGCGGCGTGCGCACTTGGAGGGAGTGTCGAGGCACTGCGCTCGTTCACGGTGGAGGCGGGTGTCGACGTCGTCACCTTCGGCGGCACGAAGAACGGGATGATGTACGGGGAGGCCGTGATCTTCCTCGACCCTGCACTCGCATCCGGGGCGCAGTACCTCCGCAAGCAGGTGACGCAGCTTCCCTCGAAGATGCGCTACGTCGCAGCACAGTTCAGCGCCTGCCTACAAGACGGCCTGTGGCTGCGAACCGCTGCGCACAGCAACGCCATGGCAGCGCGGTTGTACGAGGCGCTTGCGGACATTCCGTCCCTCGCCATCGACACTCCGGAGGCCAACAGCCTCTACCCCACCTTGGTGCCAGCCGCAGCCGAGGCGCTGCAGGCGTGGGCGTACTTCTACCCTTGGGACGCAGCATCGAACCGGTATCGCTGGATGACCGCGTGGGACACGACCCCCGAGGACGTTGACCGCTTTGCGGCTGGCGTTCGCGCGGTCTTTGCCGGACGCGCCTGACGCGCGACGGAGTCCCGCGCCGCGCCCGCAGGCACCAGAATGAGGGAGATGGAGCGACCTGCCGACCCGCACCAGATTGCCGTCGTGTCTGCGTGGGGCGAACTCGGTGATCCACGGAAGATCGTCTTGATTCAAGAGGACTCGGCCTTCGTGTCCACCAACCACGTGTAGCGCGTGACACTCGACGACGGACAGGCCGTGATCGGCAAGGTGTCGAACTACGGCTCCTACTTTCTGTTCGCTGAGGATCACGACCGCATGCACGCCTGCTCGGTGGGCCTGCGCGGAACACGTTTCGAAGGGATGCTCGCTGACATCCTGACGAAGGATGACCGCCCGTACACATGGTATGACGGGTCGCTGTGGGTGGCCTTCTACCGCGAGGTCGAACGGCGCGAGTCGCTCCCGTCGTGCTGTCGGGCGCCGAGGTGGAGAACTTCGGGCGCGAGATGGCCGAGTTCCACAAGGCCAGTGCAGCAATTGCGCCGAGCCTGCCCCCGTCCTCGAAGTCGATCAAGTCCGACGCCATCCACCTGCTCGAACTGCTCGAGAGCCCGTTCGCCCCCCGCAACTATGGACTGCCACCCGAGCGGATCGGCCGGCTGCGTCGGCACACACACGAGTTCCTCATGGAGCTTGAACGCATTCGGTACGACTACTGCACTTCTACTTCTACTTCTGCTTGCGTGTGTCGAGCCGGACCGGTGACCGGACCCACTGGACGTATGGCCCACACACGCTCACCGAGGACCCCTTCCTTCGCTTCCTCGGGGCGTATCACGAGGTGTACCCACCCTCGGAGATCGAGGTTCGCTTTATCCCCGAGAGCTATCGCTTCTTCATCCTCAACTATGTCGTCAAAGAGGGCGCCCGCTTCTTCCGGGCGGACCTGTGCGAGGAGTTCCGCCGCGACGCAGCTACCCGATACCTGCTCGCCTTCGAATCGTTCGATCATCAACCCCTGTTGGGGGTTATCGCTCAGGCATGAAACGACTACGGTTGGGCCATGAGCTACGAGCAGATCACGACGGAACGTCGCGGCGAGATCCTCATCATCACGATGAACCGCCCGGAACGGCTGAATGCCTGGACCCCGCAGATGTCGCGGGAACAGGTGGAGGCGATCACCGAGGCAAACAACGATCGCTCCATCGGCGCAATCGTGCTCACCGGTGCAGGCCGCGGGTTCTGTGCCGGTGCGGATACCGAAGCGGTGTTCCAGAACCGAATCAGCAGCGACGAGGCCGGCACGGCATCCGCCGACGAGCCGGGCGCCATGACCGGCGGGGTGGACTGGGTGCAGTTCCTACGCGGGTCCAAGCCAATCGTCGCCGCCGTGAATGGTCCCGCCGTGGGTATCGGGATCACCATGATCCTTCCCTGCGACCAGATCGTGGCATCCACCAACGCGAAGTTCGGATCGGGATTCATCAAGATGGGTCTCGTACCGGAACTCGCGAGCAGCCGTCTCTACGTGCAGCGTCTCGGGTGGGGCCGTGCCAGTGACTTCGTGCTTTCCGGTCGCATCATCAGTGGTTCCGAAGGAGGCCAGATCGGGCTCGCCGACAGGGTCGTTGAGCCAGATCAGTTGCTCGACACAGCAGTGGAAGTCGCACGGTCCTACGCCGCGAACCCGGATCTGCAACTGCGCATGATCAAGCAGCTCCTCACGGAGAACTCCCTCGAGGCGGACCTCTCGCTCGTCCAGCGCCGGGAGATCTCGATGCTCGAGCGGTGCTACGTGTCGGCCGAGCACAAGGAGGCCGTAACGGCCTTCAGGGAGAAGCGACCGCCGGTATTCCGCCCGTAGGGCAGCTGACATTTCTGCCTGTCGCACCGGCCGCCTGCACACTCATCGCTCGAGGGCGATGGCGACCCAACCGTCCACGTGCTCGATCGCTGTGATGCGCAGCGGCGCCAGTGCGGCAACCACATGCTCATAGCGATCGGCGAGCAGACCACTGATGACGAGGGTTCGCCCGGTGAGCCGAACGAGGTGCTCCGCGAGCTCAATCAACACAGGGGCGAGGATGTTGGCCACAACGATCGAATACGGGCCGACCAAGTCATCGAGATGCTCCATGCTGACGGTTACCCGCCCGTCCACCTCGTTGAACCCTGCGTTGAGCGCAACGATCCCGAGACTTGCCGGGTTGATGTCTGTGCCGTGGGCAGTGCGGGCGCCGCGGCATACGGCGGAGATCGCGAGCACCCCGCTCCCCGTTCCGACGTCGAGCACGGTGTCATCGCTCCGCACGAGCCGCCCGAGCAACCGGAGCGAACCGAGGGTGGTGGGATGGTTGCCGAGCCCGAACGTTGCCCCGGGCTCGATGAACAGGCGAATCCGATGATTCGTCGCGGGCGGCTCCACCCACTGAGGGATGATGATCATGTGAGCGTCCACCTCGATCGGCTCGGCGAATTGTCGCCAAGTATCGGCGACGGCCAGATCCACCCACTCGAGGCGCCAGGCGAACGGGAATTGCGAGAGCAGCGTGCGCAGCAGGACCTCGTCGTCCCCGAGAGCGGCGCGCAGCTCCACGTGGTCCCCGACGATCTCCTCGACGACCGCCGCCGCCCCGAGCACCCAGAGCGCGTCGGCGGCCAGTTCGGCGGCCTCTGCATGCGTGCTCAACACGACGTTGAGCGCAGTCCCGCTGCTCAATCGAGGCGACGGAGTTCGTTCTTGAAGCGCTGCGAGCGCTCCACATAGCTCGCTGCGCCCATCTCGATGAGCGCGACGCGCGACTTTCCGCCCTCCTTTATCGTCGCGGGGGCTCCCACCGCAAGCGCACCCGGAGGCACCGACATGTCGTTGAGGAGTACTGCATTGGCGGCAACGACCGCGCCGGTCCCCACCCGAACCCGGTGGAGCACGATGGCCCCGACCCCGATCAGGCAACTGTCCTCAATGATGCAGCCCTCCAGATGAACGAGGTGCCCGAGCACGACGCCGTTGCCGACCACCGTGGGGAAGTCGTGCGTGGTGTGAAGCACACAACCGTCCTGGACGGAGGTGCGCTCGCCGATGATGACGGCGCCGTCATCGCCGCGAATGACTGCCGACGGCCAGACCGAACTGCCTGCGCCGATCGAAACGTCACCGATCACGGTCGCGTCCGGGTGTACGTAGGCATCGGGGTGAATACGGGGAACCAGGGATCCAAGCGCGTAAATAGCCACGGGGAGACCGTAAACGATCTGGCGCACACGGAGGAAGAACCTGCTCCCCCATGGGGTGATCTGTGTGCTTTCGGTCTAGCGTTGTGTCCCTATGTCCCGAAGGATCGAGATTGAGTTGACGAGCGCGCGCCCCGACGGCACGTGGACCTGGCGTGCAGCCGGTGCCCGCGAGCCCAAGGGTGTGATGACCGGCGACGTGTTGCCCAATGGTTCCAAGGTCGGCGATGTGCTGAAGGTGGAGGCAGATACCGGCGTCGACGGCACCTCAATCCTCGCGGTGCTGACGTCCTCGCGCTCCCGCAAGGAGCCCGCTCTCATCGAAATCATCACCTCGAACAAGCCCTTCGAGCCCGTCACCCAGCAGCTCGCCAAGCGTGACAAGCGCGACGACGACCGGCGTGGTCCGCGTCGTGATGGCGGTGATCGACGCCCACGAGAGGGTCGTCCGGGTGACGATCGCGGACGGCGTACCGATGGCCCCGGTGGAGACAGGGGTCCGCGTGGACCTCGCACCGATAGCGGCCCGCGTACCGATGGTGACCGCCCTCAGCGCGACCGCAGGGACCAGCGTCCGCATTTCAATCCCCCGCCGGAGATGCCCCAGCGCCCGAAGGCCAAGCGTCTCAAGCCTGGCCGTACCCACCGAACCGAGATCCTTGCTGCGCTCCCCGAGGAGCAGCGAGCCATTGCCGAGCTCACGCTGCAGGGTCTGGCTGCCGTTCGTCAGCGCCTTCGCGATGACAACATCCGCTTCAAGGCGGAGGGAAAGCCGGAGATGCCCGAGCAGTCCGTGATGCGGATGGCCGAGGAGCTCATGCCGAAGATCCGTGTGGCCGAGTGGCTCGACCGGGCTGAGGCTGCGAAGAAGGACCTCGCCGACCTAGACCTGCGCGACCTGCGTTCGGTCGTGGCATCGTCGGAAGACCCGATCGTTGCGCGTGACGAGACCTCGCGGGCGATCGCTGCAGAACTGAAGGCAGCACTCGCCACCAAGCAGGAGCAGGCCACCAAGGACTGGCTGGAGGACATTTCCACAGCCGTCGAGATCGGTCGCGTGGTGCGCGCCCTCAAGCTCGCAGGTGAACCCCCCAAGGCCGGCAGTCGTTTCCCAATCGACCTCGGAGCGCGCCTCGCCGAGGCTGCAGCAGCAGCCCTCACAGCAGACGCCTCGAGTGAGCGCTGGATCGCACTGGTCGAGTCGGTGGCCTTTTCCCCGATTCGTACGCTTGTCAAGCCACCAGCGGCTCCTACTCAGGTCAGTGATGAGCTGCGTGCTGCGATCACCAAGTTGGCGCCCGCCGTACCGCAGATCGCCGCACTCTTCGGCATCGTGGTTCCCGAAGGCGCGGCCATGCCCAGGCCGCCGCGAATTACCCGCCGTCCCGAGAAGAAGCCCGCTCCGAAAGCACCCACACGGACAGCACCCGAGGCTGTTGCACCCGAGGCCGCTGCACCCGAGGCTGTTGCACCCGAGGCTGTTGCACCCGAGGCTGTTGCACCCGAGGCTGTTGCACCCGAGGCTGTTGCACCCGAGGCCGCTGCACCCGAGGCCGCTGCACCCGAGGCCGCTGCACCCGAGGCCGCTCTACCCGAGAGCCCCGCTGAGGCACCCGAAGCCTGAGGCACCTACGATCGGACCATGTCCGAGATCGTCACCTACGAATCACGCGGCCGCGTTGGCCTCATCACACTGAACCGTCCTGAGGCGCGTAACGCCGTCAATGGGGCGCTCGCAGAGGGCCTCGAGGCCGCTGTCGACCGCCTCGAGGCCGACGACGAGGCCTGGATCGGCGTGCTGCGCGCCAACACCGAGGGTCAGAGCAACCCGGTGTTCTGTGCCGGCGCCGACCTGAAGGCGCTCAACGACGGCTCCAGTGGCGCGTCAACCAAGCGCGGTGGCTTTGCCGGCTTTGTCTACCGCGAGCGGCGCAAGCCGGTCATCGCCGCAATCGACGGGCTCGCGACTGCGGGGGGGCTCGAGATCACTCTGGCATGCGATCTCGTCGTCGCCACCACTCGGTCCTCGTTCGGTCTGGCCGAGGTGAAGCGCAACCTCATTGCGGGAGCTGGCGGCCTGTTTCGCCTGCCGCGGGCCATCGGTCAGGCGGCCGCAATGGAGGCGATCCTCACCGGTGACCCGATCCCGGCCGAGCGCGCCTACCAGCTCGGTCTCGTCAGCCGGCTCGTAGCGCCCGGGGAGGCCGAGGCGGAGGCCTTCCGTCTCGCCGAGAAGATTGCCGAGAATGCCCCGCTTGCCGTCTGGGCGAGCCGCAGGGTGGTGCTGGCCGCTGCCTACGAGGACGACGACACCCTGAAGGCGTTGACCGACGAGGAGTTCGCCCCGCTGCTCACGAGCGAGGACCTCAAGGAGGGGCTCACGGCCTTCATCGAGAAGCGTCAGCCCAACTGGAAGGGCCGCTGACGGTTCGCTCAGGCAAGTAGGCCGTGGACGTCGAGGAACTCTGCAAGCCCGGGGGCCAGTCCGCTGACGTAGCGCACGTCGGCCTGCACCACCCAGAGGACGTCCGCAGCGTCGTCACCAGCTACGGCTCTGTCGGCATCGGTGTCGGCAACCTCGGTGACGAAGTCGTGGATTACGTAGTGCCATTCCGACGAGGTCCGCTCCACGTGGCCGAGGTATCGCAGTTCGGTTGCAACCAGTCCGGTTTCCTCGAGCAGTTCCCGCCGGGCCGCGTCAACAAGCGTCTCGCCGAACTCGACGCGACCTCCCGGGATACTCCAGGACCCGACAGCCGCACCCCTCCCCCGCTGGATCAAGAGCAATCGGCCTGAGTTGCGCACCACGACACCGACGCACACCTCCGGGCGCAGGGTTACCCCAGTACCTTGTTCACCACGATCAAGCGAGCAACCAGACCAGCCCGCTCGTAAAGATTCTTCGTGTCGCGGTCACCGGGAAGCGCTTCGGCCTCGATGTCGTGAACGCCCCAGTCACGGGCAGTCTGAACGAGCGCGTCGAGCATCGCGTCCCCGAGCCCAACCTCCCGTGCAGCCTCGGTGACATAGATCCGGTCGATGCAGGCACAGTCCCTTACGGCATCCCGGTGCACCGAGGCAACCCCGAGCACCGCCCCGTCTATCCCGCTGACCACCGTGTGCGTCGATCCGTCTAGGAGTCGCTCGACCCAATCCGCTGACGCGAGCGCCGGGTGGTCACGCAACCAAGCGGTGCCGCCGCGGGAGTCCTGGGCTGCGCCGCGGTACTCCGCCTCGAGACGAACGAGTTCATCGAGGTCCTGCGAGACGGCCGCACGGACGAACTCCTCCATCAGGCGACCAACTGGTCGATTCGGTTGAGGATCGTCCTGCGGTGTCTGCCGACCAACTCATAACGTCGAACCGCGTCAAGCTCGTCGGGTGCGAGCGAACCAAGCCGCTCCACCACCTGAGACGCCGCAAGGGAGTCATACCCAGGGATCGCCAGATCGGCGACCGCCACCGCCGGCTCGTTCATCTCGAGATGGGGCCGACCGGTGGCAGTGGTAGAGGCCTCTGCAACCTCGGTCGCCTCGGTCTGGACCACGGGATCGGTAGTCGGCGCGGAAGCCTGGGCGGTTGGGGTCGTCCGGCCGGCGAGACGCCGTTCAAGCTCCTGCTTGCCCGTCTTCACGGCAAACTCCCCAACCATCTTTGCCACACGGACCCGAGACTCGAGTCGTTCCCGACCCGTCACGGCGAACTGAGGGAACTGCTCGCGGAGCAACAGTGCCGCGCCGAGGGGAGCAAACAGCATGAACTCCACGAGCGTCGTGAGCGGCGACTTCGGTTCGGTCACGAGAACAGCGGACAGGCGTCGTCGCCGACGGGGCAATTCGGCGCATTTCGCCTCACGATGAGGAAGCAACGAGAGCACAGTTGCTCGTCGGCACGCTTGGGCTGGAGCCGGTCGCTGTCGCCGCCACGTTCTTCGGCTTCCGCCCCGTCCTCCTCGTCATCGTTGGACTCGTCGGCGGTAACCAGACGGTCCTTGAGGATCGTGTCAAGATCTGCTTCAACGTCGTCGGGTGCGAGAAGGTCCTCGTCCTCGTCCTCGTCCTCCGAGGCACGTCGACGGGGAGAGGCCGGCTCTGCCTCGTCCTCTGCCTCGGCGTCGTCGGTCGTCAGGGCGTCGTCCTCGAAGCTCTCGTCCTCTTCGTCGAGTTCCTCGAAATCCTCGTCGATTTCCTCCGGATCAAGATCCGGATCCTCCTCGACGATCGCCTCGCCCTCTTCGAACTCTTCTTCGATGACGTCGTCCTCGTCAGCCATGGCCTTCCTTCCGCTGGGTGCCCTCCGCGTGGGCGCGCATCATACGGGCAGGAACACGGCTACCAAACCAACTCACCTGAGCAATACGTCACCTCGATCCGCTGACGACGTATGCGCTGTTCAGGGGGTTGTTTGGTTCCTTCGGGCCTCCGCCCGGCGCTCCGATTCGAGGCGCTCCAAACCCGGATCTGCGTCGGTCATGTGGGTCATGGCGGCAGCGATTGCCCGGTGCCCGGCCTTTTCGGCGATCAACTGGTGCATGGTGAGCACGACCCGCCGGTATGCGGGGTGGCCCTGCGGGCTCGAGCGCAGTTCGAGCAGGTGCATGGCCTCACGGGCGTTGAACTGCATGGCGTACCGCACCCGATACGCCATCGACACTGCGTACTGGGCTGGCACCGGGAACTCCGGAACCATGAGGTCATAGAGATCGGCGGACCGATCCATCGTGTCATCGAACTCACCCGCTGCCCCGGCCTCATCGACCAGTTCCGGGCGGGTGTAGCCGTGGTACGGCGTGAGGGGCTGCCACTCGATGGTGAGCAGGCGATGGCGCTGCAGATCTCGGAACGCGCCGTAGTCCGAGAGCACGTCGAACCGATAATCGGTGCGCTCAAAGGCCCGGCCGGGTTTGTGGCGGCGGTTGGCACTGCGATCCCCGACGTACGCCTTCATGAGCGCTACCCGTTCGTCAGCAGACATCGCCCGCACACGATCGAGCAACTGGTGCTCAGGCAGGTTGGTGTGCGGATAGCAGATGGCGGCGAGCACCTTGTCCTCGCCCTCCGGATCGAAGTCAACGAGTTCGACCGGCTCCGCCGGCTCCACCACAGAATCGGCAAACAAGCACTGAACGGTCTCAGCCGTGTCGATCCGGGTCGCTTCGAGGTACTCCGACCAGCGTCCACCCCGGTTCGGGATGTCCACCCGCTTGAGGAAACTCGGGATGACCTTGCGCATCTCCTGCAACATGAGGTCGGAGTAGTGGCGGGCCTCGGGCAGCGGGTGAGCGCGCATGCGCAGCAGCAGCGCCTCGAAGGCCTGCCCCGAACCGTAGATGCCTAGGTTGGACAGGCTGGCCGCAGGGAGCATACCCCGTACGGCGTCGAGCGCCTTCGCGCGGGTTGCCTGCCGGTAGACGAAGTCAGAGTCCCTCGGGTCCCGGGGGACCGTGCCGCGCACGTGGTCGGTGACGCGGTTGACCAGCCCGCTATAGGAGTCGAACATCCGGTCCATGTCGCCCACGTAGCGGGCGCCGATACGGCTGCCGAGCACCTGCGGATCCCGGTGGAAGCGGTACCGCCCGCCGAGGCGGGCGTCGTAGGAGATGTACCGCGTGCTCTGCTCGAGGTAGCTCATCAGCCGGCCCCACTCGAGGATCTTGGTGAGCACGTTCGAAGCCTGCTCGCACGCAAGGTGAACACCACCGAGTTGGGCCACCGAGTCGTCGCCGTACTCGAGGAACACCTTCTCGTACAGTTCTTCGGCCCGGTTCAGTCCAACGGTTGCGTCGACGGTCTGGTCGCCGCTGATATCGAGATCGCCGACGAATTCGTCGAGGAACAGCCTGCGCAGGCTCTTGGGGCTGCGCGAGTACCTGGCGAACAGGGCGCCCTTCACCACCTCAGGGAGATTGACGAGCGCGAAAACAGGGCCATCGAGGTTGGTGAAGTAGCGACGAAGCACCTCGGCCTCATCGGCCGTGTACTCCTCCGGGACGTACACCGTCACCGCCGTCGACTCCTGCTTCCCATCACCGTCAGTCATGGTAGGTGGCGCTGCACGAGGAATCGGGCATACCCCGGAACGTGGGTTTCTTCCGCATCACGGAGCCAAAACGGAGCGATCCGGCCCTCCCGGGCCGAAGTCACGACGGGAGGATTCCTGTACGGCGGAGTCCGTCCAGAGGTCGATTGCGGTCATTGCCATGGCCTTGGCGCCGTCGAGTACAGCGCGGTCGCCTGCCTCTCCACCGGCGTGCCGCTCGAACTCGGTGGTGTGGATGGCGACACCATCCGGGGCCACCTTGATCATCGGGTGGATGGAGGGAACCAGATAGCTCACATTCCCCATGTCCGTGGACCCGACCACCCGGCGACCAACCACGCGAGGGTCGACTACCGCTCGACCGAGTTGTGCTGCATTGGCGACGTACGCTGCCACGAGCGCCGGGTTGTCCCGCATGTCGGAGTACGTGTAGCTATCCCATTCGCATCGACAGGCACACCCTGTGGCCGAAGCACCCGCCTCCAGACAACCCGCAACACGCTGCTTCAACGGCTGGAGCGTGGCGATCGTGTCCGACCTGACATACCAGTGCATCGCAGCCTCCTTCGGCACGATGCTCGGTTTGTCCCCCGCCTTAGTAAAAATCCCGTGCACGCGTTCTTTCGGACCGATGTGCTGGCGCAACGCGGCAACACCGATGTAGGCGAGCACTGCGGCGTCCAGTGCATTGCGCCCTAGGTGAGGGGCGGCCGCAGCGTGTGCGGCGGCACCCGTGTACTCGACGTTCACCTGCTGCACAGCGATGGTGTCCATGCTGATGAGATCGGCATCGGCCGGATGGACCATCATCGCCGCGTCGAGATCGTCGAAGGCGCCCTGTCGTGCCATCAAGATCTTGCCTCCTCCCCCCTCCTCCGCCGGGGTGCCGAGGATCGTGACCCGGCCACCGGCCTCGGCGGCGAGCGCAGCAAGAACGAGGCCGGCGCCGAGGCCGGCTGCTGCGATGACGTTGTGCCCGCAAGCGTGGCCGATCTCGGGGAGCGCGTCGTACTCGAGGAGGATCCCCACGTTGGGGCCGGACGTGCCGCAGACCGACCGGAACGCCGTGTCAACGCCGAATGCGTGACGCTCGGGCGCGAGTCCCGCCCGTTCCAGCTCCTGCGTCAGCAGATCGTGCGCGTACCGCTCCTCGAAGTTCATCTCCGGGTGTGCGTGGACATCGCGGGACACGGCGATCAACAGGTCCGAGAGGGCATCTACGTGAGCGCACGCCCTCGTCTTGAGTTCCTCTGTGGTTGCGGTGGTGGTCACAGGGACGACGTTACTCAGATGCAGATTGTCTGGCTGTCCGCGAGGCACTCGACGCGCAGGCTGGACGTGCGTGCCACCTTCACGCCGTCCAACCACAGGTCCAACGGGTGCTCGAATACCCACTCGGCCTCGCGCGCCCTGCGCGTACTGATGCTGGGATGAGGAAGATGTCCGGCAAGCGGGAGCCGTCTTCTCGCCGCCTGGCGCTGACGGATCCCCATGGACGCCGCAACATCGACGACATCGAGGAAGCCGTCGTTCGGATGCGAGCGCGGCGCGACGTCCCAATTCCCGATGAACTGGGCGTTGGCCACAACCAGCACGCGCCCACGCCACCACGACCGGCGCGCGACCGCATGCGACGCGAACCGCCGGGATCCCCCATCGAAGTGAGCAAGACCGAGGTCCAGGGGAAGGATCACCACCTCGTCGGATCCGCTGAAGCGGTCGAGGCCCCCGGAGGCCGAGACCGTACGCGCGAGGTCCCCCGCCAAGAGGCCGATGCACGCGGCCCTCGGATCCCTGTTCACGGCGGCGAACAGTGACTCGTCGTCCTCGCAGATCTCGGTACCGGAGGGAAGCGGGCCGATAGCGCCCCAGTCCTCACCCTTGCGGATCGTCATCGGGCGCCTCCACCGAGATGAAGGTCCCCTCGGACATACTCGAGTCGGTTGCCTGGACTGTGCTCGAAGCGGCGACGACACCGCGGAACAGGCGCTCGGCGGCCTCGGCGGCCGTGGCCCGGGTGTCCGGCGAGGGCGCGAGCAGCGCCAACTGCCGCAGCAGGTCGATCAACTGCTTCACGTTACGCACGAAGTCCCCGCCGGACAGTTCCTCGTCCTCCACCACCTCAGCGAACCCCTCGCCCGCGGCCCATGCGTACGCGATCGCGAAGAAGGTGGGGTCCGGTGCGCGATGCAGCGATCCACCGATTGCTTCTTCTTCCGCCCGCAGTTGCGCGCTCAGCCCAGCGATCTTGATGAACCGTTGGCGCAGGGTCGACGAAGGGAACCACGGGGCTGGAGGCGCCTCCGAGGACCGGTGCTCATACGTGAACACCGACATGAGGCCAGCGAGCGATGGGGCGTCAATGCCGTCGAGGAGACCAGCATGGAGACACTCGGCGATCAGCAGATCGCTCTCGTGGAAGAGTCGAGCGAGCACTCGACCGCGATCGCTCAATCCCCAACCACGCACGAAGTCGCGGCTCTCGAGCAGGTCGAGCACCCGGTCGAACTGGCGCGCCACCGATCTCGAGCGTTTCCCCATCCGCTCCGACAGTTCCCCGAGCTCACGCTCGACTCGGTCCGCCTGAGCGGCTGCCTTCAGGCGTAGATCGAGTTCCGGGTCATTCTCGACTGGGTGGCGCCGCCGCTCGGTGGACGTGGCGGTCGCATGGGATGGCGAGGTGAGCCGTGCCCGCTCCATTCGCTCCACGACCTCGCGGTTGAAGTCCTGCCGACCGGGCGCGAACGGCACGGGCAATTCCACCGAGCCCAACGCCTCAGGGGAGGACGAGAAATCCGCCGCCACGACGGTGAGTTCCTCGCGGCGCTGGGTAAGCACTGTGAGCTTCCTTCCGGCCTTCCGGGAGGCGGTGGTGAGTACGCACACACGCCCGGAGAAGTCGCCCTTGACCACGTAGACGATGTCGCCCGGGCGAAGACTGGCGAGCGCCGCTTCGACCGAGCGTGAGCCAGCCGATTCCTGCCCTGGCTCCTTCTGTGAGCGTCGGTACTCCTCGATGTCGCCGAACGGGCTCTCGGCCGAGGCGCGCAAGTGCGCAAGGTGCTGCTGGCGACGGTCCGAACGGACTTCGAGACGCACGAGATCACGGTCAGCCTGATACTGCGCGAACGACAGGTTCAACAGGTGGTGGGCCTCCTCGGAGGAGTACGACCGCACGAGGTTCGCCGCCATGTTGTAGGTCGGTCGGAATGCAGAGTTGAGGTGGAACGCTCGGCTCGCCGCAAGTGTTGCGACCTGATCGAATCCGACGAATGGGCTCCAGAGCACGACAGCCTGGCCGAGTGTGTCGATGCCCCTACGCCCGGCGCGCCCGGTGAGCTGCGTGTACTCGCCGGCAGTCAGGAAGGTGTGGTGGTCCCCGGTGAACTTGCTCAGCTTCTCGATGACCACCGTGCGTGCCGGCATGTTGATCCCGACCGCAAGGGTCTCGGTGGCGAACACCACCTTGATGAGTCCCTCGATGAAGCAGTTCTCCACTACCTCCTTGAACGGCGGCACCATTCCGGCGTGATGCGCGGCGACCCCGTTCTCAAGCTGAGCGAGGAAGCGCTGGAAGCCGAGCACCTCGAGGTCCGAATCCTCGAGAGCGCCGAGGCGTGCCTCGGCGATCTCCCTAATCCGAGTGCGTTCCTCGGGATTCGTGAGCGTCACGTTCGCGCGCAGGCACTGGGCCGCAGCCTCATCGCACGCATTCCGACTGAAGATGAAATAGATAGCGGGGAGCAGCCCCTGTTCCCCGAGGCGATCCACGACCTCAAGCCGCGAAGGCGTGAAAAGGCGACGCCGGGGCTGCATCTTTGCGCCGCCCCGGCGTTGACCGCGGTGTGCATCTGCGTCGAGGCGTTCCGCCTCCGGGTTCGGCCGCCCGCGCAGCAATGTCGGAAGCAGGTGCACGCGGTCCGACGTCTTGTCCCCCACCATGTACAGGTTCTCGAGGCGCACCGGTCGTCGGTCCTCAACGATGCACGCCGTTGGCCCGCGCACGGTCGTGATCCACTCGGCAACCTCATCGGCATTGCTCACCGTTGCCGACAGACACACCAGTTGGATGTCATGTCGCAGATGGGTGATCACTTCCTCCCAAACCGGCCCCCGGTAGGCGTCCTGCAGGAAGTGCACCTCGTCGAGCACGACGAAGGCGAGATCGTCCAGCGCCGCCGAGTGCGCGTAGATCATGTTCCGGAGCACTTCAGTAGTCATTACGACCACCGGGGCATCCCCGTTGATCGAGTTGTCCCCCGTCAGCAACCCCACCTGATCTTCGCCATGACGCCGACGGAGATCTTGGAACTTCTGGTTCGACAGTGCCTTGATGGGTGCGGTGTAGAACGCCCGCTTGCCGTCGGCGATCGCGCACGCAACCGCGTACTCGGCGACCACGGTCTTACCGCTACCGGTCGGGGCGGCGACGAGGACCGACTCGTTCCGGTCGAGGGCGTCCAGTGCCCGCAGCTGGAACGCGTCGAGCTCGAACGAGTAGGCGGACACCAGCGCCAGTCGATCGGACCGGGCCATGTCCACGTTCACCTCGGGGTCAGGCAGCGGGGGCCTTCTTGGCCCTGGACCGCTCGATGAAACGTCCGACGACGATCGACACGAAGTACAAGATAATCATCGGTACGGCGAGCGCGATGAGGCTGATCGGATCCCCACTCGGCGTGATTGTCGCCGCAAGCACGACGATCACGATGATTGCGTGGCGCCACCACTTGAGCAGCTGACGCCACTTGATCACGTTGACGAGCTGGAGAAAAACGAGCAGAACCGGAAACTGGAAGCCCACGCCGAATGCTGCCGCCATCAGACCGACGAACGAGACGTACTTCGAGATCTGATACGTGGGCTGAGCCTGCCCGAAGTTGATGAGAAACTCGAGCGCAGGCTGCAGGGTCAGGTAGGCGAGGGCACATCCGATCAGGAACAGCCCAACCGAGGAGAGCACAAACCCCACGGCGTACTTGCGCTCGTTGCGGTGGAGGGCGGGGGCGATGAAGCGCCACAGCTGCCACATGAGTACCGGAAGCGCAATGATGAGCCCACCGTAGACCGAGATGCTTACCCGCGCTCCGAAGGCATCAAGCGGACTGAGCGAGATGAGTTCGGCGCAGGTCTTGCCGCCCTCCGGGTTCACGGTGCCGTTGTTGCAGAGCCTGAAAAGCGGCTTCGCTAGGAACGAGAGAACCGACTTGTAAAAAATGATGATGATGACGAACCCGAGCGTCACGGCGAGTACCGAGCGCACGAGGCGGACGCGGAGTTCCTGCAGGTGATCCCGCAGTGTCATTTTGTCGTCGGGGGTCTTCAACCTCGGGAGCTGGGAGCGACGCGGGCGGGGAATCCTCATGAGGTCGGACCTTCAGCGTCCGGCTTGGCCGTCACCGACCCGAACGGGTCCGACGCAACACCTTCGCCGTTGTTGGCTGCAGACTCCTCGACAAAGCGCCGGACACTGCTGGCATCAACGATGCTTCCGTCAGCGTGGTACAGGTTGGGATCGTCATCGTCATCGTCATCATCGTCGCCGTCGACATTGCGGTCGAGGTCGTCGATTGCCAGCGACTCGTCCGAGACGGCTCCGAATGCGTCAACCGAACCCTTGCCGACGGAAGGAGCGCCTTGCACTGCCGCCTGGTCCGAGTTGTCGTTGTTCGCAGCCCCCCAGCGCGAGTCGTCCATCGTCTCGACTGCCGTCTTGCCCTCGTCGAACCAACCCTTGGCGAGATTGACGGTGTCCTGCATCTCCCGGACGGGCTCCTCGATCACATCTTTGAACTCCGTCTTGAACCCGGTAGAGATCTTCTTCACCTCTCCGTAGATGCGACCGGCCCTCCGAATGAAGTCTGGAAGCTTGTCAGGCCCGAGGACGATGAGGGCGAGCACCGCAATGATGAGGACCTCGCCGCCCGTGATGTTGAACACGGTCACGAATACTACGAGCATGACCGTCCCCGGGGGCAGGGCGGGGTGGCATCATGTTGATTGGTGCAGCAGCGACTCCCCTCTCTCCTCGACCGTCCGATCGGTTTCGCCCACCGTGGGGGGCGGGCCCACGCCCCTGAAAACACCCTGGAGGCCTTCCTCCTCGCCCTGCGACTCGGTGCCACAGGCCTCGAGACCGACGTGTGGCTCAGCGCCGACGGGGTCCCGGTGATCAGCCATGACGGGTCGGTGCGGACCGGCCTGCGAACCCGACGAATCCGCGATCTGACCTCTGGGCAGCTCCCCCAGCACCTCCCCACACTCGTTGACCTGCTGCAACACTGCGGAACCGACTATCACCTCTCCATCGACCTCAAGGACCCCGACGCGGGAAAGCCCGTCATCGACGTCGTCCGGAGCTACGGGCCGGACCTGCTCACTCGGGTCTGGCTGTGTCACCCTTTGGTACAGGAATTACTCACCCTTCGTGGGTACGACACCGATATCCGGTTGGTCGATTCAACCCGGCTCGACCGCATCAAGGAGGGGCCGGAGCGACGTCTGGCCACTCTGGCCGAGCACGGCATCGACGGCATCAACTTGTTCCATACGGAATGGACCGGTGGACTCTCCACTCTCGCCCACCGTTTCGGGCGCACCGCGTTCGGCTGGGGTATCGAGCACGAGCGTCACTTCCAGGCCGCGTATCGCATGGGTCTCGACGCCGTCTACAGCGACCACGTCGACCGGATGATGGACGTCTATCGCGAGGAACTGGGCAAACCGGGTCTGTAACCCGGTCAGTCGGCGCTGTTAGAGCCAGCCCCAGTGCTTTCTCGGCCAGATCACCACGAAAGCACGCCCCACGACGTCGCTCTTCGGGACGAAGCCGTTGAACCGCCCGTCGGTCGAGCCCGTGCGGTTGTCGCCCATGACGAACAGCATCTTGTCGGGAACCACGAACTTGCCGTCACCGTCGGGGTCGAGCACCGCCTCGGCCGGCTCAGTGCACTTGCCGTCGGTGTACGACTCAATCAATTTGCCGCCGTTGAGCCACACCGAGCAGTCGTGAATGAAGACCTCGTCACCCGGAATGGCGATGACCCGCTTGATGAGATCCTTCACCGACTCCGCCAGTGGCCAGGAATCGGGCTGCTCGAACACCACCACATCACCGTGCCGAACCCCGTGGAATCGGTACGCCGCCTTGTTCACGAGCACACGGTCGCCAATGTCGAGCGTGTCCTCCATCGATCCGCTCGGAATCCAGAACGGTTGGAAAACGAACTGGCGGATGCCGAGCGCCACGACGAGGGCAACGACAATCACCACCACCCACTCGATGAGGGACTTGACCTTCTTGGATCCGGACAGGGCGGCTGGCCGGGCGGTCTCGCCCGAGGACGGAACTTTCGGATCGACCGACGGCTCGGTGTCGCCGCCATCGGGACCGCCGCCTGCTGCAATACCGACCTCGTCAACGGCGACAACGGCGACAAGCCCGTCGATCGACCCGTCTACCGGATGCACTGCATCCGTTCGATCCTCGGAGACATCATCCATCGGGACGTCACGGTACAGGGTGTCGACGCCTGCCCCGCAGACGCACGAGGCATCGTCGACACCCTAGAGGGACGCGATCAGCTTCTCGACCCGCTCGTCCCTGCTCTTGAACGGGTCCTTGCAGAGCACGGTGCGCTGGGCCTGGTCGTTCAGTTTCAGGTGCACCCAGTCCACGGTGTAATCCCGCTTGCGTTCCTTTGCACGCTTGATGAACTCGCCCCGAAGCCGGGCGCGGGTGGTCTGAGGGGGGATGTCTACTGCGGCGTCAATGTCTTCGTCGGTGCACATCCTCGCCACCAGACCCTTGTCCTGCAGCTTGTAGAACAGCCCACGCTTGCGGTCGATGTCGTGGTACTGCAGGTCCACGAGATGCAGCCTCGCGTCCCCCAGGGGAAGTCCGTGACGCTCTCGGTACGCCTCGATGAGCCGATATTTGATGACCCAGTCCACCTCTTGGTCGAGCTTGAGGGGGTCCACCTCGATCGTGGAGATGCAGTGCTCCCACATCTCGAGCGCGCGCTGCTCCAGAGGGGGGAGACCAACAGCGTCGGCGAACTGCAGGGCACGATCGAGATACTCTCGCTGGATGTCGAGGGCGCTCACCTCCCGCCCACTCGCGAGGCGAATCTTGCGGCGGCAGGTCATGTCGTGGCTGATCTCCCTGATCGCCCGGATCGGGTTCTCAAGGGTCATGTCGCGCAGGGAGATCGAAGGCTCCTCGAGCATCTTCAGCATGATCGACGCAGCGCCAACCTTCACGAACGTCGTGTACTCGCTCATGTTCGAGTCACCGACGATCACGTGCAAACGCCGGTACCGCTCGGCATCCGCATGCGGTTCGTCCCTGGTGTTGATGATCGGGCGACTCCGGGTAGTCGCCGAAGACACCCCTTCCCAGATGTGCTCGGCACGCTGCGCAATCGAGTACGAGGGGCCGCGCGCGGTCTGCAGGATCTTCCCGGCACCGGTGTAGATCTGTCTGCTCACGAGGAACGGGATGAGCACAGCGGGATAGTGGGACAGATCGTCCGCGCGGTTGGTCAGGTAGTTCTCGTGGCAGCCGTAGCTGTTCCCGGCGGAGTCCGTGTTGTTCTTGAACAGGTAAATCGTCCCGCGAATGCCCTCTTCGCGCAGGCGCTGCTCGGCGGACTCGAGCAATTCCTCGAGGATCCGTTCCCCTGCTTTGTCGTGCACCACGAGGTCGTAGATCGAGTCGCACTCCGGCGTGGCGTACTCCGGGTGCGAACCCACGTCAAGATAGAGGCGGGCTCCGTTCTGAAGGAACACATTGGAACTGCGTCCCCACGACACCACCTTGCGGAACAGGTAGCGGGCAACCTCGTCGGGGCTCAGGCGGCGCTGACCGCGCAGGGTGCACGTAACTCCGTACTCCGTCTCGATCCCGAAGATACGACGCTCCACTGCGCGGAATCTACCGTCAGGCCGGACTTGCCAAGAGTGACTCAACCTCTTGGTCGGGGAGTCTCCTGAAGCAACGGCGACCGTTAGAACGGCTGAGAACAGCGGCCTCCAGCTCACTCGCCGGAATCTGGCGATCCGGGCCGGCAAGCGCAGCGACCGCCATCCGGAGCGCAACCCCGAGTTCGAGCTCACGTGCGAACGAATCGGTCATGGCTGCATTGATCCGCTCGACATCGCCCCCGAGCACGCAGAAACCCGGCTCGTCCATGACCGTACCGTCGTACAGGATGTGGAAGATCTGGTCCTCAGCCGTGCCGGAACCCACCTCTGCCACGAGGATCTCGACCTCCATCGGCTTCATCTCATGGGTAAAGATTTGTCCGAGGATCTGGCCGTACTGGTTCGCCAGACCCCGGGCATCGACGTCGTCCCGTGAGTACTGGTACCCCTTGACATCCGCCGCGCGCACACCCGCGACCCGAAGCGTGTCGAACTCGTTGAAGCGCCCCACACCGGCGAAGGCGATGCGGTCGTAGATCTCCGAGACCTTTCGGAGATTATTCGAGGGATTTTCCGCAATGAGCGCTATGCCATCGTCGAATGCCAGGGCTACCAGTGCGCGCCCGCGGGCAATGCCCTTGCGGGCGAAATCCGCCCGATCCTTCATCATCTGCTCCGGAGCGACGTAGAACGGGGTAGTCATGGCAGGGGCCTCCTCACCGGTTAGACTGCGCTGCGATGGTCTCGTAGCGCGTCTTCAGGTCTGCATCGTCGATCCGCTGGTAGCCAGCGGAGTCGATGACGGCAACCACGGGGTAGATCGCGCGGAGCGTGTCCGGACCACCTGTTGCTGAGTCGGCGTCCGCTGCTTCCCAGAGAGCCCGGCACACGAGATCGATCGCCGTCGAACGGTCCATGTCGGCGCGTAGCTGAACCTTCATCACCGTTCCCGCGTGCAGACTTCCCGAGCCGGTGGCCACGTACTCGCGCTCCTCATAGCGACCGCCGGTGACGTCAAAGGTCCACAACCTGCCGGTATGGCGGCGCAGGTCGTAGCCGGCGAAAATCGGTACGACCACGAGTCCCTGCATGGCGGCCGGGAGGTTGGAGCGCACCATTCCGGAGAGTTGGTTCGCCTTGCCCTCGAGGCTCAAGGACTGGCCCTCGACCTTCTCGTAGTGCTCGAGTTGCAGCTGGAACAGCTTTACCATCTCCATGGCCGGCCCGGCAGCGCCGGCGATGGCGACCGCCGAGTAACGGTCTGCCTCAACCACTTTCTCCATGAACCGGTGGGAGATCAGGTTGCCCGAGGTTGCCCGCCGGTCCCCAGCCATCACGACACCGTCGGCGTACTTGACGGCCACACAGGTGGTGGCGTGAGGGATATCCAGACCGTGATCGGAACCCATGACACCCGTCATCGCAAAAGGATCGTGACCGACCCTGCGCAACACCTCCGGGAGGCTCGAGCCAGGATCGGTCCCCGCGGAGAAGAACGGCATTCCCATGACCGGCAGGCTACCCCTGTCTGTTACTGGCCGCCCTTTTGGACGTACGACTTCACGAAGTCCTCGGCGTTGCTCTCGAGCACCTCGTCGATCTCGTCCAACAGATCATCGAGTTCGGCCTTGATGCGCTCGCCCTGTTCAGTCGCCGGGGCGGTCTCGTCCACCACCGCATCGTCCGAGCGAGCCGGGATCACCTTGCGTTTCTGCTCCTGTTCCGCCATCACCGCTCCTCGTTCGCCAGGCGGGCCAGTAACTCAGCCGCAGTCCTGCTCTCATCAATCACGCTACTCACGTGTCGGGCGGTCCCACGCAGCGGTTCCATCATCGGAACCCGGCGCAGCGGCTCACGGCCGACATCGAACACCATCGAGTCCCAATTCGCAGCAACCACCTCGTCCGGCCACTTCTGAAGACACCTTCCCCTGAAGTATGCCCGAGTAGTGGTGGGCGGCTCGGTCATCGCACTCACGGCGTCAGCATCTGCGACCAGTTTCTCGAAACCGAGCCGACTGGCAAGACCTCGGTCGGCGCGCATGTCGTGGTATTGAAGGTCAAGTGCACGGAGCCGGGTATCCCCCGGACCGACGCCATGGCGCTCTGCGTACCCGTTGATCAAGCGTTCCTTGGCAACCCAGTCCACCCAGTTGGCGACGCGGGCACGGTCCGATTCGAGGCCCTCAAGCACACGTTCCCAGCGCGCGAGAACGTCGCGACCGACGTCTTCGTCCACGCACTCGAGGCCACTGCGATCGGCATAGCGTTGAGCGCAGCGAAGCATTTCCCACTGCACCTCAAGCGCAGTCATGGTGGTCCCTGAGCGCAGTTCGACCACCTGTGCCAACGAGGGATCTTGGCTGACCCGGTGGATCGCCCGCACCGGGTGGGCGAGTGAGAGGTCCACATCAAAGGCGTCGTCCTCGATCATGGCGAGCACGATCGCAGTCGTCCCCACCTTGAGGTAGGTCGCTACCTCGCTGAGGTTTGCATCGCCAACGATGACGTGAAGCCGTCGATACTTCACCGGGTCGCAGTGAGGCTCGTCCCGGGTGTTGACGATGGGGCGTTTCAGCGTCGTCTCGAGACCCACCTCCTCCTCGAAGAAGTCCGCCCGCTGGCTCAACTGGAAGGGCACCTCGGATGACGTAACGCCAGCGAGTTCCGATCCAATTTTCCCGGCGCCGCAGAAGACCTGACGGGTCACGAAGTGAGGGGTGATCTGGTGAACCAGCCGACCGAATGGCGTGGTTCGAGCAACCAGGTAGTTCTCGTGGCACCCGTAACTGTTTCCCTTGCCGTCGGAGTTGTTCTTGTGGACGATCACCTCGGCACCGGGCCCGACCATGCGGTTGGCGGCCGTCATCGATGCGCGGATGATCTCTTCCGCTGCTCGGTCGAAGCGCACAACCTCGAGCGCATTGGAGCATTCCGGGGTGGAGATCTCCGGATGGGCGTGATCGACGTAATAACGGGCGCCGTTTGTGAGGACCGCATTCACGAGGTGCGTCTCCACCTCGGGAGGGAAAGCATCCTCGAGCCGGAAACCCCGGGCATCATTGCCGGGCGTCTCGTCCATAAAGTCCCAGGTGATCCTGCGGTTGATCGCCCCGATATAGGCGTTGATGAGCAACGAACTGGCCGCGGTCGGGTTGAGGTCCGACCCACGCACCACGATCCCGTATTCGGTCTCGATGCCGCACACCTTGGCGATGGCCATGACCGGACCTACAGGTACTGACCGGTAGCCACACGCTCGATGGCCCTGCCGCCCGAGACGTCGTCGGCCGCACGGCTCTCGTTCACCAAGGTGCGGATGAAGATGATCCGTTCACCCTTCTTGCCTGAGATGCGAGCCCAGTCGTCGGGGTTCGTGGTGTTCGGCAGGTCCTCGTGTTCCTTGTACTCCTGCTTGATCCCGTCAAGCAGGTCGCCCGTCGCGATGCCCCGTGAGCCGCCGGCGATCGAGCGCTTGATCGCCAGTTTCTTTGCTCGCCTCACGATGTTCTCGATCATCGCACCCGACGCGAAGTCTTTGTAATACAGCACTTCTTTGTCACCGTTCTGGTAAGTCACCTCGAGGAACCGGTTGGCAGTGTCCTCCCGGTACATCTCGTCGACCGTCAGGTCGATCATCCTCGCGATTTCCTCGCCTGCAGCGATCGGAAGGTCGTCGCTGAGATAGCGGGCAAAGATCTGGCGTGCCGCGGCGGCGGACGGGCGCTCGATCTTGATCTTGACGTCAAGACGGCCGGGTCGCAGGATCGCCGGGTCGATGAGGTCCTCGCGATTCGTCGCACCGATCACGATCACGTTGCGCAGACCCTCGACCCCGTCGATCTCGGCGAGCAACTGAGGGACGATTGTCGATTCCATGTCCGAGGAGATGCCCGTACCGCGGGTGCGGAACATCGAGTCCATCTCGTCAAAGAAAACGATGACGGGCCAGCCCTCCTCACTTTTCTCGCGTGCACGCTGGAACACGAGCCGGATCTGGCGTTCGGTCTCGCCGACGTACTTGTTGAGCAGTTCCGGGCCCTTGATGTTGATGAAGTAGCTGCGACCCTTTTCGTCGCCGGTCCTCGCAGCGACCTTGCGCGCCAGCGAGTTCGCCACCGCCTTTGCGATGAGCGTCTTGCCGCAGCCGGGTGGCCCGTACAGCAAAATGCCCTTCGGGGCCGGGAGTCGGTACTCGGCGAAAAGATCGGCATGCAGAAACGGAAGTTCCACCGCATCTGCGATCTGCTCGATCTGGCTGTCCAGACCCCCGATGTCTTCATAGGTGATGTCCGGCACCTCCTCAAGCAGAAGGTCCTCCACCTCGGGCCGCGGGAGCTTCTCAAGGAGCAGCCCACTGCGAACATCAAGCCGGACGGAGTCACCGCTGCGGAGGTGCACCCCCCTGAGTGCATCGGCAAGTTCACACACCCGCTCCTCATCGGCGCGACCGACGACTAGCGCCCGGATCCCGTCCTCGAGGATGTCCTTGATCGTGACCACCTCGCCCAGAATCTCCGGGCCGCGAGCCGTAACGACGTTAAAGCTCTCGTTGAGCACCACCTCGGCGCCACGTTCGAGACTCTCGTGCTCCACGTCGGGGTGAAGACTGACCCTCATCTTGCGGCCGCTCGTGAGGATGTCAACCGTTCCGTCGTCGTTCTTCCCGACGACCACCCCGTAGGCCGAAGGCGGACGGGTGAGCTTGTCCACTTCCTCGCGGAGCGCAGTGATGTGCTCTCGGGCCTCCCGAAGGGTGTAGGACAGTTTCTCGTTCTGGGCCACCGCCTGAGCAAGCTGGCCCTTGTTCTCGAGGAGTCGCTCCTCCAGCACCCGCATCCGCTTCGGGGCCTCGGAAAGCTTCCTGCGCAGTGTCAGGATCTCGTCCTCGAGCAACCGCAGGGCATCAGCCTCGTCCGGCAAGCCGCCGTCTAGGGCCTCGTCACCGAGTTCAGGTTGGTCTCCCACGCTGCCACCTCGTCCGTTCCACAATTGCGGAAATTCTAAGATGAACCTACACGCCTCCGCTGTGTAGAGTGAACGAGTCTTACCGTGCAATGTGACAGGAGTAGAAGCCAACGATGAAGGTCTGGATTGACCAAGATCTCTGCACCGGTGACGGGCTCTGCGAGGAAATCGCACCCGACGTCTTCACGCTGCTCGACGACGGCCTCGCCTACGTCAAAGAAGGCGCAAAGGTGTATGCGACCGCTAAAGGTAACCCGCAGGGTGCGGAGGGGCTGGCAAACATCCCCGACAACCAACTCGACGGTGTGATCGAGTCCGCCGAGGAATGCCCTGGCGAGTGTATTTTCATCGAGCCATAGGCCGATCAGTCAAACGAACCAAAACGGGGCGCCTGAGGGCGCCCCGTTCCGCGTACCGGGCGCCAGTCAGTCGGGTGATGCGTCCGGCAGTACGACGGGCAACCCGTCGCCGAGGAACCGTGCCACGGTGAGAAAGGCCGTGTGGGCCACCATGCGGTGATCCGGGCGAACGGCCTGTCCCTCGATGTGCCAGGTGCGATGCAGCACCTCGAGTGTTCGCTGCTCGATCCACAGTCCGCTCGAGAGCGCCTCTCTCGTTCTCACCGCCTGGGTGATCGACGGCGTGTACGCGAGGAGGATGCCTCCTGCCCGCAGCGATCGCTCCGCATGAGGCACGACCTGCCAAGGCTCGGGAAGGTCCAACACCACCCGGTCGAGGTCAGTCTCATCAATTCCCTCGTACGCGTCCCGGAGATGGGTGTGGTACCGCTCCAGGGCATCGACCCCGAGGAACTCGCGCACATTGGTGCGGGCCCGGTTCAAGAAGTCCTCGCGGATCTCGTACCCAAGGATCTCGGCGCCGTAGCGCAACATCGTCATGCTCAGCGCTCCCGAGCCGAGTCCGGTCTCAAACACCCGGATCCCGGGACCGATATCGGCCAGCATGCAGATCGGCGCGAGGTCCTTCGGATAGATCACCTGAGCACCACGCGGCATCTGCAGCACGAAGTCCTCGAGGGACGGGCGCAACGCCCGGTATTTCGAGTTCTTCGTGGACCAGAGCAACGCACCCTCGGGCTTACCCTGGATGTTCGCGTGCGGGATGAACCCCGTATGGGTGTGGAACTCGGCACCCTCCTGCAGGGTGACGAGGTACCGCCGCAGTTTGTTGTCGAGGAGGACCACCTTTTCCCCGAACTGGAACTCGCGCATTATCGACCCCTCTTGCGACCGGACTTGGTCATGAACTCCACAGGAACGGCCTCGTGTTGCGAGGACTTCTCCACGAGCAGACAGAACGAGCACACCTCGTTCGGGGTGGGTGATCCACAACGGGAACACTCCCCCAGTTCGTCGTGGGATGCTCCCGTGTGGTCGGAGAGCAACGGCGCCATCCGCTCGATGAAGTTGAGGTAGAACGAGGCTTTGCTGCCCGGCGATTGTTCCTCGATGGCGTTCAGTGTGTTCTTATACCCGAGATGCCGGTTACCGACCGCCATCGGGCACTCCTCGACGATGTAATCGATGTTGCGCACGATGCACCAAGCTGCCATCTCCCGTTCGGTGAGCCGGACGAGTGGCTTCACCTTCTTGGGGAACCCCGGGCGCGCCGGCAGCACGGGTAATTGGCGGGCTAGGTACTCGATCTCCCACCTCAGCGTGTTGCCGAACAACACCGCTGCCTCGTCATCGAGGTTGTGGCCGGTGGCGACCACGTCATAACCACCCTCCATCGCTGCGCTGTCGAAGAGATGCCGCTTGGTGAGCCCACAGGCCGAGCACGGAACGCGCCGGGTCGCTGCCGCTGCGGTGGGGATGTCGTAACCCAATTCCGAGCGCAGCGAGATCACCCGGAGGTTGAGCCCGCGAGCGTCCGCGAAGCGTTGCGCGTAGCCGAGACTCTCGTCGCTGTACTCACCGATCCCCAGACCGATGTACAGCCCGTCTGCGCGGTATCCCAGATCCACCAAGATGTCCCACAGGGCGAGGGAGTCCTTGCCACCCGATACCGCAACGAGGATCCTGTCCTCCGGCCAGAGCATGGAGAAGTCCTTGACTGCCTTTTCCACCTGCCGCCGGCACAGTTGCACGAAATGCTCTGCGCAGAAGTTCGCGTTGTGGCGAGCCAGGTCGATGATTGCCGGCCCACGGCACACCCGACATTTCATCTCAACCCCCGGAGATCACGGGGCGGATCTCGACCGTGTCATCGTCCTCGAGCAGGGTGTCACCCGGAACGAGGACACCATTGGCGATCACCAGGTGGGATTCACGGTTGAGCGCAAGCCGGTCCAGCAGGGCGATGACCCGTACCGGGCCGACCATCTCTACCTCACGACGCGGGTTCCGGAGCAGGACTTTCATGGCCGTTCGGATCAGGACGCGGTGCCGCGGCGCCGGTCACGGCGCGACGTACGGGGCAGCGCCTCGATGAGGACGGACTCGCCGGGCTTGAGCGTCTCGGCGGCGATCACGGTGTCGGTTGCGCGCGACATGCGACGCACCACCTTCAGCAACGAATAGACGCCACCGACCACCATCCACACACGGCTGCCACCGATGAGCCCCTTTCGAAGGCTCTGGCGCCGGATCAGTCGTAGGCCACTGTCGAGAACACCCACGCTCAGACCCGCCGGATCTGCACGAGGGCAGAGCGCTTCCTGCCGCTGCGCCGTCCGAGCACGTAGAAGACGAGCAGGAGCAGCAGACCGCCGGCGATTGCCGCGGTGATTGCCGGCTGCTTCTTGTCCTCCACCTTCTGGGTGATCTCGTCCTGGAGGGACCGGAACCGGTCCTCGAGGTCCTGACGGGTGATCTTCGTGTCGGTCGTCATGAACCCTTCTCCTTGCGCTGCAGGGACGTCCTCTTGCTGATCTGCCAACCGGCGACTCCGATGACCACGACGCACACGGCAAGCGTGATGAGGTAGGCCAGGATCGAGGTGCTCGGACCCGAGAAAGCGGTGGTCTCGGTCTGAAGCAGGCGGAGGATCCCCACGGCCAGCACCACAAACCCGATGCCGATCACGAGAGAGCCCGAGGCCCCGAACCCGAGGTAACGGGCCCAACCCCGGAGCGGGCCGAGCGTCTCCTGTCGTGCATAGTCCTTGACGAGTTGGATCGTGTCGCCGAGGGAGCCCTCGGCCTTGTTCTCGGTGGGGGGATTCGACGCTGACGTCACACCCATAGTGTTACCACGCCGGCGGTGAATCCGACGGTGACGATCCTTCGCCGAGCCGGAAGTGCAGTCCCGGTTCCACCTCGTCGAGGAGCGTCGACAGGAGCGCCAAGCGGGCGGTGGCGTCGGGGCTTTCGAGCAGCATCTGGCGATCCACCGGGCCGAGGGGCGCAAGGTCTGCAAGGGCGTACGAGCGCAGGAGCGGGTCGTCTGGTAGGTCCTGCGAGGGGTCGCCCGCCGCGTCGCCGAGCTCCAGCGACAGCGCAGCAAGCCGACGGACACGGGTGGTGAGTGCGTCGTGGAATCCCTGCTCAAGCTGGTGGTCCAGCGGTGGCTCCTCCCAAGCGGATACCTCGGCCATCGGGTACGGGTCATCCGCAAGCCAACGGTCAATCCGGATCCTGTCCGTTGCGATGCACACGAGTGCAAGACGCCCCTCGCCGAGATCCGCTAACTGCACGATGCGAACCCGCACGCCAATGCTGCATCGCTGGTCCCCGCCGCCCACTTCGTGGCCCCGCGTGATGAGGACCACGCCGAACTCCTGCTCGCCAGCGAGGCAGTCATGAACGAGCGCCTGATAGCGCGGCTCGAAGACGTGCAGCGGCAGCACACCACCGGGCATGAGGACGAGGCCGAGCGGGAACATCGGGAGTCGGGTGCTGGTCAGGAAAGCTCCACGGGCAGCGGTCCGAGATCTGAGGGCGCGGCGCCGGACGGATAGGTGGCGAATCCGCGCACCAAATCGTCCCAGAGACTCTCGGCGCGAACTTTGGCCCGATCTCCGTTCACGATGAAGCTGAACTGGATGGTCTCGCCATTCTTGGTCGGGAAATAGCCGCTGAGCGCTCGGGTTTTCTTGAGGGTGCCCGTTTTCGCCCGCAAGACCCCTTCGCCGGGCGTGCCCTTCAGCGAGGACTTCAGGGTGCCGGTCTTTCCGGCAACCGACATGCCGAGGAACATGGCGCCGTCTTCATCGCCCCTCGCGAGTACGCGGACAAGGGTGGAGCACGAGATTCGGTCGTCCTCGCTGAGCCCCGAGCCATCTGCGAACACGTGACCTGCGGTGTCGATCCCCCACGCCTTCAGCGAGGCCTTCAGGGCTTTCGCGCCCGCCGCGGTGGAACCGGACTCGGAGACCTCCCGGCCGATCTCTTTGAGCACCAGTTCTGCCGTGTTGTTGTCGCTCGTGGTCAGCATCTCGCGCACCACGGTGGACATCGGGACGGACTTGATGGAAGCGATCACCGGATCATCGGTGCCCTTTCCCTCCGTCGCCTTGCCGACCGAGACGCCCCGCGCCACGAGCAGGTCCCTGAAGACCTCAACAGCACCCTGCGCGCTCGACGCCCGTCTGGTGGAGCCCGTGCCGATATACCCGTCATTGATCATCAACGCTGAAAGCGGGGACGCATCGCCTCGGCCGATGGCGTTCACCCAACCCGGGGCATCGGTCTTACGGTCATACCTGCTGGCATCCGCAACGAGGGAGTCCACCCGGCGAACCCCTGCGGCGACGACGTCATCGGCGAGTTTCTCGACACGCGTGATGTCGATCGGTGGATACCTGTTCAAGCCGAGCCGGGGATAGCGATCCGTCGAGAGCAGCGGATCCCCGCCACCGACGAGCACCATGCGACTCACTGCGCCGTCGGACTTCACACGTCCCCGCACCGCCGTTGTGTACCGGAAGTCGTCGCCGAGCACGTCGAGCGCCACCGCAGCGGTGATGATCTTCTCGTTCGAGCCTGGCAGATACGGCGTCGAAGCGTTGTCCTGCACGACGAACCGGCCCCCCACGGCAACGGCCAGACACGCGGACTTCTCCACTGCGTCAGTGACCTTCTTCAACGCGTCCGAGAGTTTCGAGGACCGGACCACCACAACCAGAGGTTCGGGTACGCGACGCAGGGAAAACAGCGGGGTCACGGCACGCGGACCCGCAGGGGCAATCCCGGCACCTGGGGCCCTACCGGATCGGCTAGCGGCAGACCCTGCGATGAGCAGCACCGCGATGATCGCTATCAGGGGAACGACAAGCACCGCTGCGAGGACCCGCTTGGGCCGACGGCGCGAACGACGGCTCAGGAAAGACCCCGACGCTCGAGGTATCGGCCGTACCGGTACAGATGACCGAGTGCCGTGACGGCGCGGTTCCCCGACGGGTAGCAGAGCCGACCGGTGGCTCGCACGGTTGCGGGCCCGGCGTTGTCCGGATCGGCGATCGCCAGTTCGGTTGCGGTCAGGATCGGCTTGCCAGTTGCGCTCGAGATCTCGTGGGCTGCCTCGGCGAATCGCTGGTCCTGGCGCTCGTGGTACTGCACGATCCGCTCGATACCGGAGCCCGGGTAGAAGCCACCTTCACGCATCAGGCGGGCCTGATTCGACTGGATGCCGAGCCCGAGATACACGATGGCATGCACGTCAGGGTGGGCTGCGATGAGTTCCATGATCTCCGGAATCGTGTCACGTGTCTCGCCGCCCGCGCAGTCAACCGGGTTGTTCCGGCTCCAGCGCGGTGGGAGCCTCGTGTCGATGTCGCGCCGCAGCGACTCGGGCAGCGCCATGAGCAGCAGGTCCGGATCGCGTGTGATCGCATCGGCAGTCACCACGCCCCAGCCGCCGGCGGTGGTGAGCACGATCGTGTTCGGGCCAGCGGGGATCGGCTGCGTCGCGAACGTGGCAGCCGCCTCGAAGGCTTCCTCAACCGTTGCGGCCCGCGTTACGCCAGCCTGACGGCACGCGCCATCGAACACCTTGTCGTTGGCCGCAAGAGCGCCGGTGTGGCTGGCGGCGGCACGGGCACCACCCTCGGTAGCCCCTCCTTTGACCACGACCAGCGGCATCCGCCGGGTGACGGCGCCGAACCGGTCGAGCAGACCCCGACCATCGCTGATCCCCTCCACATAGGCGAGTCCGACACGCGTAGCCGGGTCATCGGCATACCAATCCAGATAGTCCGCAACGGTCACCGCTGCGGCGTTGCCGGCAGATACCGCGCGACTGATGCCGACGCCGGTCGCTCGCGCCAGGTTCAAGAAGCTCGACACGAAGTTCCCGCTCTGGCTCGCGACCCCAATAGCGCCCGCCGGTGGGAACGGGGCGACGATCTGTGCGCAAAGGTTGGCCGGCGTGGAGACGACACCCTGACCGTTCGGACCGGCAAGCAGGATCCCGAGTTCGTCAGCGAGTTCGATGAGCTCGTCCTCGAGTACACGACCCTCCTCCCCCGCCTCGCCGTAGCCCGCGCTGGTCAGGAATGCGGCCCGGATACCCTTTTTCGCGCACGCCCGCAAGAGTGCAGGGTTCGCGCTGGCAGGCGTGCACACGAAGACCAGATCGAGGCCGTCGGGAAGCTGGTCGATGTCGGCGACGGTACGGACACCGAGGACCTCCTCGCCATGGAGATTGGTGCCCGCAACGATGCCTGAGTAGCCGCTCGCCATGATGTTGTGCAGCGCAACGAAGCCGAACTTGCCCGGATGTGTGGACGCCCCGGTAACCACCACACCTCGCGGCTCGAACAGCGCGCGGAACTGGGCGTCGGTCGGTCGACGACGCGCCGATCCCGCGCCGGTGCTACCGGACTCGGGCTCGGCCAGCTCCACGAGGGCGTCAACCGCTACCGGCCGACCGTCACGGCCGATGATCAGCGGGTTGACGTCGACCGATGCGATATCCGGCCGCGCCACAGCGAGGGAGGAGAGCCCGGTGAGGAGCGTGATCAGCACATCCCTGTCGACAGCAGCCTCGCCACGGAACTCCGCAAGCAGCTTCTGGGTTGCGAGACCGTCGACCATCTCGCTCGCGTCCACCCAAGACAGGGGCACGGGCCTGAAGACGACATCCGCGATGGCCTCTGCGAGTACGCCGCCGACACCGAGCATGACGTTCGCCCCGAACTGGGGGTCCCGTACGATGCCGACGATCAGCTCGCGGCTCCCGGAAATCATCGGTGCAACAAGCAGGGTCACGTCGCCGTCTTCGGGCCGCGCAGAACCGAGCAACTCAGCAGAAGCAGCCTCAACCGACGCCGGGTCGGATAGCCGCAGGCGCACGAGGCCCCGCTCGGTCTTGTGTGCAATCGCGTCGCCACACAGCTTCACCACCACCGGGAACCCGAGCTCCACGGCTGCAGCAGCAGCCTCGGCCGTCGTTCGCACCTCCCGTTCGGGAGCGAGGGGCACGCCGTACTCCCGCAGGAGCGACTTGGATGCTGATTCTGAGAGGGTCCGACCCGCGCTAGCCACGGTGGGGAAACCTAGTGCCGCGGGAGGGACACCTTGTAGGTCATCTGTCCCCGGGCAATGAGGCGACCACTGTCGGCGCCGATCACTTCGGCCTCGACGAACACCATCGAGCGACCGCGCTGCACCACCCAACCCTCGGCGACTGCGTCCTCGCCCACCAGCGCCCCGAGGAACTGGATGTGAAGGTCAATGGTCACGAAGTTGACGCCGGCTTCGTACGCCGAGCCAATAGCGGGCACGACCACCGAGTCGATCAGCGAGGCGATGGCCCCGCCGTGCACCACACCCGCCGGTTGTTCAAGGGATGGCTTGAACACAAGACGCATCCTGCAGAAATCCTGCTTCACCACCTCAGCGTGCAGCCCGAGCAACTTGGGAAAGTATTCCCGCTCCCATTTGCCGTAGCCGAGCCAGCGCTCGGTCCGCTCTGCATCGAGTTCCCCGTACTGCTCCGCTCGGTCCATCTGCCCGACAGTAGGACGGCCGGACTCGGGGACCACAGCCCGGGGGCTCAGGGCACCAGTGCGGCGCGGAAGAAGCTCACAACGTGTTCCACCCGTCGGAGCACCGCGGCCTCGTCCATCGGATTCCCGTCCACAAGACCCTCCAGGATCGGGGCGTCACTGAACGAACCCAGCAGGGCGCCGTAGCCGGTGATGAGCAACTGACGGGCATCGTGCCACCGGAACCGGCCGGCCGTCATCTCGCCCTCCAGGAACAACGCGGCACCGTCGAACATCGGGCGGAGCGCAGCGGCTAGGTCAATTCCGAGATGGGTACCACCGTCGATCGCCTCCCGCCTCAGCAGGCGAACGTGATCCGGATGGGCGGAGAACAGCAACAGGGCATTAACGAGGACAACCTCCACCCTCTCCCAGCCGCTCGAATCGTTCGCTGCTGCTTCCTCGATCGGCCCGATGAAATCCGACAAGACCCGCTCGAACACCTCGCCGTACAGGGCTTCTTTGGAAGGGAAATGGTGCAGCAGACTGGGGCGACGGATCCCGACCGCAGCGGCAATGTCGTTCAGCGAGGTGCCCTCGTACCCGGCCTCCGCAAAACAGTGCAGGGCCTCGACGATGATCACCTCGCGGGTGGAAACCTGCTCTCCGGCATTCGTCACAGGAATTCTGACGATATCGCGGGAATCCCTGCCTACCGACCAGTAGGTCGGTAACATATCGGCGTGTTCAAACTGCTTGTGCTTGCACCCCTCGTGGGACTCGGCGTCACCTTGGTCGCCAACGTGCTCACCACCGTGTACCTCCATCGTGCTGGAGCCCACAAGGCGCTGACCATGCGCCCCGAAGCAGCCGTCGTGTTCCGTGTGTTGATCTGGTTGATGACCGGGATCAAGGCCCGTGAATGGGTGGCTGTCCATCGCAAGCACCATGCCTACACCGATGAGGAGGGCGACCCGCACTCGCCGGTCCTGCTCGGCTGGGTGCGCGTGCAGCTCACCAACGTGTCGCTCTACCGCAAGTCTGCCAAGGATCCCGAGACGGTCGCGAAGTACGCCAAGGACATGCCGCCGGATGCCCTTGATCGCTACGTCCTCGACAAGTCGCTCCTCGGCCTCGGTCTAGGTATCGCCATCCTCATGGTGTCCCTCGGACCCTGGACTGGACTCATTGCAGCCTTCGTGCACGTCAACTTGTACCTCTCGACGAGCGCAGCAGTGAATGGCCCCGGTCACCACTTCGGTCGCAAGCCGTACCCGAATGGTGCCGGCAACATGCAGTGGCTCGCGTGGCTGACCGCCGGTGAGGGCCTCCACAACAACCATCACGCCGTTCCCTCCTCCGCGCGACTTTCGCACCGTCGCTGGGAGTTCGATCCGGGCTGGTGGGTCATCAGCTCCATGAAGACGATCGGGCTCGCCAAGGTTCGTCTCACCGACGCAGCGGTGCGAGCAAAGGCTGCAGGTCGACCTGCACGCAGCGCCGTCTAGGCGGTTACCCTCGTCGCCGTGCAGATTGTTTCGGCGCTCTTTGTCGAGAGTTTCAATATCCGTCAGGCTCCCGGTCCGTCCACGCGGATCGACCTCACCGGTGTCATGTTCTCGATGGTTGCCCCGTCGCCGGTACCGGTGAGCGTCAATCCCCATCTCATCGCCCTCATCTATAGCCCGCCCGATGGCGGCGCTTCCGGGGTGTTCGAGACGGTTTTCCGGCGGGGACTCACCGAGGACTCCGAACAAGTTGCTCGCAACGTCAGCACGTTCAGTGTGGAGCCCGGCAAGTTCATGTACCGCCTCGTTCAGGGCGACCTCGAGTTCACGGAGTACGGACAGGTCTTTGCGCACTGCAGGGTGGACCTCGGACCGTGGACGATCGTGCCGTTCACACTTCTCCCGCCTGCCTGAACGACCCGTCGTGCCATCCGTCGCCGCACTCTCGAGACATCCGGATACGGCGACTGCTATCGGCGAGGTGGTCGGCACGGTGCTCGAGCAAATCGGGAACGAACCCGACCTCGCCGTCTTGTTCCTCACCCCCAGCCACCTGCCGGCGGTGGAACACGCAGGTGCCACCGTCCAGACCCTGCTTGCGCCGGCCGCGTTTATCGGTGCGGGCGCAAGCGGTGTACTCGCCGCTGCCGAGGCCGTGGAGAGCAGGCCAGGCGTTGCGCTCTGGGCCGCACGATGGCCCTCCCGCCATGAGCGTGCCGCCGAGATCCATCCGCTCCACCTGACGGCAAACCGTCCCACAGGCAAAGACGGACCGTGGCAGTTCGACGGGCTTGAGGAAGCACCCATCGGCGCTGGTCGCGGTCTGCTTCTGCTCACCGACCCGTTTACGTTCCCGGCGGACGAATTCCTCGAACTTCTGGCGACCACCGCACCGGGAATGCCCATCGTTGGCGGACTGGCCTCCGCGGCACACGCCCCGACCGGCAACCGTCTCGTCGTTGGCGGTCGAGTGGTGCGTAACGGGGCAGTTGGAGTGATCGTCCCGCTCGACCTGCTCGCCCCAGCCGTCGTGTCCCAAGGGTGCCGTCCCATCGGCAAGCCGATGACCGTCACGAAGTCGATCAATAACGTGCTGTACGAACTCGCCGGACGGCCGGCACTTGATGCCGTCCTCGACCTAGTTGCCGGCCTCGAGCCGACCGAGCGAGCACTCGCGGACCTCGGGCTCCATTGCGGCATCGTCGTAGACGACTCCAAGCTCGACTTCGGGAGGGGCGACTTCCTGATCCGGGGCGTACTCGGGGCAAGCAAAGAACACCGGGCCGTGGTGATCGGCGACCAAGCCCCCATCGGGACCACCGTCCAGTTTCAGGTACGCGATGCGGCCACGGCAGGTGAGGACCTCGAGGAACTCCTCGGGCAGGCAGAGGCCAACTTGAACGGTGCACTCGTGTTCACGTGCAACGGCCGGGGTGCGGCGATGTTCGGCAGTGCCGATCACGATGCTGCGATCGTCTCGGAGGCGGTTCCGCAGGGTGTCGCGGGGATGTTCTGTGCCGGCGAGATCGGGCCGATCGGCCAACGGAACGCACTTCACGGATTCACCGCGTCGCTCGCCCTGTTCCGGGAGTGACGAACCTGCAGCCTCTCGGGCCCGCTAAAGGCCGGGCCCCCGGTGCCGCACCACTAACCTCGCGTTGTGCCTTCCCGCCTCACACCCGCTCAGGACGCCGCCGCAATCTCGCTGATCCGGGGCCTCGCCATCGATGCGCCCCTGTACGCCAAGAGTGGACACCAAGGGACGGCAATGGCGCTCGCTCCCCTCGCGCACGTGCTGTATAGCCGAATCATGAAGCACGATCCGAACAGGCCCGACTGGCCGGACCGCGATCGCTTCATCCTCTCCGGCGGCCACGCTTCGATCCTGCAGTACTCGTTGCTGTTCCTCAACGGGTACGGGCTCGAGCTCGACGACATCAAGGCGTTCCGCCAGTGGGGTTCGGCAACGCCCGGTCACCCCGAGGTTGGTCACACCGCTGGCGTGGAGGTCACCACCGGGCCGCTCGGTCAGGGTTTCGCGAACGCTGTCGGCATGGCCATCGCCGAGCGTGAGCTTCGCTCGCGCTTCGGCTCCGATGTGATGGACCACCACATCTACGTGATCGCCGGCGACGGCTGTTTGATGGAGGGCATCAGCCACGAGGCAGCCTCCCTTGCGGGTCATCTCGGGCTCGGTCACCTCGTGTGCATCTTCGACGACAACAAGATCACCATCGACGGCGCCACCTCGCTCGCCTGTTCCGACGACGTAGCCGGGCGCTTCGAGTCATATGGCTGGCACGTGGACGTCGTCGGCGAGATTGCCGACGACGTCGATGCGCTCGAGTCAGCGATCCTTCGTGCCAAGTCGGTGCAGGACCGGCCGAGCATCATCGTGCTGCGTTCACACATCGCAGCGCCGTCACCGGACCACATGGACAATCACGAGGCACATGGAAACCCCTTCACCAAGGAGGATGCGAGCCGCACCAAGGCCGTAATGGGCATCCCTGACGAGCCCTACTGGGCCCCTGCCGAAACAGTGGCTGCGTACCGTAAGGCAGTCGCGACGGCGGGTGCTGCTGAGGCAGGCGCATGGCAGTCCCGATTCGCCGCCTCCTCCCTCGATCGATCGGCGTGGGACGCCGCCTGGGGCACCGGCGCCTCCGACGCGCTGGAGACGCTGCTCCCCCGCTTCGAACAGGGAGAGAGCGTCGCAACCCGCGTTGCTGTCCAGAAGGCGCTCGTCGCCGCACTGCCGGCACTCCCGGGACTGGTAGCCGGTGCTGCGGACCTCACGGGGAACACCGGGGTCAAGCTCGGCCTTACCGTGCAATCCGTTGCGAACCCCGAAGGACGTCAGGTCTATTACGGAATCCGTGAGCATGCGATGGGCGCGGCGATGGTCGGCATGGCGCTCCACGGAGGCGCGCTCCCGGTCGGAGGAACGTTCTTCGTGTTTGCCGACTACCTCCGCCCCTCGCTGCGTCTCGCCGCGCTCAGCGGCGCAAAGGCGTGGTTCGTGTTCACCCACGACTCGGTGGGTGTCGGCGAGGACGGTCCCACCCACCAACCGGTGGAGCACCTTGCCACGCTGCGGGCGATTCCCGGCCTGCAGGTGATCCGGCCCGCGGATGCGAACGAGACGGTCGCTGCACTGCGCGCGGGCATCGCCTACAACGGTCCTACCGCGCTGGTTCTCTCGAGGCAGAACCTTCCGGTGTGCACCGACGGGTCGGCCGTGGACCGTGGCGCGGCGGTTCTGCGCGGGCCGTCGGACGCGCGCATCACCCTGCTCGCAACGGGCTCTGAGGTGCATCTCGTGCTCGCCGCCGCGGAACTGCTCGCCGCTGCCGGCGTATCCGCACGTGTGGTGTCGATGCCCTCGTGGGACCGGTTTGCACTGCAGGACCGCTCGTACCGCGACAGTGTGCTTCCGCCCTCGATACCCACGCTGTCTGTCGAGGCTGCCACCACCTTTGGTTGGGAGCGCTACGCAGACGAGTGCATCGGGATCGATCGTTTCGGTGCCAGCGCACCGGGACCGGTCGTGCTCGACAAACTCGGCATCAACGTTGACCACGTGGTTGCCCGGGCAACCGCTCTCCTGCAGGAGGCATGAGTAGATGAACCGACTGGTGCGTCTGTACGAAGACTTCGGTCAGAGCCCCTGGCTCGACAACCTCAAGCGAGGTTTCATCACCTCCGGAGCACTGGCCTCCGTCCGGGACCGAGGCGTGCGCGGCCTCACCTCGAACCCAACGATCTTCCAGAAGGCAATACAGGGCTCACCCGAATACGACGACCAGTTCCGCGGGCTCGTTGCGGCGGGCACGAGCACCATCGACTGCTACTGGGCGTTGGTGCTCGACGACATCCGTGGCGCACTCGATGTCTTCGCCCCGCTCCACAAGAGTTCGTCCGGGATTGACGGCTATGTGTCGGTGGAGGTCGACCCGGGACTTGCGCACGACACGGATGGAACCATCTCAGCCGCGCGGCACCTCGATACCGTCGTGAACCGGCCCAACCTCATGGTCAAGGTTCCCGCGACGGTCGAGGGTCTTGCGGCCATCGAGCAGATGATCTCCGAGGGCCGCAGCATCAACGTCACCCTGATCTTCAGCCTCGACCGCTACGAGCGGGTGATGGAGGCATATCTCTCGGGCCTCGAGACATTTGCCAAGGACCCGGCGGTGGATCTCTCGGCCGTCGCGAGTGTCGCAAGCTTCTTCATCTCCCGGGTCGACAGCGAAGTCGACGCACGCCTCGATGCGATCGGGACCGACGACGCACTCGCGCTGCGAGGCCGCGCTGCCGTCGCCCAGGGGAAACTTGCGTACGAGCTCTTCACGAAGGCGTTCTCGGGCCCCCGCTGGGAGCGGCTAGCAGCACGTGGTGCACGCGTGCAGCGTCCGCTGTGGGCGTCCACGTCCACCAAGAACCCTGCCTACCCCGACACGCTGTATGTCGACGAGTTGATCGGGCCGCACACGGTGAACACCCTTCCGGATGCAACGCTCGAGGCCTTCGCCGATCACGGCAACCTCGCACGAACGGTGGATGCCGGGCTCGATCTCGCGCACCAGGCGTGGTCCTCCCTGCCGACGGTGGGTATCGACCTCGACGAGGTTGCCGCCAAGCTCGAGCGCGAGGGTGTGCTGTCGTTCCAGAAGTCCTTCACAGATCTCCTCGAGGTGCTCGACGCAAAGGCGGCCGAACTCCGGGGCTGACCCCGGGCGCGACCCGACCGGAGCGGTGTACGGTCCGATCATGAGGCTCAGCGAGATCTGGACGTACCCCGTCAAGTCGATGATCGGGTTCACCACACCGAGCGCGTTGCTCGGCGAGACCGGCATCGTCGGGGACAGGCGGTGGGCGCTCCGAGACGCAGCGAACGGGGGCCTGCGGACCGGCAAGAAAGTTTCAGCACTCATGCAGTGCGCCGCGACGACGGACGGGCCGGACAGCCCCGCCGCACGGATCGTGCTCCCCGACGGCACCGTGACCTCCACCGACGCTCCGGATATCAACGCCCGACTGAGCGCGGTGGCGGGGTTCCCTGTCCACCTCGACGGACGGCCCGCCCACGGTTCTGAGCCCCGGCGCAGGGAGGCTCCACCGGCCGGGAGCGATCCGCTCTCCGAGATCCGAGAGGTGATGGGGCGGATCGGATCCGAGCCGCTGCCGGACTTCTCGGTCTTCCCGGCCGATGTGTTGGAGTTCGAGGGGCCGCTCGGCGGGTACTACGACGCGCTGCCCCTTCTCATCATGACCACCTCGACGATGCGCACGCTCAGCGATGCGCTGCCGGGGTCGGTGGTCGACGTGCTGAGGTTCCGCCCGAGCCTCATGATCGATACCGACGCTGCCCCCGGCTACCCGGAGGCCGGTTGGGCACGCGGCACGCGGCTGGCGGTCGGTTCGGCCCTGCTCGAGATCGAGATGGGCTGTCCGCGCTGCGTCATGCCCACCCGCGAGGTGAACGCGTCCATCCCTGCCGATCGCGAGATCCTCCGGTACATCGTGAGGGAACTCGACCAGAACCTCGGTGTGTACGCGCGTGTGCTGCGCGGCGGCACGGTGGGTGTGGGCGACGAAGTCGTCGTCGCCTGACACCTGTTACCCGCTGTTCGCTGCCTCGTCCTCGACACCCCGCAGGAGATACGCCGCCTTCTCCACCGCCCGACGAGCCTGTGTCAGTTGCTTCTCTGCAGCCGGACGAGCGGTGGGTCCCGAGCGGAGCGCCTCGCGGATCGAGTCAATGGCAAGATCCGCGATCTCGTCGGAGATGACCGAGAGTCGCTCCGCGATCTCGTCCGCCCGACCGGTCACCGGAGCGCCTCTGCCACAAGGTCCATCGGGTGGCGTACGTTGAGGCCGGCGGCGGCCAAGTGCATGGCACAACCGGGATTCCCGCTCGCGATCACGGTTGCACCACTGCTACCGGCAGCGCGCCCGATCGACGCCACTTTCCTGTCCCGGATGTCACTGGCGAGTGCGGGCTGTAGAGCGCTGTATGCGCCGCCTGCGCCGCAGCACAGGCCCTCGTCGTCTAGCTCCACGACCCCGGCAACCGCAGCGAGCACGGTGCGGGTGTGCTGGTGGGCCTTCTGCACGTGGCGAAGGTGACACGGATCCTGGACCACCACCGGACCGAGGTGCCGGAGGGGGCGCAGTCGGTCAACGCGGGCGGCAACAAACTCCTGCGAGTCAACGACGCGAGCCGAAAAGACACGCGCCTGCTCGGTGCCGAGCAGGTGGCCATAGTCCTTCAGCGCAGCGCCGCAACCTGCCGAGTTGACAATGATCGGAGCGCTCCCGGGCATGGAGGCCATGACGGAATCGGCGAGCGCACGGGCATCGCCGGTGAGACCGGCGTGCGTGTGCAGTGCACCGCAGCAGCCACCGCCGGACCGGGGCACCTGCACGGTGGTGCCCACCGCAGCAAGTACCTCCGCAGTGGAACGGTGGGTGGACCGTTGCCACGCGTCCATTACGCAACCGGTGAAGAGCCAGGCGTCCTGGCCTGTGCTACGAACGGCGGCGCCCCGGCGTAACGCCAAACGGGGAAGCCCGAGGCGCCTGGGCACGAGCCCGGTGCGCTGGACGAGCGCGAGCGCGGTGGACCCTACGAGCAGGAGGCGGTGATGCGGGAGCATCCGGAACGCGAACCGCTGCCACTTCGGAGTGATGCGACCGAGTGCAGCGAGCGCCTCCCGAGTGCCTTCCATGAGGTGGCCGAACTGGACCCCACTGGGACACGCCGTCTCGCAGCCCCTGCACTGCACGCAGGTCTCCATCGATCTCACGAAGTCGTCCCCGGGCTCGAGACCCTCCCACTGCACGGCACGCATCGCCGTGATTCGGCCTCGGGGGGATAACGCCTCCTCCCCCGACACCCGGAACGTCGGGCAGTGCGGCAGACAAAGTCCGCACGACACGCACCCGCTCAGCTCGTCATCGGACAGCGGCAGTCTCATGACATCCCTCCGGTCGTCCCCAGCACGTCCAACACATCGAGGCCGGGGTTGAGGCGGCCTGTCGGGTCGAACAAGCCCTTGATCTGTCCGTGCAGCAAGCGCACCTCGGTCGACACCGCCGTTCCCGTCGGGGTGGGTTCGCCATGGTGAACCACCCCGACGCCGATCTCGGCCACGAACGTACCGGTGAGCGAACGGAGTGACGTCGGCGCAACCGAGCGCCGAGAGCCGACCGGGAGCGTGGGTGGGCCGTGGACCTCGCGTGCACCGCTCACCGACCCGGCCTGGGCCTCAACGTCCTCCGCATGGCCCTCGAGACAGACCCACGTCGTCTCGCCGTCCCACAGCAACGACGCCGGCCGGTAGAGCGACCCGAGCAGCGCGAACGGGTCAGCGTCCGTCGTGGCGAACCAGCGAGACACCGCCGGACGTGGCCGCGTGCGCAGGATCACCTCGCCGAGGAATCCGAGCGTGCCGAACGAGCCGACGAGGAGCCGACAGAGGTCGAAGCCACTCACGTTCTTCACCGTTTGACCCCCGGCCTTCACAACCTGGCCCTGAGCGCCCACGTAACGAGCCTGCAGCAGCGTGTCGCGAACCGGGCCGCGACCGAGTCGGTACACATCGCTGCGACCGCACGCGAGTGCTCCGCCCACCGTTCCCCCGGCGGGGAGAGCGAGGGACTGACCCGCCTCGGCAAGCGTTGACAGCAACTCGTTCACCGTGGTTCCAGCACCACAACGCACCGTCATCTCAGCAGGCTCAAACTCGACGATGCCGCTGGGTGCTGCGACGCAGCGCGCGTCTGGCATCGGTCCACCGCGCGTTCCTGCGCCCGACACCGTGACCGGGTCCGAGGCACCGACCGACTCGGCAAAGGCGGTCAGATCCATGCGCCCTCCGGCACCGAGTGCACGTCCCCGCACGAGGCAGGCGAGGGAAGGACCTTCATCGGGTTCGCAAGCGCAAGCGGGTCGAACGCCCGGCGGAGCAGTGCCTGCGCCTCCAGATCGTCGGGGCCGAACATGAGCGACATGTAGTCACGCTTCTCCAGACCGATTCCGTGTTCCCCAGACAGCACCCCTCCGACCGCGACCGAGACCGCCACGATCTCCTCGCCGGCCCGGTGTACCCGCTCCATCGTCCCCGGCTCGCGACGGTCGAAGACGAGCAGTGGATGCAGGTTTCCGTCGCCTGCATGGAAAACGTTGAGGACCAGAAGTTCGTGGCGCTCGGCGATCTCGTACACCTTGGCGAGCACCTCGGTGAGGCGCCTTCGCGGCACCACGGTGTCGTGCAGGTAATAGTTCGGCTTGATGCGCGCGATCGCCCCGAACGCAGATTTGCGCCCCTTCCAGAGGAGGAGTCGCTCCGCCTCGTCCTGGGCCACCCTGACGCTTCGGGCGCCGTGCTCCCGACCGATCTCTATCACCCGTCGTACATCGGCATCGAGACCCACTGGGAGACCGGTGACCTCCACGAGCAGCACCGCGGCAGCGTCGAGGGGCAGACCGGCATGCACGAAGGCCTCGACCGCCTGGATACACAGACGGTCCATCATCTCGAGCGCCGCCGGGAGGATCCCGCCGGCAATGATGGCCGACACGGTGTTGGCCCCGTCGTCCACGCTCGAGAAGTCCATGAGGAGTGTCCGCACGGCCGGCGGGTTCTGGGTGAGCCGAACACACACCTTGGTCGTGATGCCGAGCATGCCCTCGCTGCCTACGAACACGCCGCGCAGGTCGTAGCCCGTTGGTTCGGGGTCCTCGCCACCGAGCACCGTGACGGACCCGTCCGGAAGCACGACCTCAAGAGCGAGGATGTGGGAGTTGGTCACGCCGTCCGCAAGACAATGAGGTCCGCCGGAATTGTTCGCCACGTTCCCGCCGATGGAACAACTCTGCTGACTCGAGGGATCCGGCGCGAAGTGCAGACCCTCAGGCGCGGTGAACCTCGTGAGATCGAGGTTGAGCACACCCGGCTCCACCCACGCCATGCGGTTCTCGACATCCACACTCAGTACCTGGTTCATCTTCGTGAGCGCGATCACCACTGCACCGTCGAGCGGGACCGCCCCACCGGCGAGGCCGGTGCCCGATCCCCGCGCGACGAAGGGGACACCGTGGCGAACTGCCGCCCGTACACATTCCTGGACCTCAGCGGTCGAGGTGGGCAAGCAGACGACGGAGGTGGAGCCCGAGATGTTCGATGCATCGCGTGCGTACAGCACAAGTTCTGTCGCGCCAGTGAGCACCCGGTCGGCGCCGAGCACACCACGAAGTTCACGAATTAGCGTCCCATTCACCGTCGACAGACCCTAGCGGAGGTACCCTCGCTCACCGATGCCGAAGACGCCGCAACCCTCCGACCTACACGAGTGGATCTCCTTCGAGGACCCGACCGAAGACCGAACCTGGGTCATTGACGCCACATTCCTCCTGTCCTCGTGGACGTGCATCTACGGCCGCGGCTGCCAGGGGGTACTCACCGCAGACGCAACAGCGCTGCAGCAGGGCTGTTGCTCTTACGGGGCTCACTTCCTCGACAAGGACGATGTCGAAACGGTGAGAAAGTCGTCAGCCCGCCTCACCGCGGACCAGTGGCAGTTCCGCAAGGAGGCCAAGAAGCTCGGCTGGCTCGACAAGGACCCCGACTCCGGCGACGACGTCACACGGGTACACGAGGGTGCCTGCATCTTCCTAAACCGTCCCGGATTCGGTCGGGGCGCCGGATGTGCACTCCATGTCGGCGCCCTCGACGCGGGTGAGCGCCCGATGGACTGGAAGCCGGACGTCTGCTGGCAGCTGCCGATCCGGCTGGAGGAGCACACCGACAGCCACGGACACGTCACCTCCACCGTACGCGAGTGGAAGCGCCGCGACTGGGGAGACGCCGGTGAGGAGTTCCACTGGTGGTGCACCAACGACCAGTCAGCGTTCGTCGGGTCCAAGCGTGTCTTCGAAGAGATGAAGGACGAGATCTCCGAGCTCGTCGAACCTCACATCTACCCGCTCATCGTCGATCAGCTCAAGGCTTTCGTCAAGCGTCGTGCCAAGGCTGTCGCCCTGCCGCACCCGGCTGTGCGCCGCAAGAAGGACTGATCAGCCCTTCTTGGACGCCCGCCTGCGGTCCTCGGCCCCGAGGTGCTTCTTGCGGATCCGGATGGACTTGGGCGTGATCTCCACAAGCTCGTCGTCGGCGATCCATTCGATCGCTGTCTCGAGGGTGTGCGTCACGGGTGTCGGAAGCTTCACGGCATCGTCGTGGCTGTGCGTGCGGATGTTGTTCTTCTCCTTGGCACGCACCGCGTTCACGAGCATCTCGTCGCTGCGGGAGTTCTCGCCGACAACCATGCCTTCGTAGCTCTGATCCCCGGGGCTCACGAAGAGCGTGCCGCGCAGCTGGAGGTTGTCGAGGGCGTACGCCGTCACCATCCCCATGCGGTCTGACACCATCGCTCCTCCGATACGGTACGGAAGATCTCCGGCCCACTGGGTCCAGCCTGCGTGGTGCTGGTGGAGCAACGCTGTGCCCCGCGTTGCGGTGAGCAACATCGAGCGGAAGCCGATCAGCCCACGACTCGGGCACTCGAAGGTGACGATCGTGCGACCCGCATCGCCGGGGCGAAGGTCCACGACCCGGCCCTTGCGGGGCGCAAGTGCCTGGGTGACGGTGCCGACATGCTCGTCGGGGATGTCACAGACGCCGCGCTCGAGGGGCTCGAAACGCTTTCCGTTCACTTCCTTGGTGATGACCTCGGGACGGCTCACCTGAAGCTCGTAGCCCTCACGACGCATCGACTCGATGAGCACCGCAAGCTGCAGCTCGCCGCGCCCGGCAACTTCAATGATGTCGGGCGACTCGGTCTCGTTCAGCCTGATCGAGACGTTGCCGAGCACCTCTCGCTCGAGGCGCTCCCGGAGGTGGCGGCTCGTGAGGAACTTGCCCTCGCGTCCGGCCATCGGCGAGGTGTTCACGCCGAACGTCATATTGAGCACCGGCTCGTCAACGGTAAGGCGCGTCAACGGCACCGGGTTCTCGATGGAGGCGATGGTGTCGCCGATCTCGACCTCCGGGAAGCCGCCGACGACGAAGAGGTCGCCTGCGTAGACCTCGTCTGCATCGGCCCGGCTGACACCGGAGAACTCCATGAGCGAGGCCAGTTTGCGCTTGAGGGGCGGCTGTCCCTCGCCAAACTCCTCCTCGAGGAGGGCAACCATCTCACCACGACGCAGTACTCCGTTGTAGACGCGACCGATGGCGAGGCGTCCGAGGTATTCCGAGGCGTCGAGGTTGGTCACGAGTGCCTGCAGAGGCGCAGAGGCGTCTCCGGCAGGCTCGGGGATACGACGGACGATGGTATCGAGCAGCGCCGACAGGTCGTCGTCCTCAGCAGGCATACCGATCCCAACCATCGTGCGCCCCTCACGGGCCACGGCGGAGATGACCTCGAAGTCGATGTGTTCGTCGCCTGCGTCGAGGTCGATGAACAACTGGTAGACCTCGTCGAGGACTTCCTCCGGCCGGGCGTCGTGACGATCAACCTTGTTGATGATCACGATGGCGGGCAGATTGGCCATCAGAGCCTTCTGCAGCACGTACCGGGTCTGGGGAAGGGGGCCCTCAGCAGCATCAACGAGGAGCAATACGCCGTCCACCATCGTGAGGGCTCGCTCGACCTCCCCACCGAAATCGGCGTGGCCGGGCGTGTCAACCAGATTGATCTTGACACCCTTCCAGTTCACCGAGGCGGCCTTGGCCAAGATGGTGATGCCGCGCTCGCGCTCTTGGTCGTTCGAGTCCATGACCCGGTCGACGACTGCCTGGTGCGCTGCGAAGGTACCGGTGGCGCGCAGAAGCGCATCCACGAGTGTCGTCTTGCCGTGATCGACGTGCGCGACGAGGGCAACGTTACGGAGGGGAGTTCGGGGCATGAGAAAGGCGACCATCTTCGCCTGATTGGGGGGTCAGTGACCGCGGAGTGCGGTCGTTCAGGTCAGTCCGCGTCGGCGTCGTCGGAGTCGTCATCTTCATCGAAGGTGACCCCGTACTTCTCGGCCAGAGCGGCGTACTTGTCCTCTTCGGAACTGGGTTCACGATCGGAACTACCAAGCCCCAGATCAAAGGCCCCGGGACCGGCTTGTTTCAATTTTCGCGCTTCTTCGAAGCGGCGATGACGACCCTTCTTCACGATAGGGCTCCTGAATCAGAGAATTGACATTGGGGAGCAGTCTACCGCGGCGATACGTGCATATTGCGCGGCCTCATTCGTGTCAACATAGCGAAATGGGAAGAATTGTGGCGTTAGTGAACCAAAAGGGCGGGGTTGGCAAGACCACCGTCACCCTCGGACTGGCGGCGGCCGCCCAGGCGGCGGGCAATCGGGTGCTCGTGGTGGACCTCGATCCGCAGTCATCCACCTCGTGGGTGCTCGGGGTCGATCCCTCCAGCATCAAAGAGTCCACCTCGGAGCTGCTCAGCGGCAAGTCCGAGCCGGTGGTGTACGAGAGCGCCTGGGGCGACGGGGTGGACCTGCTCCCCGCGAGCCAGCGACTCCAGCAGCAGGAGTCCGGTCAGGGGCGCAGGCCCGAGTCGAGACTCCGCTCTGCCATCGAGTCGCTCGCCGCTGACTATGACGCCGTCCTCATCGACTGCCCACCGTCGCTCGGGAACCTCACCCTGAACGCGCTCACCGCCGCCCAGCACGCGGTCATCGTCGTCGAACCCGCTGCGCTCGGGTTACGCGGCATCACCGCCGTCGCCGACCTCATCGATGAGGTGTGGGATACGTCCAATCCCGATCTCGACCTAGCCGGTGTGATCATCAACAAACTCCCCGCCGTGTCGGCCGAGGCAGACCGCAGGATCGAAGAACTTGCCCGCACCGTCGGCAAGAAGGCGGTTTGGCAACCGTCGGTGCCCCAACGCGTCATCGTGAACCAGGCGATCGCCGAGAGACGGCCGATCCACAGTTACGGGTACCGCTCCCAGGACGTCTCGGAGGCCTTCGACGCACTCTGGGTGAAGCTGCGCAAGCGCCTCAGGGACTGATCCGACGCCAGCGACGGATCACCATGCCGTCGGTGTCGTGGGTCTGCGGAAGCACCCGACCACCGTCGCCGTACGGTTGCCACGGCTCGCCCGGGGCCTCGATGGCCTCGAACCCCAACGGCATCGGATGACCGATCGACTCCGCGGCGGTGAGCGTGCAGACGCTGTACACCAGCGTGCCGCCGACACGCACGAGCGGAGCGCTGGCTGCGATGATCCCGTGCTGGAGGGTCACGAGGTCGTCGATGTCGGAAGGCTCGATGTTCCAGCGGGCGTCGGGCCGCCTCCGTAGCGCGCCGAGCCCCGAGCAGGGCGCGTCGATGAGTACCCGGTCGAAACTTTCCTCCCGGAAAGGCGGTTCACATCCGTCCGCGCCCACCACCGCGAGGGTGAGGCCGAGACGTCGGGCGTTGCTCACGACGAGGCGGGCGCGGTGTGCCTGAACCTCGCCCGCGACGATGAAAGCCCCCGAGGAGGCCATTGCCGTTGCCTTGCCACCGGGCGCCGAGCACACGTCGAGCACGCGCTCGCCGGCAGTCGCACCGACCAGCGCAGAGACCCACTGGCTGGAGAGGTCCTGGGTATATCCGTCTTCGCGCATCGTGACGCTGGGCGCCTCGTTCATCCGCACCAGGGCTGCAAGTGCATCCGTCTCGCCGAGTTCCTCGGTCAACCGCTCGAGCACCCAGTCCGGGTAGGACAGTTCCGCGGCCGGTCCGGGCCAGTGAGGCATCGGGTTGGCCGCCACCTTGCGGAGCACAGCGTTGATGAACCCACGCACGGGCTTCGGCGCAAGTTCCACGGTCTCGCCCACTGCCGCATGCGCAGCGACGCCCGCGTACATCAGTTGGTACGCGCCGAGCCGGAGGATCGTCCGGATCTCTGGGTCCGGGTCCTTCACAACGAAGCGGTTCACGCTCACGTCGCAGGCGCGACGCATCCGGGTGCACCCGTAGACGAGCTCGGTCACGAACCGGCGGTCCCGGTCGTGCAACGTGGACTCGCCGAGCATCGTCGGGAGCAACAGATTGGCGTAGGCCCCCTCGTGCTCGATCCGGCACAGTGCCCGATACGCAACCTCTCTGGCCGTTTCAGTGACCAAGCAACTCACCCACTGTCGGTCTCGCGCCGTGTACCCACGACTTTGCGTCCATCGCTGCCTTGCCCTCCGGTTGGACCATCTCGAGCAGGAGCGCTTGCCCGTCGCCGCACGTGACGCGCAGCCCCTCGAGGGACCCGGGCGTGTTCGGCGCCGCTGCGCCATCGGGAACCGCAGTGTGAATGCGGAGGCGGCGCCCCCGCAATGACGTCCACGCTGTGCCGAGGCGCACCAAACGGTGAATGACCACTGCTGGAGCGTCCCAGTCGATCCGCAGTTCCTCTGGCCGGATCTTGGAGGCGTAGGTGGGCTCGCCACTCTGCGGCTCGGGGTTGCGCAACCCGCTTGCGAGGCGGCGAAGCAGTTGCTCCACCCCTGCATCGACGAGCTCGTGGCGCACCTCGTCGGCGGAGGCCCGGGGGCGGATCGGGACCCTGATGGTGTCAAAAACCGGGCCGGTGTCGAGACCCTCTTCGAGCTGCATCAAACAGGTGCCAGTCTCGGTGTCGCCGGCGAGGATCGCCCGTTCGACGGGGGCCGCCCCGCGCCATCGCGGCAACAGCGAGAAGTGAATGTTGACCATCGGTACCTGCTCGAGCACGGGTCGCCGGACGAGACTGCCGAACGCCACCACCACGCCGAGGTCTGCACCCACGCCCAGTACGTCCTCGACACGCTCAGACACCGCAAGATCGAGGGCTAGGGCGGCCGCCTTCACCGGGGAAGGTGAGAGCTCGTTGCCCCGACCCCGACGCCTGTCGGGGCCACTCACCACGAGAGCGATGTCAAAGCCGCTGGAGACGAGCGCCCGCAGTGGGGGAACCGCCATCGCCGGCGTGCCCAGATAGACGAGGCGTCTCGGAAACTCGGGAACCGTTGCGAGAGATGTGGTGGTCACGTGAGGCGAAGGCGCCGCGGTCGGCGGGGGGCCTTCACCGGCTCGTCCTGAAGGCGCCGGTACTCGATGAGCGCTTCCTTGCGCTGGTCCGGTGTCATCCGGTCAAACATGAGCACACCGTGCAGGTGGTCCAGTTCATGTTGGATGAGGCGCGCCCACAGTTCGTCGGCCTCGAACTCGACCTCGTTGCCGTCGAGGTCCCATCCGTGCAGGAGCACTTGCTTGGGCCGGACGATCTCGACGTACAGACCTGGGATGGAGAGACAACCCTCCTCGAATACCCACTCGCCACCCGAATCCTTGATGGTGGGGTTGATGATCGCACCCGCCTGACCATCGTTGTCGTACACGAACAGTTGCTTCTGGATGCCGATCTGGGGTGCCGCAAGCCCGATGCCGGGGGCCTCGTACATGACCTCAAACATCTCGTCGACCAGGCGAACGATCTTGCTATCGACGTCGGTAACCGGCGCAGCCGGGGCCTTGAGCACCGGGTCACCGAAGAGACGAATATCGCGAGCCATCACGTGTAAGGCTACCGACGCTCATGTCCGACTCGCAGTACTTCCACGACTCCCCCGAGGTTGCATCCGACCCCGTCGACATTGACGTATCGCTCCCGGACCTCGCGTTCAGACTGCGGACCGACCGGGGCGTGTTCTCCCGCGGGGCACTCGACACGGGCACGAGGCTGCTGCTTGCGGAGGCCCCCACCCCACCGGCCACGGGCACGTTCCTTGATCTCGGCTGTGGCGCCGGCCCCATCGCGGTGGCCCTCGCTTTGCGCTCACCCGGCGCCGTGGTGTGGGCCGTCGACGTGAACGAGCGCGCCAGGGAACTCACAGCCCTCAATTCCGTCCGGGCCGGCGCCGACAACGTCGTCGTTGCTGCACCCGACGACGTCCAGAGCGAGACCCGCTTCGACCTCATCTGGTCCAATCCCCCCATCCGCATCGGCAAGGAAGCACTCCACGAACTACTCGTTCGGTGGCTCTCACGTCTCGCTCCAAGTGGGTCCGCCCTTCTCGTCGTGCAGAAACACCTTGGGTCGGACTCCCTTGCCACGTGGCTCGAGCAACAGAGTTGGTCTGTCGAGCGGTTGATTTCTCGCGCTGGTTACCGGCTACTCCGCATCACCCCCGTCGACTAGACCCGGTGCGGGTCCACCTCAACCCGTACTCCTCGCGGTCGCGGACCGAGCGTCTGCAGGCCGTCTGCGAGGTCATCCCACGTGAGTGCCCGCACGAGCCAACGCCCCTGTGCGGGCCCGCTCAGTTCGAGGCCCAGGGGGCACGGCTGGAGCCAGGAGGACGCGGCAGTCCCCGACACTGCAGCGATCGCCCGCGCCGGGGGGAGACCGAGGAGCAAACGCCGTTCACGCTCTGGCTCCACGAGACGTGAGGGGTCTGCGTGAAGGGCCGCCTGTACCACTTCGTGCCTGGGGAGGTCCGTCTGCAGGAGTACACGACCACCCGACGCCCGCGCACCGACGAGACGGGCGGCGCGTACCACGAGCGACATTGCCTCCTCTGCAGCCCGGTACCTCGGCGCGAGCAACTCGTCATCGAAATCGACAAACACCACCGTGGACGCCGAACGAACACGGTGCAGCACCGCCTCGGTCCCGAGGAACACCGCGTCGGGCGGGGCCGACGCCACCGCATCGTCCGCTGCGTCCGCGGAGATCTCCACGACCGGCCGGCGGATAGCTGCTGCGAGTTCGTCGCGCAGGCGGGCGGTCCCGATCCCGATCCCGGCAAGCCGAGTAGACCCACAGGCGTTGCACAGTGCGGGACGCGTTGCCTCGCAGCGCGAACAGTGCAGGGTGGCATCCCGGGCCTGGGAGACCCCTGCGTGGCATGCCGCACACGTCACCTGTGCTCGGCATGCCCTGCACACGAGCCGACGAGCCCGTCCCTTTGTGTTCAGGACGCAGACCACACGCTGGTGAGGATCGCGACACGCCTCGAGCAACGCCCGGGAAACGGGGCTCGCGACCGGAAGTTCCTCGACGGAACGATCCACGACCGCCACGAACGGCCAACCGTTCCGCTCCTCCAGCCGACTCGGGCGCGAGGCCCTCGAACCGGCCCACGCGAGCGCCTCCAGTGTCGGCGTCGGCGACACCAGCCAACACGGCACCGCTGCTCGACGTGCGCGCTCGACAGCGACGTCCCTCGCATGCCAGGTGGGGCTGCGCTCGTCCTGAAGCGATTCGTCGTGCTCGTCGATCACGACAATGCCCGCGAGGCCCGGACACGGCGACCAAACAGCGGCACGGGCCCCGATCACCACGTCCACACCGCCGGCGGCCGCCGCCCAATCACGGGGCGTGACGGCGACACGGAGCCCAGCCCCGCGCAGCCGGGCAGCGAGCAGGCCGGCGCCGTCCACGTCCGGTTGAACCACCAGGATCGGCCCCGACGAACAAGCTGCGAGCAGCGTCGGCAGCGGATCTGTGCATGGAGGGAGACGGATTACGCCGCCAAGAGGGTCGAGAACGCGCTGCTCGGCGGGGTGCCACATGCGCGGCGGAGAGGAAACCGCCTTCTTGACAAGGGCGGCCGGAGAAGCGGCGAGCAGGAAGGGACGCAACCGACCGGCCCAGCGATGGGCGGCCCACCGGGCCAGATCGATCACCGCCTCGTCGGGGCCAATACCGCTCCACGAAGTAACGGGCTTGAGGTTCTCGATATCGCTCGTGGCTGAGAGCGCAACCACCCACGCACGAACCTTGCGCGGCCCGAGGGGGACTCGGACGATCGAGCCGACCCGTACCGCATCCACGAGTTCGGGCGGCACAACGTAATCGAACTGCTTGTCGAGCCCCGTGACGTCGGGTACAACCCGGGCGATCAACGCCCCATCGGTCACGTGCCGACGGCTGCCCGGAAGGCCTCGAGCTTGGTCAGGTGCTCCCAGGTGAAGGTCTGCAGGTCACGGCCGAAGTGACCGTACGCCGCTGTCTTCTTGTAGATCGGCTTCTTCAGCCCGAGATCACGCACGATGGCCGCCGGGCGCAGGTCGAACGTGTCCCGAACGGCCTGCTCGATCACCTCGACTGCAACTGCCTCTGTGCCGAACGTCTCGACGAGGATCGAGATCGGCTGTGCCATACCGATCGCGTACGCCACCTGGACCTCGCAGCGGGAGGCGGCACCCGACGCAACGACGTGCTTGGCTACCCAACGAGCGGCGTAGGCAGCAGAACGGTCGACCTTGGAAGGATCCTTCCCGCTGAACGCGCCGCCACCGTGGCGACCCATACCGCCGTAGGTGTCCACGATGATCTTGCGTCCGGTGAGACCCGTGTCCGCATGGGGGCCACCCTTTTCGAACACACCGGTCGGGTTGACGTACACGGCGAAATCGTCGCCGCGGAATCTCTCGGGCACCATCGGGTTGATGACCTGCTCGATGAGATCGGGGCGGATGATGCTGTCCCGGTCGATACCCGGGGCGTGCTGCGTGGAGACGAGCACCGTGCGCAGGCGAACCGGCCGTCCGCCCTCGTAGTCGAAGGTGACCTGGGTCTTGCCGTCTGGCCGCAGGTAGGGGATCGCCCCACTCTTGCGCACCTCGGACAGTCGCTCGGCGAGTCGGTGCGCCAACCAGATCGGCAGCGGCATGAGGTCCGGCGTCTCGTCGCATGCGTAGCCGAACATCATTCCCTGGTCGCCCGCACCCTGCGCGTTGATCTGGTCCTCGCCGCTCTTGCCGGCACGCAGTTCCTCGGACTTGTCGACGCCCTTCGCAATGTCAGCACTCTGCTCGTCGATGGAGACGATCACACCACAGGTATTCCCGTCGAAGCCGTACAGCGCGTTGTCGTACCCGATCTCCTTGATCGTCTCACGAGCAAGCCGCGGGATGTCCACATAGGCGGTCGTGGAGATCTCTCCTGCCACGACACACAGACCCGTGGTGAGCAGTGTCTCGCAAGCAACGCGTCCGTTCGGGTCCTCGGCAAGGATGGCATCAAGTACGGCGTCCGATACCTGATCCGCCATCTTGTCGGGATGGCCTTCGGTAACCGACTCCGACGTGAACGTGTACTTGCGCATGCTGTGCTCCTCGGCCTACGGCTCGCTGTGGGGTGCGAGAATGGCCACTGCCGCGTCGACCACGGCCCTGGCAATCTCCCGCTTGTCACTCAAACTTACGGTGAGCGGCTCACCGTGACGTCGAACGATAGTGACAGCGTTGGTGTCATGGTGGAACCCAACCCCCGGCTGGCTCACGTCGTTGGCAACGATGAGGTCAAGGTTCTTGCGGAGCAGTTTGGCCTGGGCGTTCGCCAGCAGGTCACTGGTCTCGGCGGCGAAGCCCACCAAAACCTGCCCGGCGGGCTTGTGGGCTCCGAGAGAGGCCAAGATGTCCGGCGTTGCCTCAAGCACAATCTGGGGTGCTCCACTGTCTTTCTTGATCTTCCCCGAAGCTGCGGTAACCGGCCGGAAGTCGGCCACTGCGGCAGCCATGATCACGATGTTGCACGAGGCGGCGTGCCGGTCGACAGCGTCCTGCATCTGCGCCGCTGTCTCCACCGGCACCACCTGAACGTCCCCCGCAGGAACCGGGAGGTCGACGGTGGACACGAGCACCACGTGAGCACCGCGGCTCGCCGCCTCCGCGGCCACGGCATAGCCCTGCTTGCCCGAGGAACGGTTGGCGATGACGCGCACGGCGTCGATCGGCTCCCGCGTTCCGCCCGCCGTGACGAGCACAGTGCGGCCGTGGAGGTCGGCGGGCGTCAGCAGGCGCTCCACCGCTGCCACGATCGCCTCCGGGGAGGCGAGGCGACCCCTTCCGACGTCGCCTCCGGCGAGCCGTCCGGCCTCGGGTTCGAGCACGTGTACCCCGCGACGGCGCAATGTCGCGAGGTTGTCGTGCACTGCCGGGTGCTCCCACATCTCGGTATGCATCGCCGGACAAACCAGCACCGGTGCGCGGGTTGCAAGCAGCGTCGCCGTCAACAGGTCCGACGAAATACCGGCGGCGTAGGCGCCGATGAGCCGGGCCGTTGCCGGTGCGACGAGGACGAGATCCGCCCCCTGACCGAGTCTGGTATGGGGAATCGGTGACTCCTCGTCCCACAGGCTCGATTGAACGGGCTCGGACGCAAGGGCAGACAGCGTGGACCGGCCGATGAAGTGCTCTGCGCCCTTCGTCATAATCGGCGAGACGTGAGCGCCGGCGTCGACGAGACGACGGCACACCTCGACGGCCTTGTAGGCGGCGATGCCGCCGGTGACACCGATGACGATGCGCTTACCGGCGAGCGTTCCCATCAGGGATCAGGCCGAGACCTCGGCGGCGGCCGGCGTGGTCTGGCCGTCTGCGACGGCCGCTTCCTCACCCTCGACTGCAGCCGGCTTCACCGGGTGCGCCTCGATCTTGTCGGCCGCGATCTCCTCGAACGCAATGGAGAGCGGCTTTCGTGCCACCGAACTCACCTGCGGCGGCACCATCGTGCCGAGGCCCTCACCAAGATGGCTGAAGTACGAGTTGATCTGGCGCGCCCGCTTGGCCGCGAGCGTGACCAGACTGAACTTGGAATCCACACGGTCGAGCAGTTCCTCGATCGGCGGATTGATCATTGAATCGTGTGCGCGTGCCATGAAGGAAATCCTTTGCGTCTGAGACGGGTAGGAGGATGGGCAAGTCTAACGTGATCGTGAGCGGGACAGACGTTCCCGGCCAACGATGGCGGCCATCTCGGCGATCGTCCGCTCCAGGTCATCGTTGATAACCACGTAATCGGCTAGCTCGGAACCCTCCGGTTCTTCCTCCTCGGCCTTGCGCAGCCGCTCCAACACCTTCTCCGGGGCGTCCCCCCGGCCGGTGAGGCGGAGTTGCTGTTCCTCTCGCGACGGCGGCAGGACGAAGATCAGCAGGGCGTCCGGGTTGCGTTCCCGAACCTGCTTGGCGCCCTGCAACTCGATTTCGAGCACGACATCGCGCCCCAGCGGGGGCTCGGGCAACGGTGTGCCGTAGAGGTTCCCGAGGAATTCGGTCCACTCGAGGAAACCGTCGCGCTCCGCATGAGCCTCGAAGTCGTCCCTCGTGGTGAATCGGTAGGCATCGTCTGGCTCGCCATCACGCTGCGGCCGAGTGGTCCAACTCCGGCTCAACCAGAGGCGAGGGTCACGTTGGACCAACGCCGACACAATCGTTCCCTTCCCGACACCGCCGGGCCCAGAAACGATGATGACCAGCGGGTCCACAGTGGGAGGATCAGCCCAGCTTCTCGAGCAGCGAGATCCGCTGCTGGGCGCCGAGGCCCTGGACACGACGAGAGTCGGCGATACCGACTTCTTCCATAACGCGGCGGGCCTTCACCTTGCCGAGGCCGGGCAGCGATTCGAGCATCGCTAACACCTTGAGCTTGCCAACTACCGGATCGGAGTCTGCGTTCTCCAGCGCCTGACGAAGGGTGACCGAACCCATCTTCAACTTGCTCTTGAGTTCGGCACGGGCTGCACGGGCTACCGCTGCTTTTGCGAGGGCGGCGGCACGCTGGGCGGGATCGAGGACGGGGGGAGTTGCCATTGGCCCAACCGTACCCCCCGGGAGTGGGTCTCTACTGGCATCAATGCAGTGTGAGTGACCGAAATCACGATGCCGAGCGGGGCCTGCGCCGGTGAACGTCGGCCAGTGCATTGCGTGTCGCGAGAGCGACTTCCCGACTTGCCTGAGCGAAGCCATCATCGCGTGCGGCGTACAGCACGGCGCGTGAAGAATTGACGACGACACCACCCCCAGGGGTCATGGCCGGACCGACGCCATCCGCGTCCCCACCCTGGGCCCCGACACCGGGCACCAGCAGCGGCAACTCCCCAACCACCTGTCGCACCTCACCGAGTTCGGCTGGATACGTTGCGCCGACCACGAGCCCGAGGCGACCGCTGTCACCGAATCGTGTCGTGAGGTCCCTCGCCACACGGAGAAACAGCGGCTCACCTTCCACGTGCAGTCCCTGAAGGTCAGCGCTACCCGGGTTAGAGGTACGACAGAGGACAAAGACGCTCCCCCGCTCCACGAACGGTTCGATCGTGTCATACCCGAGATACGGATTCACCGTGACGGCGTCGGCGCCGTAGCGATCGAACGCCTCTTTCGCGTACTGCTGTGCCGTCGGTCCGATGTCGCCGCGTTTCGCGTCGAGGATCACTGGCACGTCGGGGGCGACGGCGCGAATGTGCGCGATCGTTCGTTCCAACTGCTGCTCTCCGCCGAATGCCGCGAAGTACGCGATCTGTGGCTTGAACGCGCACACGAGATCCTTGGTTGCGTCGATGATGTCCCGACAGAACTCGAAGGTGAGAGAGGGATCGTTGGCAAAGCGGTCCGGGAACTTCGCAGGTTCGGGATCGAGGCCAACGCACAGCAGCGAGCCGGAGCGCAGCCACGAGGCACTGAGCAGGGAACTGATCGTGCTCACGACAGCCCCCCGCGGTGAGCGATACCGACGACGTCCCGGATCGCAGCGATACCCCGCAGCGCGAGGAGCCGACGCAGAGACTCGAGGATGTTCATCGACGCCCTAGGGTCGGCGAACGTTGCGGTTCCCACCTGCACGGCCTGCGCCCCAGCCATCAGCAGTTCGAGGGCGGTCCCTGCATCGGTCACCCCACCGACCCCGACGATCGGGAGGTTCGGGAGCGCCTGACGAACGTCGTAGACGGCACGAACCGCGACGGGGTGAACGGCCGGACCGGACAGTCCGCCGCCACCCCTACCCAGCACCGGTAGCCCGGTCTGCGTATCGATCACCATGCCGAGCACGGTGTTCACGAGCGTCACTGCCTGCGCACCTGCCTCGCTCACGGCTGTGGCGACCTCGACCAAGCGGTCGGTATTGGGCGACAGCTTCGCCCAGCAAGGGAGCGCACACACCTGCACCGCCTTCATCACCTCCGACGACAATTCGGCGTCGTGGGCGAAGATCCCGGCCCGGCCCTCGAGGTTCGGGCAAGACAGGTTTACCTCGACTGCAACGACATCGTCGCCGACACCGACAAGGTTGGCCGCCGCCAGCGCATAGTCCTCGAGCCGCCGGCCCCAGATACTCACCACGACCCGCGCCCCGGTGGCGCGCAGCTGCGGGAGCGTGTCACGACGCCAGTGCTCAACACCCGCTCCCTGTAGACCGACTGCGTTGATCATCCCGGCGGTCGTGGGGTGCACCCTGGGAGCGGGGTTGCCCTCCCAGGGGTAGGGGGCCAACGACTTCACGACGTGGGCACCGAGCAGTGACAGGTCGAAGTACTCGCTCAGTTCGGCCCCGTGGCCAGCAGTACCGGACGCCGTCATCACCGGATTGGGGAGCGCCAACGAACCGACGTGCGTGGAGAGGTCCACCTCCGAGGCGCCCACGTCATGCTCCTTGCTGCTCATCGCGCGTGGTACTCCTGCAGGCTCCGCACGGTGGTCGGGTGCTGCATAACCTCGGACATGCCCTCCGCCGCTGCGAGCGCAGCGTCCACCGTGGTCACCGAGCTGACGCCGTTGACGTTCGCGGCGATCCGGATGTACATGCCGTCGCTGCGGGACCCACCGCCGCGCGGGGTGTTGACCACGAAAGTCACCCGTCCGGCCTCGATCAGGTCGACCGCTGTCGAATCCGTCTCGTTGCGCTTCGCCTCGAAGATCTTCGCAACCCGCTCGTCTACGTCGACGCCGAAGCGTGCCAGGTATTCCGCCGTCCCATAGGTGGCGGCGATCTTGAGACCGAGCGCCCTGAATCGTTTGGCCACGACGATGCCGGCAGGCTTGTCTGAGTCGTTGAGCGAGAGGAACACCATCCCGTCGGTGGGGAGCAGCGTCCCGGCCGCAGTCTCGGCCTTGAAGAAGGCACGCCCGAAGTTCACGTCGATGCCCATCACCTCACCGGTCGAGCGCATCTCCGGTCCGAGCGCCGTGTCAACCTCGGGGAACCGGCTGAAGGGAAGCACCGCCTCCTTGACCGCAACGTGCTTGCCCGGAACCGGGTCCTGCAGCAGGCCCTCGCGCCGCAGTTCCTCCAACGTTGACCCGAGCATCACTCTCGTCGCCACCTTGGCCAGGGGGACGCCGGTTGCCTTCGCGACAAAGGGAACCGTCCGGCTGGCCCGAGGGTTCGCCTCGATCACGTAGACCGTTGTGCCCTGCACCGCAAACTGGACGTTGATGAGGCCACGCACATCCAGTGCGTCGGCGATCGCCGACGTGTAGCTCGAGATCACCTCCACCACCCAGGCCGGCAATGTCTGCGGGGGGATGGCACATGCCGAATCACCGGAGTGAACGCCTGCCGCCTCGACGTGCTCCATCACACCGCCGATCAAGACCTCGCCCGTATGGTCCCGGATCGCGTCGACGTCTACCTCGGTGGCATCGTCGAGGAAACGATCGATGAGCACCGGACGCTCGGCGGAGAGACCTCCCTCCCGACCGAGGCTGCCGAAGCTGCTCAACTCCGCCATCGCCTGCTCGAGGGTCTCGCGATCCTCCACGATCCTCATGGCACGCCCACCGAGTACATAACTCGGGCGGACGAGCACGGGGAACCCGATCCATTCGGTGATCAAGAGCGCCTGAGCAAGGTCCACCGCGGTACCACCGGGGGGCTGTGGGATGTGCAGCGCCTCGCACAGCTCATTCCATTTCGCCCGGTCCTCAGCGAGGTCGATCGATTCCGAGGATGTACCAGCGACGAGTTCCGCCGGGATCTGGCTGCTGAGCTTCAGCGGCGTCTGGCCACCGAGGGAGACGATCACCTTGGGAGCAACACCACCACTCGAACGCGTCTCCGCGGCGATCACATTGAGCACGTCCTCGCGCGTGAGCGGCTCGAAATACAACCGGTCGCTCGTGTCGTAGTCCGTCGACACCGTCTCGGGGTTGCAGTTCACCATCACCGTCTCGAACCCCGCCTCCCGGAGCGCGAACGACGCGTGGACACAGCAATAGTCGAACTCAATGCCCTGGCCGATGCGATTGGGGCCAGAGCCGAGGATTAAGACCTTCGGCCTCGTCGACGGTGCCACCTCGTCCTCGTCCTCATAGGTCGAATAGTGGTAAGGCGTCTTTGCGTCGAACTCAGCAGAACAGGTGTCGACCGTCTTGTACGTGGGCACCACACCAGCGGCCAGACGGGCAGTCCGAACGTCATCCTCGGGCACGCCCCACAGGTAACCAAGTTGCGCATCGGAGAACCCGAGCCGCTTTGCGCGCCGCCAGCCAGAGCGGGACATTGCTGCGAACCCGGCGCTGCTCAGGGCCGAGCGCTCCTCGACCACCGAGGACATCTGGTCGAGGAACCACGGATCGACCGAGCACGCCTCGTGGACCTGTTCGATGGAGACTCCCCGGAGGAGGAGCTCCCCGATCTGGAAGACACGGTCGGGCGTGGGGATCGCGATCATGCCGAGCAGTTCGTCGTCGGAACGGCCGGCGAACTCGCCCTCAGCGGGGTCGCAGTTGAGGCCGAGACGACCCTGTTCGAGCGAGCGCAGTGCCTTCTGAAGGCTCTCGGGGAACGTTCGCCCGATCGCCATTACCTCACCGACACTCTGCATCTGCGTACCGAGCACACCAGAGGTTCCCGGCAGCTTCTCGAAGGCCCAGCGCGGGATCTTCGTGACCACGTAGTCAATGGTCGGCTCGAAGCTTGCCGGGGTCATTTTCGTGATGTCGTTGGGAATTTCGTCGAGGCTGTAGCCGACCGCGAGCTTTGCGGCGATCTTTGCGATCGGGAAGCCTGTTGCCTTGGAGGCAAGCGCGCTCGAACGGGAGACCCGGGGGTTCATCTCGATGACGACCTGCTGACCCGTCCGTGGGTCGACCGCGAACTGCACGTTCGACCCACCCGTCTCCACACCGACGCGGCGGATGCACTTGAAGGCTGCGTCACGCATCTCTTGGTACTCGATGTCGCTCAGCGTCTGGGCTGGGGCCACGGTGATCGAGTCACCGGTATGAACCCCCATGGCGTCGAAGTTCTCGATCGAGCAGATGATCACGCAGTTGTCCTTGCGGTCGCGCATGACCTCGAGCTCGAATTCCTTCCAACCCTTGATGGAGCGCTCGATCAGGATCTCCCTGATGGGGCTGGCCGCAATCCCGTTCGCAGCGATGATCCGGAACTGTTCCATCGTCTCGGCGATGCCCGTGCCGCGCCCGCCAAGGATGTACGCAGGGCGAACGACCACTGGCAGGCCCAACTGTTCGAGCACCCCGTACGCCTCGTCCATCGAGTGAGCGACACCCGAAGCCGGGACAGCGAGACCGATCTCGATCATTGCGTGCTTGAACCGTTCCCGGTCCTCCGCCGTCGCTATCGCCTCGGCATTGGCGCCGATGAGCTCAGGGGTCCCGGGGACACCTACCTCGCCGCGCTCGTACAGGGCCATTGCGAGGTTCAGCCCCGTCTGGCCGCCGAGGGTTGCGAGCACCGCATCGGGACGTTCGCGCTCCACGATCTTGCTGAGGAAGTCCGGGGTGAGCGGTTCGATGTACGTGCGATCGGCGAAATCCGGGTCCGTCATGATCGTCGCCGGATTCGAGTTCGCAAGAATCACGCGGTAGCCCTCGCTCCGGAGCACCCGGCAGGCCTGAGTCCCTGAGTAGTCGAACTCGCAGGCCTGACCGATCACGATCGGGCCCGAGCCGATGATGAGGATGGACTCGATGTCGTCACGGCGCGGCATCAGGCTGCCCCTCCCTGTGCGGGGGCGCGGAGCCCTGCTGGTTGATATCCGTACGGTTCGGGCCGCAGGCGACCGTCTCCACCCATCAGGCGATCGAATTCCGAGAAGAGGTACTCTGCATCGTGGGGACCGGGACCCGCCTCCGGGTGGTACTGCACGCTGAACGCGGGCGCACCGAGCACCCGCATCCCCTCGTTCGTGCCGTCGTTGAGGTTCACGTGGGTCACCTCGACCTTGCCCCCGAGCGACTCGGGGGCAAGACAGAAGTTGTGGTTCTGGCTCGTGATTTCGATACGACCGCTCGCCTCGTGGCGCACCGGATGGTTCCCGCCGTGGTGGCCGAACGCAAGCTTGTAGGTGGAGCCGCCGAGCGCTCTCGAGAGCAACTGATGGCCGAGACAGATCCCGAAAATCGGAACCTGTCCGACGAGTTCGGCGATTGCCGTGGATGCGTATCCCACCATCGAGGGATCGCCCGGACCGTTGGACAGGAACACGCCTGCCGCCCTGAGCGCGAGCACATCTGCGGCAGAGGTCGACGCGGGTACGACCTCCACCCGGCCGAGGCGCGCAAGGTGGCGAAGGATGGTGTGCTTGATCCCGAAGTCGTAGGCGACAATCGTACGGTCGCCCTCGCCGACGCTGTAGATCTGCTCGGTGGTGACCCCAGCGACGAGGTCAACGCCGTCGGTACCACGTTCGCCACGCGCGGCAGCGAGCAGCGTCGACTCGTCGGCGCTGCCAAATGCAGCGGGCAGGGCGCCGGTATCGCGGATACGTCGGGTCAGGCGCCGCGTGTCGATGCCAGCGATACCCGGAACGCCGTACTTGCGCAGCATCGAGTCGAGGCTCGACCCCGCACGGTGGTTGCTGTACCGACGCGCGAGCTCACGGACGACGACCCCTCGGCAGAACGGACGGACCGACTCGAAATCCACGTCGGTCACGCCGTAGTTCCCGATGTGCGGATACGTGAACGTGATGATCTGGCCGGCATAGCTCGGATCGGTCAGCACCTCCTGATAACCGGTCAGCACGGTGTTAAAGACCACTTCGCCGCTCGCCACACCGGCGGCGGGGGTTGCCCCGATCAGTTCCCCCTCGAAAACGGAGCCGTCGGCGAGGACAAGAAGTCCCTCGGTGGGTGCAGAGATCGCTTCAGACATTGCTGGTCCAGTTCTTCCTATACATCGTGTTCATCGTGCTCATCGCTGTGCCTCGCCGTCGATCACGACGGGCGTGCCTCGAAAGACGGTGTGTCTGACCTGACCCCGCATGGTGCGGCCCTGATACGGCGTATTCCTGCTCTTGGAGGCCAGCCTCGTAGCGTCCACCGTCCATGTTGCCTCCGGGTCGAATACCGCAAGATTGGCGACCGCGCCCGGACGGACCGCAGTGCCGTGCCGGTCAGACACCCCCGCTATGGCGGCGGGCCTCCACGACAGGAGTGCGACTACCTCGGGGAGGTCGAGGCCGAGCTCGCCCAGCGCGAGCGGCAGCGCGGTCTGTAGACCGAGCATCCCCGGCGGTGCCGTGTCGAGCGGCTGCTCCTTGAGAGCCGCAGGGTGAGGGGCGTGGTCGGTCGCGATTGCGTCGATCGTCCCGTCCCTGAGGCCCACCTTGAGCGCGGCGATGTCATCGCGGGTCCGCAGCGGCGGGTTTACCTTGAACGTCGCGTCGAAGGTGCGGAGCATCTCGTCGGTCAGCGTGAAATGGTGCGGGGCGGCCTCGGCAGTGATCCTCAGTCCGTCCGCCTTGGCCTGACGCACGAGTGCGACGGATCGGGCCGTCGACAGGTGCAGGAAGTGCACCCGGGCCCCCGTGAGCCGGGCGAGTTCGATGTCGCGGAACACCATCAGTTCCTCGGCGACTGCGGGCCAGCCGGGGAGGCCGAGGTGCGACGAGCAGCATCCCTCGTGCATCACTGCCCCGGCGGTGAGGCTTGCTACTTCGCAATGCTGTGCGAGCACGACGTCGAGGTCGAGGGAGTACTCCATGATCCTGCGCATGAGGAGCGGATCCTGAACGCCATTGCCGTCGTCGGTGAACAGCCGTACACCGCTGGCTGCGAGTTCCGCGATGGGGGCCATACGCTCGCCGGCCCGGTCGAGCGTCAGGCATCCAGAGGGAAGAACCTCGCACAGCCCTGCCTCCTCGCCCCAGCGACGAACCTGCTCCACGACCGCTACGGAGTCCTGCGCCGGCTCGGTGTTTGGCATGGCGACGATCGCCGTGAACCCGCCCAACGCCGCTGCGCGCGAGCCAGTCTCCACCGTCTCGGCCTCCTCGCGCCCCGGTTGGCGAAGGTGCACGTGGAGGTCAACAAAGCCGGGGGAAACGATGCAGCCGGAGGCATCGAGCACCCGCTCGCCCGACAGGTCCGCACCTACCTCGCTGATCCGCCCGCCGGAGATTGCAACGTCGCCCTGGCGGGTCCCGTCCGGGTCCACGATCGTCGCTCCCTTGATCACCCACTCATTCATCATTGACCCCCGCTTTCGTCGACAAGTTCGCTCCCCTGCCCGAGCAAGTGGAACAGGACAGCCATCCGCACCGACACCCCATTGGCCACTTGTTCGGTGATCACCGAACCCCTGAGGAGAGCCGGATCGACCACGATCTCCACACCACGGTTCATGGGGCCCGGGTGCATGACCAGTGCGTGGTCCTGCAACCGGCGAGCACGCACGTCATCGAGGCCGAACCGCGTGCTGTACTCGCGCAGCGACGGCACCAGCGACTGCTCCTGTCGCTCGATCTGCATCCGCAACAGGTACAACACGTCGATATCGGCGATCAGGTCATCGAGGTTGTTGCACACGGTGACCGGCCACCCCTCGAGACTCGCAGGAAGCAGCGTGGCGGGCGCGACCAGCGTCACCCGCGCTCCGAGCTTCGTGAACGCTTGCACGTCGCTGCGAGCCACTCTCGAGTGCTTCACATCCCCGACGATGGCGATGTGTAGGCCCTCGAGACCGCCACTGCAACCGAGGCGTGTCCGGATCGTGTACGCATCGAGGAGGGCCTGGGTGGGGTGCTGGTGCCAGCCGTCGCCGGCATTGATGATCGCCGCATCCGTCCACTGGCTGATCTGCCACGGCACGCCGCTCGTCCGGTGGCGCACCACGAATGCATCGACGCCCATGGCGCTCACGGTCTCGATGGTGTCGCGCAGGCTCTCGCCCTTGTTCACGCTCGAGGTGCTCACCGAGAATGTCATCGTGTCGGCGGAGAGACGCTTGGCTGCAGTCTCGAAGGACAACCGCGTGCGGGTCGAGTCCTCAAAAAAGAGGCTGACAACCGTGCGCCCACGGAGCGCCGGCACCTTCGGGATCGGGCGTTGGTTCACCTCAGCCATCGCGTCGGCGAGGTCCAGGAGCGACCTGATGGCCTCACCTGAGAGTTCGTCGATCGAGCGGAGGTGTTTCATGCGTCCTGCCCTCCGCGAATGGTGACCGACTCCGGCGTCACCGCAACGTCTTCCGAACGCGAGGTCGGGAGGTTCTTGCCGACGTAGTCCGGTCGGATCGGCACCTCACGGTGACCACGGTCGACGATGACCGCTAACTGGACGGCCCGGGGCCTGCCGTAGTCGTTCAGTGCCTCCAGTGCAGCACGCACGGTGCGCCCGGTGAACAGCACATCGTCGACCAGGACGACCACTGCGCCGTCGAGGGCCACCGGTATCCGGCTCTGGGCCCCTGCCATGACCGGTCGGAGACCGATGTCGTCCCGGTGGAAGGTGGGATCGAGAAGGCCAACGGGCACGGCAGACTCCGGCTCGATCGAGGCGATGACCGAACCCAGTCGCTCGGCCACCCATGAACCGCCCCGCTGGATCCCCACGAGCACGACGTGGTCGAGGCCCTGGTTCCGCTCGATGATTTCGTGCGCGATCCGCGTCAATGCCCGACGGATGTCGTCGGCGGACATCACGGTTTTCGAGAATTTCGAGCCGCTTTCAGCAAAAACGCCCCCGTCGGGGGGCGCGTCAGTCAATTCGGTTCCGGACACAGTCCATATCTCCTCCGTTCGGGCCTCACGGGACCCGTTTGACGGCTCAATGAACCTACCACATCGCTAGGTTGGTCCACCGTGCGTATCATTGTCGTCGCTCCGACCTACCAAGAGGCCGAGAACATCACCCGATTCCTTGAGGCAGTGCGCTCGAGCGTGCCCACGGCCACAGTGCTCATCATCGACGACAATTCTCCCGATGGCACCGGTCAGCTGGCCGAACAAGCAGCCGAGCGGCTCGGCCAGATCCAGGTGCTGCATCGTGTCGGCAAGCTTGGCCTCGGATCGGCCTATCGGGAGGGCTTCCGGTTGGCGCTCTCACAGGACTTCGACGTGATCGTGTCGATGGATGTCGATTTTTCTCACGATCCTGCGGTCATCCCGGCGCTGCTCGGCCGTATCGAGGCAGGTGCCGATGCAGTGATCGGGTCGCGTTACGTGCCGGGCGGGGCAACCGTGCGCTGGCCGTGGCACCGTCGCCTGCTGTCCCGTTGGGGGAACCGGTACACGGCCGGCATCCTTCGGCTCCCGGTGAGGGATTGCACCACCGGGTTCCGGGCGTACACCGCCGAAGCGTTGAGGGCGATCCGTCCAGAGACCACCCGAGCAGAGGGATACGCGATGCTCACCGAGTTCGTTCGCCGGCTCGTGCGCGATGGCCTCACCGTCGTGGAGCACCCGATCACCTTCGTGGACCGGGAGTACGGCACGTCGAAGATGTCTGGGCGGATCGTTGCCGAGTCGATGTTGCTCGTTACCGGATGGGGCCTGCGGGACGCGCTCAAGAGCGTCGCGGGTCGCGGGCGCTCTGCCGTGCGCTGATCAGGCCCGGAGTTGCGGAGCGATTGCGGACAGCATCCCGTTTACGAACTTGCCGCTGTCATCGGTGGAGAAGCGCTTAGCGAGCTCGACCGCCTCGTTCATGATCACCGCAGTAGGGGTATCTGACTCGCTCGAGAGCTCGAACAGTGCGAGACGCAGGATCGTCACGTCGAGCACGGGCATCCGCTCGAGCGACCAGTTCTTCGAGTGCTCACGGATGAGTGCGTCGAAACGCTCGGACTCTGCATCTACGCCGAGCACGAGCCGGGAAGTGAACGCGTCGGGCCTGATCACGAGCGCAGCGAGGGCCTCGTTCGGGGCAATCCGCTTCGAGTGCGCCTCATACAGGATCGTCAAAGCCCGCTCACGGGCCTCCGAACGCTCGTCGTCATGACGGGGCCGGGGCCTGCGCGCACCAGCACCAACCTTGTCGTCGGGCATCAGACGCGTGTGATGTATTCGCCGGAGCGGGTGTCCACCTTGACCCGCTCACCTGGACCGATGAACAGGGGCACTTGGATCACCTTGCCGGTCTCCAGCGTTGCCGGCTTGCGGGCACCGGAAACCCGGTCTCCCTGGATACCCGGCTCGGTCTCTGCAATGCGAAGTTCTACCGAGGCCGGGATCTCGACCGACACGATCTCGTCCTGGTACATCGCAAGGATTGCCACGGCGTTCTCGATGAGGTAGTCGGCAGCCTCACCGAGGGCCGACGGGGCGACCGTCATCTGCTCATAGGTGTCGGTATCCATGAACACGTACTCACCGCCATCGCGGTAGAGGAATTGCATGTCTCGCTTGTCGAGCAGCGCCTGCTCAACCTTGATACCGGCATTGAAGGTCTTGTCGACCACTTGGCCGGTGCGAGCGTTCTTCAGCTTGCTGCGCACGAAGGCGCCACCCTTGCCGGGCTTGACGTGCTGGAACTCCACCACGGACCACAACCCGTTGTCGAGCTCCAGGGTCATCCCGGTCTTGAAGTCGTTGGTGCTGATGGCGGGCATGAGAGTCCTCGTGGGCGAACGTTCGGGGGCCGTACGATTCTACCGAGGCGCAGCCGAGGAACCCCCGGTCAGACCGTTGGCGGGATCTCGGCGCCCGAACCGTAAGGCGACGAACCCGTGGGAGCGGATTCGGGGGTCGAGCCCCCCTCGATCTCCACCTCCCGCAACACGCCAAGTCGCTCGGCCTCAGCCACGGCGGACAGGAACGCGCGCCGCACCGGCTCCCGGCCCGCCGGCATGCAGGGCAGGACCACGCGCACAACCGCCGCGTCAGGGTGCAACTCCTCCACGCCGACGAACTGCGGATCGCCGGTGAGCATCGGCGCAACCGAGGGATCCGCTCGCAGGCTGACCGCAATCTCCAGCAGACGGGATCCGACCCGACCGAGGTCCTCGGTGAGGGGCACCGTGACATCGACCACCGTTCGACCGACCCCCTGGGTGAGATTCGCAACCCTAGTGATCTGTCCGTTCGGCAAGTACCAGACGCGGCCCTGATCATCGGAGAGCTTGGTGACCCGCAGCGATACGCGCTCGACCGTGCCCACCACTACTCCCGCGTCGACGAGGTCCCCCACCCCAAACTGGTCCTCGGCGATCATGAAGAACCCGGCGATGAGATCACGCACGAGGGTCTGCGCACCGAAAGCGAGGGCACCACCGATAATCGTGGCGGTGGCGACGAAGGCCCCGAGGTTCACCCCGAGCTCCCCGATCACCGAGATGATCGCAGTGAGCCATACCAACGCCACGAGCGAGCTCTTCAGCACGGTGCTCAGGGTTCGTCTGCGCTGCTCGAACCTGGCCTTGTCCACCCTTCCGGGCAGCATCGCATGTGCCCGTTCGAGACCCCGGATCATCCGGTTGACCACCAACCGGATCACGAAGCCGATCAGCCAAGCAGCAGCAAGGATCACGAAGATCCTCAGGGGCGTGATGAGATGCAGCTCGCGAAGGCGCCGCACCCAATCGGCGTCGCTGGCCACTGTTGGCACCGTGTTGGCGGCTCGGAGGGCCAGCGCGTTCACGTCACCCCGCCGACAGCCCGAGCCTGCGGGCGATTGCCGCAACCGCGAGCTCGTAGCCGTGCATCCCAAGCCCCATGATGCTTCCGGTGGCAACGGGTGCGACGACGCTCGTGTGGCGCCATGCCTCCCTCGCGTTGGGATTGGAGATGTGCACCTCGAGAACCGGGCCGGAGAAGGCCGACAGCGCATCGTGGATGCTCCAGGCATAGTGCGTGAAGGCGCCGGGGTTGATGAGGATCGCCGCACATCGCCCGCGCGCTGTGTGGATCGCGTCCACTAGATCACCCTCATGGTTCGACTGGACCGACTCGACGGTGAGACCGTACGGGCGCGCGGCCTCCTCAACCGCCGCCACATAGTCGTCGAGGGTGGACGAGCCGTAGATGTGCGGCTCGCGTTCACCGAGAAGGTTCAGGTTCGGACCGTGGATCACCAGCAGGATCATGGCGAGATCCTCGCACGCCCGTCAGCGACCGGCATGCGCGTGAGCGCCCGGCGCACGGCATCCGCAGGCACCTCGGCAACCGTCTCGACGCCGTTCGCCCCGTCGAGGACGAACGTGAGACCGTTGACAACCTTCTTGTCCCTGCCCATCAGGTCCACGAGTTCGTCATGATCCAGTCCTGCCGGCAAAGCGTTGTCGAGGCCGTAGGCGTCGACAATCACACGATCGTGCTCCCGAACCCGGTCGCTGTCGATGCGGCCCAGTTCGTGCGCGACGCGGGCCGCGTAGGCCAGACCGATCGCTACGGCCTCACCGTGGGCAAGTTGGTGAGCGGTAGCCGTCTCGAGTGCATGGGCGAGCGTGTGGCCGTAGTTGAGGATGGCCCGGCGACCCGATTCGCGCTCGTCGGCCCCGACGACCTCAGCCTTAATCGCTGCGCACCGAGCGATGCGCTCGGCGAGAGGAAGCCCGAGCAGGTCGTCACCGGTGAGGAAGTGGTATTTCGCCATCTCCCCCATGCCGCAGCGTGTCTCCCTCGGCGGCAACGTCGTGAGGGCATCGAGGTCGCACAGCACGGCGCTGGGTTGCCAAAAGGCACCCACGAGATTCTTGCCCTCCGGGAGGTTCACCCCGGTCTTGCCGCCAATCGCGGCGTCGACCATCGCGAGAAGGCTCGTTGCAACATGAACGACGGCGATGCCGCGATGGAACACCGAGGCGGCAAACCCGGCAACGTCGGTGACGAGGCCGCCACCGACCCCGATCACGCAGTCTGAGCGCGTCATGCCGAAACGCACGAAGGAACGGCAGAGGTCCTCGACCGTCGACAGCGATTTCGTCTGCTCGCCGTCCGGAATCTCCAGTACCTCGAACGGCACACCCGGATCCGCGAGCGGCGTCATTGGGTTCCCGGCCTGTGTGACGATGACTACCCGGCGAACGCCCGCAGGGAGCACGCCGGCGAGCTCACGAACGACGCCGTTGCCGACGAGGACGTCGTACGACCGACCCGCAAGGGGGACCGTGACACGCAGGTGACTGCTCAACGCAGCACCGCCTCGAGTACCTCGTGCACGGAGCGTCCCTCGATCCCGACGATGGCGTCGGCCACCTCGCGGTACAGGGGTTCGCGCTCGGACCACATCTTGCGAAGTATCGCATCCGGATCCTTGTCAAGCAGCGGACGATGTGCCCCGCCCCTCACGCGATCGGCGACGACCGACGGGCCGCCGCACAGCCACACGACCCGGGCATTCGCGTCCCGGAGGACGACACGATTCTGTTCCCGGAGCACCGCGCCCCCGGCTGCAGCGATCACCGACGGTTCGGTGGAGGCGACAGCATCGGCCAGCACCTCGCCCTCGATCTCACGGAACGCCGGTTCCCCGTCCTCGGCAAAGATTGCCCGAACGGTGCGCCCGGTCCGCTCCTCGATGAGCGCATCGGTGTCGAGAAAGGGACAGCCGAGACGCTCGGCGGCCAACCGCCCGATCGTGGTTTTGCCTGAACCCGTGAGGCCGATCAGCACGAGATGCTGCCCACCGAGCGAGGACGACCGGGAGGACATCCGCTGCCCCCTCAGCGGAGACCGGCTGCGAAGGCCTCGGCATTGCGGACGAACTCGTCGAGCGAGTCACCGCCGAACTTACGCTGGGCCTCGGCCGCAAGGACGAGGGCGACCATGGTCTCTGCGACGACACCGAGGGCCGGCACCGCTGTGACGTCGGTACGCTCCCTGAAGCTCACGGTTTCCTGCTTGGTGACGACATCAACCGTCTTCAGGGTGGGGCGGTTCAGTGTGGCGAGCGGCTTCATGGCAGCGCGGACAGCGAGTAGGTCGCCTGTGGACATCCCGCCCTCGGTACCGCCCGCCAGAGAAGATTCCCGCCGGTAGCGGCCTTCCGCTGCGTCCCACACGATCGGGTCGTGCGCTGCGCTGCCCCTGCGACCGGCAACCTCGAAACCATCACCGATCTCCACGCCCTTGACGGCCTGGATACTCATCAGTGCCTGCGCCAGAAGTCCATCAAGCTTGCGATCCCAGTGAACGTGGCTACCGAGCCCGACGGGGACGCCGTAGGCGAGGACCTCGACAACACCACCGAGGGAGTCCCCCTCCTTGGCAGCCGCTTCGATCTCGGCAACCATTGCCTCCTCGGCCTGCGGGTCGAAGCAGCGAACCGGCGAGAGGTCAACCGCCGCCAGATCTGAGCTGATCGGGCGTGCATCAGCCTTGGCCCGCACGGCGCCCACCTGGATGACGTGGCTGATGATCTCGATACCAAGTGAGGCGAGGAACTTCTTCGCGAGGGCCCCCGCGGCGACACGCGCTGCGGTTTCCCGCGCGCTCGCCCGCTCCAGAACGTCTCGCGCATCCGAGAAGCCATACTTCTGCATCCCGGCGAGGTCCGCGTGTCCGGGTCGCACCTGCGTCAGGGGGTCCTTGGTTGCACCCGGCGCCGGGGACATCTCCTCGTGCCACTTGTCGGAGCGGAACCACTCGGTGTTCTCGATCTCGATGGCGACCGGCGATCCGAGCGTGCGACCATGACGCACGCCGCCGACGAGGGTGAGGTTGTCCACCTCGAAGCGCTGCCTCGGCCCCCGTCCGTAACCAAGGCGACGACGGGCAAGTTCGCCCTGAATCTCCTCGACGGTGATGGGAAGTCCGGCAGGAAGCCCCTCGATGATGACCACGAGGGCCTTGCCGTGGGATTCCCCCGCTGTCAGGTACCTGAGCACCCAGAAAGGATACCGGCCTGCCCCCGGCGTGACCGGATCCTGCCTAGCCCGGGCAGGAGGCGGCGGAAACGGGTGCGGGCGATGACGGAGGCCGAACCCGTTCCGCCGTCACCACATCCACCTCGTCGAGGCGCACAACGAATTCCTCGCGCAACAGGTGCTCGAGCAGGCGGGCCTGCGTCGGATCGGACTCCACGTAGCGACGGTCCACCACGATCCATTGCACGCTCGCGGGGTCGGGGAGGCGGTCAATGTTGCAGATTCCCCAGTTCGTCCCGATCCAGGGATTCGGCCATTCGTACACCTCATCGCGATGTGCGAGATGAGGATTGACGTTGAACGATGCGCTGACCGACGCGTTCGGCGGGACGAGCGCGACGGCGTTGGCCTTCGCCGTCGCGATGGCCCAGTCACCCTGCGTGTCGAGATTCCCGAACAGGATGTCGAAATATCCCTCGGAGCTGCTGTGGGGCCAATAGCCCTTGTCGAAGTTCCGGGTGCCGGGCCCGACTCCCCAGGAGACGGCGGAGATCAGCGACGTGACGGCAATCGTGCCGACGGCGAGGTTCCGTCGCCACGGCACACGGAGGCGGCGGATGGCTTCGACGGTCGCGATGAACGTCACCGCGAGCGGGATCGCGACGTAGTGGTAGCGGTAGTCCTGCACCCAAGGGATACCGGCGATGACCACGGCTAGGAGCATTGGGGCCGCCAGTAACAGCGTGTCGGCGGCGATAAACGGCACGAACGCAACGGGGAACCACAGCCGGAGATACAACGCTCGGCGTGAACCCGCGGTGACGTCGCCCCAGAACCTCGAGGGATGCCGCAGAATGGTCCTGATCACGCTCCCCATGGATCCGCCATACTCGGAGAAGAAGTGGCCCTCGTAGAACGGGCCAGCCGGGTTGCGCCACGGGATCAACACCTTGGTAACTGCGACGTACCACAGGGCAGCGGCTCCGGCGATATAGCCCCCGAGCCGGAGTTGTTTCCGGGCCAGAACCAACAGGCCGAGGACGAGGTACACGAGGGCGACGTCCTCCTTGCACGACATCGCGAGGATCGTCAACGCCCAGAACAGCTTCCACCGTTGCGTCCGCCAGGCCCAGTACGACAGGACGATCGGCCCGATCGCGAACGTCTCGGGGTGGAAGTACTCCCAACTTAAGAACTGCATGCTCGGGTGCAGGAGCAACGCGCTGGCGAGCACGACCCCGATCCATCTCGATCTGGTGATGATGTCCCGACAGAGCAGGTGCACCCCGATCGCGCCAGCGACCTGCGACGTCAACTGAGCCGCGAGCAGGAACTTGGCGCCAGCCCCCAACCAATAGAACGGGACAAACAGGTAGAACACAACGTTCCCGTGGTGGCCCCATACGTCCAGCCCACGCAGCGTGATGAACGGATCCCTACAGCGAGAGACAAGCCAGATCGCCTGGTCGAACAGACCGAGGTCGAAGCCGAAGGTCCAGAAGCGATCGTGGCGGAGTGCGCCCAGTCGGTAGAACGTCGCCCACCACAGCAGCACAATCCACGTCAGGACCAGAACCTGACGGTGGCGGTACGCCCAGCGGCTGGCTGCCTGCCAACGGGTGGCCGACAAGGACTCGTCGAGCGGCTCGGTCATAACCTTCGTCGTTCGAGCTCCGCCTCGGCGGCGGCACGCATTGCCGCTATAGGGGCAGGTGTGCCGGTCCACAGCTCGAATTGGCGACCCGCCTGATGCACGAGCATCCCAAGCCCGTCGAGTGCGCGCGCCCCGGCGAACCGAGCCGCCCGAAGCAGGGCCGTGTCGAGAGGGTGGTACACGAGGTCCGCTACCACTTGCCCTGAACGAAGGCGGTCACCGCCTATCGGCATCTCCTCGGTACCCAGACCGACGGACGTGGCATTCACCACGAGGTCCGCTCGGGCAATGTCGGCGAGCGTTCCGGATCGACCTACCTTCCCGCCGAGGGACGCCGCCTCAACGGCGCGGGCTTCGGTCCGATTCACCACCGCGATTCCTGCCGCGCCCGCTCGCGCGAGCGCCTCGATCACCGAGCGAGCAGCGCCCCCGGCACCAAGGACGACGACGCTGAGCCCCGAGGGGTCGACCCCTGCGTCGAGGCGAAGCGAGTCCACGAACCCGTCACCGTCGGTGTTGTGCCCGATCAGCCGGCCATCGACTAGCTGTACACAGTTGACGGCGCGCATTCGCTCCGCTGCGAGCGAGCGTTCGTCAACGAAATCATGGACCGCGTCCTTGTGGGGCATGGTGACCGACAGGCCTGCGATCCCGAACGCTCGCATCCCTTCGAGTGCGGCGGCTGCCGAACCCGACGACACTTCGAGCGCGACATAGACCCAGTCAAGGCCGCACTCATCAAATCCCGCATTGTGGATCGCCGGGCTCAACGAATGACGAACCGGGCTCCCGATCACGCCGGCAAGCCGCGTGGAACCTGTGACGGGCGGACGGCTCACGAGAGCAGCCCCGCCGCACGTGCGCGTTTGACGTTCTCGTCATGCTGCTCCGGCGTCGCGGAGAATACGTGATGTCCAGCCTTGTCCGAGAGCACGTAATAGAGATACCGGCATTTCGTCGGGTCCAGCAGCGAACGGCAGATTGGGTCACCGGGTGATGGATCTACCGACGGGTTGAGCGCAGCCCGGATCGAAGCCCGACCCGGGTTCGCGATCGGTGTCGGCGGCAGGCCCGGGTACACGTAGGTGTTGTACGGGGAATCAAGTCGACGCAAGGTGGCGAACGGTGTCCGCGGGTCGTGGCCGTAGTACAGCGAGGCGTCGACCTCGAGACGCATCCCGAGTTCCAGACGGTTCAGGATGACCCGCGCGATCCGGGGGCGGTCCTCGTCGAAACGTGCTTCGCGCTCGATCAGCGACGCCACGATCAGAACCTCGTACGGGCTGAGGGGACCACGCAGCAACGGGTCGTCGAGACCCTCCTGACGGCCCACGCGCTCGGTGAGGCGGAGCATTCGAGCAACCACCTGCCGCTCGGATTCGGCGTTGGACACCTGATAGGTGTCGGGGAACAGCAGACCCTCGAGCGACCGGATGCCCGGTGGAAGGAACTCCGAGGTGACCTCACCGTCGCGCGTGGCAGCGAGGAACTGGTCGGAACGCAGGCGCGGCATCTTCACTGCGAGGCGCGCGGCCATCTGGGCGACCGTGTAACCCTCGGGAAAGGTGACCGATGTGAAGGTTGCGTTCGGTGAGCGCCTCAATGCGGCAGCGAGGTTCCCCATCGTGTCGAGGGGTCTCAGGGTGTAGTAACCCGGCTCGGGCTCCAGTCCCCCGTTTCGCTTGGCATACCACTGGAACACACCGGAATGCCGGATGAATCCCGTTGCCCGCAGGCGGGTGGACACCGAGACGAGATCGTCCCCCTGCTCGACCACGAAAGTTGCAGCCTCACCGCGCTCGCCCGGCGGGTTGATCTGGACGATGACCCAGAGACCAACCGCTCCGGTAACCAGTGCCCCAACCAGCGCAAGTGCCACGACGGCGAGCAGGATCCGTTTCACGAGTCTGGCGCGAGGCGTCGGTCGACTCGTCTCGGCCGAGGTGAGTCCCGGCGGGTCGTCCCACGGGTCGTCCACCCAACCAAGTTCCGGAGCAGGGCCGGTCCCAGCGGCGACCTCGTACCACGGTGCAGATTCGCTGTCGCTGCCCCGAAGGTCCGTCACCCGGCACTCTCCCGCCGGAGTCGCTCGCGCCTCGCGTCGAGCCACGCCTGGAGCAGCACGGTTGCCGCCACTTTGTCGACCACCTTGCGTCGGTCGACGGCGCGCATTCCGGCTTGCATGAGTACCTGATCCGCAGCGACCGTGGTGAGGCGTTCGTCGTAGGTCTCCACCGGCACGGCGAGAACCGTAGCCAGCGTCTTGCACTCCGCGACCGCGGCCCTCGCAGCCGGGCCGAGTGTGCCGTCGAGGCTGAGCGGTAGCCCGACAACCACCACGTCCACCTCCTCCTCCACCGCCAGCAGGGCGATCGTTCGGTAATCGTCCTCACGCCGCGCCGATCGATGGATCACCAACAGGGGGTTGGCGATCGTCCCGCTCGAGTCCGAGACCGACACACCGATGCGCTTGGAGCCGAGGTCCAATCCGAGGGCGCGGAACCTCGTGCGATCCACCCGATCAGCCGCCGCGGAGCGCGTCGACGGCGGACCGCGCAAACTCGAGAGCAAGGTCGATCCCCGTGGGATCCTTGCCGCCCGCGACAGCGATATCGCCCTTGCCGCCCCCGCCGCCGCCCACTGCGCGGGCTGCATCCTTCACGAGGTCCCCGGCGTTGACGTCGAGCGCCTTGCCCACCGCAGACGCGAGGGCAACGCCTCCGGTGTCTGTGATCCCGATGAGCACCACGATCTCGACTCCGGTCTGGCGCACCGCAAGCGCGAGATCCCGGAGATCGGACTGCGGGAGGCCGTCCACCCTGGCTACGACACTTCCGTTTGTTGCGGCGGCAGCCAACTCTGTTGCCCGGCCGGCTGCTGCCCTGCTGCGCAGTACCTTCAGCTCGTCCTGCAGCGCCCTGATCTCGTCGAGCTTTCGCTGAACCCCGGCGACCAGTTCGTCAGGCTTGGAGCCGACCAGACGCGAGACCTCGGACACCATCCGGCTCTCGCGCTGCAGCAGTGCAACGCTGGCCGAACCCGTAACCGCCTCGAGACGGCGCACGCCCGAGGCGATCGAACCCTCACCCACAATCTTGATCATGCCGATATCACCGGTGGCGCGGACGTGGGTGCCGCCACAGAGCTCGGTGCTGTTACCGCCCGCCTCCAGCACGCGGACGACATCGCCGTACTTGTCGCCGAAGAACGCTATGGCGCCCATCGCTGTCGCCTCGTCCTTGGTGGTCTCGTAGGCGCGAACCGGATCGTTGGCCAGCACCTCACGATTGGCGAGGCGTTCAATCTGCTCGATCTCGGCAGCCGTCACTGCCTGGAAGTGGCTGAAGTCAAACCGCAGCCGATCGGGGCTTACCATGGAACCCTGCTGTTTCACGTGGTCGCCGAGCACCTCACGCAGTGCCCAGTGCAGCAGGTGTGTGCTGGTGTGGTTGCGCCGGATGGCGGACCGACGGTCCACGTCGATGCTGGCCTGGGCCGGCTGACCTGCGTCCACACTTCCCGCCGAGATCCTGCCCGTGTGCCGGCGGAGTCCGGGCAGCGCGAACGTCGTGTCAGCGACCTCGACGGTTCCGGAGCCGGTCACGAGCAGTCCGGTGTCGCCCACCTGACCGCCGCTCTCTGCGTAGAAGGGAGAGCGGTCGAGAAACACCTCCACGGTGTCGTCGTCGCCCGGGATGATCGCGAGGATGCGAGCCTCGCACGAGTCGTCTGAGTAGCCGACGAACTCTGTGACACCGAACTGGTCCACGATCTCGCGGTAGGCCACGAGGCGATCCTCGCCCACGTTTCCGCTCTTGCGCGCCTGCTTGGCCCGCTCTCGCTGCTGGGTCATCTCTGCATCGAACCCGGGAAGGTCGACGGTGACCCCGCGCTCAGCGGTTACCTCAGTCGTCACTTCGAGCGGGAACCCGTACGTGTCGTGGAGCATGAACGCGGTAGCTCCGCTGATCTGGTTGTGCCCCTCCCCCAGTTCCCTGTCGAGGATGGCAAGGCCGTTCTTGAGGGTGCGCCGGAATGCCTCTTCCTCGCGGGTCATCACCTTGAGGATGAAGTCACGGTTTTTCAGCAGGTCCGGATAGGCCTCGCCCATCACGTCGACGGCCGTGTTGGCGAGCGACGGCATGACCAACTTGTCACCACCCAGCAGGTAGGCGAAACGAATCGCCCGCCGCAGGATCCGACGGAGCACATAGCCGCGCGCCTCGTTGGAGGGAAGCACCCCGTCGTTGATGAGCATCGAGCCTGAACGCGCGTGCTCGGCGAGAACGCGCAGGGCGAACGAATCGCGATCTGAATAATCGCCAACGGTGTAGCGCTTTCCGGTCAGTGAGGACGCCTGATCGATGAGCGGGGCCATCAGATCGGTTTCCCACACAGCGTCTTTACCCTGGATGAGCGTGAGGATCCGTTCGAGCCCGGCACCTGTGTCGATCGACGGCTTGGGCAGCGGCGTGCGGGTTCCATCGGGCGCCTGGTTGTACTGCATGAACACGAGGTTCCAGAACTCCATGTACCGGTCACCGTGAGGGTCGTGCAGCGGGCCGCCCTCGGGGCCGAACGCCGGTCCTCGGTCGAAATGCAGCTCCGAACACGGGCCACACGGACCGGTATCGCCCATCTGCCAGAAGTTGTCCTTGTCCCCCAGACGCTGAATGCGGTTCATCGGGACGCCGACCTGCTCATGCCAGATCTGCTCGGCCTCATCGTCGCCGGTGTGAACCGTCACCCAAATCCGGTCCGCGTCGAACCCGAATACCTCGGTGACCAGTTCCCAGCTCCACGGGATCGCGTCGGTCTTGAAATAGTCACCAAAGCTGAAGTTACCGAGCATCTCGAAAAACACGAGATGGCGTTTCGTGCGCCCCACATCATCCAGGTCGTTGTGCTTGCCGCCAGCCCGCGCACACTTCTGCACACTCGCTGCCCGTCGGTACGGGGGTGCTTCGTCGCCCGTGAAAAACGGCTTGAACGGCACCATCCCTGCAACCGTGAACAGGATCGACGGGTCGTGTGGGATCAGGCTCGCCGACGGGACGACGGTGTGCGCCTTCTCCGCGAAGAAGGTAGTCCAAGCAGTCCGGAGGTCGTTGGCGGTTCGAATGGTTTGGCGGGCCATGGGAACCAGAGCCTACGACGTGACCGCCCGCGGCCGAGGGCTTTCAGGCACGCTTGCGAACCGGACGGCGGTCCCGATACGACCGGAGGACCACGACGCGCCCGGGTTCCACCGACACAATCTCGCTCTCGTTCTCGCCCAATCCGAGGTCTCCGCGCAGTTCGGTCTCCCTCGAGCGCATTGCGTCACGCCCCTCACGGACGGCGTCTCGGACATCGTCGACACGGGCCCGAACCTGCCCGACGACGCCCTTGGCGACATTCACCGGTTTGAGGGTCTCTGCCTTGGCCCGGACCTGCTTGTAGCCGTAGGCCACACCGGTGATACCGGCAACGACTCCGCTCAAGAACCACGTGAGACGCTTGATCATGAAGCCTTCCGGCCGCGCTTGATCCCCTTGCGCTCCAGACGTCGGAGGCGTCGTACGCCCTGAGCCGTACCGGACGCGAGGGCGACGGTCTTGATGACCGGGGTGGCAAGGGCGCCGCGCACGATCCTCGAGCCACCGGATACTGCGTCGGTGATCGCCTCTGCCGAGCCGAGCACGCGGTCGAATCGATCGAGATCTTCCCTCGCCCGGGACATCGAGTCACGGGCATCGCCCACGGATTCCCGAAGCTCGGCAAGCAACGGCTGGGTCTCGTCCCTCCACCGCTGCACGTCGCTGCGCAGCTCACGCATCGCGTCGAGCACCCTCAGGAGCGTCACGATGAGGGCTGCGAACCCGACGCAACAGAGCAATGCGGCCACTACCAGAGCAAGATCGCCTGCACTCACTGTCCCTCCTCCCGGTGGCGCCGGAGACGCTCGGCCACCTCGATCTCCTGCCCCCGATCGCTGGGCTCGTAGTACCGCTGCCCGCTATCGCCCGAGGGGCCGTACTGCTGCTCGACCCAACCGGTCGGCGCGTCATGAGGGTACACATAGTCAGTGCCGTGGCCGAGTGATGCGGCGCCCCGGTAGTGGGCGTCGCGCAGGTGTGCGGGCACCTCGCCCGTTTTCCCCTCGGCAACGTCGCTGCGCGCGTTCCAGATCGCGAGGGCAGAGCGATTACTTTTGGGCGCCGCTGCCAGGTGGATACATGCCTGCGCCAGGCTCAGCTGTGCCTCGGGCAGACCGACAAAGTCCAGCGCATGAGCGGCCGCAACCGCAACCAGCAGTGCGGTCGGGTCTGCCTGACCGATGTCCTCGCTCGCGAAGATCACCATCCTGCGGGCGATGAACCGGGCGTCCTCGCCCGCCTCGAGCATGCGTGCGAGCCAGTGGACTGCCGCATCCGGGTCGCTGCCGCGCATCGACTTGATGAAGGCGCTCACGACGTCGTAATGGTCATCCCTGCCGTAGCGCAATGCCGAGGTGCTGAGTGCTGCCTCGGCATGCTCGAGCCTCACCGGGCCCGGTGAGGCGAGCGCGCAAGCGACTTCCAGTGCGGTCAGCACCTGCCGCCCGTCCCCGCTCACACGCGAACGGAGCAGTTCGAGAGCATCCTCGTCAGCAACAACACCCTCGGCCTCAAGACCCCGTCGGAGGAGCAACGACACTGCCTCCTCGTCGAGGGGCTCCAGCCGGAACAGCGTCGAGCGCGAGCGCAGCGGAGCGTTCACCTCGAAGAACGGGTTCTCCGTTGTGGCACCGATGAGCGTGAGCGTCCCGTCCTCAACAGCAGGAAGCAGCGCGTCCTGCTGGGACTTGTTGAACCGGTGTACCTCATCAAGGAAGAGGATCGTCCGCCGACCCTGCTCTCCGAGGCGACCGCGGGCCCGCTCGATGACCTCTCGAACGTCCTTCACCCCCGCAGTAACGGCAGACAGTTGCTCGAAGGCGCGCTCGGTGGTTCGTGCGATGACGAGCGCAAGGGTGGTCTTTCCCGTTCCGGGTGGCCCCCACAGGATCGTCGAGGTGAGGCGATCCTGCTCGACCAGGCGACGGAGTGGCCGGCCCGGGCCGATCAGGTGCTGTTGGCCGACGACATCGTCGAGGGACTGGGGGCGGAGACGGGCTGCAAGCGGAGCCCGAGCGCGCAGGTGTTCCTCTGCGGCCGCGCTGAACAAGTCCCCTCCGCCAGCGGCCACGGCGTTAGCTGGACCTCGGAAGCACTCGGATCCCCAGATCGTTCAACTGCTTGGGCTCCACCGGCGTCGGGGCGTTAGTCATCGGGTCCGAACCGCTCTGGGTCTTCGGGAACGCGATGACCTCGCGGATGTTCTCCTCGCCCGCGAGGATCGCGACCAGACGGTCGAGCCCGAAGGCGAAGCCACCGTGGGGCGGCGCGCCGTACCGGAATGGCGTGAGGAAGAACCCGAAGCGGCGATCAGCGTCCTCGTCGCTGATGCCCAGCAGGTTGAACACGCGACGCTGCAGCGCCGGCTCGTGGATCCGGATGGACCCGGAGCCAAGCTCCCAACCGTTGAGGACGAGGTCGTAGGCCTGCGCCCGCACCGACATCGGGTCGGTCTCCATCCGGTCGAGGTCCTCGGGCTTGGGGTGACAGAACGGGTGGTGACCGGGACGCGGCCGACCGGTGGTCTCGTCCACGCTCACGAACAGGGGAAAGTCCACCACCCACACGTAGCGGTACGGACCCTCGTACACGGGCGGGCGCCCGAGATCGTTGCGCAGTTGGCCGAGCACCTCGCAGGTGGTCATCCACGTGTCGGCAACGACGAGCAGCAGGTCTCCCGGCTTCGCACCGAGGCGCTCCTTTACTGCTGCCTGTTCCGAATCGCTCAGGAACTTCGCCACGGGTGAGTCCAGAGAGCCGTCACCGCCGACCTTCAGCCACACGAGTCCCTTCGCACCGATCTTTTTGGCGCGATCCGTCATGGCATCGAGCTTGTTGCGACCGAACTCTTCGGCCCGACCGGTCGCGTTGATCCCCTTGATGCAAGCAGCCCCGGCGAATGCCTTGAACCCGGTGGATGCGAACGCGTCGGTAAGTTCCGTGAGGTTCATCCCGAAACGGAGGTCCGGCTTGTCGGACCCGTAGGTGTTCATGGCCTCGTGCCAGGTGATCCGCTCGATCGGGGCCGGGCGCTCACCCGTCACCACCTCGGCTGCATCCAGCACGGCCTTGCTGATCGCGGCGAGCACGTCGTCCTGTGTGGCGAACGACATCTCGGCGTCCAGCTGCATGAACTCGTACTGGCGATCGGCACGGAGATCCTCGTCCCGGAGGCAACGAGCGATCTGGAAATAGCGGTCCACGCCGGCAACCATGAGCAACTGCTTGAACAGCTGCGGCGACTGCGGCAACGCGTAGAACGCGCCGGGCTCCTTGCGGGACGGGACGATGAACTCGCGGGCACCCTCGGGAGTGGACGGAACCAGCATCGGTGTCTCCACCTCCACGAAGCCCTGGCCCTCCATCGCGCTGCGCACCGCAGAGTTGACCGCTGATCGGACACGCAGGTTTCTCTGCATGCGCTCGCGGCGCAGGTCGAGGTACCGGTACTGCAGACGGGTGCCCTCGGCCACCTGGTCCGCACGCTCATTGATCGGGAAAGGCGGCGCCTCGGCGGTGTTCAGAATCTCCACCTGACAGTCCTGGATCTCCACGGCACCCGTGGCGATCCGGTCGTTCGCGCTCTCCGCCGGGCGGGCCGCAACCACACCCGTCACACGGATCACGTACTCGGGGCGGACATCGACAGCGTTGTCGACCACGCACTGGGTGAGGCCCGTGTGATCCCGCAGGTCCACGAAGGCGAGGTGCTCGCCGTGCTCCCGGCGGGTGGCCACCCAGCCGCACAGGGACACTGTCTGGCCGATGTGTTCGGCCCTGAGTTCGCCGCACTGGTGCGTACGCATTCCGGTGGAGGTCATGATGGGAGTACTCGCTTCAGCATGGGGATGAGTTCGGTTCGTGGGATCGTGCTCTGGGTCCGGTCGTCGCCAACCTGACCGGCAAGCGGGCGGACGGTGACAGCGCCCGAGGCAAGTTCGTCGCCGCCGATAATGATCGCGAACGTGGCACCGCTGCGGTCCGCAGCCTTCATCTGGCTCTTCATGCTGCGGCCTTCGTATGCACGGTCCGAAGCGATTCCCGCGGCACGGAGGTCGTGCGTGAGCGTGAGTGCCTCAGCGCCACCCGTCACGTCGACGACGAAAACCGAGACAGGGTTTGCCGGTGCGCCGAAGACGCCCTCGGCGTCACACTCGAGCAGGGTCCGGTCGACGCCGAGCGCGAAGCCGATGCCCGGGGTGCTCGGGCCGCCGAGGTCCTCGACCAGACCGTCATAGCGACCGCCGCCGCCAACAGCGTTCTGCGACGACTCGAGCGCCGCACCGATGAACTCGAACGTGGTCTTGCGGTAGTAGTCGAGACCCCTCACGAGCGACGGACGGACCTCGTACGGGATGGCAAGATGGTCAAGACCCGCAAGGACGCGGGCAAAGTGCTCGGCAGCATCCGCTGAGTAGAAGTCAGAGATCACCGGGGCCGCTGCAACCAGCGGTGCATCCTGCTCGCGCTTGGAGTCGAGCACGCGTAGAGGATTGCGCTCGAGGGTCTGGCGACTCTCCGGGCTGAGAGCAGCCAAGTCCTGGGAGAAGTACACGCGGAGCGCATCGACATACCGCGAGCGATCCTGGGGCTCACCGAGGGAGTTCACGACGAGTCGAACCTGCCGAAGACCGAGGCGACCGTAGAAGTCCCACGCCAACGAGATCACCTCGGCATCGAGGTGTGGGTCGTCCACACCGAGAACCTCGACACCCACCTGGTCGAACTGTCGGTAGCGGCCCTGCTGCGCCTTCTCGTACCGGAAGTTCGGCCCCGCGTACCACGCCTTCCACGGCAGGAGCGGACGATGCTGCACGAACGCACGCACCACGCCAGCGGTCATCTCCGGCCTCAGCGCGACACGACGACCGCCCTTGTCCTCGAAGTCGTACATCTCCTTCGTGACGATGTCGGTGGCCTCGCCGAGGCGCAGGAACACGCCGAGGTCCTCGAACATCGGCGGGATGATCTGACCGAAACCGGCGGACTCGACGACCTCGGCGAACACTTCGACCAACCGCCTCCAGCGGGTGCTGTCTGGGGCCAGGATGTCTCTGGTCCCTGGGCTGGTCTGATACTCGGGCACGGTCTTTCACGCTACCGGAGCGGGTCTACCGGACCGGACCAATCCGCTGCTATCCGCCCCCACCGGGCACCAGACGGTAGGCGTCGTACACGCCGTCGATCTTCTTGATGGTGCGCAGCACTGACTCGAGATGGCTCGGGTCCGACAGTTCGAACTCAAAGCGCATCTTGGCAACACGGTCAGTACCGGTGTGGGTGGAGCAGGCGACGATGTTGACGTGCTGATCGGACAGCGTGTTCGCAACGTCCCGCAGCAACCGGGTTCGATCGAGGGCAACAACCTCGACGGCCGCCCGGAACGAGGTACCTACCGTGTCCCGGTCCCACTCGACGTCGATGAGGCGAGCCGCCTGCCCGAGGGCCAACGAGACCGCGTTGGAACAGTCCGAACGGTGGACCGATACCCCCCTGCCGCGAGTGACGAACCCGAGGATGGGGTCCCCCGGTACCGGGGTGCAGCACTTCGAGAGCCGAACGAGCAGGTCGTCGAACCCCTCGACGTGGATACCAACCTTGTTCGCACCCGAACGGTACGAACGCGGTTTAGACACTGTCGAGGCGAGGAACTCGTCGTCCTGCTCGGAGAAAGCACGATTGAGCCGTTGGGCAATCGATCGGGCCGAAACGTGACCCTCACCGATGCCGACGAGCAAAGACTCGACGTCCTGGTAGTTCCCCTCGATGGCCTCGGCGAGCAGGGCGTCGCCATCGAGATTCCTGCTGATCGGCAGGTTGAGGCGACGAAGTTCCTTCGTGATTGACTCCCTTCCAGCCTCGAGCATGTCGTCACGACGCTCCCTCGAGAACCATTGCCGGATCTTGTTGCGCGCCCTCGGGGAGACAACGATCTGCAACCAGTCACGGGACGGTCCAGCAGTCTCCACCTTCGAGGTGAAGATCTCGCAGGTCTCACCCGAACGGAGCTGATAGTCGAGCGGCACGAGCCTGCCGTTGACCCGCGCCCCGATACATGCGTGCCCGACCTCGGTATGCACGGTGTAGGCGAAGTCGATCGGTGTAGAACCAGTGGGCAGTGGGACCACCTTCCCCTTCGGCGTGAAGACAAAGACCTCGTCGGGCTCCAGATCAACCTTCAGCTGCTCCATGAACTGGGCCGGGTCCGACGTGTCGTCCTGCCAGTCGATGATGCGGTTGAGCCAATCCATGTCCTCGACGCCGTTGCCCTGTTTGTACGCCCAGTGCGCCGCCACCCCCCACTCCGCTGACTGGTGCATCCCCTTCGTACGGATCTGCACCTCGATCGTCCTGCCCTCGTGGTCGACCACCGTGGTGTGGAGCGACTGGTACAGGTTGAACTTCGGCATCGCGATGTAGTCCTTGAAGCGCCCTACGACTGGACGCCACATGCCGTGGATGCATCCGAGCGCTGCATAGCAGTCTTTCACCGAGTCCACGACGATCCGGATGGCGACGAGGTCGAAGATCTCCTCGAACTCCTTGCCCTTCTGCACCATCTTCTCGTAGATGCTCCACAACTGCTTCGGCCTGCCCCGCACGTCGGCAACGATGTTCAGGTCGGCGAGCCTGGAGTGGATCTCCCCCACGGCCCTGGCGAGGTACACCTCGCGACCGGGCGTCCGGGTAGCGACGAGGTGGTCCAGTTCCGCGTAGCGCTTGGGGTACAGCGCGGCGAAGCTCAGTTCCTCGAGCTGGGTCTTCATCTCCTCCATGCCGAGCCTGTTGGCGAGCGGCGCGTAGATGTCCATCGTCTCTTGCGCGATCCGGCGCTGCTTCACAGCCGGCATCCCTGCGAGGGTCCGCATGTTGTGGAGACGGTCGGCAAGCTTGATGATAAGCACCCGGAGATCACGCGCAATCGCCACGAGCATCTTGCGCATCGTCGCCGCCTGCTGCGCCTCCTTCGAGTCGAAGTGAATGCGTTCGAGCTTCGTGAGACCATCGACGATGTCGGCAACCTCGGAGCCGAACTCGCCCTCGACATCGGCAATCGTGAGCTCAGTGTCCTCCACCGAGTCGTGCAGCAGCGCAGCAGCGAGCGAGATGTCGTCGAGGCCGATCTCGGCGACGATCCGTGCGACCTGGATCGGGTGGTTGATGTAGCTCTCGCCCGTCGTGCGCCGCTGGTTGACGTGGGCCTGCGCCGCTACCTCGTAGGCCCGCTGGATCAGCAGGACGCTCGCCTTGGGGTGGCGCTGGCGGTACGGGACGAGCAGCGGGGCCAATTCGTCCACCGTGGCCGACGGCTGGCGCCTCCACGGGAGCACCCGATCGACGGTTCCCATGAGGAGGCTCAGTACACCAACAGGCTCTCAAGCCGGTGCCCGGCGAGGCGATCACGCCCCTGCAAGAACTCCAGCTCCAGAACCACCCCGAGCGCGGCAACGCTCGCGCCGAGCGCCTCCACGAGACGGGCAGTCGCCGCAGCGGTCCCACCCGTGGCAAGCACGTCGTCGATGATGAGCACACGCTCGTCGGGCCGCAGCGCGTCGCGGTGGATCTCCAGTTTGTCGGACCCGTACTCGAGGTCGAACTCCTCGCGGGCCACGGCCCACGGAAGCTTGCCTGCCTTGCGGACGGGCACGAAACCTGCTCCCATCCGGTACGCGACCGGGGCGGCGAGGATGAACCCACGTGCCTCGATTCCGATCACTCGATCGACACCCAGACCAGAGAAACGCTCTACGAGTGCATCAATCGTCCTCGCGAATGCCGCCGCGTCGCCGAAGAGTGGAGTGAGGTCACGGAAGACCACACCCTGCTTCGGATAGTCGGGAATCTCACGGATGAACCCGGAGATACCCGCAACGTCAACGACCATACTCGCAGGTTACCCCTGCGCTCAGCGCCGACGCTGTTTGCGCGGGCGCGGGGGATGCGACAGCACGGTTGCGGCATCGTTGGACAGAGCACGAGCCGCCTCCAACGATCCCGGAGCAGCCGACTGGCTAGAAGCACGTGGCCCAGAACCCCCACCGACCCGGAGCCGAGCGAGCTCGTCACCGGAGGCATGCCGATCACGGAGCCCGGAATACCGCTTCTCGCGACTCTTGAGGCTCGCGAGAATCGGTGTCGCAATGAACAGCGACGAGTACGAACCGGTGAGAAGGCCGATGAACAGCGCGAGCGCGAAGTCCACGAGCACCTCGACGCCGAGCACCCATGCCCCGACGACCAGCACTGACAGCACCGGCAGGAGGGCAGCGATGCTCGTGTTGAGCGACCGCATCAGCACTTCGTTGCTGGAGAGGTTGACGATGTCGCCGTATCCGATCTTGGTGTTCCCGAAACGCTTGGTGTTCTCGTGCACCTTGTCGAACACGACAATCGTGTCGTACAGCGAGAACCCGAGGATCGTGAGGAACGCAATGACCGTCGCCGGGGTGACCGTGAGGTGGAGGATCGCATAGATGCCGAGGCTGATCGCAACGTCGTGCAACATTGCCGCGATCGCTGCAATCGCCATCTTCCACTCGAACCGCCACGAGATGTACACGGACAGCAGCGCAATGAAGACGATCAGTGCAACAATCGCCTTCTTGGTGATCTCCTTGCCCCACGTAGCGCTGACCACGTTCCGGCTCACGTCATCGGTGGACACGCCCGCAAGCTGAGCGAGGTCCTGTTGCACCGCAGTCTGCACCTCGGCGGTCTGCTCGGGAACCTGGACACGCACTCGGTCATCCCCGCCGCCGCGACTCTTCAGGAACTCGATCTTCGCCTCGCGAACCGAGATCCCGTTGTCCGACAGGATCGACTCCACCTCTGACTGGGACACCGAGGACGACGCGACCTCCCAGGACACGCCGCCCTTGAAGTCGATGCCGAGATTCAGGCCCCGAACGATGAGAAAAAGTACCGTGAGCAAGAGGAGGATCCCCGAGATGCCGTAACCGACCCGACGGCGTCCTACGAAGTCGAACGTGGTCTCTCCGTGGTAGAGGCGCCCCCAGAGGGAACGACGGCGTACCGACACCTCTGCCCCGGCCGTGGTTGTCGTGTCGTTGCTCATCGCGCACCCCCCGTGCTTACCGTGTCCGCAACGGCGGCGATACCGAACACCTTGCCCTTCTGGAACGACTTCCTCCGGGAGAGCAGGATGACTGCAGGCCTCGTGAAGAACCAGGCCACAACCATGTCGCACAGGGTTGACAGGCCGAGGAAGAGGGCGAACCCTCGCACCGAGCCGACCGACAGGTACCAGAGCACAGCGGCACCGAGTAGGGACACGAAGTCAGCCGCGAGGATGGTCCTCCAGGCGGAGGCAAAACCTCGTTGGGCCGAGTTTCGCAGCGAGCGACCGGCCTTCATATCGTCTTTCAACCGCTCGAAGTACACGACGTACGAGTCCACCGTCACGCCGATCGACACGATGATCCCGGTGACACCCGCAAGGGTGAGGACGAAGAAGTTGTCGAACAGCGAGATCATGCTCCAGACGATCGAGCCGGAGACACAGAGGCCGCCGACGATCACGAGGGCGAGGCGCCTGTAGTACAGGAGCATCAGGATCAGGACAAGAGCGACACCGATCGCGCCGGAGATAATCCCGGCGCGGAGGGAGTCCTTGCCGAGGGTTGCCGACACAGTGCGTGATTCCTCTGCGCGCATCTCGATCGGGGTGGCGCCGTACTTGAGCACCCGGGCGATGTTGCTCGCCTCGGCCTGCTTGAAGTTGCCGGTGATCCGAATCTGTGCGGAGTCGAACGACGCCTGCTGGGGCACCGGGGCAGAGATGACCTGATGGTCGATGATGATCGCCATGCCGCCGTCTGCGCAGGTGGTGGCCTTCTGGAAGCACTGCAGTGCTGCTGCATTCCATGCCCCGAGACCCGTCGCACCGCTCTTCAGCGTGAGCGATACCTGCCAGAACCCGGTGTTCCGGTCGATCTCTGCGGTGGCGGTCTCGACAGCGTCCTCGCCCTGAGCGAAGACGGGACCGAGCGAGTAGATGACCAAACCGTCACGGTCCGGCAGGGTGACGGTTGCCTTGGGCAGGTCCTGATCCGCAGGGGTGAGCAACAAAGACGGATCGAAGGGTGCAGCCGTGGTGGTCGGCCCCCCGACTGTTGTGGTGGTTGCACCGACCGCCGTCGTTGCGGTTGCTGCCGTAGTCGACGCCACCGCCGTGGTTGCGGGTGCCTCGGTGGTCGTGGCCGCCTGCGCGGGGCGACGGCCGGGGCCATTAGCGATCTCGCTCGAGGACGGTGCCGTAGTTGGGGCCACCGTGGTTGGGGCCGCCGAGGTTGGGGCAGACGGGTCCGTCGTGGCCGTTACACCTGTGGCAACCGTGGTAACCGGGACCGTGACAAGCGGCCCACTGGTACCCGTGAGGGGCACCGTAAGCCCGGAAAAGCCGCCCTGTCGCGCCAAGACCTGACGGAAGGTGACCTTGCCAGTGGTACCGATGAGCTGCAGCGCGCGGTCCTGGTCCTTCACACCCGGCAGGTTCACCACAATGGTGTTGCCCTGACGGATGACCTCGGCCTCACCAATGTTGAGGCTGTTGATCCGCTCGCGGTACAGCCTGACGACCTCGTCGAACGCAGTCGGATCCGGAGTCCCGTAGGCGGGTCGAAGCGTGACCGATGCACCGCCCTGCAGGTCGAGCCCGAGCAGGGGCTTGTTCCCCAGGGACAGATTCGTGATGAGCCCGACGAGCGAGATCACCACGATGCCGAGGAGCGAAATGAGCAGCCGACGTTTCATCGGTTACTGGGAGGCCTTTCCGTCATCAGCCTTGCCCTGGTCGGCGTCTGTGGGCGACGGAAGGGATGCATTGGGGTCCACGACCACCGGCTCGCCGCCGGCGGGCTCGACAGTCGGGTTGATCTTGCGGGACACCGACGAACGGTGGATACGGATCTCGACCTTCTTCTCGTGGTCGATCTCCACCCAGAGCACGTCGCCGTCAACTGCGGTGACGAACCCGTAGATCCCGCCACTCGTGATGATCTCGTCACCCTCATCGATGGTCTTGAGGAGACCTTGCTGGTCCTTCATCCGCTTGCGCTGCGGCCGGATGAGCAGGAAGTACATCGCGCCGCCGATTGCGAGGATCGGGATGAACGTGAGCAGACCGGAGCCAGACGACTTCTTGGTTGCGGCGAGGATGGCAAGGTACATGGACAATCAGGGGCCCCAGTCGGGTAGGAACAGCAACGTCGCAGGCTAGCGCTCCCCGGGCGCCCGCAGGTGTCTCCCCGGGTGCGGTGCCCGGTCAGCCCCAGACTTCGAGGATCTCCCGGCGCAGCGGGTCCAGCGTCCCGGCCGAAATTGCCTCCCGGATTCGGCTCATGAGCGACAACGTCCAGGCGATGTTGTGAATCGACAGCATCCGCGCTGCGGTCGGTTCGTTGACCTGGAAGAGATGCCGCAGGTAGCCACGGCTGTGCCGGGAGCAGACCTCGCAGGAGCATTCTGCGTCCAGAGGCGCGTGATCCAGTGTGTGCTTGGCGTTCTTCACGTGCAGCTTCCCGGTGGAGGTGAGCGCCGTGCCGTGACGGCCGATCCGGGTCTGCAGCACGCAGTCGAACTGATCCACGCCGAGCGCAACCGCCTCGACCAGCGATGCCGGGTCCCCCACACCCATCAGGTACCGGGGTCGGTCGTCGGGCAGGTGCTCGATCGCTGCGGCGAGTGCCGGGAGCATCTCGGCGCGTGTCTCCCCCACGCTCAGGCCCCCGATGGCGTAGCCGTCGAAGCCGATCGCGACAAGTCGCTGGGCGCTCTCTGCACGTAACACAGGGTCGAGACCGCCCTGCACGATCCCGAACAGCGACTGGTCCGTCCTCGTGTGCGTGGCCTTTGCGCGTTCGGCCCACGCCAGTGTGCGGGCATGGGCTGTGCGGATGACGTCGGGGGCTGACGGCAAGGGAGCACACACGTCAAGGACCATCTGGATGTCGGCACCCAGCAGTTCCTGGGTGCGAACGGCGGTCTCGGGCGTGAGGCGCTGCCAAGAACCGTCGTACGTGGAGCGGAAGGTCACGCCGTCGTCGTCCATCTTCGGCTCGAGGGAGAAAACCTGATACCCACCGGAGTCGGTCAGCGTGTGGCCCGACCAGCCAGCGAAGGCGGCCAGACCACCGAGGTGTGCCACGGTCTCTGCTCCCGGACGAAGCATAAGGTGGTACGTGTTGCCGAGGACGATCTCCGCACCGAGCCGTTCGTAATCCGCCGCGCTCAGGTACTTGATGGCGCCACGGGTACCGACCGGCATGAACAGCGGCGTGTGATAGGTACCACGTGCCGTAGTAGCGACACCCCGTCGCGCCGCGCCGTCGCGCGCCACAACATCCATCTCGACAGGTCTCATCAGCGGGCCCTCCGGTCCAGGAGCATCGCGTCACCGAACGACAGGAAGCGGTAGTGCTCCCGGATCGCTGTGGCGTAGAGGTCACGCCATCGGTGCCCGACGAACGCGTCAATCATCAACAGCAGTGTGGTTCGCGGGAGATGGAAGTTCGTGAACATCAGGTCAACGACCTTCCAGTCGTACTGCCGGTGGATGAACAGTCGGGTACGGCCCTCGCACTGCCCCGACGTGGCCGCAGACTCGAGCGCCCGCACACTCGTAGTACCAACGGCAATGACGCGACGGGCTTCTCGGCACCGCTCCAGCGTCTCGGGATCGACTCGGTAGCGCTCGCTGTGGATGGCGTGCTGCGTTGGGTCCTCGGAAGAGACCGGTTTAAACGTGTCCAGACCAACCACAAGTTCCACCCGTGCCAGGCCCACCCCCATCGCCTCGAGGCCGCTAAGCAGCGAAGGGGTGAGGTGCAGACCTGCGGTCGGAGCGGCTGCCGATCCGGGTTCGGCGGCATACACCGTTTGGTAGCGGTCAGGATCCCCCAGTGGGGTGGTGATGTACGGCGGGAGCGGTATCTCGCCCACCCTTGTCAAGACCTCGAGCGGGCTCGGGTCCCCCAGCACCTCGACGTACACGGTGTCGCCGGACTCGGTCCGGTCACCGACCTCGATCACCGGGTTCCCGTCGATGGCGAACAGTTGCTCACCGGGCCGAAGCTTGCGCGCCGGGCGGAGCATTGCCTCCCAGCGACGGTGCTCAGGATCCTGTGGCTCAAGCAGCAGAACCTCGGCGCTGCCGCCAGTAGCGCGGCGCAACCGCAGCCTCGCAGGAAGGACGCGAGTGTCGTTCACCACGAGCAAGTCCCCCGGGGCGAGGAACTCTCCGAGCTCCCGGACGTGACGGTGGAGTGGGGCGGCGCTGCCCCGGTCGACGAGAAGACGAGCGGCATCCCGGGGCTCGATCGGGGTCTGTGCGATCCGCTCCTCAGGGAGCCCGTAGTCGAGATCGGCGAGCCGCATAGCCGTAGCAGGCTACGGGTGCCCGCTACTCGAAGAGGTTCGGGGCCGTGCCGCGGTCCAGCGACGGAACGTCGAGGCCGAGGTGCGCCCACGCGGCAGGCATGGCCACCCGACCCCGCGGGGTTCGGGCGATGAACCCGAGCTGGATCAAGAAGGGTTCGTACACGTCCTCGACGGTCTCGGGCTGCTCCCCCACGCTGATTGCCAGCGTCGACAGGCCGACGGGCCCGCCGCCGAACTGTTCGCAGATCGCCCGCAACACCGCACGGTCCAGTTTGTCGAGCCCACGGTCGTCGACACCGAACAGGGCGAGCGCCTCCCGGGCGACCGTCCGATTGATGACCCCGTCAGCCCGAACCTCAGCGAAGTCACGAACACGCCGCAGGAGGCGGTTGGCGATTCTGGGGGTTCCCCGGCTGCGCCCCGCGATCTCGCGGGATCCGTCATCGTCGATCGAGACGCCGAGGATCTTGGCGGCACGGGTCACGATGGACTCGAGTTCCTGTCGGTCGTAATAGTCGAGCCGCGCGACGAGGCCGAAGCGGTCCCGCAGCGGGCCGGTAATCATCCCTGTTCGCGTTGTTGCACCCACCAACGTGAATGGCGGCAGCGTGAGACGGATGGAGGACGCAGCAGGGCCCTTGCCAACCACGATGTCGAGCTGGAAGTCCTCCATCGCCGGATACAGGATCTCCTCGACCGATCGCGACAAGCGGTGGATCTCGTCGATGAAGAGGACGTCGCCCTCCTCGAGTTTGGTCAGTATCGCTGCGAGGTCTCCGGCACGCTCGAGCGCGGGCCCGGAGGTGATGTGCAGGTGGACGCCCATCTCGGTGGCGACAATGGTGGCGAGACTGGTTTTGCCCAGGCCCGGCGGCCCGGCGAACAGCAGGTGGTCTGCGGGCTGACCCCGCCGGCGAGCCGCTTCGAGCACGATGCCGAGGTGCTCCTTGAGGGCACGCTGACCGACGAATTCGCTGAGCCGTCTCGGGCGAAGCCCGACCTCTTCCACCACCTCGTCGTCGCCGGCCGGCCCAGGTTCGAGCAGTTCGTCACGCACGGCGCACCCCCAGCAACCTCAGTGCCTCCCGCAACATGGTCGAAGCGTCCGCTCCTACAGGGATCTCGCGCATCGCCTCACGGATCTCCTCGCTCGAGTACCCGAGCTGCGCAAGGGCTTCGCGCACATCGCCGGCCGCGCCCGACCCACCAACACCGGGGACGGTGAGCGATGCAACGACGCCGTCGGGGAGGTCCAGACGGTTCCTCAGTTCGATAAGGAGTCGTTCGGCGGTTTTCTTGCCGACGCCGGGCACCAGGCACAGAGATCCGACGTCTGCCGTGGCGACGATGTCACGCAGCGCCGAGGGTGTGTGTGTGGCGAGGATCGCCATGGCGAGTGCTGGGCCAACGCCATTGGCCTTGAGCAAAAGCTCAAAGGTGATCCGTTCGTCGCGCCCGACGAAGCCATACAGCAATTCCGCATCCTCCCGCACGTGATGATGCACATACAGGAAAGCGGCCGTGGTCGGTTCCAGTTCGCCGAGCACGCGGGGCGATACGAGCACCCGATAGCCAACCCCGGCCACCTCGAGGAGAACCTCGGATTCACCAGTGCGCTCAAGCACCGTGCCACGCAGCGAACCGATCATGCTGTGGCCTCGGCCACTTTGCGGCGCATGGGGTTGATCGCAAGGTGACACAGGGCCAGGGCTGCGGCGTCGGCCGCATCAGCCGGCCGGGGCGGAGCGGCTAGGCCGAGCCGTAGTTGCACCATCTTCTGGACCTGTTCCTTGTCCGCCGCGCCGTACCCGGCAACGGCGTCCTTGACCTGGTTGGGCGAGTACTGAGCGACCTCACACCCGGCATCGAGGGCCTCCACGAGCGCTAGTCCGCTCGCCTGGCCAACGCTCATCGCCGTGCGCACGTTGGCCTGGAAGAACACTCGCTCGACGGCGACAGCATGCGGGCGGTACTCCACGATCAGCGACCGCAACTCGTTGCGCAGCAAGAGCAGGCGGGCAGGCAGTTCGGCATCCACCGGGGTTCTCAACACTCCCAGAGCGATCGCCTTGGCCTTGCCCGGCCCGAGTGTCTCGAGGACGGCGTAGCCACAGCGCGTGAGACCGGGATCGATTCCGAGAACGAACACGAGTTCGATTATAGCGACACCCGCAGGGGTTGTGGCGGACCGCCAACCTGAGCGTCAGACCACGAATTCGAGCGTGTCGGGCGACGTGACCACGCGGTAGTAACAGCCCGGCCGGGTCTGGCCGGTCCCCGGATCCTTGGTGTGGCAGGCCCCGCCGGTTGCCCGGCGAACCCGGTACAGCAACGAGTTTTGCTCGCAGTTCACGCGGACATCCACGAGGTGCAGAACGTCGCCCGAGCTCGCACCCTTGTGCCAGAGTTCGTTGCGCGAGGTGGACCACAACACGGCGCTCCGCCGGGCCAGCGTCTCTCTGTACGCGAGCTCGTTGGCGTACCCGAGGAAGATCACCTCGCCCGAATCTGCGTCCTGTAGGACAACCGGTACCACTTGCTGACCTGCCCGACCGATCTTGCCAATCTTGTCGAAGTCGAGAGCAACAGCGAGGCCCTCCTCTACCGCATTCGCCCCACCGCTCATTCGGAGCGCGCCGCCTTGACCGCCTCGACCAGTTCAGAAGCAGGGCGATAGGTGAGACCTGCGATCGCTCGGTGCGCATAGCGCACCACACCGGTGCCGTCGATGACAAACACGCTCCGGCGGTAGAAGCCGATCGGGCCGAGCGTGCCGTAGAGCGCGCCGACCGTCTTGTCGGTGTCGGCAAGCAACGGGAAGTCGAACCCGTGCTTGGCCCGGAACTTTTCGTGGCTCGCGACGTCCTGCGGGCTGATCGCGAGGATCGCCGCCTCGACGTTCGTGAACTCCACAAGGTCGTGGTTGTACGAGTTCAGTTGCTTGGTACAGACCGGAGTGTCGTCGCCCGGATAGAACACGAGGACCACCGGGGTTCCACGGAACTCGGACAACGAATAGCTCCGCCCACCCGTGCCGCTCAACGTGAAGTCAGGGGCTTGGTCGCCCACTGCGATTGCCATGTGCTGCTCCTTCTATCGCTCTCAGGCTACTCAGACGTCGAGTTGGGACATGAGTTGGTCGGAGATATCGAAGTTGCTGTAGACGTCCTGAACATCGTCGTTGTCCTCGAGGGCATCAACGATCCGCAGGATCTTCCGGGCATCCTCGACATCGGCAACAGGGACGTCATTGGCCGCGAGCATCGTGGACTCGGCCGAGAGAACCTCGAGGCCCGCCCCCTCGAGGGCAGCCTTGACCTCGAACAGGCCCGACGGCTCGCAGGCAATCTGCCACGAGTCCCCCTGGTCGGAGATGTCATCGGCCCCTGCCTCGAGTGCCGCCATCATCACGTCGTCCTCACCGGCCGAGCGCGCAACCTGCACCACGCCCCGTCTCGAGAACTGCCAGCCCACCGCACCCGGTTCGGCCATCGCCCCGCCAAGTTTGGAGAAAATCGCCCGAATTTCGGAGCCGGTGCGGTTCCGGTTGTCCGTGAGCACGTCGATGAGAATTCCCACACCGCCGGGTGCGTATCCCTCGTACATGATCGCCTCGTAGGTGCCCCCGTCACTCTCCCCCATGCCGCGCTTGACGGCGCGGTCGATGGCGTCGTTGGTCATCTGGGCCGCTTTGGCCTTGAGGATGACCGTGCGCAGGCTCGAGTTCACCGAAGGGTCTCCCCCGCCCTGACGAGCGGTGACCTCCAGCTGTCGCGCCATCTTGGCGAACAACTTGCCGCGCTTGGCGTCCAGCGCGCCCTTCTTGTGCTTGATCGTTGCCCATTTGGAGTGACCGGACATCGAGAACCTCCTGAATACGGGGTGGAAATGACGACTAGAGAGACTCTAGGAACAATGCGTGGAGCCGACCGTCCCCAGTCAGCTCTGGGTGGAACGAGGCTGCGATGATGGCGCCCTGACGAACGAGCACCGGGCTGCCCTCGTGGAGTGCAAGTGTCTCGACGGCCGGGCCGAGATCACAAATACGGGGGGCACGGATGAACACTGCCGGGAACGGGTCGTTGAGCCCAGCCACGTCCAGTTCGGCCTCGAAACTGTCCACCTGACGACCATACGCATTGCGCTCGACCGAGATATCGATTGCGCCGAACGATCGCTGGTCGGGCCGCCCGCCGATCACCGATCGCGCCAGCAGAATCATCCCCGCGCAGGTGCCGAACACCGGGAACCCGTGGACCAGTCGATCGCCCAGTGCATCAAAAAGACCGGAGCTTTCGAGCAACTGCGACATCGTGGTGGACTCGCCACCTGGCATGACCAGCGCCCCGACCTTATCGAGGTCTGCTGGAACACGAACCTCCCGAACGTCAGCCCCGAGGCGCGACAGAACCTCGGCGTGCGCTGCAAAGGCTCCCTGCAGCGCAAGCACACCAACCCTTGCCGTACCCACCTGGGGGCCTTCCGGCGGAGGACATCTCGCTCACCAACCGCGCTCGGCGTACTTGACGGCGATCTCATCCATGCCAATACCGGTCATGGGTGCGCCCAGTCCCCGAGAGACCTTGGCGAGGATGTGCGGGTCCCGGAAGTGCGTGGTTGCCTCGACGATTGCCTTGGCTCGGCGAGCAGGCTCGTCGCTCTTGAAGATGCCCGAACCGACAAAGACCGCCTCTGCGCCGAGTTGCATCGCCAGGGCGGCGTCCGCGGGGGTGGCGAGGCCACCGGCGCAGAAGATCGGCACCGGGAAGCGACCCGTCTCGGCAAGCTCCTGGACGAGAGGCAGCGGCGCCTGGAGGTTCTTGGCCCACTGGAACAGCTCGGCCGAATCAGCCTGGGTGATCTTGCGGATGTCCCCGAGGATGGAACGCAGGTGGCGCACCGCCTCCACGACATTGCCCGTACCGGCTTCGCCCTTCGAGCGGATCATTGCAGCGCCCTCGCTGATGCGACGGAGCGCCTCACCGAGGTTGGTGGCACCACAGACGAAGGGAACCGAGAAGCGGTACTTGTCGATGTGGTGGGCCTCATCGGCCGGCGTAAGCACCTCGGACTCGTCGATGAAGTCGACGCCGAGTGCCTCGAGGATCTGCGCCTCAACGAAGTGGCCGATGCGGGCCTTCGCCATCACCGGGATGGACACGACCTTCTGGATGCTCTCGATCATCTCGGGGTCGCTCATGCGTGCGACGCCGCCGTCCTTGCGGATATCAGCAGGCACACGCTCGAGCGCCATGACCGCGCACGCACCGGCGTCCTCGGCAATCCTGGCCTGCTCTGCCGTGACGACGTCCATGATGACGCCGCCCTTGAGCATCTCGGCCAACCCCCGCTTGACGCCGAAGGTTCCGGTGTTGCGCTGTGTGCTCTCGGTCATGGAAAACATGGTACCGGCGAGCCCCGCCGGGGCCGTCGACTTACTTTGTCTTCCACGGAACCTCGTTGGGTTTCACCCCGACATCGATGATGGTGAGCCTCGCCGGGGTCGCCAGTTCCACCCACGTCCTGCCCGGCGTGAGGGAAATCGGGCGGCCTTCTTTGTCAGTCAACGTCCATGGCTGCGAAGTCTTCGCTCGCGTCCACGTGCCCACGACCACACGGCCGAGCGTGAACACGAGCGCCTTACCCGACCCGATGGTCTGGGCCTCGGGAGAGTTCGGATCCGCCTTGCTGGGGCGGTACCGCACCTCGGCGACAACCACGTTGTCGACACCGATCTGACCCCCGCCGTCCACGGTGTGCGGCTTGAGATCCGACGTACGCAGGAATGCCGCCCGTTTGGAGTCCCAAACCCACTGAACCCGCGTGGACGCCATCGCCACCTTGAAGCCGCTGATATCCCGCCCACCGGGATCGGCACCAGGGGCTCGGTAGCCGAACATCGCCGGGGGACGATGACTTGTCTCGGGTGCTCCCGCGAACAGTGCGGCCCCGCGGGCAAGCAGATTGTGCGGGGCCTTTCGTTGCTTGGTGCGGTACCAAACGCCTTTGAGGCCCCTGCTGGACGCCGACAGGTTGACCACCGGGGATTTGCGGACCAGCGCCGTGACCTTCCGGTTTCCCCCGGACCAGGCGAACAGCGGCATGTCGAGCATCGGGGCGATGAGCATGTCCTGGGTGCGCGCCGAGCGAACCGGCCCGACCACCTCGGGCACCGACGACTGGTAGACAGCCATGAAGCGGGTAATCCCCTCCACGATCTCCTCGATCACGACGTCTGCCTGATCGAGGGCGTACTGCGGCCGAGCACCGGAATGGCCGTCCACTTTCACGATGAGGGCCGGGCGCAGCAGCGATGCCTCGTCCCGCACAGGGAGGCCCGTGAGCGGCTCGAGAACCACTGGCGCAGCGGTCGTTGACGGGACGCTGCTGGCCGAGGACTGCGGGGTTGCCGGCACGCTGGACGTGGTGGGCTGGGCCTGCTCGGGTTCAGTGGTGACCGTTCGCGCATCGGTTACGGAAGCGGTTGGGGACGGAGAAGGGGTTGGGTCCGCTCTCGATCCCCCTCCACATGCGACGAGTACCGCCACGAGGGGCATCGCTGACCACCACAACCGTTGGCGACGACAACGCATAGGAACCTTGCTCAGAGTTCCCGGAGGAGTTCGATCCGCTCCTCAATGGGGGGATGGGTGGAGTACATGCGGTGCAACCAGCCAAGCCGACCGCTATCGCCGACACCGGACAGCGGCTGCTCGATCCAGAGGTGTGCCGTTGCGCTCGTTGCCGAGTGGGTAACCGTGGTGTCGTCGCGCAGTTTCTCGAGTGCAGAGACGAGTCCGGGCGGGTACCTCGTCATGTGGCACGCAGACACGTCGGCGAGCGTTTCGCGTTGCCTGCTCACCGCAGCCTGCATCATTCGGGCGAACAGCGGAGCAATCGCCAGCATCGCAAAACCGACAACCGCAACCGGGTTACCCGTGTCATCCCGGTCCCCGGCACGTCGGACGCGACCGCCGTTCCACCACATCATCCGAATGGTGAGTTCGGACACGAGGGCGACTGCACCCACCAGTGTGACCGCAAGGGTGGACACGAGGATGTCGTAGTTGCGGATGTGGGACAGTTCATGGGCAACGACGCCCTCGAGCTCAACACGGTTCATCCGCTCGAGCAGACCGGTCGTCACCGCCAGTGCTGCATGCTTGGGGTTCCGGCCCGTGGCGAATGCATTCGGCGCCGGGTCGTTCACCACATACACCCGCGGCTTGGGCAGGCCGCTCGCGATGCACAGGCCCTCCACGAGGTTGTGGAGGCGGCGATACTCCACCGGGTCGGCGGGCACAGCCCGACTCACCGCGAGCGCAATGGCATCAGCCTTCCAGTACGAGACAGCGGACATGGCTGCAGCAACGCCGAGCGCAATCAGGGTGACGAGCAGTGCCTTGCCCACGAGCAAACCGACCAACAGGCCGACGGCCACCGTCAGCAGGACGAAAGCAGCAATGAGCAGGGCCGAGCGCCGCTTGTTGGCCGTGATGAGTTCGAGCATGACGGACAGCAGGCTAACGAGGTGACGTTGCGGTTTCGGGGCAAGCGAGCCCCGCGACCAGCCGCATCCTCAGAAGCTCACCTGGGGCGGCTGCTTGGCGCCTTCCTCGGCCTCGAAGTAGTCCCGCTTGGTGAACCCGAGCATCCGGGCGAGGAGCAACGTCGGGAACGTCTCCAAGGACGTGTTGAACGAGAGAACCGAGTCGTTGTAGAACTGGCGGGCGTACGACACGCGACCCTCAGTTGCGGTGAGCTCTTCCTGCAGGGCCAGGAAGTTCTGGTTCGCCTTGAGGTCCGGGTACGCCTCATTGAGGGCAAACAACTGGCGGAGCGCTCCGGTCAGGATGGTGTCCGCCTCGCCCTGCGCTGCAGGTGTGGATGGTGCCGCGAGTGCGGCGTTGCGGGCCCGGACCACGGCATCGAGTGTCTCGCGCTCGTGCGCCGCATAGCCCTTGACCGTCTCCACAAGGTTGGGGATCAGGTCAAGACGACGCTTCAGCTGCACGTCGATCTGCGACCACGCATTATCCACTTGATTTCGCCGGCGGACCAGCCGGTTGTACGCGATGACCGTCAGCAGCGCAACGAGCGCCAGTACGGCAAGAACCACAATCAGCGGAATCACGAGTCCTCCTCGGGTTGTGCAGCAGTATGACCCAACGCCGGTCCAATGCGCGCGCGGGCGAGCGAGAACAGGAGGTTCAACCGGCGCAGCCCGCGCCTCCACAGCCGTTCGCCAGCCCGGTGCTGATGACGCCAGTCCGAGTCGATGACCCGCTCGTAGATCCTGACGTACTGAACAGCGAGAGATTCCATGGAGAACTCGGCCGCCCGGTGCTCACCCGCAACCCGGAGACGTTCACCCAAGGGGCGGTCGAACAAGGCGGTGTACAGGGCAGTGCTCAGACCGGCTACGTCGTTAGGCGCGACGAGCAGCGCGTCCACATCCGCCGTGGCGACGTTCTGGTAGCCCGGCAGCGACGACGCCACCACAGGTGTGCCGGCGGCCATGGCCTCGATGAGCACAACACCGAACGACTCGCCGTGCAGCGACGGTGCACAGAACACCGTGGCACCCTTCAGGCGTGCGATCTTTTCGTCATCTGAGATCCGACCGAGCCATTCGATACGCGGGTCGCCTGCGTACCTCGCCCGGAGCAGCGGGGTCTCGGGGCCTTCGGACGCCACCCAACAACGCACTTCGGGCGGCAGGGCCGCCATCGCGTCGAGCAGCACCCCCAGACCCTTGCGTTCCTCGTGACGGCCACAAAAAAAGATGGTCGGTGCATCGGTCTTGAACGGTTCAGCGGTGCGGTAGCGCTCGACCTCAACCCCGTTGAACAATGTCTCGTACTCGCCCGGCAGGTAGCGGCTCGCGAGCGCAAGTGCGTCCTTGCTCACGACAACACGGGCGTCGATGTGAGAGGCCAGCGACCGGACGATGGGGGTGAAGATGCGGTAAGGGGCGCTGTCTCCAGCCGCGTGGAATGTCGCGACCACCGGCGCAATATCGAGGAACAGCGAGGTCATGGTGGGGCCCGGCGCGAGCGGTTCGTGGAGGTGCAGCACATCGAAGGACTCGTCGCGCAGCGCGCGGATCGTGCGCAGCGCACACGACGGATCCGGCGCGATCGGCGCGATGGAGCCGTTGGCTGCGGTGGGGATGCTGTTGCCGAGCGGCGTGACGTACGTAGCGGGCGGAGGACCGTCGCAGGGCGCGAGCACGCGCACCTCGTGGCCCATCCGGCGAAGCACGCGGGCAAGACCCAGCACCTGACCCTGCACCCCACCGGGAACGCCCACGCTGTAGGCACACACCAGACCGATGCGGAGGCTGCGCAAGGGTGCCGGTGCCGCCGCTCCCCCGGGTGCCTCGGTGCGATCCATCGGCGCATACCGTACCCCTCCCAGCCCCGGGTCTACGTTGACGGTATGTCCGTACGTCTTCCTGCTCTCTCGCTGGTGGCAACCCCCACCAAGCGCAACGCCATCCTGGATCTTGCCGCCGAGGCAGACCGCCGCGGCTTCCCCGCCCTGTCGTGCCCATCGCTCGGCGGGGCGATGGCCCTGTGCGTCTCGATCGCGCATCGCACCGAGCAGATCCGCTTCTTCACCTCCATCCAGCCGATCTACAACTCGACCGCTCAGGAGACCGGAGCCACCGCAGCGCATCTCCACGAGATCAGCGGCGGCCGATTCGCGCTCGGGCTGGGTGTTAGCCACGAACCGATGACGCGCCGGCTCGGGGTGCAGGTCGGCCGACCGCTTGCCGATACCCGTGACTACGTAGAGCGGCTTCGGGCGAACGAGAAGTTCTCCGGACCGCTGCCCCCGATCTACCTCGCTGCAATGAGGGACAAGATGCTGCAGCTCACCGCCGACATCGCGGAGGGCTCGATCTGGGCGAATGCCGCCTTCAGCGACGTGCCCAAGCAAATGGACCGCGTACCAGATGTGCACAAACAAGGGCATGCCCTCCACTGCATGATTCCGACAGTGATCTCTGACGATGTCGCCGCAGCCGCTGCCGTGAACCGCAAGACAATGATCAATTACGTCTCGATGCCGAACTACAGAAACTACTGGTCCTCCATTGGCTACGAGGAGGAGATGAGCGCTGCGTTCGCCGCGCTGGAGGCCGGCGACCGTGACGCCGCCCAGGCAGCGATGAGCGACCGATGGCTGTCTGACTGCACGCTGTACGGTCCGGCGTCCACCGTCCGCGAACGCCTCGAGGAGTGGTACTCAGTTGGCGTCACACCGGTAGCCGTCATGTCGTCAGTATCCGGCGGGCAGGCAAAGGCGATTGGCGAGCTGTTCGATCTGTACGCCTGACGCAATGCGTCGTCCCAGCGATTGACCGCCCGGGTAGGGGCGGTCAATCGAACCCAATACTGGGAGGGGGTCAGACTCTGCCGGGGCGTCGATGACGGCGACGATCCGCCACAAGCACCACCGCACCACCGAGCGCAAGCAGCAGCAGTGCGTACGGCAGGAACGAGGTTCCCGAACCGCCCGTCTCGGGAAGGTTGCAGTTCTCCAAGGTGATCACGTCGTCCGAGGGAAGGAAATCACCAGCAGGCCGTGCATGGGCAGCACGAGCGGGCCCGGCGGAAGATCCTTGTTGCCCCTGGGCGCCGGTGTCGCCGATCGGACCGGTGGCCCCATCAGGACCCTGGAGCCCGTACTGACACGTCCCCGGGATCCCCGCGCAGGGATCCGACGGCACTCCACGCACGTGCACGGCGCGCGGCGCTCCGTTGAGGACGAGTTCCCCAGTGTCGCCCTGCGGACCGCTGGCACCAGTTGGCCCCGCCATGCCCTGCGAACCTGCAATGACTCCGTCGAGGCAGACACCCGGGATCGTGTCGCACGACGGATACTTGCCCCGGACATGCACAGCACGCGGCGCCCCGTTCGGGGCGTTAGCCGGGTCACCGGTCGCACCGGTGACCCCAGTCGCACCCTGCGGACCAGTTGCACCAACAGGTCCCGTGGCGGGGGCGTAACACGTCACCGCTGCAGGTGTCACCGCTGGGGACTGGGCCGAAGCCGAACCAACGCCCAGCGAAACCACACCCAGCGCGATAATCGAAGCGAAAGGAACCTTTTTCATGCCTCCACCTTTCCGAGAAATTCTGCATTTTTTAGCACATCGACGCGTCCCCACCGGTTGACCACGGTTGCCTGCAGGTTTTCGGGACCCCGTGACGGTCACCCGACCTCGCTTCGCTGTCCGGTGACCAAAGCGCGGATCGGCCGCCCGGGTGGGCGGCCGATCGACCGATCAACTCGCGTGTGCTCAGACGTTGCTCGAACGACGGCGTCGATCCGCCACCACGATCACCACCGCGCCACAACCTGAACGAAAGAGTGCGGCACGAGAAAAGGCGATTTCCCGCTATTCCCCGTAACCCGGATCGCTCGGCCAGTTGGGCTGGAACAGGTGCCACTGCTCCGGTGCTCGACGAATGAGCACCTCCAGCTCCCGCGCGAGTTCTTGGGTCACTCGCTGCACGTCGTCCCGCAGACCTGCGCCGCTGCGCTCGGCCGGGACTGCCGGCCGGACAAGCGCATGGTGACCGTTGTAACGACGCTCAAAGTAGACAGCCGCCGGAACTATTGGCGCACCGGTGCGCAAGGACAACATCGCCGGTCCGGCCGGCAGTGTCGTTCGTTCTCCGAAGAACTCCACGTGCACACCGCCACCCTGGATGTCCCGGTCGCAGAGCAGGCACACCACCTCGTTTGCCTTCAGGGCGCGGGCAACCGCTGCAGCGGCCGAAGGGCCGACCGGTACAACGGTCATGCCGAGGTCCGAGCGGAGCTTGCGGAACCACTCAAACAGTTCCTTGTTCTCCAACTGCTCGACCACGACGGTGAGTCGCTGGCCTTGCAGCGCGAGCCAACGACCCGCCCACTCCCATCCACCGAGGTGGGGCAGCGCGAGGATCACCCCCTTGCCGCGTTCAAGACCTTCCACGACGTTCTCGTAGCCAACCATGGTGAACCCGCGCTCGACGGCCCGATCCGACAGGTGTGGTAGCCGAAAGCTCTCCATCCAGTAGCGGCCGTAGGAGTCAAAGGCCCCCTGCACCGCTTCCTCGAGTTCCTGCTCGGTGTACAACGGATTGACCCTGCGGAGGTGGCGCTCCACGATCAACCGACGGTCACGGAATGCCAACGCCAAACCGGTGCCGGCAAACCTGCACAGGTTCTGCGCGACCGGCCCGGGAAGGGCGTTCGCCGCAACGGCAGCGAGCCGGTAGCGCGCTGCGGTCAGTGTCTCCCCGAGCAAGCCCTGCTCCCTCGCCATTCAGGCGAAAGCCTCAGGCGGACGCGGACGGTCGCGAGCGGCCGCCCTTCGGTCGAGCGCCACCACGCCGATCCGCGCGGGCACCACGCCTCGACTGACGCCGGGACCGACGCTGTTCGATCCTGGCCGCCACCACCGGCGCCACCGCAGCCTGCTTCCAGACCTTGAAGAAGCGCTGCACCGCCGTCATTGTCACGAGCGCGAGCATCAGCCACATCACCCAAACGAGCAGGTTGTCGAACAGCAGCCCGAAGCACAGCAGGATCACCCGCTCCGCCCGCTCCATCAGCCCACCCTTGGCAACAAGACCGAGCGATTCTGCCTTCGCTCGCTCGTAAGAGATGATCGAGGAAACTGCCAAGACCGCCATCGGAAGTACTCCGAGTTCGGGGTGCTCAGGATGACTCTTGATGAAATACCAAGCGAGCCCTCCAAACAGGAATGCGTCGGTTACCCGGTCGATCACTGAGTCGAAGAACGCGCCACGCTGGCTCGAGGTTCCGCTCGCCTTCGCGAGGGCACCATCAAGAAGATCGGGAAGGGCCGCAAGGATGACAAGGAGCAAACCGAGTCGAAGCTTGCCTGCACCGATTGCAACGCCAGCAGCGGCCCCGATAATCAGACCGATAAGGGTGAGGTGATCCGGACTCATCTTGGTTCGGCGCAGGGTGTCGCCGATGGGCTTCACCGCACGCTCGACCGGTGCACGGAACTTGCCGTCGAACATGTACCTCAGGCTAGTGCGACCGCACCGACAGATTGGTGCACCACGGACCGTAATCATCGACCACGTTCGGAGTTGTAGTCACCGTGGACAACGACGGCCGAACCCAGTCGACACAATCGACGCGGTCAATCAGCCACACTGTGTACCGGTGCCCCTCGACGACCCCTCCAGCGACCGCGACCTCGTGGGTCGTGCACCCCATGATCCCGAGGCATTCGCTGTGCTCTACCGCCGGTACGTGCATCGTGTTCGAGCCTTCGCCGTGCGCCGCTGCGGCAACACCACAGTCGCAGACGACATCACCGCCATCGTGTTCGAGCGAGCCTGGCGCAACCTCCCTGGACTGGAAGTGCCCGACCAAGGCGTCGGCCCGTGGCTGTTCCGCATCGCATCAAACGAGCTCGCGTCGCACTTCAGGAAGACCGCTCGAGGGCGCCGGGCGCAGGAACGTATCGAATCGACCCCCCTGCCCAGGGTGCCCGACCCCGCAGATATCACCGTGGACCGCTCTGACCATGCAGCGGTCCGCAAGGCACTCAACCGACTCAACCCTCGCCACCAGGAAGTCATCTCGCTTCGGTACCTCGCAGGGCTGTCGCCACAGGAGACCGCCGAGATCATGGGGATCACGCCTTCGGTCGTAGCCGCCGTGCTCCACCGGGCGCTCAATGCACTCCAGCAAGTCATCAATCGACAACGTGTCGACGGACACAATGGCCCACAATACGAATGAGGGAGGTGAACAAGATGGATAAGGACAGGCTCGAACGGACCCTCCACGAACTCGGCAGCCTGCCGGTAGCCGACGCCGACGAGATCAGCGTTGCGCGCATCGCTGCTCGCTGGCGTGAGGCGGCGTCCGCAAGGGCAACCGCCGGGCGACAGACCACGGCGTCCAGACGCCTGCTCCGGCGGCCCGCCTTGGTCGGGTCCACCGTGTTGGTCGGTGTTGCCGCCAGTGTCGCGCTGATTGTCGTGGTGCAGGATCCGGCGCCGCAGACGTCACTTGTCGTCGCCTATTCCCAGGGCGTCACTGTCCGACTCCCCGACGGGGAGGTACTCACGCCCCTCGCCGGCGAGGAACTTCCCGAGGGGGCGATCGTCGAGGCGGGCACCGGCGCCAAAGGTCTGTTCGGCTCAGATGTCATCGCACCGCTGTCCCGCTATGTCGTGGTCGGCGGACGGCTCCAACCGCAGGCGTCCTCCGAACCGATCGACACCGAAGCACCCCGACCCGCTCCCCCGACAACGACCACACCCCGGACCACCACCGAGGTGCCCCGGGAGAGTCCGACCAGCAACACGCCGTCAACAACGTCGAGTCCGGAAGTTACTGCGGTAACCCCCTCTACGAGCGTTCGGCCCGCGACGCGTGTCCCACCTGCCCGACTCGCCGTCTCGGCAGGGCGCAAGGGAGCCAAGATCGTGATCTCCTGGACGCCGTTCGGCGGCCCTGGCGTCAAGCGGTACGAAGTGATTCGAGTTCGCTCGTGGAACGGCAACACGCTGCCCAAGGGCAAGAAGATCTCTACCGTGAACCGCAATAAGGTAACCACTGCCACTGACGGTCGCCCGCAGGCGGGCACCTTCTACGTGGTTGCCGCTCTCGGCGCCAAGGGCAAGGTGCTCGCCATCGGCTCGGTGCGGGCACCGGCCGCGGCTACTCCGTAACCCAGTCGCTCTCCGGATTGTCCTCGGCCATCTGTTCGATCATGCGACCGTCGACGGCATCCACGAGCACGAAGCCACGACGCCGTGGCGGGTCCTCGGCGGAATAGCACAGGACACGCCAGGTCGGCCGGGCCCGAAGGCCACGCCAAACCTGCTGGGCGGAGGCATGGCCAACCGGAAAGCCAACTGCCCGGGTTGCGACGACGAGCGCTTCCTTCTCGTCGATCTTCATGCGCCAACCCGAGGTGATGGAGAACAACCCAGCGGCACCGAGGAAGCAGGCGGCGATCACCATTCCCCGGTTCACAAACACCGGGTCCTGATCGTTGCGAACAATCCAGAGAACGAGACAGAGTGCGGCGATCACCAGGTACATCACACCCGGGATCCGGCGGCGGCTGTTGTCTGGGAAGCGGTGCGGTCCGACGAAACCGACGGCGTTCAGGTCGTCGGGCAGCACGTCGGTGACGTTGTCGGGATTGGGGGTTGTCGGCTCTGCCATGCGGAACCTCACGCTACCGCCGCAGGCCCCGGCCCCGGGGATCCGGCTGAGGGCCATGCCTCCCGGATCTTCTCGGCCGTGACGAGCAGGGTTTCCGGGAGGGTTCTCGTGTTCGCGATCGCCTCCATGAAGTTCACGTCGCCGCTCCACCGGGGAAGCACATGGACGTGAAGGTGCTGGCTAACGCTCCCGCCCGCCGGCTTTCCCAGATTGATACCGACGTTGAGGCCCTCAGGGCGGTAGGCCGTCTTGATCGCCTGCACGGCGCACGACACTGCCTGCCACAACTCGGCCGACTCGATCGGTGTGAGCAGTTCCAGTTCGGAAACCTCGCGGTAAGGCAGTACGAGCACGTGGCCCACGGCGTATGGGAACGCATTGAGGATGGCAAACACCTCCGCCCCACGGAACACGATGTATGCCTGCTCGTCGCTCATCCCCGAACGCAGGATCCGCGTAAACACCGATCCGCGGCCGCTCGTGGCATCGTCGGCGCCGACACCACCAGCTGCCCCGGCCGAGGTGACGTACTCGTTGCGCCACCCGTTCCAGAGGCGCTGCAGTTCCGACATTACCGACCCCAGGTCATGCGTCGAGGTCGGCAACAGAGACGTCTGCGTGAAGCCGGTCGAGGAAGTCCTCGATCGAGACATCACGCTCCACCTCGCCACCCCGGGGATTCACCCCGGCAGTACCGGCGGCGACGTCTTGATCGCCGACCACCAGCACGTAGGGAATCTTCTCCACCTTGCCGTTTCGGATGCGCTTGCCGAGCGGCTCGCTCGAGTCCACGAAATCGGCGCGGAACCCACTGGAGCTGAGTCGGGCGACAACAGTCTCGGCGTAGGCCTGATGCACGCCAGCAACCGGGAGCACCCGCACCTGGACGGGCGCCATCCACGTTGGGAAGGCCCCCGCGTAGTGCTCCACGAGGACACCGAAGAAACGCTCAACCGATCCGAACAGCGCGCGGTGCAGCATGATCGGCCGGTGACGGGCACTGTCGGTGCCGACGTACTCGAGGCCGAAGCGCTCCGGCAGGTTGAAGTCGCACTGAATCGTGGACAACTGCCAGGTCCGACCGATCGCGTCCTTGACATCAATGTCGATCTTCGGTCCGTAGAAAGCGGCGTCGCCCTCTTTCACCCGGTATGGGAGGCCGTACTTCTCGAGCGCGAGGCGGAGCGCCTCGGTGGACCGTTCCCAGATGGCGTCCTCGCCGACGTACTTCTCGGGATCCTTGGTGGACAGGTTTGCCGTGAACTCGTGGAAGCCGAAGGCGCGGAGCACGCTCATAACGAAGTCGAGCAGCGACGCAATCTCGTCCTGCAGTTGGTCCTCGGTGCAGTAGATGTGGCTGTCGTCCTGGGTGAACCCACGGATCCGCATGAGCCCGTGCAGGGTCCCCGCGCGCTCGTAGCGATACACCGTGCCGAGTTCGAACAGCCGCAGCGGCAGCTCACGGTACGAACGCTGCCGAGACCGGAAGATCAGGCAGTGCATCGGGCAGTTCATCGGCTTGGGGTAGTAGACGCCGTTGTCCATCTCCATCGGCGGGTACATGCCGTCCCGATAGAAGTCCAAGTGACCGGAGGTCTGGAACAGGTTCGCGTTCGCTAGGTGCGGCGTGAACACGAATTGGTACCCACCGTTCTGGTGGCGGGAACGGCTGTAGTCCTCCATCAGCTTGCGGACGATGCCACCCTTGGGGTGCCACACCGCAAGACCCCCTCCGAGCTCGGAGGGGAAGCTGAGGAGATCAAGTTCGACGGCAAGCTTGCGGTGGTCACGCTTCTCGGCCTCCTCCAGGCGGTGGAGGTGCGCAGCCAAGGCGTCCTTGCTCTCCCACGCGGTGCCGTAGATGCGCTGCAGCATCGGGCCCTTCTCGCTGCCCCGCCAGTAGGCACCGGCAACCTTCATGAGCCGGAAGTGGCCGAGCCGGGAGGTGCTGGGCACGTGCGGCCCGCGGCAGAGATCCACGAACGAGTCCGAGTTGCGGTAGATGCTGATCGCCTCGCCCGAGCCAACCTCTCCGGCGTCTGCGCCGTCAGCCGAGCCGGTCGACACGCGCTCGATGATCTCGCACTTGTACGGCTGATCTGCGAACAGTCGCAACGCCTCGGCCGCAGGAAGTTCGTCGCGGACGAAGGGCTGGTCAGCCTTGATGATCTCGCGCATGCGCCCGTCGATGGCCGCGAGGTCGTCCGCGCTGAACGTCCGGCCGCCTAGCAGTTCGAAGTCGTAGTAGAAGCCGTCCTCAATCGCCGGACCGATGGTGTAACGCGCGCCCGGGAACAGTTGCAGCACTGCCTGGGCCATCACGTGAGCCGTGGAGTGACGGAGTACGTGCCTGCCGGCATCAGAATCCGTCGTGATGATCGCAACGGTGGAACCACCGGCGAGGGGCACACCGAGGTCACGTTCCTCGCCATCGACAACTGCTGCAACCGCCGCCTTGGCAAGTCGCGAGCCGATCGACGCTGCGAGGTCGAGCGCGGTGGACCCTGCGGGGAGCGAACGGGAGGACCCGTCGGGAAGGAGCACAGCGATGTCAGACATACGGCTCACGAGCCTACTGACGGGCAAAGCCGTGGGAACGACGCGGGGGTCGTCAGACGAGTTCAACGCCGAGGAGCGCGGCCGCTGCGGCGACGGACTCGCCCCGGGAGGCAGCGCTATCGACCGCTGCGAGCGCGGCGGGGGTATCGAGATCGTCGTCGAGGCGTTCCCGGACCTCAGCGATGGCCGAACCCGGCACCGAACCGGAACCGGACGCAGCGAGCCACTGTCCTAGGCGAACCGCAGCACGGGGCATCACTGTGTCATCCCACTCCCACGGCACCCGGTAGTGATGCTCGATGATCGCCAGACGGATGGCCCGCGGGTCCCACGTCTCGCGCAGCCTGTCCACGAAGATCAGGTTCCCGAGGCTCTTGGACATCTTCTGGCCGTCCTTGTGGATCATGGCCGTATGCATCCAGTGGCGGACGAACGGTTCCCCGGTCGCTGCCTCGCTCTGGGCCCGCTCGCACTCGTGATGCGGGAAGATCAGGTCGCTTCCGCCACCGTGCAGATCGATTGTCGTGCCGAGTTCCCGCAGGGCGAGGGCCGAGCACTCGATGTGCCAACCCGGGCGCCCCGGTCCCCACATGGTCTCCCAGGAGGGCTCGTCCTCAGCCGAAGGCTGCCAGAGGACGAAGTCGAGCGGATGACGCTTAGCCGGATTGTCCACGTCGCCTCCGCGCTCGCGGGCGAACCCGATCATCTGCTCCTCGGTGTAGTGACTGACCGAGCCGAAATCGGGGGACTTCGACACGTCGAAATACACCGATCCACCGGCCTGGTAGGCAAAACCCCGATCCAGAACCATTCCGATGAAGCCGCGGATGTCCGGGATTGCCGACGAGGCACGGGGCGTGCTGAACACCGGGAGGGCGTTGAGCGCGACCATGTCGCGCTCGAAGCGAGCCTCCTCCCCGGCGGCGAGATCGAGATAGTGCACGCCAAGCTCACGGGCCTTCGCGAACAGTGGGTCGTCCACGTCGGTGACGTTGCGAACGCACTTCACTGTGTGGCCGAGGTCGATGAGCCGGCGCTGGAGCACGTCGTATGACACGAACGTGGCGGCGTGTCCGAGATGCGTCGCGTCGTACGGCGTGATACCGCACGTGTACATGAGCACGGTCGGTCCGGGCTCGAACGGCACGATCGCCTGCCTCGCCGTGTCGTAGAGCTTCATCGACATGAGAGCGTAGGCCTCAGCCCTTGATCCCTGTGAGCTTCGGGGCCACCCTGGTCTTGTACTTCACGTTCAGCTGAAGGAGCACCGCCGTGAACGCCTCGATCGCCATGGCATTCGAGAGCTCGCCCGCATCGAGCGGCCGGCACCCGGGGATCTTCCCGATGATCTCCATGACCACCGCTGTCGCCGTCGGGTCGTCGGAGCAGATCAGCACGTCGCTGTCGATGGGGTGATCGAGGTGACCGAGCTCCTTGGCAGGCAGGTGGTGCATAGCCGCCACGAGGCGACAACTCGGCACCGCAGCACTCACGTGTGCCGCCACGCTCCCGCGCGGCGGGACGAGCGGCTGGAACTCCTTACCCACCCGCACGAGCGCGTTCGCCATGCAGATGACCACTTTGCCGGCGAGATCGGCCTCGTTCTCCGAAGCCGTCGTGGCCGCCGAGTCCCACGGGGTGGCGATGACCACGACGTCGCAACGGGCGGCGTCACTGTTGTCCCCCGCCTCGATGGCAAGCGTGTGGCTGGGATGCTCCGCCTTGATGTTGTCGACTGCCTCGAGTGCGCGATAACGCGAGCGGGAGCCGAGAACGACCTCGTACCCGATCGACGCCAGACGGGCGCCGAGTGCTGATCCTGCCGGTCCGGTCCCACCCAAGATTCCGATACGCATGTCCTTCACTCCCCAATCTCGCTACGGGTCACGCACCGACGGCGTGATAGCCGCCGTCGACGTGAATGATCTCGCCCGTGGTGGACGGGAACCAGTCGCTCAGGAGAGCAACACAGGCCTTCGCCACCGCAGTCGAGTCGGTGACATCCCACCCCAACGGTGCACGATCGTCCCACACGTCCTCGAACTTGCGGAAACCCGGGATCGACTTGGCCGCCATCGTCTTCACCGGTCCGGCCGCAACAAGGTTGGAGCGGATGCCCCGGGGGCCCAATTCCTTGGCGAGATAACGACTGGTCGATTCGAGTGCCGACTTAGCGACGCCCATCCAGTTGTATGCGGGCCAGGCCACGGAGTTGTCGAAATCCAGCCCAACGATCGAGCCGCCACCGTGCATCAGCGGCACAAACGCGTCGGCCAGTGCTTTCAGCGAGTACGCCGAGACGTGGATCGCGACCGCTACGTCGTCCCACTGAGCGGCCATAAAATCGTCGCCCAGACATGCTTCCGGCGCGAACCCGATGGAGTGGAGCACCCCGTCGACACGATCCCAAATGGCGGCGACGTCGTTGCGCACCCGGGCGAGATGCTCGGAGGAGGTGACATCCAGCTCGAAAACCGGCGCCGGCTGCGGAAGCTTGCGGGCAGTGCGCTCGGTCAGGCTGAGGCCCCGACCCGCCCCCGTGAGCACCACGTTGGCGCCCTGTTCCTGCGCGATCCTTGCCACGCCGAAGGCGAGCGATGCATCCGTGAGGACGCCGGTGATCACGATGTTCTTGCCGTCGAGCAGACCCATGGAACGTCACCGTAGCGGTAGCCGGAGTGCCTGAAGCAGGTCCGCTCAGACCCTTCGGTCCCTTCCGGCCCAGTACGGAGCCCTGAGTTCCCGCTTCAGCACCTTCCCCGAGCCGGTCTTGGGGAGTTCCTCGATCCAGCTGACGGTCTTTGGCACCTTGAACCCAGCGAGGTGCTCGCGGGCGTGCGCAACGAGCAGGGTCTCGTCGAGCGCGGAGCCCGGTCTCCTCACCACGACGGCGTGGACGCTCTCGCCCCACTCCTCGCTCGGCACGCCGAACACCGACACCTCGTAGACATCGGGGTGAAGCTCGAGCGCCGCCTCGATCTCGGCTGGATAGACGTTCACGCCACCGGAGATGATCATGTCCTTCTTGCGGTCGCAGATGTAGACGTATCCCTCGTCATCCCGGTACGCGATATCGCCAACGGTCTGGAATCCATCGCGCTGGTCGTCGAGGTAGCGGGAATGCTCCTTGTGGTAATCGGAGAACACGGCCGGGGCCCGTACGAACAGTTCGCCAACGGCGTCCGGCCCGGCACCGGTGACGATCGACCCATCCTCCGCGTACAGCCGGATCTCCACCATCGGGGCCTCCCGTCCACAGGACCCCGGCTTGCGCAATTGGTCCTCCGGACGGAGCAAACAGTTCACACCAAGCTCCGAGGAGCCATAGATCTCCCAGAGGCTCTCGGCCGGGAAGTGCTCAAGGTACTGATGCTTCAGCGCCATGCTCCAGGGTGCTGCATTGCCGATCATCACCCGCATCGAGGACCGGTCGTATCGCCCCATCACGTCTGTCGGTGTGCTGCAGATCATCCGGATCGGGGTGGGGGCGGAGAACGTCGACGTGCATCGGTACTTATCCACCAGTCGCAACCAGTCAACCGCGTCGAACTTGCGCTGGATGACCGAGGTCTGGCCGAACAGCTGCCCCCGGCTCAGGAAGGACCCGGGGCCCGAGTGATACAGCGGGCCGGTCGTGATGTACACGTCGTCGTTGCGGTAGCCGATGTAATCGAGCAGTGCCATCACCTGCACGCTTCCAGAAGCACCTCGCCGCAACGCCCCCTTGGGCTTGCCGGTGGTACCGGAGGTATAGATCATCGTGTCCCCCGGTCCGAGCGAGGGGTCCACGGGGGGCGGCGTTGACGCTGCCGCCACACAGAGCAAATCTGCGTCGAGCATCCCATCCGGAACCACTCCGTCGAACACCAGCACCGCACGTACCTTCGGCGTGGACGGCGCTATCCGGGCGAACAGCGAGGCGTATTCGGCATCGGTGTACACCACTTCGGCATCGCAGTGATCAACCACATAGGCCGCCTCCTCGTCGGAGAGCCGATAGTTGAGCGGAACAGCAGTGGCAGCGATCTTGCGCGTCGCGTTCATCGCGATCACCGTGCCGATCGAGTTCTTTCCGCACCAGACGACGCGAGTGTTCTGGCGCACGCCGTGCGCCAACAGCACGTTCGCCAACTGGTTCGACCGTGTCTCGAGGGTTGCGTAGTCGATGCTGACCGCCGTGCCGTCAGGACGATCGTCGATCACGGACGGCTTGTCGGGTTGGGTCTGCGCGAACGTGGTCAGGAAATCGGGCACAGTATGGGTTTGTAGCAGGTCCCGAACCGGAGCGCCCTAGGCGGCACGATCGACGATCTGGTACACAGGGGGGATGGCAGCAAAAGTCATCAACGGCGCCGAGGAGCTCAAGTCGCTCGTCGGCGAGCATCTCGGATACAGCCCGTACATGGACATCACCCAGGAGCGGGTAAACCAGTTCGCTGAGGCCACGGGTGATTACCAGTGGATCCACGTCGATGTCGAGCGTGCGAAAGCGGGCCCGTTCGGGGCACCGATCGCCCACGGCTACCTCACGCTGTCGCTCGGCCCGGTGCTCTACCCGCAGGTCGTACGGGTGGATGGCTTCTCAATGGGGGTCAACTACGGCACCAACAAGGTTCGCTTCCCCTCGCCCGTCCCCGTCGGCTCACGGCTCCGCCTCGGCGTGAAGTTGGTCGAGGTGAAAGACGTTACCGGCGGCGTGGAGATCACCCTCGAGTTCACCTTCGAAGTGGAGGGCGCCACCAAGCCCTCCTGCGTTGCCGAGATCATCTTCCGCCTCTTCGCCTGAGCCCGCTCGGGCCGCCGCGCCCCTCCGTTAGCCTTCGGGGGCATGAACCAGTCGGCTGATCGTCCGCCGCTCGACGCCGACCTGCCGACCGGCGCAGCCAAGCATCGGGCTGTTCGACAGATGTTCGACACCATCGCACCCCGGTACGACATGGTGAACCGGCTCATGACGTTCCGCCTCGACGTGTCTTGGCGCAGGCGAGCGGTCCGTGATCTCGATCTTGCGGCCGGGAGTCTCGTGCTGGACCTCGCCTCGGGCACCGGCGACCTGTGCATCGAACTCGCCAATCAGGGCCACCGGCCGGTCTCGGTGGACTTCAGCTTCGGGATGCTCAGCGCCGACCAGCGCAGTGGCGCCCCTCGAGTGCAGGGTGACGTCTGCATGATGCCGTTCGCCGACGGCGTCGCCGACGGGGTGACCTGCGGGTTTGCCCTGCGCAACTTCGTTGACCTCGGGGCATTCTTCGACGACGTGGCTCGGGTGGTCCGACCGCACGGTCGTGTCGCCCTGCTCGACGCCTGCGAGCCGGAGAACCGGTTCCTCCGCTGGGGCCACGGGATCTACTTCAAGAAGGTGGTCCCAATGATCGGGGGCCTGCTCTCCAACCGCTCGGCCTATAGCTATCTGCCGAAGTCGCTGGCATACCTCCCGCCAGCGCCCGAGATGCTCGCCCGCCTGGAGCAGGCAGGCTTCACCTCGGTGCAGCGTGTCCTGCTGTTCGGTGGCGCAGCACAGCTCATCACGGCCACGCGCCGCTAACCCGAACCATGCGAGCCGTCACCAAGGCGCTGGACGCAGACGTCGATCTGAATGACGTGGCAGGGTCCACCGGGTATCTCTTTGTTCGCGACGGTGTCGGCTTTGCCGCACGCGGCGTTGCAGCAACGGTCGATAGCCGTGAGGTTGCGGAGTTCCTCGCCGCGATCGACCGGGACGGCGACGTGGGAGGGCCGGGAACCGGCGCGATAGCGCTCGGGGTGAAGCCGTTCCGGCCCGGGGAGCCGTGGTCCCTGGTGATCCCCCGTGTGGTGGTCGGCAAGGACGGCGAGGGGCGCAAGTGGATCACGCGCATCGACAGAACCACCGACCACATCGACGCCGAACCGACACCCTCCCCGACGGTCTCGTCGTTCAGCATCGAGCCCGGCGTGGACGAGGCGACCTATCTCGCAGCGGTCACCGCTGCACGTGATGCCGTGCGCGACGGCTCGATCACCAAGGCGGTCATCGCCCGGGACGTCGTGGTGCGCTCCAGCAGGCCGATCGACGTTCACGCCACCCTGCTCCGACTCCGGTCCTCCTTCGGCTCCTCGTACCGGTACAGCATTGACGGTTTCCTCGGGGCCTCACCAGAACTGCTCGTCTCGCGCGCCGGTGACACTGTCCGATCGCACCCTCTCGCAGGGACCGCTCCACGCGTCGGCGACCCCACCGTGGACGAGCGTCTCGCCGCAGCCCTCGTAGCCTCCACCAAGAACCAGATCGAGCACCGCATCGTCATCGAGATGGTGCACGACGCCTTGCTCCCCTGGTGCAGCTATCTCGACTGGGAGCCAGAGCCCTCCATCGTCAAAGTTGCCAACGTGCAACACCTCGGCACGCTCGTCGAAGGCCGGCTTTCCCACCCGGCTCCGAACGTGCTCGAACTCGTGGAGGTCCTCTGCCCGACACCGGCGCTCGGCGGCCACCCGCGGGATGAGGCGCTGCGGCTCATCGACCGTGTCGAAGGTATCGAGCGTGGGCCCTACGGTGGGGCGGTCGGCTGGGTCGACGCGGACGGCAACGGCACGTGGGCCGTCGCTATCCGCTGTGCCCGGCTCAGCGAAGACCGTCGGACCGCAAGGCTCTACGCAGGCGGCGGCATCGTTGCCGACAGCGATCCGCTGTCCGAGCTCGCCGAGACCCAGGCGAAAATGCAGGCCATGCTGTCGGCCATCATCCGCGCCTGACCCGGCCTTACCAGGTGTCGATATATGGATGCTTCTTGTGCTCACGGGCGGGCGGTGGCGGCGTGGCGGCCAGTGCACGGGAGATCACCTTGCGACTCTCTGCCGGGTCGATGACATCGTCAATTTCGAACCATGTCGCCGTGTTCAGGGCCTTGCCGTGGTCGTACATCTTGTCGACGAGCTGCCGGTAAAGCGCCTCACCCTTTTCCGGGTCCTCGGCGGTTGCCTCCTCGATCTCCTTGCGGTAGCCGAGGCGTACGAACCCCTCGAGGCCCATACCGCCGAACTCACCAGTGGGCCACGCCACGGTGATGACGGGAGCCTTGAGCGTTGCCGCTGCCATGCCCTGCGAGCCGAGGCCGTAGCACTTACGCAGGACGATCGACACCATCGGAACCGTTGCGTTCGCGGCGGTGACGAACAGCCGTGAGCAGTGCCGAACGAGCGCAGTCTTTTCGACCTCGGGGCCCACCATCATCCCGGGTGTGTCGATGAGCGTGATGATCGGGATGTCGAAGGCGTCGCACAGCTGGATGAAGCGCGCCGCCTTGTCGGCGTTGTCGCTGTCAATGGCCCCGGCGAGGTGTGCCGGGTTGTTGGCGACGACACCGACCGGCCGACCCTCGATGCGGGCGAACGCCGTGATCATCCCGACGCCGAAGCGCGGGCGCAGTTCGAGGACGGAGTCCGTATCGAACATCAGGTCGATCACCGTGCGAACGTCGTACATGCGGAGGCGGTTCTCCGGGATGACCGAGCGCAGCAGCCGCTGGTCTGCACAGTCCCACTCGCTCACCGCACCCTGGAAGTACGAGAGATACTTCTTGGCGACGGCAACGGCCTCGATCTCGTCCTCCACCTCGATGTCGACGACACCGTTGGGCACCTGCACGCTCATCGGGCCGATTTCTTTCGGCTCGTACACACCGAGACCACCACCCTCGATCATCGCGGGGCCACCCATCCCGATGTTGGAGTCCTTTGCGGCGATCACAACATCGGCACAACCGAGCAGTGCCGCATTGCCCGCAAAGCAATAGCCACTGTTGATGGCGACGATCGGCACCGCTCCACTGAGGCGAGCGAACAAGTAGAACGCGAGGCAGTCCAGCCCCGAGCCGCCCATGCCGTCAGTGTCACCCGGGCGGCCGCCACCACCCTCGGTGAAGAGGACCACGGGGAGCTTCCACTTCTCGGCCAGCTCGAACAGGCGGTCCTTCTTGCGATGGTTCTGTCCGCCCTGGGTGCCGGCGAGCACTGTGTAGTCGTACGACATGGCGACCACCTGCTTCTTGTGGCCCTCGAACAGATGGCCGTTCACCTCGCCGATCCCGCCGACCAGACCGTCGGCAGGTGTGCGCCGGATCAGGTATTCCACCGAGTGCCTGCGCCGCTGTGGCGCGATCACGAGGGGTCCGTACTCCACGAACGTGCCGTCGTCGACGAGGTCAGCGATGTTCTCCCGCGTGGTTCGGCGGTGCACCTTGCGGCGCCGCTCCACCATGTCCGGCCTCGCGGCGTCGAGGCCGATGGCGTGGCGCTCGATGACCGCCGCGAGGTCGGGGCGGATGCGGTCGAGATCAACCTCTGCGACCTCCTGCTCCGCCGCTGCCGACACCTCGGCCTCCTCGATGCGGACCAGCACCTGGCCCTCCTTGACCGTCTCGCCCGGTGAGACCGAGAGCAGACGGACCACGCCGTTGATCTCCGCCTCGACGACGTGCTCGAGCTTCATCGACTCCATGATCAACAGGGGCTGCCCCAGCCGGACGAGGTCACCGACTTTGACCTGAACCTCAACGATCGTTCCCTGCATGGGTGCCTGGATCTCCAGCGTGGAGCTCATCGGTGTGTACCCCTTCTGACCGGGCCGAGCGGTCACTCACCCCATCCGAAACGTAGTGGGTCTCCAAGCCCGGTCGCCTACCGTGTGTCGGTGGTGAGTGACCCGTCCCAACTCATGTCCGCGCTCCGCTCGAATCTCGCAGTGCATGAGCGCCTCGGCGTGGACCTCAACGGCCTTCGCCACGCCGCCGTTGCCGTGGTGGTGACGCACGAGGCGAACGAACCGGGCATCCTGCTCACCAAGCGTTCCTCGTCGTTGCGGTCCCACGGGGGCCAGTGGGCCCTCCCGGGTGGTCGTCTCGACGACGGCGAGACCCCCGTACAGGCCGCCCTGCGCGAACTCGAGGAGGAACTCGGGCTCGCGGTGCCCGAGGAGCAGGTGCTCGGCGTGCTCGACGACTACGTCACGCGCTCGGGATACTGCATTACCCCCGTCGTCGTGTGGGGCGGGCAGAGCCCAGCGATGACACCCAACCCAGCCGAGGTGCATTCGGTCCACCACGTCGCCTTCTCCGAACTGCAGCGCCCCGACGCCCCGACCTTCGTCAGCATCCCCGAGTCCGATCGGCCCGTTGTCCAGATGTTCTTCAACACCTCGACCATCCACGCACCTACTGCGGCGGTCATGCTGCAGTTCCGAAGGGTGGCTATCGAGGGAGTTTGCGAACGGGTAGCCGGCTACGAACAGCCCGTCTTCGCCTGGAAGTAGCCCCAACCGGCACGGCAGCCTCTCCCAAAGCGCAGCGGAGTGGCTCAGCGCCCCGTCAAGGCCCTGCCGCAGTACGTCCATACTCTCGCAATCCGTGGCTCACCAAGGGCACAAAGTGGTAGCGTCATGTTGGTTCTACCGGACAAAGGATTGTCATGCCCAGCCGCCGCCTGAGTGCCCGAATGCTCGCCGCCGTAGTGGCCCTTGCCAGCATTTCCGCCTGTGCCGTGGACAACCCGTCGAGCAACTCGAGTGCCCCCGACCCCGGTGAACGCGTGGCCCCGATCGAGGACCTCACGATCGTTCGCACGCATCGCCACGACGTTTCACCAGAGCTGCGGAATCTCTCCCAGAAGCCCCCCAGCCAGGAGGAGGGTGCCTCAGCGGACGGCGACGCCACTGCCGCACCGACGAAGAACGACGGCACGAACAAGCCCCGCAAACTCTTGCGCAAGAAGATCATCCCCCATGTACTCGGCAACGGCGTTGACCCTGCGGCGCAGACACTCCTCATCGGACCGCTGCGCAATGCACGCCAGAAGGGATCCATCACCGGTTCGGCTGCGGGCCCGGTGAGTTCCTCCTCCCCGACGCTCGGCGCGGGGTTCGACTCCATCGGCAGGGGATATTCGACGTTCACTGTCAACAGCGCTCCTCCGGATACCAATTCCGCCGTCGGCCCGTCCCACGTCATGACGATCGTGAACAGCGGTCTCACGATCCAGACAAAGTCGGGCGCGATCCTTTACGGACCATCGGCCACGAACTCGATCTTCGCCGGCTTCGGCGGTGCGTGCCAGACCTCGAACGACGGCGACGGAGTCGTCCGTTACGACCGCTATGCCGAGCGCTGGATCATTACCCAGTTTGCGAATGTCTCCTCGTCGAGCGGCCCGTATTACGAGTGTGTCGCCGTGTCCCAGACCAACGATCCCACCGGCGCCTACTACCGCTACTCGTTCCAGTTCGCGAACTTCCCCGACTACCCGAAGTTCGCCGTCTGGCCGGACGCGTACTACGTGACGTACAACATGTTTTCGGCTGCGGGTTCGTGGCTGTACGCCACGGTCTGCGCCATGGACCGCGTCTCGATGCTTTCCGGGCTCGCTGCTACACAGCAGTGTTACAACACCTCATCGTCGTATGGCGGCCTGCTCGCGGGCGATGCCGACAGCGCAACGCCGCCGCCTGCCGGAGCGCCCAACCCCATCATTGCGCTCGGCGTGTCCAACAATGACCTCGCTGTCTGGAAGTTCAAGCCGAACTTCACCACACCTGCGAACACCACCTTCACCGGCCCGTCCTCGCTCACGATCTCGACGTACTCGATGGCCTGCGGTGGCGGCAACTGCATCACCCAGTTGGACTCCACCAACACCCTCGATGGCCTCGGCGATCGATTGATGAACCGGTACGCGTACTGGAACTTCGGAGACCGCCAATCGCTCGTCGTGTCGCACTCGGTGCAGGTCGGATCCACCGTTGGCGTCCGTTGGTACGAGATCCGCCTTGATGCCAACAACAACGCATCCGTGTACCAACAGGGAACGTTCATTCCCACCACCACGTCCCACCGCTGGATGCCCTCCATCGCCATGGACAAGGTCGGCAACATCGCGCTCGGTTACTCCATCTCCGGTAGTACCTCCAACCCGAATATCGCAGTGACCGGCCGCCTGGCTGGAGACCCCCTCGGCACGATGACCCAGGGAGAGACCGTGCTGCTTCAGACAACCGGCGCCCAGACCGGCTCGCTGCGCCGCTGGGGCGACTACGCCACCATGAACACCGACCCTGCCGACGACTGCACGTTCTGGTTCTCCACCGAATACCTGAAGACCTCGGGCTCATTCAACTGGTCAACACGGGTCTCCTCGTTCTCGCTCCCGGGCTGCCTCGCGCCGCCCACCGACGGCTTCACGATCGCACCCTCGCCCTTGTCGGGCAGCACCACGCCCAGTGGCTCGGTGCAGACCACGCTGAACACCGCTACCACCCTCGGGTCCGGACAGTTGATCAATCTGTCTGCGTCGGGTCTGCCCACGGGGGCTTCCGCCGCCTTTGGCTCGACGCCAATCGCCACCGGATCGTCTACCACCATGACGATCTCCACCACGGGCGCAACACCGGCCGGCAGCTACAGCATCGCCATTACGGGCACCGGTCCGCTCACGAGTACCACCACCAATTACACGCTCACCGTCAGTTCGTTCGGCGTGACGCTTTCCCCCACCTCCGGTGCCGCCACCCAGGGCATCGGCAGCGTGGCGTCCACGGTGTCGCTCAGCAAAGTTGGCAACGCCCAGTCTCTCGCGCTGTCGGCCACCAACGTGCCGTCCGGCGTGACAGCGACGTTCGGCTCGACCACCGTCAATTCGGGAGCGAGCACCACGCTCACCCTGTCGGCAGCCGCTGGCACCGCGGTCGGCTCCTACCCCATCACCGTTCGCGCCGTCGGCACCGCGGAAAACAAGACGGCGACGTTTACGCTCACCGTGAAGGCGCCCGTCGTGAACTCAGTGCTCAATCCCGGCTTCGAGTCCGGAACGCTTACGGGTTGGACGGCCTCCGGGGCGGCGAACACTGTGGTCACCACCGCCCACACCGGCACCTACGGAGCCCGCAGCGGCTCGACTGCGCCCACGAACGGGACCTCCCAAATCGTGCAGACGGCTACCGCCCCGGCGGGTTCAACCCGACTTGCCTTCTGGTACTACAACGTCTGCCCGGTGAACAACACCTCGCGTGATTACGCCACAGCGACACTGCGGGACAACACGGCCGCAAAGACCACCACCGTCCTCGGCAAGACCTGTACGCCGACTGGAACGTGGAGGCAGATCACGGTCGTCGTGACGGCCGGGCGCAGCTACACGCTCACGCTCATCAACAAAGACGACAACCGCGCGAATCAGGCCGGCTACACCGTCTGGGACGACGTGGCCTTCAGCAACTGATTCCGGCTCGACGGCAGCGGGCCGGCCAGTCTACAACCATAAAGTCGACATTTCCTATCAACTTTATGGAGTATTGCCCGCGTTGGGACTACGCTGCGGTTCCACCAGCCGCATCGACGCTCGGAACGCCATGCAATTCCCCGTAAACCTCAACCTGGATGGACGCCCCTGTCTCGTCGTCGGCGCGGGACGTATCGCGCTTCGCAAGACCGAGCAGCTACTCGAGTGCGCGGCCGCAGTTACCGTGCTCGCACCCCTCGTACACGAGGGGTTCCGCAACCTGCCCGTCTCGCTGATCGAGCGGGAATATCGCACGGGGGACGCTGCCGGATTCCGCCTCGTCATCACGGCTACAGCAAACCTTGCGGTCGATCAGCAGATCTACGATGAGGCCGAGGCGCTCGGGATCTGGGTGAACTCAGCGGATGACCCGGACCGTTGCGCCTTCACGTTGCCCGCCGTCGTGCGGCGCGGCTCGCTCATGCTCACGGCCTCCACCGGCGGCGCGAGCCCGGCGCTGTCCTCTTGGCTGCGGCGCCGTCTCGAGCAGGACTTCGGCGACGAATGGGCCACGGTGGTTAACGACCTCGCGCTCGAGCGGGCCCGCATTCACGCCGACGGCCTAAGCACCGAAGGTCTCGACTGGGAGCCGCTCATCGCGCGAGTGCTTGCGGACCGAATCGGCGCCGCCGAGGTGGCGGCGAAGTGACCGTGCACCTCGTGGGCGCCGGACCCGGCGACCCGGAGCTCCTCACCGTCCGAGCGGCGCGCCTCGTCGCTGCTGCCGACGTCATTGTTCACGACCGACTGGCCGACGCGTCGATCCTCTCGCTTGCCAAGCCGGGAGCCGAGTTCATCGATGTGGGCAAACGTCCGGGCGCGCCCACCCCACAGGAAAACATCAACGCCCTCCTTGTCCACCTCGGCAGCCAGGGGATCGAGGTGGTGCGCCTGAAGGGCGGGGATCCGTTTGTGTTCGGGCGCGGCGGCGAGGAGGCCGAGGCACTCCGGGCAGCGGAGGTTCCCTACACGATTGTTCCCGGCATCACATCGTCGGTAGCAGTACCCGCCGCGGCCGGCATCCCGGTAACACACCGCGGCGTGTCGGTCGGCTTCACTGTCGTCACCGGACACCGCGAATCCGGCGGCGCCGAGGAGGTGGCGTGGGAAGCCCTCGCCAAGACCGGCACCACGATCGTTGTCCTCATGGGCGTCGCGTATCGCGCCTCCATCGCTGCGCGCCTCATCGCTGGTGGTCTCTACCCGTCCACCCCTGTTGCGGCGATCCGCTGGGGCACCAGACCCGAGCAGCACACCACTCGTACAACACTTGGGTTGCTCGGGACCGCTGAGCTCGAGGCGCCGTGCACCATCGTCATCGGTGCCGTTGCCGCCTTCGACTTCACGAGCCCGCACATCGTCCCCACCGGCGCGGTGGTCTGACCGTGCGCCGCTCGATCGACGATCAACCACTCGGTCCTGATGAACTCCCCGCCGGGCTCGAGGACGCAACACCGCTCTCGTGGGCCGTCGCTGTCTGCGACGACTACGACGACGCGGAGCCGCGTGTCGTCCTCACCGTCGAGGACCTCGGCCGCCCCGGCACCGGCCTCGTTGCCCATCTCTCCCCCGACCAGACCCGCCGACTCCGTACCGCATTGCACGATGCGCTGCGCGAAATCGGCCAGACCCCCGGACCCTGACCGTCCAAACCCGCCCCAGGAGTACTCGTGACCATCGCACCCGCACCGCAACCCAGAGATCTCGACGCCGAGCAGATCCGTGACATCGAACGGTTCGAGGAGGCCATCGGCCAGTACCTCGCCGGCGAGATCACCGAGGACGTGTTCCGGGTGATGCGGCTGAACAACGGCATCTACGGCCAGCGCCAGGGCGGGACCAACCAGATGGTGCGCGTGAAGGTGCCCGCCGGCTCCATCACCGCCGAGCAGCTGGAGCTGTTCGGCGAGATCTCCACCGAGTTCTCGCGTGGGTGGGGGCATATCACCACTCGCCAGAACGTGCAGTTCCACTTCGTCGAACTGCGCAACATCCCCGCCCTCCTCCGCAAGCTTGCCGCAGTAGGCCTGACGAGCCGCGAGGCGTGTGGCGACACGGTGCGCAATGTGATGGCGTGTCACCTCGCCGGCGCGTGCCCGTACGAGCATCTTGACGTCACACCCTGGGCCGAAGCCGTCTATCGACACTTCGTGCGCAACCCGCTCGGCCAGCGGCTCCCCCGCAAGTTCAAGGTGAACTTCTCGGGTTGTTCCACGGATTGCGGCCAGGCGATGTTCAACGATGTCGGCGTGGTGGCTGCCACCCGAACGCTCGAGGACGGCTCGGTGGAGACCGGCTTTCGTGTGTACATCGCCGGAGGGCTCGGTGCCACTCCGCACCCGGCTCTTGCCCTCGAGGAATTCACGACCCGCGAGGACCTGCTCCCCACGGTCGAGGCCGTGCTGCGCGTGTTCGAGCAAACCGGCAACCGTGACAACAAACTGCGCGCCCGCCTCAAGTGGGTCGTTGACCAACTCGGCATCGACGAGGTTCGCCGACGCGTCATCAAGATCCGTCACACGCTCCCGGCGTCATCCTCGTGGCCCGGAGGTATCCCTCCGGAGGTCACCGCCGTCGGTGACGCCCCTGCCGGACGCGCAACGACCGGAGAGGTCACCGCCGTCGGCCAGGGTGTCCGCGTCGAACTGACGTCCTCGGACCCCTTCGAGCGATGGGCACGGGCCAGCATCACCCGCGGTGCAGCCAAGGGCACCGTGTCCGCCGTTGCGTACGCAGCGCTGGGTGACATCACCGCGTCCCAGTTCAAGTCGCTGGCGAGTATCCAACGCCTGATGCAACTCGATGTGCGGCTATCCAACCGTCAGAACGTCGTGTTCCGCGGACTCACCGAAGCGCAACGGCGCCCGCTGTACGACGCCCTCGTGGCCATCGATATGGCCCGACCGGGCGCGGAGTTGGCCCGCGACGTCGTTGCGTGCCCGGGTGCCGACACGTGCAACATCGCTGTCACACAATCGCGGGGTCTCGCCAAGGCGATCGGCGAACGGCTTGAGGAAGAAGGTCTCGCCGAGGTCGGCGGCATCCGGGTCAATATCTCGGGCTGCACCAACTCGTGCGGCCAACACCACGCCTCTGATATCGGGCTGTTCGGGGCGGAGCGCCGTGCGAACGGTCACTCGCTGCCGGGTTACCAGTTGTTGCTCGGTGGGTACGTCGGAGAAGAGCAGATCCACTTCGGGCAGAAAGCGCTGCGCCTCCCTGCCAAGACCGCCCCGGAGGCCGTGGCGCGTGTTGTACGGCGGTTTGCCGAGGAGCGCAACGCCGGCGAGGTCTTCGCCCAGTGGCTGGCTCGCGTGGGCGGGGCGGCGGTGGTCGGCACGGCACTCAAGGACCTCGACCAGGTGCCCAGTTACGAGGAGGATCCGTCGTTCTACGTCGACTTCGACGAGACGACCCCCTATGTCGCCGAGGTTGCCGAATCCGAGTGCGCCACCTGACCCGACCCGGGTGCGCGAACCTCTGCGCCGGCTCGCGGCCAACAGGTACTGTTCACGGGCCGGAGAAGCATCTTCGGGTCATCATCAGCACAGGAGTCGCTATGCCGGTTGTACGAGCCCAGTTCTGGTCCGGGGCGAACGCCGAGACCAAGAACGCCATCGCTGCATCGATCACCGAGGTTCTCGTCAAGAACCTCTCCTGCCCTCCCGCAGCGGTAACCGTCATCCTCGAGGAGATCGACAAGGAAGACTGGTTCATCGGTGGCGTCGACAGTGTGACGCTCACCTCGGGCCAGTAGCACCACTGTGTCCAATTCGACGCCGCCGGTCAGCGGAGCGCTCTCGGGCAAAGCCCTGAATATCCCGGACGTCAACGTTGACGTGCTCACGGGCGGAGCCGTGGTCAACGGGGCTCATGACGAGCGTTTCACGCCGCAGCAACCCCCGACCGGGCTCTACCCGGATGTGCGGAGCTTCGGCCGGCGCTTCGGGTTGCTCATCCCCGCAACCAACACGATCATGGAGCACGAACTGTGGAGCCTGCTCGTCGCCAATAGCGAGGCTGCAGGTGTCGATGGCGTGGGGCTGCACACCACCCCAGTCATCACCCCGAGACCGGATATCAGCACACCCCAAGGGATCGCCGAGTTCCGCGCGGGCTTCCTCAGCGGGCTCGAGGCCGCCGTACAGACTGCAGCTCTGGGCCGGCCGCAGTACATGATCATGGGGCTGAGCCTCGAGCACATCCTGTTTGGGCTCGACCCGATCCGCGAGACCATGGCCGCGATCCAGCGTCTCTCCGATCTGTCGTGGGCCACTTGGCACGATGCCGTGCAGGCAGCCCTCGGATTGCTGGGGGCGAAGCGGATCGGGATCTTGACCCCGTTCGAGGCAGGTGGCAACGCCTCGGCGACCCAGATGTTCAACGACATGGGGATCGAGGTGGTCGCCAGCGTTGGCCTCACCGCTACGGACCTCCGCCACATCGCGCACCTCCCCGACGAGGCCAAGGAGCAGGCAGTGGTGGAGGTACTTGCCACCAGGTCCAATCGTCTCGATGCCGTCGTGCAGTGCGGTACCGGAATGAGCATGCTGAACGTCATTGATCGGCTGGAGGCCCGCACCGGCGTGCCGATCGTCGCGATCAACCCGACAACGCTGTGGTACGCGCTCCGGGAGAACGGTTTCGGCCTTCCGCTCCACGGTGCCGGAAGGCTCTTGCGCGAGTTCTGACCGGTCCGGTCCGGCACAACGGCGCCGGTCCGTCTGGTCGTAGCTGGCCTCGGTTCAGGCGCTCAGTGCCTGCCACATGCGCACCGCTTCGACGTGTTCGGCCACATCGTAGACCCGCAGCATGCTCGCGCCGTGGTCCAGGGCGGCGAGGTGCGCAACGAGGGTCCCCACCAATCGGGCCCCAGGGGCGTCGACGCCGGTGATCTCCCCCACGAACCGCTTGCGGGAGGCACCCACCAACACCGGCAGGCCGAGGGACACCACCTCCTCGAGGCGACGGAGGACCTCGAGATTGTGGTCGGTGGTCTTGCCGAAGCCGATACCCGGATCGACGATGACCCGTGTGACACCGCCGGCCGCGGCGAATGCCACCCTCTCGCGGAGAAACTCGACCACCGACTGCACCACATCGTCGTACTGGGCGTGGCGCTGCATCGTGGCGGGGTTGTCCACCGGGGTGTGCATGATCACCACCGGAACATCGTGTTCGGCGAGCACGTCGCGCATCACCGGGTCCCGGAGCCCGGAGACATCGTTGACGATCGCCGCACCGCTCCCCAGCGCAGCGCGGGCAACCTCGGCATGACGAGTGTCGATGCTGACGATGACGCCGCGCGAGACGAGCCCTGCAACAACTGGGAGCACCCGCCCAAGTTCCTCTGCAGGGCCGACCGCCGCAGCACCGGGCCTCGTGGACTCGCCGCCAACATCGACAATCTGTGCGCCCTGCTCGACGAGGCGCACACCGTGTTCGATCGCCCCGAGCGCGTCCGCGAACCTCCCGCCGTCAGAGAACGAATCAGGAGTCACATTCACGACGCCCACGATGATCGGGCCCGCACTCTCGAGCACGCTGTCGCGCAGCAGGATCCGAATTGGTGCACTAGACGGACGAAGAATGTGTGTGCCCCCGGGGGTTCATGACGCGTCGACCCCGTCACTCAGTGCAGCAGTTTGCCAGATGCCTCCGTCAAGCGGCACCTCCATTCCGCTGTCGCCCATCAACTGTCGGACTTCGGCGAGGCGTCGGGCACCATGGGCCCGGGGTCTCGTCAAACGACGAACTTGCCGGCCTGCTCGGCAGCCGAGCGAGGGGCCCTCAGAGTCTGTCGGTGTGGTGGCCGACCATCAGCCACCGGTTGCCTTCTCGCCGATACACACTCGTGGCACGAATGTCGACCGGAATACTCTCCGCGTTGATCACGACCGAGCCACGTTCGAAATTAGCGACGATGCCCATTTCGGAGGCCTCGATCACGTGGACGTCTTCGGGGATGATCGGTCCGCCCTGCAGATTCGCAGCCTGATCGCGCCAGCTTGCCTCGATCGGAGCCCAACCAATGAGCAGCTCACCGAGCGGACTCATGTAGGTAACGTCTGCCGCTTGAGACCACAGGTTCAGCATCGGCTCGGCGTCGCCCTTGAGCACAAGGTTGAGCGCTTCATAGAACGAAGTCGTGGCGTCGTGCAAGGTTGACATTTCTCTCATTTTCCCCTTGGCAGTCATGCCCGAAGGCCTGTGAGCCAACGCCACCCGACGCTAACAGCATCCAGGGTTCGCCTGCAGGCTTGAGGGGGTTGAACACCCATACCTCCTTGAAGCACGAGGGGGAGGCGATCAGCCTCCCCCTCAATCGGTTGCTGGACTACTGAACGTGCGTATCACCGCGCTGTTCGGATGTCACTTCACATCAGCTGCAACCGCTGGTGCTCCCGCACGACGGGCAGGCGTGGCAGGCACCGGCCCGCTGCATCTGTACACCGCACTGCATGCACATCGGGGCGTCACTCTTGTACACCGGCCGAGGCGTGCCAATGCCCGGGGTGTGATCTGACTTGGGAGCGGTCGGGGCGAGGCCCATCTCGATGGAGGCGGCGAGCTCGCTCACCGACGGCACCGACTTTGGGTCCGACGCAAGATCGGTGCCCATCGAGGTGTACACGATGGACTCCTCAACACCCGGCAGTGTCGGCTGCGTGCGCTCATCGATCGAGAAGATCCCGAGCTCGGCACGCTCGGCGGGCTGCAGGTAGATGAGCGCAAGCTTGCGGAACAGGAAGTCCATGATGGACGACGCGAAGCGGATGTCCGGATCGTCAGTCATGCCTGCAGGTTCGAAGCGGCTGTTCACGAACGCCTCCACGAAGGCACGCACGGGCACGCCGTACTGGAGGCCATAAGAGACACTCTTCGCGAACGCATCCATGATTCCCGACAGCGTGGAGCCCTGCTTGGACACCGTGAGGAAAATCTCGCCGGGACGACCGTCCGCGTACTCGCCAACGGTGGCGAAGCCCTTGCAGTCAGCGACGCGGAACTCAAACGTCCGTGCTGCCCGAGTCCTCGGCAGCTTCTGGCGCACCGGAACGTTGACGACACGCTCAATGATCTTTTCGATGACCTGAACACCGGCGGCTGCAGCGGCGGGAACGTCTGCTCCCTCGCCCTCTCCCTTGTCGCCCTTCTTCATCGTGGACAGCGGCTGGGCAACCTTGCAGTTGTCTCGGTAGATCGCAACAGCCTTGAGGCCGAGCTCCCAGGACAGCAAGTGCAGGCTCTCGATGTCTTCGACGGTTGCATCCTCGGGCATGTTGACCGTCTTGGAAATTGCACCGGAGATGAACGGCTGAACGGCACCCATCATCCGCACGTGACCCTCGTAGTGGATGACATTGTCACCCATCGAGCACGCGAACACGGCGACGTGCTCCGGCTTGAGGCTCGGGGCGCCGAGGATGGACTTGTTCTCGTCGATATAGGCCGTGATGGCCTCAATCTGGCCGGGTGTGTAACCCATGCGACGCAGCGCCCGAGGGATCGTCTGGTTGACGATGAACATGTTGCCGCCACCGACAAGCTTCTTCAGCTTGACGAGACCGAGGTCGGGCTCGATGCCCGTGGTGTCGCAATCCATCATCAGTCCGATCGTGCCGGTTGGCGCGAGTACCGATGCCTGGCTGTTGCGGACACCAAAGGCCTCACCGTCGCTGACGGCGGTCTCCCACGCCTGCTGGCCCGCGGCAACCAGTTCGCTCGGAACCACTGAGGTTCCCTCGATCTTGTAGGCAGCCTCCCGGTGCATGTTGAGTACCTTGAGCATGTGCTCACGGTTCTCCGAGAAGCCCGCGAAGGGGCCCATACGGCCGGCGGTCCGTGCCGAGGTGGCATAGGAGTGGCCGGTCATCAGCGATGTGATGGCGGCCGCCCACGCACGACCCTCGTTGGAGTCGTAGGCGAAACCGAGAGCCATCAGCATCGCACCGAGGTTTGCGTAGCCGATACCGAGCTGACGAAACGCATGGCTCGTCTTGCCGATCGACTCCGTCGGGTAGTCGGCATTGCCGACCAAGATCTCTTGGGCGGTGAATATCACCTCAATGGTGTGACGGAATGCCTCGACATCGAAGTTGCCCTCCTCGTCGAGGTAGTGCAGCAGGTTGATCGACGCAAGGTTGCACGCCGAGTTGTCCAGGTGCATGTACTCCGAGCAGGGGTTCGAGCCGTTGATTCGACCGGTGTTCGCTGCGGTGTGCCACTTGTTGATCGTCGTGTCGAACTGCAGACCCGGATCCGCGCACTCCCACGAAGCCTGGGCGATCTCGCGCCAGAGGTGACGCGCACGCATCGTGCTGACGACCGATCCATCGATCACAGAGCGAAGGCTCCAGTCTGCGTCGTCGTTCACGGCGTGCATGAAGTCGTCGGTGAGACGGACCGAGTTGTTCGCATTCTGGTACTGGATCGAGAACGAATCCGAACCATCGAGGTCCATGTCGAAGCCTGCGTCGCGCAGCACACGCGCCTTGCGCTCCTCTTTCACCTTGCACCAGATGAACTCTTCGATGTCGGGGTGATCGACGTTCAGAATGACCATCTTGGCGGCACGGCGGGTCTTGCCACCGGACTTGATGGTGCCGGCCGAAGCGTCAGCACCACGCATGAAACTCACCGGGCCAGAGGCAGTGCCGCCGCCCTGCAGGAGTTCCTTGGAGGAACGGATGCGGGAGAGGTTGATCCCTGCACCGGAACCACCCTTGAAGATCGTTCCTTCTTCGCGGTACCAGTTGAGGATGGAATCCATCGTGTCGTTGACCGACAGGATGAAGCATGCGCTCGCCTGCTGCGGCACACCCTTGACGCCGATGTTGAACCACACAGGGCTGTTGAACGCGGCGCGCTGCGTGACGAGGATGAACTTCAGTTCGTTGCGGAAGGATTCGGCCTCGTTGGCATCCACGAAATAGCCGCCATCGGTGCCCCAGGTGGCGATGGTGTCGGCCACACGGTCAACCACCTGGCGCAGCGAGGACTCTCGCTCGGGGGTACCCGGCGAACCACGGAAGTACTTCTGAGCAACGATGTTCGTGGCGTTCAGCGACCAGCCCACTGGAAATTCCACGTCGAGCTGCTCAAAGGCAACCGAACCGTCCTTCCAGTTGCTGATGCGAGCGTCCCGTCGCTCCCACACGACCTCGTCATACGGGTGTGTACCCGGGGTGGTGAAATGCCGCCCAATACCGATCCCAAGCTGCTCCGGCGCGACCGCCATGCTGTAATTCCTTTCGTTCCGTTCCTCACCACGGACCCTCCGTGGTCTTGTAGGTCGCCAGAAGCGTCTGGTTGACCATTTTTTCAGGGCGGGGGCTCCCCCGAAACCCTGCCGCTTAGTGGATCTAGATTACACCAGTGTAGTTACGGCCGTGTCAACACTTGTTTGCTACTCCATGACGCTGTTCAGAGCACCCAGGAGTGACCCCGTCGTGATCTGAGCGTCGGTGGCGAGGGTGCAGGTTCAGGACCGAAATCCCACGGCGGACTGACACCCCCTCACAGCGAAGATGCTTACCGCCCCGTCTGCCGCGGCCCCCGCCACAGACGCTCGTTCGAGGTCAACCCTAGAGACCGTTGCCTGTGGGGAGAAAGGGGAATAACCCGTGAATTTCCCTGTGGACAACCTCTGCGTACTGGCGTCTGGCCGCAGCGGCGGAACCCGTCCACACCCCTATCCACAAGCCGGGGTGTGGATACTGGGGATAGGTGCTTCAATCACTCGCGTGCAGCGCATCTTTCCGGGCCCCCAGGTTGGTGTTGACCCGATCGATCTGTACCGCACCATCGGCCAGGTTCGTCCGGCCCATCGACCGTGGGTGGAACTGTGCATGGTGGCGAGCATCGACGGAACCACGTCGGTTGCCGGCCGGTCCACCGGACTCGGCGGGCCGAGCGATCTAGCAGTTCTGGCGGCGCTGCGGGAACGTGCCGACGTCATCATCGTGGGATCCGCGACAGCCCACACCGAGCGGTATCGGGCCCCTCGCAAAGCCGGGCAACGCGTTGGCGTGGTGACGGCCACCGGACAGGTGGACGTGAACCTTCCGCTCTTCGAGTCGGGTGCAGGGTTCCTCATCACGACCGCAGAGGCTCCCTCGCACGGCTTGCCCGCCCTGCGATCGAGTGGCGACACCGTTGACCTCGCAGCCGCCATCGCTGCGCTTGATGCCGATCTGGTCCATGCGGAGGGAGGACCCACGCTCAATGCCGCCCTTCTCCACGCTGATCTGGTGGATGAGGTGAACCTCACGGTTGCCCCACACCTCGTCGGAGGTCCGGGTCAGCGAGTAGTGAACCCGAGCGACACAGAAGTGCTGCAGAGGATGGAACTGGTACAGGTGTGCACTGACGACGGGTACCTGTTCCTCCGCTATGTACGCACCGCTCAGCTCGGCAACACCACACGCTGACCGACCTCGAGCGACGGGCCGCCGTTGAGGCGGACGAGCTTGCGGATGGTGCCGGACAGGTCCCCGGTGGGCTTGAGCGCCCGGGCGACCACCCACAGGGTGTCCCCGCGCTGGGCGACATAGATACCCCCGGGCACGATGACCTGACCGCGCAGTGTGCCCGGCGTGTCGGCGCTCACGTCGGAGGGGACCTCTTGGGCTGACATCGGCACGGTAGGCAACAGCACGTCTGATGTTGCGTTGATCTGCTTGACGAGGAACAATCCGAGCCCCAGTGCAGCCACCAGCAGCACCAGTGCTGCGACTCGGCGCCTGAGGTAGATGGAGTGGCTGAGCCGGCGATGGCCTTGGGCCTGACCACCGACGATGAGGTGCAACTTGACCGGAGCGTGAGCGTTATCCCACGTGCGCCGGTACTCAATGGGTTCGATCTGCAGCGGCAGTGCCATGGTGGCCTCCTTGACCTCACAGGGAACGTCCGTTCCCCAAACGACTGTTCGTAGTGTGCCCAAACATTCGTTCGACGTCAACCTGAAACAGAACAAAGGTTTGTCGAACGAATGTTTGCTCTTCGAACGGGCGTTTGCCTAGAATGCGGCCATGCGAGCTACCGGCCTCACACCACGACAGCGCGAGATCCTCGAATACATCGAGACCAACATCAGCGAACGTGGCTTCCCGCCCTCCGTTCGAGAGATCGGCGAGGCGGTCGGGCTCAACTCCCCCTCCACGGTCCACAACCATCTCGAGACCCTCACCCGTCTCGGATACCTGGTGCGCGATCCCTCCAAGCCGAGGGCCATGCTCGTTCGGTACGACTCGGGGTCCGGTGCCGCAATCGAACGCCGACCGGTTCGCCACGTCCCCCTCGTGGGCAGCGTTGCCGCCGGTGTTGACGTGCTCGCCGAGGAGAACGTGGAAGAGGTGCTCCCGCTTCCGCTCGACTTCACGGGCGACGGAGACCTGTTCATGCTGAAGGTCCGCGGGGACTCCATGGTGGACGCCGGAATCCTCGACGGCGATTACGTCGTTGCCCGCCAGCAGCACGAGGCGCGCAATGGCGACACCGTCGTGGTCGGGATCCCCGGGGGTGAGGCCACGGTGAAGACCTGGCAGCGCAAGGGCAACAAGGTCACCCTGATCCCCCACAATCCCCGTCTCGAACCGATGACGTTCGATGCAGGCGAAGTGGAGATCTACGGCAAGGTGGTCACGTTGCTGCGTCGTCTCGACTGACGCATCAGCGTTCGATCAGCAGCCCTGTTCGAGCAGTTCGCGCAACGCGGCGTACGTCCGCTCGATCGGTGCGCGTGCCACGCGCTCATCCCGAGTGTGCGCCAGCGTTGCGTCCCCCGGACCGAAGTTGGTTGCCGGTATCCCGTGTTCGGCGAAACGCGCCACGTCGGTCCAGCCGAGTTTGGCTGTCACGGTGAGGCCATTGCGCTCCACCAGTGCCCGGATGAGCGGATGGGACAGACCGGGTTGCGCGGCAGGCGACACGTCGTCCATCACGATCTCGTCGTCGGGCTCCACTGCGGTCGCGAGCAGATCCCGGAGGTACTCCATCGCGCTGTCGGCCGTGCGATCCGGCGCAAAGCGGTACGCAATGAGTACCCGGGCGGCATCGGGCACCACGTTCCCGGCAATTCCGCCGTCGACCCGAACTGCCTGCAGTGACTCTCGGTACCGGCAGCCGTCCACTTCGGGTTCCCGGCCCGGCCATGCCTCGATGATCGCGAGCACCCGTCCGAGACGATGGATTGCGTTGCGCCCCATCCACGGGCGGGCCGTGTGGGCACGGGCACCCCTCAGCGTCAGCCAGAAGCGCACAATGCCCTGGCAACCGGCCTCGATCTCCCCATTCGTCGGCTCGCCGAGCAGCGCTACGTCACCGGCGAGCAACTCCGGGCGCTCCCGGAAGAGGCGCTGGAGACCGTTGAACTCGGCAGCAACCTCCTCGGCCTCGTAGAACACGAAGGTCACATCCGGTACCGGTTCGCGCACGGTGCAGGCGAGTTCCAGCATGACCGCCAACCCGGACTTCATGTCGGAGGTACCGCAGCCCCACAGCACGTCGCCGTCGAGGCGGCTCGGCACGTTGTCCGCAATGGGAACGGTGTCGGTGTGTCCGGCAAGAACCAGCCGCATCCCCCGGCCGAGCATCGTGCGTGCCACGAGGTTCTGGCCGACACGATCGAGGACCAACCATGGGGCGTGTGCACGCAGGCGAGTCTCGATCCAGTCCGTGATCTCACCCTCGTGGTGACTCTCGGAGCGGATATCCACCAACTGAGCCGTGAGCCCGAGCAGATCGGTTGTCATGCGAGCCTCTCCGCTCAGAGCGCGGCACCGTGGTCGCGCAACACCTGGTTGAGCTTGGACTTCTCGTGGCGCTCGCCGGCCTCGAGTTGCTTGACGAGCAGCACGCACGGCATGCCGAAGTCGCCTCCCGGGAAGGTCCGCACACGGGTGGCGCTGACAGCAACCGTCCACGACGGCACGATCCCTCTGGACACCTCGCGGCCGGACCACGCCTCGATAACCGGGATGGAGCCGGTGAGGATGCAGCCAGCGCCCAGCACCGCCCCCTCGCCCACGCGGGCGCCCTCGGCAACGATGCACCGACTGCCGATGAGGCATTCGTCCCCGACGATGACCGGCGCTGCCTGCGGGGGCTCGAGCACCCCGCCGATCCCCACGCCACCGGACAGGTGCACGTTCTTGCCGATCTGGGCACACGATCCGACCGTGGCCCAGGTGTCCACCATCGAGCCGGACCCGACGTACGCGCCGATGTTCACATAGCTCGGCATCATCACGACACCCGGCTGGAGGTGCGCCCCCCAACGAGCACTCGCCCCGGGGACCACACGCACGCCGTTCTTCTGATAATCCCGCTTGAGGGGGATCTTGTCGGCGTACTCGAACGGACCGAGCTCGGTGGTCTCCATCTTGGACAGCTTGAAGAGCAGCAGGATCGCCTGCTTCAGCCACTGGTGGACCACGACATCGTCGCCGACCAGTTCCGCAACTCGGGCCTCGCCACGGTCGAGCAGGTCGATGGCCTGCTTCACCGTGGCATACGCCTCGGCGTCACCGGCCTGCAGCGTGTCACGCGTTTCCCAGAGGTGTTCGATACGGGTCTGCAGGTCTGTCATCTCAGTCGGAGTCCTCATCGGGATCAGGGGGCGGGGGTACCGGACGCTGAGACGTTAGGGGACGCGTCGGCGGCGGCGCGGGTTGGCGCTCCCACCCGCTGCTCGGCATGCGCTGGGTGGGCGGCGGGCTGGAGATGGATCCACTCTCGTCGAGCGAACTCACAATCGGGGGCAGCCCGGTCCCGGGCTGCTGCGGACGCTGTTGGGCGTCACGCTGGACGGGCGGCGGCACCGACGCCGGTTGCTGCGGCTGACGAACCGTCGGCGCAGCACCACCCTGTTGTGGCTGGCGAACGGTGGGCGGGACCTGCTGCGGGCGCGCGCCGGGCGCCTGAGTCGGGCGCTGGGCGCCGGGCTGGGCGGGCCGTTGAACCGGCGGGGCCATCGCCGGGCGCTGGGGCTGGGCGGGATACGCAGCCTGTCTCGGTGGGGACGCGGACGGTGGTTGGGCAGGCGACTGCTGGTACGGCGCGCCGTACCCGGGCGACGCAGCCGTGCCGGTTCCCTGAGCGAGGCCGAGCAGCACAGCGCCCGCGCCGAACACCACGCCCACCAGTCCGACGACGAGCGCGAGCAGCGACGACGTCTTATTGATGGCCGGCCCGACGCCGAGGGCGAAGGGAAGTCCCGTGTCCGGCGAGGCCACCTCCAGTTGGTAGTCGCCGACCACGCTGATGTTGACCTGACGATACGGTTCGGCCACAACGCCGCTGTCCCGGATGACCGTTGAGGAGGCGGGCGCGGACAGCCTGAGTGTCTTGCCATCGCTGTTCGTGAGTTTCAGCGCGATCTCGGGCGGGTTCGGGTCAGCCGCGACCGGCACCACGTCAGCGCTCGCGCAACCATCGTTGGCCCCGTTGATGCGCACAGAACCTTTCGACACGTAGTACAGCGTGTACATCCCGGGTTTTTCGAACGTCAGGTCGGTGACACATCCCGACAGCGCGCCGGACTGCGTGACAAGGTTCTTCACCTTCGAGGAGTAGTTCTGCTTGCCGGAGACGTAGAGCGCACCGCCCGCGACGATGCCGATGAGCACCAGGAGCACACCGATCACCACGAGTGTGCCGCCACTGCGTCGGGCCACCGGGTAGCCCGATTGCTGGTAACCGGGTTGCTGATAACCGGGTTGCTGGTGCGACATCAGCGATCCCCCTGCGGGCCAACGCCGAGTCTCGTTCCGACGAGGGCGATCCGGTTGTCTGGCTGCACGACCGCTACGCGGACGTTCTGGGCGCCACCGGCCCCATAGAAGTCGCCGGGGCTCACGAGGGCCCCGCCTTCTCGGGCCAAGCGCTCGGCAAAGGCCCAGCCGTCCTGCGCGTCGAACCAGAGGTAGAACCCGCCTGCGGGGAGTGCGATGTCGATGCCTGACCACCGCGAGAGGATCCGGGCCATCACGTCGAGGCGACGCAGATAGATGTCTCGCTGCGCCACGACGTGCACGTCATCGGCGAGCGCAACTGCGGCGGCCGCCTGGGCGGGACCGGGCACCATCATGCCGACGTGCTTGCGCACCTCTTTGAGATAGTTGACGATCTCCGCATCACCTGCGTAGAAGCCCACACGAAGGCCCGCAAGGTTGGAACGCTTCGAGACCGAGTGCACTGCCACCACGCCCTCGAGACCGTGCTCGAGGATGGTGCGCCCACGACCGTCCCAGGTGAACTCCACGTAGCACTCGTCGCTGAACACCGGCACGCCGTGGGAGCGACCCCATGCTGCCGCGGCGCCGAGATCATCAAGTGCACCGGTGGGGTTGCTCGGGCTGTTCACCCAGAGCAGCAGTGCCCGCCGAGCATCGTCGTCGCTGATTGCCGAGAGGTCCAATCCGCCGCCGGGTGCCGGTGGCACCGGTACGGCGCGACACCCGGCGAGGATGGCGCCCATCTCGTAGGTGGGGTACGCAACTGCCGGGTACAGCACAGTGTCGCGGGCCGGTGAGCGCAAGCGCAGCCACTGTGGCAGCGTGCCCACGAACTCCTTGGTGCCGATGCAGGCGGCGATCTGGCCGAGCGGAACCTCGATGCCGAAGCGCCGGTTCATCCACGCGGCGATGGACTTGCGGAGCGGATCGGTCCCGATGGAGGGCGGGTAGCCGCGTTCGCTGTTGGAGGAGGCGAGTGCATCGATGACGGCTTGCGGCGGGGGGTCGCAGGGCGTGCCGATGGACAGGTCCACAATGCCGCCCTCGAGCGCGTCGCCGAAAGGCTTGAAGCGATCGAGACGGTCGTACGGGTACGGGGGCGGCACGAAGCCTGCCGGGACGTTGGTGTTCATGCCGGACGTACCTTCCCACGCTCGTTGGTGGCGGGCGCGACGACGTAGTCCGACAGCCGTCCGACTGAAGCGTCGCTGAGGCGTGCTCGCACCCTGGTCCCCTCTTCCTCGTAGGTTTCCGAGACCACTTCGCCCTCCCGCCGGATCGACGCCAGGACGTCTCCCCGTTCGTAGGGCACCATGAGCTCGGTGACCCGGGCCATTGCCCGCAGTCGATCCGACAGCGTACGCAAGAACCCGTCGATGCCGGCGCCAGTCCGGGCGCTGACGGCCACGGAACCCTCGTGGCTCCGCACGAGACGGTCCGCCTCGGCGGGTGCGACGTCGGCCTTGTTGAACACGAGTAGCTCGGGGACCCGTCCCGCCTCGATCTCGCCGAGCACCTCGTGCACCGCCCGGATCTGGCCCTCGGGGTCGGGGGCGCTGGAGTCGACCACGTGGATGAGGAAGTCGGCCGAGGTGGCCACCTCGAGGGTGCTCTTGAACGACTCCACGAGCCCGTGAGGGAGGCGGCGCACGAACCCAACGGTGTCGGTGAGCAGGACCGGTTCGCCGCCGGGCAGCGAGAGGCGCCGGGTGGTCGGGTCCAGCGTGGCAAACAGGCGGTCCTCCACGAGCACACCCGCATCCGTGAGACGGTTCAGCAGCGAGGACTTTCCGGCGTTCGTGTAGCCGACGATCGTGGCGTTGACGAGGCCGCTGCGGTCGCGACCCTTGCGCTGCAGCAACCGGGTTCGGCTCATCTCCGAGAGGTCGGTAACGAGGTGATCGATGCGGCGCTGGATCGCGCGACGGTCCACTTCGAGCTTGGTCTCGCCCTTGCCGCGCGTACGCGTGCCGATGCCGCCGGACTGCTGGGACATCGCTGCCTCTGCACCACGGCGCATACGCGGCAGCCGGTATCTCAAGATGGCCAGTTCCACCTGCGCCTTACCCTCCTGGGTGTGCGCGTTCTGGGCGAAGATGTCGAGGATGACTGCCGTGCGGTCGAGCGCAGTTCGGCCGAGCAGGCGCTCCAGGTTGTACTGCTGGCCGGGGGTGAGTTCATTGTCGAACACGACGGTGTCGGCATCGACAGCAAGACACAGCTCCCTCAGTTCCTCGGCCTTGCCCTTGCCGAGGAAGAATTTCGGGTCCGGGCGATCGCGTGACTGGGTGAGGCGGGCCACCTCGTCGGCACCCGCAGTGTCGACAAGCAGGCGCAGTTCCGCGAGCGACGCCTCGGTGTCGTCTGCGTCGTCGGGCGGGAGGGTGACGCCGACGAGCACGATTCGCTCGCGGAACGAGCGCTCGATGAGCGTGGTGCCGAGCGCCTCGTTGTAGGGCATCAGAGATCGATGGAAACGGTGGCGATGTGCGCCGAGGGCCCGACGAGTGTCAACCCGCCCTCGGTCGGGCTGTCGAAGCGAACCGTCGCGTCGCCGCCATCCATGTGGACGAGCACCTCGGAGGCGCCTGCCTGCAACATGCCCCACTGCAGCGCGGCCCATGCACTGGCGCACGCGCCGGTGCCACATGCCTCGGTCACCCCGGCGCCACGCTCGTGGACGCGCATCGTGATCGCGTGCTCCTCCGGACCGGGCATGACGATCTCAAGGTTCACGTCGGGAACCTGTGTGCCGATGTGAACGAGGTTCACGACGGCCACGTCATCAACGCCCACGACGGTATGCGGGTTTCCCATGTCGATGTGCGACACCGGGCGATCGGGGTGCACCCCCACAGCGTCCCACGACGGCGACGGCATGCCGGGGGCGGGAACGCCCATGGCAACGCTCGCCATGATCACGGCGGGGTCGTCGGTGGGCATCACTTCCACCTGCTTCTCGCCCGAGTCCGTCACCACCCGGTACGTACCGGGCTTGGAGTCACCGACAGCCTGGACAAAGCAGCGAATGCCGTTGCCGCTCATGCCGGCACGGGATCCGTCTGCATTGAACAGGATCATTCGCCACGCGCCGTCCGGACGCAGGTTCGCAAGCAGCAGTCCGTCAGCGCCGATACCGCGGTGTCGATCGCACCAGCGGATCGCGAGTTCGCTGCCTCGGCCCTCCAGCCCACCGATCCAGACCAAGAAGTCGTTGCCGAGTCCGTGATGCTTGGTGAGGCGTACTGTTGCACCGCTCATGCCATCACCGCTTCTGCCAGCACGGGCAACGCCTCCAACGAATCCATCTCGATATCGATCCAGCGTATGCGGGGGTCCCTGCGGAACCAACGATCCTGGCGGACGGCGAACTGACGTGTACGCACGATGATGGTCTCGACCGCCTCGTCGAGTGAGCACAGCCCGTCGAGCACGTCCAGCAGTTCTTTGTAGCCGAGCGCCTGTCGGGCAGTTCGGGAGAATTCGCCCAACCCGGCGAGCCGCTCGACCTCGCCGAACAGACCCTGTTCGATCATGCGGTGCACCCGGCCCTCGATGCGTACGGCGAGTCGCTCGCGTGTCCAGCGCAGGCCGATCTGGGTGATCTCGCTCTGCGGATACGTCTCCAGACCCGGCCCGAACGAACTGAACGTGCGGCCGCTGCCCTCGCACACCTCGAGCGCCCGCACGATCCGACGTGCATTCGTCGGTTCCATCCTGCTGGCGGCGACGGGATCCAGCGTCTCCAAACGCTGGAACATCGCGCCCAGATCCCCGAGCGCCTCGTGCTCGAGGCGGATCCGGACCTCCGGCCACGAGCCCGGCAACTCGAGGTGGTTGACGAGTGCCGAGAGGTACAGCCCGGTGCCGGCCACCAACACGGGAGCGCCCCCTCGCGACGAGATGCTTCCGAGGGCCTCGTTGGCCATCTGCTGGAAATCTGCAACCGTGAACGGTTCCGACGGGGCGACGAGGTCGAGGCCGTGATGGCGGACCTCGGCTCGCTCGGCAGGCGTTGGCTTGGCCGTACCGATGTCCATGCCGCGGTACACCTGCATCGCATCAACCGCCACGATCTCCACGCGGGGTACGAGGCGGGCGATCGCCATTGCGAGGTCGCTCTTGCCCGACGCTGTCGCGCCCACGATGGCGACTGCCGGGACTGCGGCCCCGCCTGATCTGCTCACTGGGCCGAGGACACCGGGATACGCACCTTGTGGGCTGCGTCCTGCAGCAGCGACCGGAACTCACCCATCAGGTGGTGCGGCGCGCCGTGAACGATCTCCACCTCGGCGTAGGCCCCCGGGCGCAGCGGCTTCGGGGGCGTGAAGTGCACGAGTTTGTTCTGACGCGTGCGGCCACTCGTCACCGACGGATCCTTCTTGGACGGACCCTCCACGAGCACCTCCTCCACCCGACCCACGCGTTCGCGGTGCTTGGCGAGCGCGGACCGCTCGATCACCACACGCAACCGGGCGAAGCGCTCGGAGGCGACGGCGGCGTCCACGAAGCGGTCCTGCATCTCGGCAGCCTCGGTGCCCGGCCGGGGCGAGAAGAGGAAGGTGTACGCGTAATCGAACTGGGCGGCGCTGGCCACCTCGAGTGTGCGGACGAAGTCCTCCTCGGTCTCACCGGGGAACCCCACGATGATGTCGGTGGACACCGCGAGATCCGGCATCAGCGTCCGGGCCTGCGCAAGCCGCTCGAGGTAGCGGTCGGCGGTGTACCCCCGATGCATGGCGGCAAGAACTGCGTCGCTGCCGGACTGCAGCGGGTAGTGCAGGTGCTCGCACACACTGGGCACCGATGCCATTGCGGCGAAGGTCTCCGGGCGCATGTCCTTGGGGTGCGGGCTCGTGAAGCGGACACGGCGGATGCCAGCAACCGAACCGACGGCGCCCAACAGGTCCGCGAACAACGGACGCACCCGGGCGTCGGTATCGCCCCCCTGCCTTGCGGCAAGCTGCAGGTCGCGGCCGTAGCTGTTCACGTTCTGCCCGAGCAGGGTCACCTCGGATACGCCCGCAGCAGCGAGCGCCCGCACCTCGGTGACGATGTCCTCGAACGGTCTGCTGATCTCTACACCGCGCACTGCAGGAACGATGCAGAAGGCGCACTTGTTGTCGCAGCCGATCTGGATGGTGACCCAGGCGTTGTAAGACGTCTCACGCTGTGCCGGGAGGGCCGACGGGAACATGGCGTGGTCGTCGATGACCGCCTCGTCGAGGATCTCGGTGATCGGGCCACTCGTTCGGGCCTCACCCATGAGGATCGCCGCTCGGTGCACGTTGTGGGTGCCGAGCACTACGTCGACGTACGGTGCCTTGTCCCGCACGAGGTCCTTGTCCTTCTGGGCAAGACAGCCAGCGACCACAATCTGACGACCGTCCTTCTCACCTTTCCAGGTCTTCAGGTGACCGAGGGTGCCGTACAGCTTGTTGTCGGCGTTCTCCCGGATGCAACACGTGTTCAGCACCACCACATCGGCGTCTTCTTCGGATTCGGCCTGCACGAGGCCGTCTTCCTCCAGCAGTCCAGCGATGCGTTCGGAGTCGTGCTCGTTCATCTGGCACCCGAAGGTGCGAACGACGTAACTCTTGGCCATCAAAAAAGCCTAGGGCCTAGCCGAGCGCACCGGGGTGCGTTCGGCTAGGCCCTTCAGCGGGCATCGTGGTCAATCGACCTCGACGGACTCGTCCTCTTCTTCCTCGGCGACGAAGTCCTCGAGGTTGTCCCCAAGCCCGGCGGCGATCTTCACTTTCTCGGAGACCTCCACCATGATCTCGGGATTGGCGTTCAGGAAGTTCTTGGCGTTCTCTCGGCCCTGCCCGAGTTGTTCACCCTCATAGGTGAACCAGGCACCGGACTTCTTGATAATGCCCAGCTCGACGCCCAGGTCAAGCACCGAACCCTCCCGGCTGATCCCCTTGCCGTACATGATGTCGAACTCTGCCTGCTTGAAGGGCGGGGCCACCTTGTTCTTGACGACCTTGACCCGCGTGCGGGAACCAACGACCTCGGCACCGTCCTTGATCGCCTCGATTCGACGGATGTCGAGCCGGACCGACGAGTAGAACTTCAGCGCTCGGCCACCCGGAGTGGTTTCCGGCGAACCGAACATCACGCCGATCTTCTCGCGCAACTGGTTGATGAACACCATGATGGTCTTCGTCTTGTTGAGGTTGGCCGTGAGCTTACGCAACGCCTGGGACATCAAGCGGGCCTGCAGGCCGACGTGGGTGTCTCCCATCTCGCCCTCGATCTCGGCCTTGGGCGTGAGGGCCGCCACCGAGTCGATGACGATCACGTCGATCGCCCCGGACCGGACCAGCATGTCGGCAATCTCCAGGGCCTGCTCACCGGTATCGGGCTGGGAGATCAGCAACTGGTCAATGTCTACGCCGATGGCCTTGGCATAGATCGGGTCCATGGCGTGTTCGGCATCGATGTAGGCGCAGATACCGCCGTTGCGCTGGGCCTCAGCGACGAGGTGCATGGCCAGCGTGGACTTGCCGGAGGATTCCGGACCGAAGATTTCCACAATGCGGCCGCGGGGAATGCCGCCAATGCCGAGGGCGATGTCGAGGGCGAGGGCGCCGGTCGGCACGGCCTCGATCGCCATGGTTGTCTTTTCGCCCATCCGCATGATGGAACCTTTGCCGTACTGCTTGTCGATCTGGGCGAGCGCCATTTCCAACGCCTTCTCACGATCCGTGCTCATTGCCGTTCCTTTCGTTCCCGGAGGGTCTCCGGGGTGTCGCCGCTGCTTCGTGGAGGCCGGATCCGCCGGCCTCGATTCGGTGAGTGGGACCCTACGGAAGGGGTGTTACAGGGTTCCGCTCACGAACGACAGCAGTGTAACTGCGAACGGCTGTTCGTGCAAGCATATGTTCGATTAAGAGGGCTTTTCCCCTTGCCCAGACGGGCTTGCCCACATGTCCGTCGCCTTGACGGCCCGGGCCTCCTCGGCCTTGGTGAGGGCGACGGGAAGCAGCTCAACGGGCGTGTCGGGAAGGAACTCCTCCTGGGTGGGCGGGTGCACCCGGAGGTCGAACGCTGACCAGAGCGTCTGGGTGAATGGGTACGTGAGCACGGGCATGACCAACGCAATCACCGCGCCGATCAGTGCCATGGGAACGACCTGGAAATCGGGGTACGACACCGCAATAGAGATGGAGAGAAACAGCATCACGCTTCCCCCGGTGATGACGACGGCGACCGTCATCGCCCCCAACTCGAACCCGTCCTGGCCCCGGTTCCAGCGCAGGCCGCAAGTTCGGCATCGGTCGTACCGGCGGAACCACGAGCGGAACCATGCCTTCTTGCCGGCACACCACGGGCATCGCCGCAGCAGGGCTCGCGCCACCAGGCGCGGGAGGGTCAGTCTCGAGAGGGTGCTCATCGGCTCCTGTCTACCCGGCGCCGCACGCGGTCGCAGCAGGACTGACACGGAGTGGTAGTCCGGTAGTGGAGTTGGGCACTCCAGATGCCACAATGGTTACTCCTTGGTGGCCGTAGCTCAATTGGTAGAGCAACAGGTTGTGGTCCTGTAGGTCGCGGGTTCGATTCCCGTCGGTCACCCCAATCAAAGCAGTGAGTCGTTAGACTCGCTGCTCCTGCCTCTCTAGCTCAACGGTAGAGCAACGGACTCTTAATCCGCAGGTTCTGGGTTCGAGACCCAGGGGAGGCACCACACTGACCAGCGCCTGTGCGCTGGTCAGTCCCG
>WLJO01000020.1 GCA_009701715.1 Actinomycetota bacterium
CCGTTCTACGTCGCGCTGCCGTGGTCAACGTTCGACCCCGGTTGTCCCGACGGCGCGTCAATCCCGATCGAGGAGCGCGGCGAGGACGAGGTGCTGATCGTGAACGGCGGTCCCGTCGGTCCGCCCTCGACCCGAGCAAGGAACTGGGGGTTCGACGTGACCCCGGCCCGATTCGTCACGGGGTTCCTCACCCCGACAGGGCGAATAGCTCCACCAGACATGGCAGCCGCAGCACCACGCTGACGGCCTACGCCAGCGTTGTCGTTGTCGTTGTCGTTGTTGTTGTTGTTGACGTTGTTGTCGTTGTTGTCGTTGTTGTCGTTGTTGTTGACGTTGTTGTCGGCGGCGGTGCAGCCACACGCACCGTGTGGCACTTCAGGGTTCTCGTGGAGCGACCCGCACCGATGCCGAGGGCCTGTACGCACACGCGGTGTCTACCCGGCCTGACCGTCACGTTGACACTCGCGCCGTGGAAGGGTCCGTTGCCCGGATACCGGGACCCGAGTTCGCTGCGCTCCGCATTGGCGAGCGCGCGGCGGGATTCCCTGCCGTCGACCAGCACCCGCACGACGATCGGAAGGCTCGTCTCGGGATCGAGGGCCCACCCGCTGACCCTGACGGCCCCTGGGGAGGTTGTCGAGATACTCCACGAACCGATCGGGTCAACCCCCTTTGCGTGTACGACGGTGAGTGCCGCTGCGCGCAGCGACTGGAAGTGCTTGGCCTCCTCGTACCCGAGCGCGAAGAACGCAACACCGGCGAGGCCCTTGTTCAGCACCTGGTTGACCTTCTGCAGCGTGCTGCCCATATCCGGGTAGTACACGGTATGCGAGACGGTGCAGAGCGGCGGATCGGCCGGCGGGGCAACGGTGGAGCCGCCGGTTCCGGTTGTTGACGATGTTGCTGGGTCCGTGTTTGCCGGGTCGGTTACCGCGGGGTCAGTGTTGGCGACCTCGGTCGTGGTGGTGGACGAGGTTGTGGTGGTGGAGGCCGGCGCGTAAACGGGAACGGTGTAGCTGAAGCGCATCTCGCCGTTGGTGAGCCGTTCCGCCGTTGCCCCTTTGGCCTTCGCGAGCGTGATGGCACGCGAGGTGCGGATAGTCGACTTGCCGCTCGTCTTGGTCCCAGCCGGGCAGGTACCGGTTGCGCCGGTGATCCAGTCGCGGCCGTAGAGCGGCACGCCGAGTTCCACCTTGGAGGGCGGAAGGTTCGCGTCGATGTAGTTGACGATTTTCTGCGTCCAGCTGAGCGGCGCGTTGGGGCCCATCCTGCCGGTTGAGTAGTCGTAGGCCATGATGCGGATACGGTCGACGTGCGGGGCGATGCCGGGCAGGTTGTACACCCAGTAGCCCGAACCCCGGATCTGGTTGTTGTTGTAGGTGGGTGGAACCGTCACGAACAACAACTTCGCCTCGGCATGCATCGCGGCGGCGAGTTCGATGATGAACTGGGTCCACAGCGGCTTGGTGGTGCTCCACGTTGCCGACCCGTCGCTGAACGCGAAACCCTCGTAGTCGAGGTCGAGGCCGTCGAACCCGCGGCTGACAGCGAGCGTTACCAGCGCGTTGACGTGGGCGGCGCGCGTGGTTGGGTCCGCGAGGATCGCCTGCATCTTCAGTTTGCCTGTTGCGTCGGCGAGGGAGGGGACGAACGGGATGCGTGCCGCACGGGCCGCGGCTCGCATCTTGCCGTACTTGTCCAGCGATACCCGTCGGCCGATCGAGGTGGCACCGAGCACCGAGTACGAGAAGGACGAAACCGAACTGGCGAGCGGGCCCATCGCCCGGATGGCCGCCGGCCCCGAGTCCGGGTTCCAGTAGGGCGACCAACCGGACAGGATCCGCATCGGCATGAGACGACCGGCCGCCGGGGCGGACACGGGCGACGACACGAGCACGCCGGCGAGCATCACGAGGGCCAGCAGCGACGAGGCGACGCCGCGGAGCGACCGTCGATCAACCACGCGAAGCGCTCGAATGAGTCCTTGGCGTGGGGATCGGTTGATCATGTTGAGGAATTCTAGCCGGGGTGTGCGTTGAGCAAGCCCCGACGGTGTCCTCAGAGGCGCTCGATGAGGGTGCCCGTACCGAGGCCGCCACCGCAGCACATCGAGACGAGGCCGTAGCGGCCCCCGGTGCGCTCCAGCTCGTAAAGCGCCTTGGTGAGCAGGAATCCACCGGTGCCGCCGAGCGGGTGACCAAGAGCAATAGCGCCACCATTCGGGTTGGTCTTCTCCGGGTCCGCTCCGACTTCTTTCTGCCACGCGAGCACGACTGACGCGAACGCCTCGTTGATCTCGAAGGTGTCGATGTCACCGATCTTCAGCCCCGAGCGCTTGAGCAGGCGCTGCGTCGCGTCGATGGGGCCGGTGAGCATGAGGATCGGGTCCACGCCGACGAGGCAGGTGTCCACGATGCGCGCACGGGGCGTGAGGCCGAGTGCATTGGCCTTCTCCTCGGTCATCATGAGCACCGCAGAAGCGCCGTCGCTGATCTGCGACGAGTTGCCGGCGGTGTGCACGGCCGGGTTGCGGTCGAGTACTGCCTTGAGCGAGGCGAGCTTCTCGAGCGTGGACTCACGGATTCCCTCGTCGCGCGACACGCGGTGGGTGGTGCCGGTGGGCTTGCCCTCTTCGTCCACGTCGGGGGCGTCCACTTCGATGTACTGGCCGTCGAAGCGGCCCTCTGCCCAGGCCCGTGCTGCGTACTGCTGCGAGCGCAGACCGAACGCGTCGGTGTCCTCGCGGGAGATGCCCCACTTCTCGGCGATGCGCTCCGCGCCCTCGAACTGGGAGGTCATTTCGTACTGGTCGAAGTAGGTCTTCGGGATCGGGACGCCGAGACCGAGTTTCTTCGAGGAGTTGATGCCGATCGGGATACGGCTCATGATCTCGACGCCGCACGCAACAGCAACGTCAATCACGCCTGCGGCGACGAGCGAGGTGGCGAGGTTGGTGGCCTGCTGGCTGGAACCGCACTGGGTGTCGATGGTGGTGGCTGCCGTGGCCATCGGCAGACCCGCCGCGAGCCAAGCAGTGCGCGTCACATTGAAGGACTGCTCGCCGACCTGGCTCACGCAGCCGCCGACCACTTGGTCGATCACGTTGGGGTCGATGCCAGTGCGCTCGACTAGGGCCTTCTGGACGGTGCCGAGCAATTCGGCGGGGTGCATGGTGGACAGACCGCCACCACGACGGCCAATGGGGCTGCGGACGGCATCGACGATGACAACGTTAGACATGGGCCGAGTGTAGGCGGCCGGGCTGTGGGGCGTCCTCCCGGGACGCAGCGGCGACTGCCCTCGGCGTGCCATGCTCGGGTTATGGGCGAGTTGCTGATGTACGGAAAGTTCGTTCCCCTCGTGGAGGCACCCGACGACAGCGGTCGTGGCCGGTATTTCCATGTCGTTGGGTCCAACATCTGGGAGGCCGAGGAACCTGCGCACGGTTCGTGGGGCCTGCATTTCCTCGGGATGCTCGGGGACACCCCGTGCTGGGCCGTTGACGTACCGCACGGCGAGGACCCGGCAGACGGCGCATCGACGGATCTGTTCTCGTACTTCGGCCGCAATCCCGAGGTGGACTGGCTCGTCGCAGGCCGCGCCGTGCAACTGGTGGACTGGGCGCGGTCGCACCGTTTCTGCGGGCGGTGCGGTACCGAGACCCATCAGGCGCCAGGCGAGCGCGCCATGCGGTGCTCCGCCTGCAACCTGCTTTCGTTCCCGCGGCTCGCGCCGGCCATCATCTCGCTCGTCACGCGTGGCGATGAGGCACTGCTCGCCCACGGTGTCACGTTCCGCTCGCCGATGTACTCCACGCTCGCCGGATTCGTCGAGGCAGGTGAATCGCTCGAGGACGCCGTGCACCGCGAGATCTTCGAAGAGGTCGGTGTCCACATCCGCAACGTGCGCTACTGGGGCAGCCAGCCGTGGCCGTTCCCGCACTCGTTGATGCTCGGCTTCCACGCCGAGTGGGAGAGCGGTGACATCAACATCGACCCAAAGGAGATCGTCGACGCGCAGTGGTTCCACCGCGACGCGCTGCCGAACATTCCTCCGCGGATCTCGATCGCGCGCAAACTGATCGATGCCTGGCTCGCCGGCGAGGTGTAACCCGCGGGTTTGCACACAGCCCGGCGCCAGCGCCGGCGGGACCAATCTGTTCCCTATTCGGCCTTCCCGACAGGCTGACCGTCAACGATCTGGTCGAGGTACTCGCTCATGCCCCAGCCGACCCTGCCGTCGTGTTCGCCGCCCGTCATCTCCCACTTCGTCATACCCTCAGAGATGCGGGTGACGAGCCAGTTGCCGTCGGGATCCTGACGCCGGTTGCGCAGCGGGATCATCGTGGTGACGTTGCCCTCGAAGTGCCACTCCTTGCTGTGCTTGGTGGAACGCGGCAGGCCAGTGACCTTCTGGTGGTACGAGTCGTTACCGACGAACTCGGTGGACACCTCGGCGTGGTCGCACGCATAGATACGACCGCCGTCCCACACGAAGCCTCCGCGCGTACCGGGGGCGTCCTTCTTGGCGACGCGGCTCGCCATGAAGCCGAGGTCCTTGCCGAAGTTGGCGGTGAGCCAGCGGTAGTACCAGGGGGCCTGCCAGTAGCGCGGACCCCACGAGTGATCCCGCAGGCCGCAACCGTTCATCTCCCACTCCTCGCTGCCGACGCGGATGGTGCCCCGTGCCTCGACAAGCTGTTCGTAGTGGCCCTTGGCAAACTCCTCGCCCGGCGCCTCGTGCGGCTTGTCGGGCTCGCCGCCGAACATCGACGGACGACCCTGACCGGTGAAGGTGAGGTGCACCTCGGCCTCGGCGTACGGATTGTTCTTGAACGCGTCGCGCGGCTCGACCATCTGCATCGGGTCGTCGAGCATGACCACCCTGCCGACATAGTCGATCCTCAGTTCCTCGAACGGTGTGACCATCGTCCAGGTGAGCCCGGCGCCGACAAGCCGATTGTTGTTCTCGATCTTCGGCCGGGCGAACATGAACCCCACGCGCCCGTTGGGCAGGTACAGGCACACGGTCATCTCCGCGTAGCCCTCGTTCGCTCGGTTGCCCATGCGGAACCAGCCGCCGATCTCCTGGCGGGGGTCGAAGCAGTTGATGTACATGCTCTCGTTGAAGTTCGACTCGGGACCGAGCTCGTGCATGTATTCGTCGGACGGGTCGAGACGGACAGCCATATCGCGATTCTAGGTTGCAGCCGCGCAGGGCCTGCAGGGCCGCGCGCCCGATGCGTCAGGCAAGCGGCTCGGGGCGATCGCGCCGGCGCTGGACCGTCGGTTTCGTGGGCTTGGTCGGTTCGCTGGCGAACAGGGAGAGCTGCTCCCACTCCTGCTCCACCACAGGCTCCCACCGGGCCGTCCGGTTCCGCAGGCGGCACACCTCGAGCTGGTCGAAGCGGATGAAGCGGTTGGCGCCCTTGGCGTCACGCAGCGCAACGCTGCCGTCGCGCTCACGGCCCTCCACCATCGCCTCCTGCCAGCGTTGGCCGGCTGCGCGCCGGAAGCGCACCCGGTCACCGGCCTGGAGCGACAGCTGCCCGAGAGTCGGTAGGTCCGGATCGGGCTCCGGCGGTGGTGCGGGTCGGCGGCGACTGGCCATCGGGGGTCAGGACAGGGAGTTGACGCGCGCCTGCAGGCGACGCATGCCTGCGATCCAGCGGTCCACGTCGGTTGCCTTGCGCTCGACGAACGTCTTCACCTCAGGGTGCGGCAGGATCAGGAATGTCTCGGCCTCGATGGCGCGATAGACGATGTCGGCCACTTCCTCGGGCTCGAGTACCGCCCCGGCAAGCTTCACGGTTGCGGCACCCGTGTTGGTCTCCACCGCACCCTCCTCGGCGGTGCCGTTGAGCAACTTGGTGTTCACACCCATCGGGCAGAGGCACGACACCCGCACGCCCTGGTCGCCGTAGGTCACCGAGAGCCACTCGGCAAACGCAACCGCCGCGTGCTTGGAGACGCTGTACGGGGCCGAGCCGATCTGGGTGAGCAGGCCTGCCGCCGATGCGGTGGAACAGAAGTAGCCCTCGCCGCGAGCGATCCAACCGGGAACCAGCAGGCGTGCTGCGTAGATGTGCGCCATCGTGTTCACCTGCATGACGCGGTCCCAGACATCGTCGGGCGTGTCGAGGTACTCGCCGGCCCCGATACCGGCATTCGCGAAGAACAGGTCGATCGGGCCGAACGCGGTCTCCGCCCGGTCGATGAGGTCCTTGTTGCCGGCGGGTGTCCCGATGTCGGCAACGACGCCGATTGCCGAGCCTGCCCTTTTGGCGTTCAGTTCCGCCGTGGTGCTGGTGACGTCGTCGGCGAGCACGTCGGCGATCACCACGCCTCGTGCCCCCGCCTCGTGGAAGCGGTGGGCAAGCGCCCGGCCGATCCCTCGTCCTGCTCCGGTAACGACAACAGCGCGATCCTTCAGGTCCATACCCGCATCGTAGAGAACCCGGATGGACATGCCCGTACGCGGCGCGCGGGCCCGCTCAGGCAACAAAACCACCCGTTTGGAGCGCGCGACGGAACAACGTGACAGGCGGGCGATACCATCTCCAACAGGGCGGTGGCCAAGGAGTACGGTTACCGCAAGCGGAGTGCTTGCATCAGCGATGCAGGCCGGAGGAGGAGCGATGACCGAGACCCCGGAAGCCGAAGTGATTCAGGAAGCACTCGCGATCATCGACAAAGCATTGTCCGAGATGCTTCATCGCGAATTGGTGTCGAGCAACGAGGTGTCGGACGTCCTTCTGGACCTCCGTACGGTGCTCGTGAAGCAACACGCTCTGCAGGCCTGACGCCCGCACAGATCCCGTGGCGTCCGCGCCACTGACGGTCAGCGCGTTCGCGCGAGCCTTTTGAACGCCTGATCGAGATGCCGACGTAGCGCCGCTGGCTGTTGCACAGCCGCGAGGTCAACGTGCAGGCCCATGTCGAGCGATTCGCCGTACGACATTGCCGTCAGGTTGAACGCCACGCCCACCAGTGGCCCGAGCGGATAGTTGGCCAGCACCTTGCTGCCCGCGATGTAGATCGGCATCGGGGCGCCACGCAGGCTCGAGGTGGCGAAATCGACGGTTTGGCTCTGCTGGTGCGCGATCCGCGTCAGCACGCCGGTCGGGAGTGCACTCGCGATGCCCGCCAACTTCTCGAGCGAGGCGGCAGCGGAGGTATTCCGGGCAGAACCGGCCTGTTCGTGGACGGTGGCGAACCGCTCTCGCACGGACATCTCGCCCGTCGGTACGACGAGTCGTGCCAGCGTGAACGCGTTCGAGCCCGAGGCCTCCGTGCGCGTGCTCACCACCATGGATGCCCGCAAGGTGTCGACCGGGGCACCGAACTCCCGGTGATAGCAGCCCGCCGCGTCGGCGACCGCCGTGAGGAACGCGGTGTTCACCGTGCCGCCGAGGTTTTTCGCCGCGTTCTTGACCCCGTCGATCGGGGTGTGCAGCGTCTCGAACCCGCGCCGGAGCGAGCGCTTTGTCCACAGCGGTGACTGTGCCTTGCCAACGTCGGTGAGCTGAGCAAGCAGGCTCTTGAGGACCTCGCTCGCACCCTGGGATCCGTCCGGGTCCGAGAGCAGTTCCCTCAACTGGCGCAGGACTCCCAGCGGCATTCGCAGGCCGCCGGTCAGGACATCCGAGAGGGCTTCCGCAGCCGAGGGCTGCGGGGTGCTCCCGGGGTCCGTCGACGGGGTTCCACCCTCCGCCGGCGAGGGTTCCGGGGCGTCACGCTCGAGGTCGACGAACTCCAGGGTGAGTCGCACACCCGTCTCGCCGTCGGCGACAGCGTGGTGCATCTTCTGGAGGATCGCTGCCCGGCCGCCGCGGAGGCCCTCGATGACGACGAACTGCCACAGCGGTCGTGTGGGCTCGAACGGGTCGAGCACGAGGAGCGCTGCAAGGTGGTGGAGTTCGGCAAGCGTCGCCGGCTTCGGGAGCGCGATGCGCCGAAGGTGAAAGTTGAGGTCGAAGTTCGGGTCCTCGACCCAGTGGGGCGGCGTGAGGTTTGCGGGCGTGGAGTGCACCCGTTGGCGCAGCCTCGGCACCGACGCGCACGCGTGGTCGAGCCGCCTGCGCAAGCGGTCGAAGTCCGGGGCTCGGTCCACGATCGCAAGATTGCCGAACGTGCCGGTGAGCGCAGGGTCCCGGTCAAGCCGCCACATGAGGCCCTCGGCATCGGTCATACGGCTGTCGAACTGCGGGGCGTCCGGCACCTCGCCGACACTATCCATGAAAAGCCAACGCTTCTCGGTACCGAGAACCCTGACAACGTGCGGTGGTTTCGGAACCGCAAACGACGGGGGTTACCAGCGGACGATGCGACGGGCGATCGCTGCCAGCACGAGCCCGGTGGCGATTCCGCCGACCACGTCGCTCGCGTGGTGGATCCGTACGAACGCCCGGCTGAGCGCCACCACGGCTGCTAGCCCAAACCACAAAGGCCGTGCCCACGCTGGGCTGCGCGCCGCAAGCAGCGTTGCGGCGAAGGCCGCTGCGCTCGCGTGCCCGCTCGGGAAGCTGGAGGTGGACGGCTTGCGCACCCCGTAACGGTCGTCACCGGACTCCGTCGGCCGGGTGCGCCGGAACAGTCGCTTCACCCCCTGGTTGACGATGAGCGATTCGGCGCCGATGAGCGCGGCCATCACGAACGCGTCGGACGCCGCCCGCTCGGACCCGAGCCCGCGAGCGGCGGACACGAGGTGCCAGATGAGCGAGAAGTCACCGAGGTGCGATGCAGCCGTGAACACCTGGTCGGCGAGCGGGTTGCCCCGCAGGCGGTCGAGGAGTTCGTCGGCCCACTGGTCGAACGCCTCGACCCCGGGGCCGAGGTGGCCCTGGCCGGGCGTAGCGGTGTTGGGGCCGGCGGACATTCCCGCCAGTCTGCCGGGTTAGGCCCCCGATGACGGGATTGCGTACACGATGGGTGCCTCGGCAGCGGCCTTGTCCGGGTCGCCGCCGAACTCGGGACACCACTGGCGGAACGCACAGAAGTTGCAGAGCGGCCCCGGGCTCGTGCGGAACTGCCCGGTGGTGCAGGCTTTCTCGATGGCCGAGAAAACGGCGGCAGTTCGCTTGGGCAGGAAACTGAGCGACTGCTCGGTGGGTGATGTGGCGATGACCTTGCGCTCAGCCACATAGACGAGCCGCACACTGCTCGGGCGTTCGCCCATGGCCTGCTGAACGAGCCATGCGTAGAAGTGCACGCCTGCGAGTCGCTTCTGTTCCTGCGACGCCGTCGGGGCGCGGCCGGTTTTGTAATCGGTGACCACGAGCGACCCGTCGGGGGCACGCTCGAGGCGGTCGATGATGCCGCGCAGCGTGAGCGCTCCCATCTTGGCCTCGAGCATCAGTTCGAGGCCCACCGGCTCGATGGCGGTGGGGTCCTCAATCTCGAAGTAGCGGTCCACGAGCGTGCGACTCTCGGCGGCGAGCGCGTCTGCCCGTGCAGTATCCAGCCCCATGCGTAGGTACTCGTCGGAGGCCGACACCTCGGCCCACGCCTGCGGGAACAACTCCCCAGCACGCTGCAGCGTCCGCTCGGCGGCCGGGTGCTGATACAGCAGTTCGAGCGCCCGGTGCACGAGGGTGCCCTTCGACGTGTGGACGCTCGCCGGTTCGGGCAGCCGCTCAATCGACGAGAACCGGAAGGCCATCGGGCAGGTGGTGAAGGCCTCGACACGTGACGGGGAGAGGCTGGTGGGAACCGGGTACATGCCTGCATCGTACGGAGCCCCTGTGACAGGGTTTGCCGCATGGCTGACGAACCCGGGTCCATCGACGACAGCCAGCCCAGGGCCGGGGCTCCCGGGGCCGGGGGGAACCTGCCGTCTGTGCTCGCCGTGCTGGATGCGCAACGGGCCTTCTACGAAGCGTTCGAGTCTCGGTCAATGGAGGCGATGGACGCCGCTTGGGAGCACTCCGGCGACGTCGTGTGCACCCATCCCGGATGGCAGACGCTCGTTGGCTGGCCCGCGGTGAGGGATTCGTGGGCCTCGTTGCTGGCGAACAGTGAGCATCTCCAGTTCATCGTCACCGACGAGTACGTGACGGTGCGGGGCGATATGGCATACGTGCGGGTGCAGGAGAACATTCTCGCCGCTGGCGCGATGCAGGGCTCGCTCACGGCGCTGAACATCTTCGGCCGGCAGGGCGATGGTTCGTGGCGGATGCTCGCCCATCACGGCTCGCCGGTGATGCTCGGCTGACAGCGGGTGTTCGGGCCCGACGGCTACTTGCCAGCAGTGGTGTAATCGGTGAGCGCCTCGACGGACTCGCCGGCGCGGCGCCGGGCCACGAGCGAGTCGAAGTCCACGTCGATACCGATCGGGTTCGCCGCGAACGCGGGTGAGGCCATGAACTGCTCGGCCTCGTCGAGCGTGAGCGTGTCCACCTGGGTCTCCACCTGGTTGCCATCGGGGTCCCGGTAGTAGGCGGACAGCGTCATGCCGTGGTTGATCGTCCAGTACGGCAAGATGCCCTTGGCTTTCATCCGTTCGTACTGATCGAGGAGGTCGTCCAGCGTTGCGTACGTGAACGCGAAGTGCTCGACGCCGACAGCCTTGCGGTTCGCGGGCTCCAGCGTCGGCACGTTCGCGATCGCCATGCGGTGGTGCTCGTCGTCGTAGGACAGGAACGTGATGAACGGGTTCGTGTGACGCGGTGTGGCCTCAAGGAAGTCCAGCCACCAGGCCACCACGATGTCGTACTGGTTGGTCTTGAGAACGACATGGGCGAACTTGACGGGGGAACTCATGGGTCAGCCCTTCGGTTCGCGGGGAAGGCCGAGGAGGCGCTCGCCGATGATGTTGCGCTGTACTTGGCTCGTGCCGCCCGCGATGCGGCCGCCCGGCGCGGAGAGCATCCCGTAGGCGTCGGCGCCGTCGAGCATGGCGTCTGCGCCGGAGAGGTTGCCGCGCAGCATCGCTGCCTCGAACATCATCTCGGTGATGCCGAGCTTCATGAGCGACGCAGCCGTGGAGGCAACCGGGCCCTGCCGGGACACCATTGCCTTGTAGGCAATGCCGCGTGACATGAGGCTCGCGAGGGTCTGGCGATTGGTCTCGTTGAGTTCTCGACCCTCGGCCAGCCGGGCCATGGCGTCGAGCCGGCGCTCAAGTCCGATCACCGCAGTACCGATGTGCCCGCGCTCGTTGGTCAGCACCGCCATGCCAACGCCCCAGCCGCCGTGGATCGGGCCGAGGAGCGCGTCCGCGGGCACCTCCACATCGGTGAAGAACACCTCGTCGAACTCGGCCTCGCCGGTCATCTGCTTGAGCGGGCGGATGTCGATACCGGCAAGCCGCATGTCCAGCAGGAAGAAGGAGATCCCCTCGTGCTTGGGCGCCTCGGGGTTCGTGCGCGCCATGAGGATGCCCCAGTCGCTGTAACGCCCGCCCGAGCACCAGACCTTCTGGCCGTTCACGATGAAGCGGTCGCCGTCGCGCTCGGCCTTGGTGATGAGACCGCCGAGGTCACTGCCGGCAGCGGGCTCGGAGAACAGCTGGCACCACACCTGGTCGCCCGTGACTGTGGGGTGGAGGTGTTGTGTCTTCTGCTCGTCGGTACCGAACTTCTGGATGGACTGCCCGGCGAGCACGAGACCGACCATGTTGAGCACCGGCGGCACGCCTGCGAGTGCGCACTGTTCCATCCATGCTGCGTTGTGCGCAGCCGTGAGACCGCGCCCGCCGAACTCGGTGGGCCAGTGAATGCCGGCGAAACCGCTGTCGTAAAGTCGCCGTTGCCACTCCTTGGCCGGGTTGATGAGATCCGGCGGGGTGATGGCGCCGTAGTCCTTCGGGGCCGTTGCCTTGTTGGCGGCCAGCCACGTGCGGGCCTGCTCCTTGAACTCCTCGACCTCGATCATGGCGGTCACCGTAGTGGAGCGACTGAATTGACGCCGACTGCATGCGCCGCAGGTGTTTCGGCAACCAATTGATGACGTGCCTGGGCCCGTGGCGGGCCAACTGGTCGCTCCGTTATCGAGCACCAGCCTGAAGTCCGGAGGAGCCCGTTTGCGTCAGCGCTCAGTGCGCCTGCAGATTCAGCTCTTGAAGAAGGGCAGGAACAGCGCAGTCTCCTCGGCGAGACCCATCGGGACGGCGTACCCGTCACGGTTGCGGATCTGGTCGAAGTTGTCGCGCACGTCCTCGAGCGTGAGGTCGCTCTTGTGGTAGCCCTGCGTCTCGCCGATGAACACCTCGGCCACACGACCGCCGCCGACCGAGTAGATGTTGCCGGAAACCGGGCACTCCTCGCTGGCGAGGTAGGCCACGATCGGCGACACGAGTCCGGGCTGCAGCACGTCTGCCAGGCCGCCGGCCATGATGTTCTCCGTCATGCGCGTGAGGGCGAGCGGGGCGATGGCGTTGGCCTTGATGTTGTAGCGGGCACCCTCAACGGCGAGCACGCGAGTGAAGCCGACGAGACCCATCTTTGCTGCGCCGTAGTTGGTTTGGCCGAAGTTGCCGAAGACGCCGGCCGCCGACGACGTGGAGATGATGCGACCGTAGCCCTGCTCGCGCATCTTCACGAACGCCGGCTGTGTGACGTGGAACGCGCCCTTGAGGTGCACGTCGAACACGGGGTTCATGAGGTCAGGCCCCATGTTGTGGAATGCCTTGTCGCGCAGGATGCCCGCGTTGTTGATGACGATGTCCACCTTGCCGTAGGTATCGATGGCGGTCTGCACGATCGCGGCGCCGCCCTCGGGCGTGGCGACCGAGTTGTGGTCCGCCACAGCCTCGCCGCCAGCGGCTTTGATCTCGTCGACGACCTTCTGTGCAGCCGAGGCGTTCTCACCGGTGCCATCCACCGCGCCACCGAGGTCGTTCACCACGACCAGTGCGCCGCGCCGGGCGAGCAGCAGTGCGTGCTGGCGGCCGAGGCCACCACCTGCACCAGTGATGATTGCAACCTTGCCGTCGAAACCGACATCAGTCATTTGGGGGAGTTCTTTCCGTAGGGCGAAGCGGTCCCGAACGCTACTGCCCACGGGGGTGCTTCCGGAAGCGAAACGGCCGGGCCCGAAGGCCCGGCCGTCCGGAATCGTTGCTGGTCGGTGTGGTTACCGGCGCTGGAGCTTGGACAGCAGGCGCAGCATCTCGAGGTACAGCCAAACAATGGTGACCAACAGGCCGAGGGCGGCGAACCAGTTCATGTAGGCGGGGGCGCCAGCCTTGGCGCCGCGCTCCATGAGGTCGAAGTCGAGCAGCAGGTTGAAGGCAGCAAGGCCTGCGGCAAACACGCTGAAGGCGATCCCGAGGCCGGACGCCGAGCTGATGATCGACAGGTTCACACCGAACGCGTTCAGGATGAGCGACACCACGTAGAACACCATGAGGCCCATGGTTGCGCTGACCACGATCGACCGGAAGCGGTTGGTGACCTTGATGATGCGGAAGCGGTAGAGCACGAGCATCACGGTGAACACGCCGAGTGTGGCTCCGACGGCGGCCAGCACGATGCCACTGTGCCAGGTCTCGTAGGCGTGAGAGATGGCGCCGACGAACAGCCCCTCGGCCACCGCATAGGCCGGTGCGACGACCTTCGCGAGTTGGGGCTTGCGGGAGGTGACCATCACGGCGATCGCGCCGATGATCACGAGGAAGATCGTCCAGGACGGGAACGAGGTGATCTCGCCCTCGCGGACCTTGACGAGGCGCCAGCCGACCACACCGCCGGCGAGTAGGAGCACGAGCAGGCCGAGCGTGGCCTGGATCGCGCCGTTGACAGTCATGACACCAGTACGGGTTGCGGAGGAGGAGATGCCCTCCACCCGGGTGGCGATGTCGGGCGGTGGCAGTGTTCCGGTGCCGCTTGCCTGCCGGAAGCTCGCTTCGTTGAGCAATGGGTTAGCCATGAGCTGGACTCTACGGCGTCACCCAGTGCCGTCGGCGTCAACCTCGGCCCCGGGCCGCTGACGCGCTGGGCGGCCCCGCCTTGCAGCAGGCGTACAGCGTCTCGAGATACTCGTTCGAGTTGTACAGGTAGCGGGCGACCTTGTCCTGCTCGCGGGCGCATCAGGGATGCGGACGGCGATCTATTCCCAGATGTTTGCAAGGTTCCAACCAGAATTCACCTCGGCAAGTCAGTCAGTGGCGTGCGTCGGTTACCCGGCCCAGGTTGGGGCGTCAGTGTGTGTGGGGCTTGAGCAGGCTTGTTGCCGACGGGGCACCGTGAGCCAGCCACCGCTGCGTGGACGCGTACGAGGCGGCAATGATCTCCGGCGAGCGTGAGAAGTCGAGCGGGTTGATCTCGATCGGACACAGCGGGGGAACGACGTACATCTGGCAGACACCGGAGTACTGGGTGACTTCCTGCCAGACACGCTTCTGGACAAGCACTGCGAGCGCCTGCAACGCGATGCCGAGCGCGCTGCGGGGCGCCGTGGAGAGGCCGCATGCCGTACCGCTCGACAGCACGTAGACGGTGTCGGCCCCGTCGGAGATCGGTGGCGAGATCGGTGTGTTGTCGGCAACCGCCCCGTCCATGTACTGGACACCGTCGATCGTCACCGCCGGGAAGATCCCGGGAAGCGCCGCGCTCGCCATGATTGCCTCGAGTGCCGGCCCGCGACGGAACACCATCTCTGCCCCCGTGCGGATCTCGGTGGCCACTACCGAGATCGGGATCTCGGCATCCTCGAGCCGACTGAACTCGAGGTTCGACTGCACCACCTGTCGGAGTGCATGGGACGAGAACAACGAGTCGCGCTGGCCGATGAACCCGAGAAAGCCGCGTACGGGGTGGAACGGGAAGATGTTCTTCCTCCCGAGACCGAGCCAGATGCGCTCGAGGTGTTCGACCCCGTCCATGGTCGGGCTTCCGGCGATGGCGGCCGCATTGATCGCCCCGACTGAGGTCCCGATCACCGAGGACGGGACGATGCCCGCCTCGAAGAGGGCCTTGAGCATGCCGACCTGTGCCGCGCCGAGATTGGAGCCTCCGGAGAGGACGAAGGCGGTGGTCATGGACTGTTCCTACACCAACGAGGGGAGGTACGGAGCACCAGCGTGATCCTGCGCCGGTCTGCGCTGCAGGTGCGAGACTGGAGTTATGACCTTCGAGCACATCCTCGTCGCGCACAACGGGCCGATCGTGACCGTCACTCTGAACCGGCCTGACAAGCGCAATGCGCTCGCCCTCGGGGTGATGCTCGAGATGATCGAGGCGTTCGGGCAGATCGGCGAATCCGACGCGCTGGGCGTGATTCTTGCCGCCAACGGTCCGGTGTTCTCCGCAGGCCACAACTTCGCCGACATGGCCGGGGTGTCGCTTGCCTCGACCCGGCGGCTCTTCGAGGTGTGCACCGTGATGATGGATGCGATCCAGTCGATCCCGCAGCCGGTCATCGCCAAGGTGCACGCCCTCGCCACCGCTGCCGGGTGCCAGTTGGTCGCAACGTGCGACCTGGCCATCGCTGCGGATACGGCGGGCTTCGCGATCCCCGGCGGCAAGGGTGGGCTGTTCTGCCATACCCCGCTCGTCGCGGTTGGGCGTAGCGTCGGGCGCAAGCGGGCGCTCGAGATGGCGATGACGGGTGATCCGATCGACGCCGCAACCGCGGCGGACTGGGGCCTGATCAACAGTGCTGTGCCGGCGGATCGACTCGATGCCGCCGTCGACGACCTCATTCACCGCGCCACCCGAGGCAGCGCGGAGTCCAAGGCCGTGGGCAAGCATGCGTACTACGCGCAGATCGACCTCGACCAGGACAAGGCGTACGCCTATGCGGTCGAGGTGATGGCAGCGAATGCTGTGACCCCCGACGCGCAGGAGGGGATCGCATCGTTCCTCGAAAAGCGCAGGCCCAACTTTGCCCCACCGTCGCGCCAGGCGCACTGAAGAACCGCTGACAGGGCTCGGACTGACCGCCGTATGAGGATCGCCTCGCTCATCCCTTCCGCGACTGAGATCGTGTTCGCGCTCGACCTCGGTGACGACCTCGTTGGAGTGACCTTCGAGTGTGACTACCCACCCGACCCGCGCGAGGGGCGAGCCGTCCTCGTGGGTGGCCTCGACACCCACGGCCTCGACGCTGCGGCGATCGACGCGCTTGTGCGCGAGAAGGTGAGCGCCGGGGAGCTGCTCTACACGCTCGATGCAGAGCGCTTTCGAGCTGCGGACCCAGACGTCGTGCTCACCCAGGACCTCTGTCGCGTCTGCGCGCTACCCAGCGGCGAGGTGGACCGGGCGATGGGCCTCCTCGGCTGCAGCGCGACGGTGCTCACGCTCGATCCGCACACGCTCGGCGAGGTGCTGGGCACGATCCTTGCCGTCGGCGAGGCGTGCGGCGTACGAGAGCGTGCTGAGGCGCTGGTGGAATCGCTCGAGCGCCGGGTGGCGGCAATCCGTTCGGCAGCGGCGGGCCGGCCCCGGCCGCGCGTGTTCGTGCTTGAGTGGCCGGACCCCCCGTTCATTGCGGGGCACTGGGTTCCTGAACTCGTGACGCTTGCCGGCGGGGATGCGGTGCTCGCCCACCCCGGCGGCCGTTCGGTACCCACGACGTGGGCCGAGATTGCCGAGGCGCAGGCCGACGTGGTGATCGTTGCGTCGTGCGGGTTCGACCTCGCCGGCTCGGTGCAGCACGCACGCGAGCTGAGCGACCGGTTGCCCGCGGCAGGTGCGGTGTGGTGCATCGACGCGAATGCGCTGGTGGTCAGGCCCGGACCAAGACTGGTTGACGGGATTGAGACGATCGCAGGGATTCTGCACGGAGTCGGTGAGCCAAATCCGACCGGTGCGGTCCGCTTTTGTTGAACGTCACATCAACGGCTGCCGTGGGAATGTCCCGGTAACGTCCGGTGTTGATCATCCGAATGACTTCTCTCATCGACTTCGTGCACGTCTCGTGCGGTTACGGCGGCCTGCCCGCCATCGAAAATGTGCATATCTCGATCGCCGCAGGCGAGTTCCTCGGTGTGGTGGGTCCCTCCGGCTCGGGAAAAACCACGTTGTTGCGTGCGCTGCTCGGCACGGTGAAGCCGCTCCACGGCACCGTGACGCGCAAGGAGGGAGTGCGGCTCGCCTACGTACCGCAGGTCGAGACCGTCGACTGGAACTTCCCCGTAACCGTCGGCGAGGTCGTGCTCATGACGCGCACCAAGCGGCCGTGGCCCGGTGCCGCCAAGGACGAGAAGACACAGGTGGACGCGCTCCTCGAGCGTCTTGGTCTGGAGGGGCTTGCCAAGCGTCACATCCGTGAATTGTCCGGTGGCCAGCAGCAGCGTGTGTTCCTCGCTCGGGCGCTCATGCAGCGCCCCGACCTCCTCGTGCTCGACGAGCCGACATCGGGAGTGGACGTGCGGACCAGACACGAGATCCTTCACGTGCTGACGGATCTCAACGAGGAGGGCATCGGCATCGTGCTCACCACGCACGACCTCAACGGCCTCGCAGCGCACCTTCCCCGGTTGGTCTGCTTCAACCGCGCGGTCATCGCTGACGGCCCGCCGCTCGCAGTGCTCCGACCATCGTTCCTCGAGCGCACCTATGGCGCGCCGATGGAGGTGCTCGAGCACGGTGGCATGCCAGTGGTCGTGGACGGGAACCTCGGCGAGTTCAGCCGTCGATTGAAGGCAAAGTCTGCGTCGTGATCGGGTTCGACATCTTCGAGCCGTACCAGTTCGAATTTTTCCGCAATGCAGTCATCGTGTCGGTACTCGCCGGAGCGGTGTGTGGACTCATCGGTGTGTACGTCGTGCTCCGTGGCATGAGCTACATCGGCCATGGGCTCTCCCATGCGGTCTTCGGCGGGGCAGCAGCAGCGTCCGTCATGGGGATCAACTACTTCCTCGGTGCCGGGCTCTGGGGCATTGCTTCGGGTCTCCTCATCGGCAGGGTTGCCCGACGGCGGATCATCGGCGCCGATGCCGCGATCGGCGTGGTAACCACCGCATCGTTCGCCATCGGCCTCGTGCTGTTCGCCGTGTACGGCCAGGCTCACAAGAGCCTCGAGGCGTCGCTATTCGGCAGCGTGCTCGGCGTCGGCCGTGGCGACATCATCGCCGTGCTGGTGGTGGGTCTCGTCACTCTGTTCGCCGTCGTGGTTCAGTACCGGCCGCTCCTGTTCGCCACGTTCGACCCCGAGGTTGCCCACGTCACTGGTGTGCCCGTGGCGCGCATGGAGGCCCTGCTGATGACACTGCTCTCGCTCACCGTGCTCGTCACGATGCGCGTCATCGGCGTGCTGCTCATCTCGGCCCTGCTCGTGACACCGGCTATCACGGCCCGGATGCTCACGAAATCCTTCGGCCGCATGCTGTGGCTGTCACCGCTCATCGGCTCGGCCACTGCATTTGTTGGGTCGAACATCTCGTACCACACCGACTGGCCCACGGGTGCCACCGTCATCCTCGTCGGTGCCGTGCTGTTCACCGTGGTGTTCATCGCCTCGGGGGCCAAAGGACGCCGCTCGGTTGATGGCATGGACCATCACGCGGAACCCTCACTCCGCGCTGCATAGGCACCCCAGAACCCGCTGGTCAGGCGGGCGGGCGCAACTCCCACTGAACGCCGTCTTTGGTGTCACGGACCTCGACGCCGGCCGCGAGCAGTTCGTCCCTCACGACGTCGGAGAGGTCGTAGCGCTTTTCCGCTCGCACGGCGGCCCGCACAGCGAGGAGACCCTCGACGAACGGTCCGATGACGGAACGGGGGTCCGTGAGGCCACCGGCCGCTGCCTGACCGAGTTTGACGATCATCGAGCGGACCGCCGCCCGTGCACGGTCGCCGTCCTCGCTCTGGTTCGTGTCGGCAGACCACGCATGGATCGCTGCCTCGAGCTCGAGCACCGCCCGAGCGGCGTCCTCCGCGTTGCGAGCCTCCACCGCGGCGTTGAAGTTCCGTTCGCAGCGTGCCGTGTCGGTCGCGAGGGAGGCCCGCTCCGCTGCGGGAGCGGCATCCGATGCAGGAGTCGGTGGGACAACTCGTGCGGCGGCTCCGGGGGCCGAGCGGCTCCCGCCGGGGTTCCGCAGGTCGTCGAGGTGCAGTTCGCTCCCGGCCGAGAACACGGTGCTCTCGCCCTTCACGCGCACGGTGATGGTGCCGTTCCCCACGACCGTCACGGACTCGGTGTCGAGGTCGATGACGATGCCCGTGTGCTCGTCGATGCCGAGCACGTGCGCATCGTCGGGGAGACGCTCCTCGAGGATGCGTAGGCGGCTCTCGCCGAGGTAGCAGAAGCGGGTGTCGTGGTGCCCGCCCTCGGCGTTGTCATAGTGCGGGATCACGGCGACGTTCAGGTTCATCTCGGCGAGCAGGTCGAGGCCGTCGAGCCAGTATGGGTCCTCGCCGACCTTGTAGATCTCGTAGACGGGGACAGTGAAACGGCCGAGCGTGAGCGCTGCTGCGGACGCGAACGTTACAACGCCACCGCCGCGCAGCTTGGCGAGGATCTCTCCGGGAACAGGGCTGTTGGCCCATTGCCGGAGGGCGTAGGTGGGTGAGCCGGGACCAGCGAACAGGAAGTTGGCGTCCCGCACACGCGTGAGTCCCTGTGCGAGCGTGAGTTCGTCGGCATCGCGGACCCGGTGGAGGCCAGCCACCTCGATCGACAGCCCGACGCTCTTGCGGAAGTACTCCTGCGCTCGGGCAGCAAGCTCCGGAGCATTCGCCTGGAACCCGTAAGGCGTGTCGAGCACGACCGCCCTCGGTGCTTCGCCCAGACGCTCGACGAGCGCCCGGTGCGTCTTCATCATCGTCGGGGCCGTCTCGCCCGAGCCCATGATCGTGAGGATGCGGGGCAGGGGCATCAGTTGTCCTCGGTGTAGGGCGAGAAGAAGCCGTCTGCGATGGCGTCGATCAGGTGTTGGGCCAGGCGATCGGGGTGCTGGGCGTGAAGGTCGTGATCCGCCGGGGCGAACCAATGCGTGCGGCTGTTGGGTAGCAAGCGCTCTGCGGTCTCGATGGCTTCACGCTTGTCCGATGTCCACGAGGGGTTCTGGCCGGTGTCCGCCGGTGCGAGCATCACCGGCACCACGATCTCCTCGTAGAGCGACGTCGGTCGGTGCTCCCACAGCGAGCGCAGGATCTTCATGTGTCGGTCCAGCGTGAGCCAGGGAGCAATCGTGCCGTCGTCGCGTTGGTGGAAGTTGGCCATCGCACCCTGGATGCCGGCCTCGGGCCAGTTCGGGTGCGCGGACCGGATGAACCCCTCCATGCGGGAGGTGCGCATGCCGACGAGGTCCGGCGGTCGCAGCGCGTCGGCGCAGGCGTTCCACGAGGGCATGTGCGTCCCCAACTCGATCATGCCGCCGTCCACGGCGCACACGCCGCGCACCCGCTCGGGGGCGCTCCATGCCAGTTCGATGACCAAGTTGCCGCCCCAGGACTGCCCCGCGACCACCGGGCGGTCCAGGCCCTCGTGCTCAATCACGGCGAGCAGATCGTTGGTGATCGTGGCGAAGTCGTAGCCGCGATCGGGCTTGTCCGACTGGCCGTGACCGCGCAGATCGACCGAAATGGCGTGAAACCCGGCGGCCGCCAACTGTGAGGCGACCCCGTCCCAGAGCCGTGCGTTGGAGGCGAGGCCGTGGACGAGGAGGAATGCCGGGCGATCGGCCTCGACCGCGGGCGTGCCCCAGTGGAGCGTGTGCAGCGATACGCCGTCCGCCACCTCGATCCGCTTCTCCTCCGGCCCAATCACCCCCCCAGTGTGCGCGCTCTCGACAAGGTTTCCCCACACATGCGTGGGGAAAGTCCCGTCAGAATGCGATGTGGGTAGGGTTCGTGGGGTGATGGGCGAGGGGCTGGGGGAGAAGGTTGAGCGGCTCGACGACGTGCTTCGAGGTCTCGGCAACGTCGTCATTGCGTTCTCCGGTGGTGCCGACTCGGCGTTCCTCGCTCACCGAGCCCACACCGTTCTCGGCCCGGCCAGCGCCCATGCAGTCACGGCCGTTTCGCCGTCGCTCGCCACCGACGAGGATGCGGACTGTCGGGCGCTCGCGGCGGAGTGGGGCCTGCGCTGGACGCCGGTGGACACCGACGAGATGGCCCGCGCTGCCTACCGGGCCAACGACACCGACCGCTGCTACCACTGCAAGGCAGAGCTGATGGACGTCGTCGGCCCCGTTGCCGACGCCGAACGGGCCACGATCGTGTTGGGCGTGAACCTCGACGATCTCGGCGACCACCGCCCCGGCCAGAAGGCGGCCGAGGAGCGGGGCGCGCGGTTCCCGCTCGTGGAGGCAGGATTCACCAAGGCCGACATCCGGGCCGCGTCCCGCACGCTCGGCCTGCGCACGTGGGACAAGCCGGCGGCGGCGTGTCTCGCCTCACGCATCCCGTACGGCACGCCGGTGTTGCTCACCACGCTCACCCAGGTGGACCGGGCAGAGGCCTCCCTCCGCCGGCTCGGGTTTCGCCAGTTGCGTGTCCGCCACTACGACGACACGGCGCGCATCGAACTCGACCTTGCCGACCTCCCGGCGGCCGTCGAGCGGCGAGCCGAGATCGTGGACGCAGTCCGCCGTGCTGGCTACCGGTACGTCACCCTGGACCTCGAGGGCTTTCGGAGCGGCAACCTCAACGGTTAGCGTCATCCCATCGTTCGACCCGGGGGTACCGCACCGTGAAACTCGCAATGGCACTCAGCTACTCAGGTGGCTTCAAGGAGTCTGTCCAGAAGGTCGCTGATCTGGAGAAGGCCGGTCTCGACATCGTGTGGGTCGCCGAGGCCTACAGCTTCGACGCGATCAGCCAGGTTGGCTACCTCGCAGCCAAGACCGAGCGCATCCAGATCGGCACCGGCATCGTGAACGTTTACTCGCGCACCGCGGCGCTGATGGCCATGACCGCAGCCGGCTGCGACTACGTGAGCGACGGTCGCTTCATCCTCGGCCTCGGCGCCTCCGGCCCGCAGGTAGTCGAGGGCTTCCACGGCGTGCCGTACGAGAAGCCTGCCAAGCGCATCCAGGAGTACATCGAGGCGTGCCGCATGGTGTGGAAGCGCGAGCCGCTCGTGTACGACGGCGACACCGTGAAGGTCCCGCTGCCCGCAGGCCAGGGCACCGGCCTTGGCAAGGCGCTCAAGCTCATCAATCACCCGGTCCGCAAGGACATCCCGATCTGGTGGGCGTCGCTCAAGGAACGGGCTGTCGAGGCCACAGCGGCAACGGCCGACGGCTGGCTGCCCATCATGTTTATCCCCGAGAAGTTCCAGCAGGTGTGGGGCGGCCCGCTCAAGGCCGGTCTTGCCAAGCGTGATCCCTCGCTCCCGCGCCTCGAGATCTCGGGTGGCGGCATGCTCTGCATCGACGACTCGCTCGATCAGGCTGCAGCCGACAAGATCCTCGACATGAGCCGCCCGAACACGGCGCTCTACGTCGGTGGCATGGGTGCCCGCGGCAAGAACTTCTACAACGACATCGCCCGCGGTTACGGGTACGAGGAAGAAGCCATCGAGATCCAGGACCTCTACCTGGACGGCAAGAAGGACGAGGCCGCTGCTGCGGTGCCGGCCGAGATGCTCCGCCTGCAGAACCTCGTAGGCCCCAAGAGCCTCATCAAGGAGCGCCTGGGCGCGTTCAAGGAGGCTGGCGTCACCGTGCTGCAGGTCAACCCCGTGGGCAAGGACCCTGTCAAGCAGGTCGAGATGCTCAAAGACATGATCGGCTGACGAGATGGCTGCCGGCGATCCCCACGGGTTGGTGCTCGGCGGGTGGGAACCCGTCCGGGAGGCATTTGCGGACAATCTCTCGTCAGGTCGGGATGTGGGCGCTGGCGTTGCCGTGTACCACCGCGGCCAGTTGGTCGTGGACCTGCGGGGCGGGTTCTTCGACCGTTCGCGCATGGCCCCGTACGCGCACGACACGCTGCAACTCGTGTTCTCCACCACGAAAGGTGTCACGGCAATCGCCGTCGGCATGTGCGTGGACCGCAGGCTGCTCAACTACGACGAGAAGGTGTCTGCGTACTGGCCCGAGTTCGCGGCCGCTGGGAAGGGTGATATCACCGTCTCCCAGTTGCTCTCGCACCAGGCCGGCCTCTTCAGCGTCGACGCGCCGGTCACGCTTGCGGACGCGCTCGACTGGGCCACGATCACCGGCCGTCTCGCCGAACAGGCGCCGCTGTGGGAACCGGGCACCACGCACGGCTACCACGCACTCACCTACGGCTGGCTGGCGGGTGAGTTGGTGCGCCGCGTCGACCCGGGGCACCGCAGCCTCGGCACCTTCGTGGCTGACGAGATCACCGGCCCGCTGCGCGCCCAGTTCTGGGTGGGGTTGCCCGAGGAACTGGAGCACCGGGTCTCGCCGATGATCCCGAGCCCCCCGCCGGAGGATCCTGCGCTCGCCGCGATGATGGCCCAGATGATGGGGCCGGGAACCAACGCCTGGCGTGCGCTCTCACTCGACGGCGCCTTCGGTGCCGAGGCGCTCGAGGGCGGCGAGGACATCGTGTTCAACACGAGGGCCGTGCACGCTGCCGAGATCCCCGCTGCCAACGGCATCGGGACGGCCACCGCCCTCGCTCGCATCTACGCAGCAACGTTCGCGACGGTTGACGGGGTGCAACTGCTCAGCGACGCCACCCGCGAACGGGCCCGTACGACGGTTACTCCCGAGGGGGAGGCCGATGCGTGCCTCCTGCTGCCATCCACGTTCGGCATGGGCTTCATGACCACCGGCTTCATGTCCCCGTACATGGGGCCCGGTTGCTACGGGCACCCGGGCGCCGGGGGCAGCGTGGCCTTCGCCTCACCCGAGGATGACATCGCCTTCGCGTTCGTGATGAACCAGATGGACAACAACCTCGCGAACGATGTGCGCACGATCAGCCTCAGCTCGGCGATCCGCAGCGTCATCGGCTGAGTCCCACCCCTTCCGGGGTCAGCAACCCTGCAGACCCCGCGGGTCAGGACATCGGCGAGGCGAGGGTGACGCCCTCGGCGGCGAGCGCACGGCGCAGGCCGCGCGTTAGCGCGAGGTACACGACCGCCGCAATCGTTGACGCCAGGGCGAACACGAAGAGCGCCAGGCGCACGCTGGCGAACTCCGCAAGCGCACCCGCACCGAGGCCCGCAAGGGCGAGCACGAGCGTTGCCACCGCGTAGTCCGCGGCCATGATCCGCCCGCGCACCTCGTCCGGGCACCGGAGTTGCAGGCCAAGCGTGGAGATGGCCCACTCGCCGCCGGCGCCGAGGTGCGCCACCATCACGCCGATCACGGCGAACACCATCAGGTGGGTGGTGCTGGCGAAGGTGTACCCCGCACCGAACACGATGCCGGAGACAGCGCACACCGTGAGGAGCCGGCTCATGCTGGTGCCTATCAAGCGAACGCCGATCACCGGCCCGAGGGCCGCACCGATCCCGCGTGCCGTCAGCAGCAGGCCGCTGCCGGCATCGCCACTGTTCAGTTCCTCCCGCGCGAACACCACGATGATGCCGAGCACGCCCATGCCAATCGCTGCGGTGGTCTTGGACGCGAGGAGAGCAAGTACCACGCGGTCCTTGCGGGCGAAGCGGATGGCCTCGATGGTGTCGGCGATGGGGCGCATCCGCCCGGTGCTCTTTCGCTCAAGCTGCATCGGCAGCGACACCATCGCCACCGCCAGTGCCGCAGCGATGAAGGACACGGCGTTGGCGATGAACGCGGCGTCACGCCCGAAGGCCCACGCGAACAGGCCGCCGACGCCGGAGCCGACCGCAGCCATCACGCCCCACATCGCGCCAAAGAGCGACGTGGCGGTGCGGGTCTCGTCTGCGTTGCGGGCGAGGTTCGGGATGGCTGCCTGCACGGCGGGAGCGACGAAGGCGGCGAGCCCGGCGATGAGCGACACGCTGATGAACGAGATGAACACCGTGCTCTCGGAGCGCACGAGCAGCATGCCCAGCGCGGCAATCACCTGGGCGAGCGATGTAACGATGACGATGCGCCGTCGGTCGAAGCGATCCGCGACAGATCCCGCGATCGGGGACATCAAGAAGTAGGGGAGCATCTCCAGCACGGAGAGCAGTGACACCAGGAAGTTCGAACCCGTGAGGTCCTGCACACGACCGGTGATGGCCACGTAGGCGAACCAGTCGCCCATGAACGACACGACCTGGGCGATGAAGAGGAACCGCAGTTGCTTGTTGCTGCGGAGCAGCTCGAGGGAATTGAGACGCTTGCCCTGCTCTGCCACCTGCGTAGTATGTCCGGGCGTGCAGGACCGGGACACAACCGAGGGAATCGCTGACCGAGACCCGGCGGCGAGCAGGACGCTGAACGCAGTCATTCTCGGCGCGCAGCGATGTGGCACGACCTCGTTCGCACAGTTGCTGGACACGCATCCCGATATCTGCCTTGCGCGGGGCAAGGAGGCGCACTGGTTCGACGATGCGCTAGTGCAGCGGGACGGTGTCAGCACTGAGCGCTGGGCCAACCGCTTCTCCCACTACGCCGGTCAGCCTGTGCTGCTTGATGCCACGCCCTCCTATCTGTACCTCCCGGGGTGCATCGAGGCCTTGTATCGCCACAACCCCAACCTCAAGGTGATCGCCGTGTTGCGAGACCCTGCAGAGCGTGCTCGCTCACAGTACGCGCACGAGCGTCAGCGCGGGGTTGAGACCGGTCGCTACTGGCAGGCCCTGCAGTTGGAGAGCCGCCGCTTGGCCGCAGACCGAAACCCTCTGGCTCCGAATTCTCCTGCTCGCGTCAGTTCGTTCCGGGATCGCGGCCGGTACTCGCGACAGATCGGTCGATTGCTTGAGTGGTTCCCTGATGCTCTCGTGCTCCGCTTCGACGAACTGGTGAACGAGAGCGCCACCACGGCGCAACGCGTCACGGAACACCTCGGTGTGACACCCTTCCCGTCGCCGGTCACACTGAAGTGGTTGAACAGACGCCGGCTCTCCCGGCCGCTCTCACCCCTTGATGCGCTCGTGCGCCGGTCGTTCCGTGCAGACATGCGTGCTACTGAGGACCTCCTCGGCTGGCAGCGTGGTTCGCTGGCCAGCGCTCGACTCGGTCGCCGGTCTCTCAGGCGCCCAGCAGGCGATGCAGGATGATGGAAGCCGCATCGTCGGCGGTGCATACCGTCGTGTCGATGCGCAGTTCCGGTGACTCGGGTACCTCGTACGGAGCGCTGATCCCGGTGAAGTTTGGCACCTCGCCGCGGCGCGCACGGGCGTAGAGGCCCTTGGGGTCGCGTTGCTCGCACACGGCAAGCGACGTGTCCACAAACACCTCGACGAAGTCGCCGGGTGCAAAGCGCTCGCGCACCATCTGCCGGTCCGCGCGGTACGGAGAGATGAAGGCGGCGATCACCACGAGTCCGGCATCAACCATAAGCCTTGCCACTTCACCCGCACGACGGATGTTCTCTACCCGGTCCTCGGGCGTGAAGCCAAGGTCCCGGTTGATGCCCAGCCGCAGTTCGTCGCCGTCCAGTAGGTAGGAGTGGATCCCGAGCGCGTGCAGACGCTGCTCCAGCGCGATCGCAATGGTGGACTTGCCGGCGCCGCTGAGGCCCGTTAGCCACACGAGCGCGCCATGGTGCCCGTTGAGGTGCTCGCGGTCCGCCCGCCCGATCGACTGTTCGTTCATCATTTCCACCCTCGGGACTGGACACCCACCACGTCAGATGTTCTATCGCTGCGCGTGGTCGATGAGGACGTACGAGAGCACCTCGGTGACCCGTCGAGCGGTGGGCAGGTCGAGGAACTCGTTGGGCCCGTGTGCGTTGGACCCCGGCCCGAGCACACCCGTGATCACGAACTGTGCCTCGGGGAAGCGGTCGCCAAGCATGCCCATGAACGGGATCGTGCCGCCCTCTCCGTAGGCGAGTGCTGACCTGCCGAACACGCTCTGCGAGGCGCCCTCCAGCGAGGCCTCGAGCCACGGCGCGAATGTCGGGGCGTTCCACGCCGGTGCAACGTGGTCCGCATCGAATGTCACGCGTGCCCCGTAGGGCGGGTTCTCGGTGAGCACACGCTCCAGTGCGGTGGCCGCACGCTCGTGGTCACACGTCGGTGGGATGCGGATGCTGAGGCGCAGCGCAGTGAGCGGTCGCAACACGTTGCCCGCACGATTCGTGGGCGGGAAACCATCCGCACCGACAACGCTCAGGGCGGGGCGCCAGGTGTGCGCAAGCAGTTGGTCCGCCGGGTCCGAGGTCACGGGAACGGCGCCAGCAACGAACGGCATCGTCGACGAGTAGGGCTCCGTGACGGCTGCAGTGTCGGTCGCCTGCTTGATGCGGTCTGCCGGGATCTCGACGTGGAACTCGGGCAGCAGGATCCAGCCCGTGCTCGCATCCTCCACGCGGTCGAGGAGTTCGCGCACGATGCGGAACGATGACGGCACCACTCCGCTCGCCGCACCGGAGTGGACACCCTCGGACAGGATTTCCACGGTCAGCAGGCCGCCGACGAGGCCGCGCAGCGAGGTAGTGACCCAGAGCCGTTCGTAGTCGAGGCATCCCGAGTCGAGGCACAGAACGAGGTCGGTGCCGTCGAGACGGTTGTCGAGCGCTTCGAGATGGGCCGGCAGGTCTACCGAGCCGCTCTCCTCGCTCGCCTCGATGAGCACCACGCACCGGGCATGGCTGCTGCCATTTGCCTGCACAGCCTCGATCGCGGTGAGCGATGCGAAGGCTGCGTAGCCGTCGTCAGCCCCACCGCGCCCATAGAGCCGGTTGCCCTCGATCACCGGCGTCCAGGGGCCGAGGCCGTCGCGCCAGCCCGTCATCTCGGGCTGCTTGTCGAGGTGGCCGTACAGGATCACCGTTCGGTCGGCGGGACCGCCACCGAAGGCGGGTACCTCGATGACGATGAGCGGTGTTCGACCAGACAGGCGCTGCACGTCGATGGTCATGCCAGCGATCCGGCGTGCTGCACACCAGTCGTGCACGAGCGTCACCGCCCGCTCCATGTGCCCAAGCTCCTCCCACCGGTCCTCGTAGGCGGGGGACACGTTGGGGATGGAGACGTACTCGACCAGCGGAGCGGGGATGTCCCGGTCCCAGACCTCGTTGACGTGGTCGTGCAGTCCATCGGTGATGCTCATGGTGCGGGCTCAGCGCCGGATCGAGGTGAGGCGGTCGATGGTGCGCTCTGCCTCGGCCACCATGTCGTGAAGGATCTTCGCTGCCGGCTCAAGCTCGTGAATGGCGCCAACCCCCTGTCCGCACGGCATGAACTCCTGCGCGATGTCCACCTCGGTGCCATCCGGTGCGCCGAGATGCGCAACGCCCGTTTTGGCGGCGAAGATTGCCTGGTCAGGGAACTTCAGCAGTTCATCGGGGTGCTCGTCGTAGTGGTTCGTCCACTCCGTGCGCACCACCCTGCAGGTCTTGCCCGTGTACGACTTGCTGATCACCGTGTCGTCCTCGCGCAGGCGCAGCAGCGTCTCCTTGTAGCCCTTCACGGTGTTCGCCTCGAACGACGCGATGAATCGCGTCCCCACCCACACGCCGTCGGCACCGAGTGCGAGTGCAGCGGCGAGGCCGCGGCCGTCGAAGATCCCACCCGCGGCAACCACGGGGACGCGATCGCCCACCGCGTCGACCACCTGCGGCACGAGGGGCAGCGTGGCGATGTATCCGGTGTGGCCGCCGGCCTCGGTTCCCTGGGCCACCACAAAGTCGCAGCCGCTCTCCACCGCGCCGACGGCGTGGCGCACCTTGCCGCACATCGAACCGACAAGGATGTTCTTGGAGTGCAGCAGGTCGATGACATCACGCGGGATGCCGAGACCCGCCACGAAGATGCGCGCGCCGCCGTCGATGACCGCCTGGATACCGGCCTCCACCTGACCGGGGATGGCAGCGAGCAGATCCACACCGAATGGCTTTTTCGTCCACTGGCGCACGTTCGTCATCTGGTCGGCCAGTTCGGAAGGCCTCAGCTGTGCTGCACCGAACGTGCCGATGCCACCCGCCTCGGAGACGGCTGCGACGAGCCGGTCGTACGACACACCGCCCATGCCCGCCAGCATCACGGGGTGCTCGATGTCGAAGAGGTCGGTAAGGCGTGTCCGCATGCTGCGAACGGTAGTGGACTACGACCCCGGTGAGGCGAGGTAGGCGCCCTTGCGGCGCAGGAAGCGGCGGTGCCAGCGCTTCGGCGTGACGATGACGGCGCGCGGCTCGTCCTCGAACATCCATCGTACGAAGTTCCGCCGTGTCCACGACGACGTTGCCACCACGCGGATCGCGCCGCGCGCACCCCATCGGTAGCGCAGCACTCGTCCGAGCGCCACCGACATGCGGTGGTCTGCGAACAGATGGTGCCGGACAGCGCTGCGATACGCCTCGGTCACCGCTCGCTGCGCGCCGCCGGCCGGGGCCGCCACGACTGCGTCGCCGGCGAGGCGGCCGGTGAGCAGTGCCTGACCGATGCCCTCACCGGTCATGACGTCCGTGGCGCCTACGGCATCGCCGACGAAGAGCACGCGCCCGAAGGTGAGCACGGCGCGGTCGATCCGTGCGGGGATCGGCCACGCCGTAGGGCGGTCCTCGGGCTCGATCGGTCCGCCGAGAGCGGCCTTGATGTGGGGTCGCTCCAGCAGGTCCGCCCAGGTCTTCTTCATGTCCTTGATCGGCCGGCCGTCACGCGGCACGCCGAAGCCGAAGTTCACGACCGACTTGCCGTCGGGCCCCGGCGGGAGCGGGAACGACCACGCGTACCCCGGAAGGACATCGGGCTCAAACCACACGTACTGGCGGGTCGCGGCCGGGCCGGTCACCCCGCCCACGTACTGGCGGAACGCGTGCCACTCGCCGAGGTATCCGTCCTCGTGCAGCCCGAGCATCTTGCGAGTCGGGGACCACATCCCGTCCGCGGCGACTGCGTAGCGGGCCCGCACCGACGTTCCGTCCTCGAAGCGTGCCTCGACGGCATCGGGTGCCGTCCGGATCGCGGTGAGCGCGCAGCGCTCACGCACCTCGGCCCCCGCGTCCCGGGCGAGGGACAACAGTGCAGCATCCAGATCGATCCGTCGTGCCACGGCGGAGAACAGTCCCATCGAGGCTCGATCCGGCAGTTGCAGTTGCACCTCGCGGCCAGAGGGCGAGCGCAACCACACGTCGTCGACAGCGGTCCAAGACGGCACGTCCGAGGGGTTCAGACCGAGTTCCTCGAGGTGCCTCAACGCCCCCGTGGTGAGCCCGTCGCCGCAGCACTTGTCCCGCGGAAACGCGGCCTTGTCGACAACGAGCACATGCCGGCCCGCCCGGGCGAGTGTGATCGCCGCCGCGCTGCCGGCCGGCCCGCCCCCGATCACGAGCACGTCGATCAGGGGGTCCGTGGTGCTCACACCGGTCAGGCTATTGCCCGGCCGCTCACCCCCGGACGCCGCCCGGCAGGTTTGCCCGGAACACCGGGGAAGCGGCGAGAATAGTCACGTTGGAGTGCCCGACGGCCCGATCCGGTCGTCCGCAGAGGCGGGTCCCGAGGGCCCGGAGGAGATGTGTCATGGCTCGTTTGTGTGAAGGTCGGGTTGCAATCGTCACCGGTGCCGGTCGCGGCATCGGGCGTGAACATGCCCTGAGCCTCGCTGCTCACGGCGCAAAGGTCGTCGTGAACGATCTCGGCGGGAATATGGACGGTTCGGGCGGGGATCTGTCCCCGGCCCAGCAGGTGGTCAACGAGATCAAGGGCATGGGCGGCGAGGCGATCGCGAACGGCGAGAGTGTGTCGAACTGGGAGGGTGCCCAGCGCCTCATCAACTCCGCGATCGAGACCTTCGGGGACCTGCATGTCGTCGTCAACAACGCAGGAATCCTGCGCGACCGCGTGCTCGCGAACATGACCGAGGAGGAGTGGGATGCCGTGATCAATGTGCATCTCAAGGGAACCTTCGCCCCGAGTCGCTGGGCTGCTGCGTACTGGCGCGAGCAGGCCAAGGCCGGCAAGCCGGTGAGCGGCCGGATCATCAACACCACATCGGTGTCGGGTATCTACGGCAACCCGGGCCAGACCAACTACGGCGCTGCCAAGGCAGGCATCGCTGCCTTCACGAACATCGCAGCCCTCGAACTGCACCGTTACGGCGTCACGGTGAACGCAGTGGGCCCGGTGGCGCTCACCCGCATGACCGAGGGCCTCGGGCCGGCACCGGAGACCGACGAGGAGCGCGAGATGCGGTCGCCGCGCTGGATTGCGCCGATCGTCACGTGGCTCGCCTCCGAGGAGTCCAAGGATGTCACCGGCCGGGTCTTCGAGGCGTCGGGTCAGTCCCTCTCGGTTGCCGAGGGTTGGGTGCGGGGTCCGCGTGTGAAGCCCATCGAGGACCCGACGAAGATCGGTCCAGCCGTGCGGGACATGCTCGCCAAGGCCCGCAAGAACTCGGGTATGGACGGCGAGCCCGGCACCTGGCCGCAGACCACCATCAAGTAATCGACTCGTTGGGTGTCGGGCGCTTGTTCAGACGCGCCTGACACCCACATCGATCACCTTGGCGTAGTGGTCGTACTCGCGCACGGCCCGGTGGGGAGGTAAAACATCCTCATGCCGCTGAACCCGAATGCCGTTGGATCCGTATCCGAGCCCGCCGAGATCTCGTGGGCGTCCAAGGACGCCTTGCTCTATGCCGTGGGCATCGGGGGAGGGATCGACGAGCTTGCCTATACCACGGAGAACACCGCCGGTGTGCCGCAACAGGCCTTCCCAACGTTCCCGGTGGTGATCGGGGCCGGCAAGGCGATGAGCGCTATGGGCATGATCGGTACGTACAACCCTGCGCTGCTCGTGCACGGCCAGCAGTCGGTCACGCTGCACCGAGCGCTGCCGGTGGAGGGGTCGGCAACCGTCCAGTCCCGCGTCGTGGACATGTTCGACAAGGGCAAGGCCGCGGTGGTGGTGATGGCGGCCGAGGCGAGGCTCGCCGACGGCTCTCCGTTGTACACCACCACGATGTCAGCGTTCATCCGTGGTGAAGGTGGCTGGGGTGGCGACCGTGGGCCGAGCGGCGCCCAGAACGAACCGCCGGCACGTCTGCCCGATCACCAGGTTACGTACCAGACGAGCGTGCATCAGGCGTTCGTGTATCGACTGTCGGGCGACCGCAACCCGCTGCACACGGACCCGGCGTTCGCCAGGATGGGCGGGTTCGACCGCCCAATCCTTCACGGACTGTGCTCGTACGGCTTCACCGGCCGGGCGCTGCTGCACACGCTCTGCGGGTCGGAGTCCGCGAGGTTCCGCCACATGGAAGCACGGTTCGCGTCCCCGGTGCTGCCGGGTGAGGCACTCACCATCAGCATGTGGGGAACCAGTTCGGGTGAGGCCGTGTTCACCACGTCCGTCGGCGAACGAGTCGTCATCGACCAAGGTCTCTGCCGCTTCGAGGTGTAGCCACGCCATCGTTCTCGGTCCCCAAAACGCTCAAGACGTGCGGCGGTTTCGGGACCGAGAACAAGGCGCTAGAACAGCGTGAGTTCCTCGGACTTGCGGCCGCGCAGCACGTCGTAGTCCACCTCGACCCACCGGAAGCCCCGGGACTCGGCAAGCACGCGGGCCTGGGGCTTGATGGTCTGGGCCACGAAGATGCCGCGGATGGTGCCGAGCGAGGAGTCCATGCCGAGCCGCTCGATGTAGCGGGCCAGTTGTTCGACACCGTCGATGTCGCCCCGGCGCTTCACTTCAATCGCGACGGTTACACCGGACGGGTCCTTGCACATCAGGTCCACCGGACCGATGTCGGTGGGGTACTCGCGCCGGATGAGTGTGAGCCCCTCCTCGATCATGTCGGGCGCGATGGCCAGCAGTTCCTGCAGGTGCGCCTCGACGCCATCCTTCTGCAGACCAGGGTCAACGCCGAACTCGTGTGCGGAGTCGGTGAACACCTCGTGCAACTCAATGATGAGCTTTTCGCCCTTGGGGTTCTCCACCTCCCAGGTCGTCTCGAGTTCCCGCAGCGTGTTCGGGGCGTTCATCCAGTTGAGTGGTTTGTATGCCCCGCCGTCGGAGTGGATGGCCACACACCCGTCCGCCTTCACCATGATGAGCCGAACAGCCTCGGGCAGGCGCGCCTCAAGACGTCCCACATAGCTCACGGTGCAGCGCGCAATCACCAGACGCATTCTGGGGAACCTAGCTACTGAGGCGGTTCTGCATGCGCTTCTGGATGAGGGCGCGTCGTTCCTGCAGTTCTCGGTAGGTGAGCTTCTCCACCGAGGTGTCCACTCCGAGACTGGCCTTCACGCCCTCCATGTCGAGAGACCACGCGTTCTGCGTGAGGCCGAGTTCGGCCGCGAAGCGCTCGCCGTGCTTCTCGGCGAACATCATGGAGATATGGGCCACCTCGGCAAGGAGGTCGAGGTCCGGTGCGAGCCGGGCGATGGCTCCATCCAGGAACACCATGTTCTTCACGTAGAGCATGAGCTCCTTGGGCAGCCGCGCCCCGTAGCCGAGCAGCGCTTTCACGAGGCGCTGCACCTCGGCCACGAGCTCCTCGCCCGAGAGCGTGGTGGGGTCAATCGGTGGCCGGTCGAGACCGAGGTCCTTCATGACAGCCTGCAGGTCGGTGTCCTTCGGGAGCGCACCGAGGTCGCGCAGCGCACCGAGCTGACCGATCACGTCGTTGCCCGTTGCGAACATCATCAACCGGAGGAACGCGAGGCGTCGGTCCCCGGAGAGGCGGCCCACGATGCCGAAGTCCAACAGCGCTGTACGACCGTCGGCGAGCACGAACAGGTTCCCGCCGTGCAGGTCGCCGTGGAACACGCCATGGATGAGAGCGCCCTCCATGAAGGCCACCATCCCGGTACGGATCACGTCCTCGGTGTCGATGCCGGCGTTCTTCATCCCGACCACATCGTCGAAGTTGAAGCCGGACAGCCGCTGCATCACGAGCACCCGTTTCGTGACGAGGCGCGGGTGCGGTCGGGGGACGACGTACCCGCGCTGGTCGAGGTCCTTGAGTACCCGGGCGATGTCGATCATGTTGGCGGCCTCGAGGCGGAAGTCGAGTTCCTCCACGATGGTGTCGGCGAACAGCTCAACGAGGGCAGGGGGGTTTGCGAGCGCGGCGATCGGGATGCGCCCGACGAGGTGTGGCGCGAGATAGGCGAGTACCTCAAGATCGCGGTGCACAAGGGATGCGACCTGCGGCCGTTGCACCTTCACCACGACCTCCTCGCCGGTGCGCAGCTTGGCGAGGTGTACCTGTGCGATAGACGCTGCAGCGAGGGGCTTGCGCTCGAAGGACTCGAAGACGGACTCGATCGTGCGGCCGAGGTCCTCCTCCACCACCCGTCGGACGGCTTCCCACGGCTCGGCGCGAACCTGGTCGCGGCAGCGCTTGAACTCCGCGACGAGCTCCGCGGGGAACAAGCCCTCGCCCGAGGAGATGATCTGGCCGAGCTTGATGTACGTCGGCCCGAGCACCTCGGCCGCCTTGCGCAGGCGGAGCGAGATATCGGCCCTGCTGGCCGCCGTGTCCTTGAAGCGGCCGCGGCGCTTGCGCACGAGCCACGGGCTGATTGCTGTGACGACCTGTCCGGCCACCGTGAGCACCCGTGTGCCGGGTGGGAAGCGCTTTGGGCTCGTCAGTACGGGAACCTCGGCACGGGCCGCCCGGCGCAGTTCGGGGGCTTGCGCCATCCAGGGGATGTTGTTGGGGTCCAACGTCCAGGGGCCCTGCTCGGTGAATGCTCCCCAGTCCAGATCGCTCATGGCCTGCATGCTGGCAGCGCCAGTGGGGATCTGCACCCTGCAGGACGCAGATCACACCGATCTGTGGCCCCGGGTTCGCCAGCGCCCGAGCCGACGGGCTAAACCAGTCCCTATGTCGTTCGCAGGTGCCCTAGCCCCCGTCGGTTGGGTGGCCCCGTGACCGAGACGCTCGTCCGCGACGAAGTGACGGTGCTCGGGCGCACGTTCGAGTACAAGTGGCTCGTCGCAACGATCTACGTCGGGGCTGTGTTCCTCGACATCCTCGACATCACGATCGTTAACGTTGCACTTCCTCAGCTGGGCAAGCAGTTGAACAGCGATGCCGTGGAATGGGTGGTGGTGGGGTACACCCTTGCTCTCGCAGCGAGTATTCCGCTCGCGGGTTGGTGGTCCGACAAGGTCGGCACCAAGAAGGCCTTCCTCGTCAGCCTGGCGCTGTTCACCCTCGGGTCGCTCGCCTGCGGTTTCGCCAACTCCATGGGGATGCTCATTGCGTTCCGCGTCTTCCAGGGCGTGGGCGGTGGCATGCTCACACCCGTCGGGCTGTCGATGCTCTATCGGGCCTTCCCGCCGGCCGAACGCATCCGTGTCGCCGTGGTCATCACGGTGCCCACGCTGCTCGCCCCCGCACTCGGTCCGATCCTCGGCGGTCTGCTCGTCACCCACGTGGGGTGGAGGTGGATCTTCTGGGTCAACTTCCCCATCTGCACCGTCGTGTTCATCGCCGCCGTCGCGGTCCTGCGGGAGCATCGTGAGTCGTCGGCGGGGCGGTTCGACCTACCGGGCTTCATTCTGTCCGGCGGTGGCCTTGCCCTGAGCCTCTACGCACTCAGCGAGGGACCGAGGTCCGGCTGGACCGCGACACCCACGCTGCTCGCCGGGACGATCGGCGTGCTGATGCTGATCGCCTTTGTGTACACGGAGTTGCGGGTCGAGCATCCGATGCTCGATCTTCGCCTGCTCAAGAACCGAGGCTTCCGCAGCGCGAACATCGTGATGAACGTGTCGATGGCATCGTTCTTCGGCCTGCTGTTCGTCCTGCCGCTCTACTTGCAGAACTACCGCGGGATCAGCGCCCAAGCCTCGGGCCTCATCACGTTCCCGCAGGCGCTCGGCGTGATGATCACCTCGCAGATTGCCGGCCGGATCTATCGACGCGTTGGCCCGAGGAAACTGATCACGGTGGGTTTCGGTGCCGCTGCCGTGGTGATCCTCGCGTTCGTGACGATCGGCCCGAACACCAGTTTCTGGGAGATCCGCGGGCTGATGTTCGCCCGGGGTCTCTCCATGGGTCTGGCGTTCACCCCGATCCAGGCGGTGGCATACTCGTCGATCTCCCCCTCCGACATGGGCCGGGCGTCATCGATCTTCTCGACCCTGCGGCAGGTGTCGATCTCCGTCGGCGTCGCGGTGATGTCCACACTGCTCGCTGCGTTTACCAACCTCGTCGGCAAGCCGGTGGACCCCGAACGGGCGCTTCACGGCTACCGGGTGTCCATCCTCGTCTCGACGGTGCTGCTGGTCATCGCCACCAGTTGTGCATGGTGGATGGTGAAGGACGAAGACGCTGCCGCCACCCTCGGCAAGTAGCGCACAGCGGACTAGGAGAACGTGCCGGCGGCCCCGTGGGCGTGATCGCACCACTTGGTCTCACCGTCTTTCACCTGTCCGGCCCCGACCCCCTCCAGGGCGGCGAAGGGACCGCAGGGGTGCGGGACGATCCAGACGTGGATCATCGGTGACGGTGCAAGCTTCTCCAATGGGGCTGTGCACGAACCCCCGACGGTGGTGACACCGGCAACCCTCGGCGTGGCACCGGGCGTGAAACACAGGTCGTCGTGGATGTGCCACTGCATGAGACGACCACCGACGTCGGGGACACCCCCGAGCGGGACGTTTGGCGGGAGCAAGAACATGACCGACACGAGCGTGCGGGAACCGTTTGTGCCGACCCGGTAGACGAGGGACTCGGGTGCGTCCGGGTTGAGGGCGTCGTCATCGTCGATGAGGTCCCACTTGATGAAGTGCTCGAAACCGGTGAGTTCATCGCCGATGGAGCGCCAGCCGAGGTTCTCGGCCACCCGATAATCGGCGAACGCCGGCAGGCGGGCGAGCGTGATTGCCACGAGGTTCTCGGCCCTCGCCTGTTGCTCGGGCGTCACGCCCTCGACACCCGAGAGGTCGATGGGTTGGGTGGGGTTGTAGGGCTTTGGGGGAACGGCAGCGCTGGCCACCTCGCCGGTGGCATCCGCAGCGGAGTGTCCGTGTGCGTCGTCCGCGTGTCCGTGAACGGTTGTCCCACCGAGGATCATTGCGGGCAGAGCGAGCGCGGCCACGAGGAAGGCGGGAATGCCGGCGTTTACAAGGCGGATCTCGCGGGCAGCACCGGGTGTCAGCAGCACGCCGAGCGCGATGCCCACAGCGATGATGCCGAGACCGGCGCAGGCGGTGTCCGCAAACCGCATCGGCTCGCGGTCCTCGAGGCCGCCGATCCAGGACACGCTGCTCACCCGGGTGACGAACCACGCGCCTGACATCACCGCGTTGATCGCCAGCCCGCCTGCCGCCACGGCAGGTGAGGCCCGCAGGAGCGCAACGATTCCCCACACCGCCTGGAGCGCCGCTGACCACACGAAGAGCAGGGCCAGAATCCGGTGCTCGGCGTGCGTGCCGATCACTGCAGCGTGGATGCCACCCGCGCCAATCGACGCGCAGGCGGCGATGACGAGAGGGCTTGGGCAACGTGTTGCGGTGGGCATGGAGCCCGATGGTACCGGCACCCCTTGACCCGGCCGCGGGCGGGCAATGGTGCCGTTTAGAACCTCGGCTCGCGCTTTTCGCGCAGTGCCGCTACGCCCTCTCGATACTCGGCACTCCCCGTCATGGTGTTGAGCAGGGAGCGGGAGGTGTCCACCGACATCGATGGGTCCGAGGAGAGAAGATCATCGGCAATCTGGCGCTTGGTCGCCGAGACCGACGAGGGGGCAACCGACGTGGCGAGGCGGTGTGCGTACTGCTGGGCTGTGGCGAGTGCAGAAGCGCCGTCTGGGAGTACCTCGTTCCACAGCCCCCAGTCCCTGGTGCCCTCGGCCGTGACGATTCGACCCGACAGGAGCAGGTCGTTCGCCCGGGTGAGCCCGATGATCCGCGGCAGGATCCAGCTCAGGCCGTATTCGGCGGGCAGTCCGAGCCGCGGCGCGGCCGTCGTGAGCTTCGCGGTCGCCGACGCGAACCGAAGATCGCACCACGCCGCAACGGCGAGGCCGATCCCCGCGCACGCCCCGTTGACCGCAGCGATAACGGGCACACGCATCCCGAGTTGGTAGGCGAGCTCGGCGCGGAACTCTGGTCGGGTGCCGGCGGCGGGCCGTGCATCGTCGGCGGGCAGGCCGTCGTCGTACCCGCCGCGTTCGGCGTGACCCGCGAGTGCGTCGCTGTCGCCGCCCACGCAGAACGCCGGTGGTGTGCCGGTGAGCACGATCGCCCTGATCGCTGGGTCCGCATCGAGCGTTGCGAGGAGCCAGCGGTACTCGGCATGCATGCGTCCTGTCCACGCATTGTGCCGCTGCGGGCGGTGCAGCCAGACGGTGGCGACGTGGCCCTCGATCTCGAGTCGGGTCGCCTTAAGCTCCACAGGGGTCAGGCCTCGCGCACTGCGGCAAGCACGTCGTCGGCCAGTTCCTGCCTGCACACGAGGAAGTCTGGGAGCCACGGGTCTGCGGCGTTGTACTCGAGCGGGCTCCCGTCGATGCGGCTCACGTGCAGTCCGGCTGCCTTGGCCACCGCTGCCGGTGCCGCCGAGTCCCACTGGTACATCCCGCCATCGTGCGCGTAGATGTCGGCGTGCCCGAGGATGACGGCCATCGTCTTGGCCCCGGCGGAACCGAGGCGGATGGCATTGCACCCGAGCGCGCGACCGATCGCGATCGCGAGGAACGGTGTGCGGTTCCGGCTCGTGACGATGATTGGCTGCTCACGCCCATAGGGCTCCATTGCCGGCGGCGGGTCGGTGGAGAACACCGAGCCGACGGCAGGAAGGGACACGGCACCTGCGATCAACTGGCCGCGTTCCCAGAGGGCGACGTGCACCGCCCAGTCGGGCCGGCCCTGCTCGCCGTACTCGTTCGTGCCATCGAGTGGGTCCACGATCCACACCCGGTCCGCGGAGACCCGGGTGCGGTCGTCGCTGCCCTCCTCGGAGAGCACCGAGTCGCCGGGCCGTGCCTTGCGGAGTTCCTCCATGAGGAAGCGGTGGGCGGCGAGGTCGCCGTTGTCCATGACCTGCCAAGGGTGCGCGCCGCGGGCCCACATCTCCTCGCGCAGCGTTACCAGGAGCGAACCGGCCTGCTCAGCGAGCCGTGTTGCGAGTTGATGGTCGGTCTCAGACATTCGAGGGGTCCGTGCGCCTTCCGAGGCGGAGGGCGTCGCGAACGAGGCCCCGGACAACGGACTCGTCTGCTCCGGCCTCGACGAGGGATTGGACACGATCCTCGAGGCGCTCGGCATCGGCATCTTCGAACACGTCGATGCGGTCGCGCCGTGTTGCAGTAGTTGCGGAGAACACGCAGAGAGCGGCAACGGCAGTCGTACAGCCGAAGGTCACCACCCATCCATTGTTGTTGCCGTTCACGGAACTGATGATCATCCCCGCAACGCCGGCAACCCACACGACGGTGGCCCCGCCCCTGAACCAGCTGATCGGCACCCGTCCATGCTGCCAGAGCAGCAGCCATTCCGGGCAACCAAGCGTCCGCGACCGCGGCGGCTATGCCCGAGCATCAGCGCGTTCTGAGCCGTGGCGAGGGAAGCGCCAGCGACGAGCCACAGTAAGGGCTATGCCGAAGCGGAGCGGCGGCAATGCCCTTACCTTGACAGAGGTTTGTACTTGATGCGGTGCGGGGTGTCGGCCTCGGAGCCGAATTCCTTGTGGCGGAACGCCTCGTACTCGCTGAAGTTGCCCTCGAACCACCGAACCTGGCTGTTGCTCTCGAACGCAAGCACGTGTGTGCAGACCCGGTCGAGGAACCAGCGATCGTGGCTGATCACCACGGCGCAGCCGGGGAACGACTCGAGGCCGTCCTCGAGCGCACGGAGCGTGTCCACGTCGAGGTCGTTGGTGGGTTCGTCGAGCAGCAGCACGTTGCCGCCGGACTTGAGCACCTTGGCGAGGTGCACCCGGTTGCGCTCGCCGCCTGAGAGCACGCCGATGCCCTTCTGCTGGTCCGAGCCCTTGAAGCCGAACGCAGAGACGTAGGCGCGCCCGTGCATCTCGCGGTTGCCGACCTTGATCTGGTCGACGCCCCCGGTGATCTCCTGGTACACGTTGTTCGCGGGGTCGAGAGCGTCGCGGGACTGGTCGACGTAACTGAGTTGCACGGTGGAGCCGACAGTGATGTTGCCGCCATCGGCTTGTTCGCCACCGTTGATCATGCGGAACAGCGTCGTCTTGCCGGCGCCGTTCGGTCCGATGACCCCGACGATCCCGGCCTTGGGCATCTTGAACGAGAGGTTCTCGATGAGCAGGCGGTCACCGAATCCCTTGGACACCCCGTCGAACTCGATCACGGTGTCACCCAGACGCGGTCCCGGCGGGATCATGATCTCGAGCGAGCGGTCGTCCTGACGGCTGGCCTCTGCCTCGGCCTGGAGCTTGTCATATGCCTGAAGGCGGGCCTTACCCTTGGCCTGCCGGGCCTTGGGGGCCATGCGCACCCACTCGAGCTCGCGCTCCAGGGTGCGCTGACGGGCAGACTCCTGCTTCTCCTCCTGGGCGAGTCGGGAGCGCTTCTGCTCGAGCCAGCTCGTGTAGTTGCCCTCGAACGGGAAGCCACGGCCGCGGTCGAGTTCGAGGATCCACTTGGCCACGTTGTCGAGGAAGTAGCGGTCGTGGGTGATGGCGACGACGGTGCCGGGGTAGTCCTGCAGGAAGCGCTCCAACCAGTCGACGCTCTCGGCGTCGAGGTGGTTGGTGGGCTCGTCGAGCAGGAGCAGATCCGGGCGGGAGAGCAGCAGGCGACACAGGGCAACCCGGCGTCGCTCGCCACCGGAGAGCGTGGTCACGTCGGCGTCGTTGGGTGGGCACCGAAGGGCGTCCATGGCGATCTCGACGTTGCGCTCGAGGTTCCAGGCGTCGGTGACCGTGATCTTGTCCTCGAGGTCCCCCTGCAGTGCACCGACTTTTTCGTAGTCAGCATCCGGGTCGGCCCACATGGCCATGACCTCGTTGTAGCGCTCGATGAGGTCACGGACCTGGGCGACCCCATCCATCACGTTGCCGAGCACGTCCTTGGAGGCGTCCAACTTGGGCTCCTGCTCGAGCAGACCGACCGAGAAGCCCGGGGTGAGGCGGGCCTCGCCGGTGAAGCCGTCGTCGAGGCCGGCCATGATCTTAAGCAGGCTGGACTTGCCCGAGCCGTTGGACCCGATGACTCCGATCTTGGCGCCGGGGTAGAACGAGAGCGAGATGTTCTCGAGCACCACCTTCTCCGGCGGGTAGAAGCGACCGAGTTTGTGCATCGTGTAGATGAACTGGTGAGCCATAGCGCGCCCACGCTAGCGGTAGGGATTCACCGGGGCGTTCGGTCCACGGTGTAACGTTGCGCCGCTAGGGCACCAACACACCACTTGGGGGTTATTCGCATGCTCTCCACCATCGCGATTTTTGACTATGACGGGGGCGGCCTCGGCACGTTCCTGCGGGCACTGCACGTGCTCGCCGGTATCGCCTGGATCGGTCTGCTCTACTACTTCAACCTCGTGCAGGTTCCGTCCTTTGCCGCCTATGGCGACGAGGGCCGAGCCCGCAACGTGTCCATCGACAAGCTCGCCCGACGTGCGCTCTGGTGGTTCCGTTGGGCAGCCATCACCACGTTCGTGCTCGGCATCCTCATCATGGGTCTGACGAAGGACTACATGCAGGACTTCATGACGACCACGTCCACCATCGGCCTCGGCCATAGCGCAGCGATCCTCGTCGGCATGGCTGCGGGCACGCTCATGATGCTGAACGTGTGGGGCGTCATCTGGCGCAACCAGAAGGTGGTCCTCGCCAACGCGGCCGGCGTGCTCGGCGGCGCCGAGGCCAACCCGGCCGCTCCCGGCGCAGGCCGCGCTGCACTGCTCGCCTCGCGCGCAAACCTCATCTTCAGCTTCTCGATGCTCTGGTTCATGATCGGCGCAGCCCACCTCTACGGCGGCTTCGACGTGAACTCGGCCGGTAAGGCCTGGGCCTTCGTCGGAATTGCTGTCGCCGTCGGCGGCATCATCGAGTTGCTGGCCCTCGGCCTCATCGGCGGTAAGGCAGCCACCAACAAGCTGCTCTGGCCTTTCGAGAGCCACAAGAACGCTCTGATCTCCGGTGGTGTCCTGTGGGTCGTGTTGTACGTCCTGAGCGAGATCCTGCTCAAGACATCAGCCTTCGGCTGATTCCCGCATACGCAGCAAGAACGCGAA
>WLJO01000021.1 GCA_009701715.1 Actinomycetota bacterium
ACCGTGCGGAAGATCCGGCCCACGCCGGAGGGTCCGAACACCTTCACGATGCCGGTCACGGTGTCCGCAGCAGCCGTGCCGAAAAACTTCACTCCCTCGCCGACACCCTCAACCGGGTTGCGCTGGATCGTCCCGGTCTGCGACGCGGGCCGCACGCCGAGGTACCCCTGCGAGGCACACCCCTCGCGCGTGCCGAGCAGGGCCGTGAGCGTGAGCAGTTCCCCGTTGCGCTCCACGACGATCGGAACCGACTTATTCGGCCTCGAGCGCACGATGTCTCCGACCTGCCCGTACGACCCGTTCGGGTCCACGGCAACACCGTCGATCGACGTGACCACGTCCCCGCTCTGCAGACCCGCTGCGATTGCCGGGCTGGACGGATCACCCTCGAGCGCAGCCACCTCGACGACGGGGAACGAACTGATCAGCGTCGGCTCGTCGAACACCGAGAACGCCACGCAGAAGCCGACAAGGGCGAGCAACAGGTTCATCGCCGGCCCGGCGAAAATCATCAACGCTCTTCGGGAGGATGAGGCCGCCCGGAAGGTTCTCGGCTCGTCTGCTTCGGGCAAGTCCGTCTCGAGGTTCGTCATCCCCGGCGTCTTCACGTATGCGCCAAGCGGAATCGCCTTGAGGCCATATTCCACCTCGCCCCTGCGGTAGCTCCAGATCCGCGGGCCGAAACCGATAAAGAACTCGGTGACCTTCATCCCCGCCCTGCGGGCCACGATGTAGTGCCCGAACTCGTGGGCGATGATCGACACGATAAAGAGCAGGATGAAAAGCAGGACCGACCACGAGGCGATACCGGCAACCGTCAGACCGGCCATGACCAGAGCAAGACGCGTCAGCGTCTGTGCCCTCGTGTAGCGGCGCTCCGGTGCATCCGGCCGGGCGGCCATGATGGTTCCGACTGTCATTGGTGAAGAAGGCTACGGGCAACGTCGCGTGCACGGGCGTCAACCTCGACGACGTCATCGACGGTGACGAGTGACCGCGGTTCGTGAACGTCGAGCGCGGCCGAGAGGACGGCAGCGATGTCCAGCCAGCCGATCCGCCCACCGAGGAACGCCTCGACCACCACCTCGTTGGCCGCGTTGAGCCAGGCGGGGGCAGAGCCCCCCTCCCGTCCTGCGGCGTAGGCGAGGGAGAGGCAGCGGAACGTGTCGGTATCGGGTTGCTCAAAGTCAAGCCGCCTCAGTGCGGTCCAGTCGATCCGGCCGAACGGTGTTGCGATGCGGTTCGGATAGGCGAGCGCGTACCCGATCGGCAGGCGCATGTCGGGCATCGAGAGCTGCGCGATCGTGGAACCGTCGGTGAACTCCGCCATCGAGTGCACGACCGACTGGGGATGCACCACCACCTCGATCTGGTCGTACCCGACACCGAACAACTCATGAGCCTCGATCACCTCGAGACCCTTGTTCATGAGGGTGGACGAGTCGATGGTGATCTTCGGGCCCATCTTCCAGGTGGGGTGCGCGAGTGCCTGCTCGAGGGTGATGTGCCTCAGGTCATCGACCGTACGGCCCCGGAACGGACCCCCGCTCGCCGTGAGCACGATCCGGGATACCTCTCGCTCCGGCCCCACCGAGGACCGGAGGCACTGGTGTATCGCGCAGTGCTCGGAGTCCACGGGAACGAGTTCTGCCCCAGGGACGGAGCGCAGGGGACGCACGACCGGCCCCCCGGCGATGAGGCTCTCTTTGTTGGCGAGGGCAAGGCGACGTCCTGCCCGCAGGGTGGCAACCGTGACACCGAGACCGGCGAAGCCAACCACCCCGTTGACCACTACGTCCGCCACCTCGACGAGGTCCGTGAGGTTGCCGGTCACCTCGCAGAACGGCAGAGCAGCAGCGACCTCGGCGCGTCGGGTCGGGTCCGCAACGGCGACAAGTCGCGGACGTAATACCTGCGCCTGGGCGATCAGTGCATCGACCGAGCTACCGACGCCGAGCGCCACCACCTCATAACGGTCACGCTCGGCAAGCACGACCTCGATCGTCTGTGTGCCGATCGACCCGGTGGAGCCGGCAATCGCCACCCTCACCGGAGCGTCGGGCTTCACGTGGGGCTCAACGCGTCCAGGGCTGCAGGACGATCAGTGCGTAGTAGGCGAACGGCAACGCGAACAGGAAACCGTCGAAACGGTCGAGCACGCCGCCGTGGCCCTTGATCACCGTGCCGAAGTCCTTGATGTCCAGATTGCGTTTGAACATCGACTCCGTGAGGTCGCCGATCGGGGCAAGGAGTCCGACGCCGAGGCCGAAGAGCAACACGTTGCCCTTGCCGTTCCACGTGCCGTTCTTCACCGAGAAGATCGACACAGCGGTGATCGAGGCGAGGAGGCCACCGATGAAGCCCTCCACCGTTTTGGCCGGGCTGATCCACCCGCGCAGCGGTGTGCGGCCAACCGCCTGGCCGACGAACAGGGCCCCCACATCGGCTGCAACTACGCCGACCACGAGCAGGAACATCGTGTCGGTACCGACGTCTCCATACTTACCGCCGCCCGCGAGCACGAGGCCACCGAACGAGCCGAGCAGCCCGAGGTACATGACGCCAAGGTTGGTCATCGCCATGTTGGGCAGCGGTCCGCTCTGCAGACCGGGGGACGCGATGAACACGAGCGCCGAGGCAATAAACGCAAAGGTCAAGGTGAGCACCACGCCGGTCTCGCCAAGGTTGTACGCAGCGAGCGGGCCGAGCGTGATTGCCGCAATCCCGACCGCGGTAACGGGGTGGTAGCCGCGCTCGGTGGTCTTGGTGAAGAACTCCGTGGCCCCGATCGCCATGAACACGCACACGAGGATCGCAACCATCCAGGCACTGCCCAAGACGTTGAGGATCACGAAGAGCGCAGCCAGACCTAATCCGACGCCGACCGCCGTCGGCATGTCCCGGCCCATCTTGTGATCGAGCGAGCTCTCGCCCTCGGGCCGCTGACGACCGCCAGAACCCGCACGCGGGCTGCGCGCCGGGCGGTTGCCGGGCCGTTCGCCGCGGGGAGCAGTACCGCGTCCGCCGAGACCGCCGCCAATACCGCGCCGGGGCGGCGTGCGCATGCCGGACGTCTCGCCGGTGTTGTCCCGTGCCTCGCTACCGCGGCCACGCTGGCCGCGGGCGGGCGGGAACTCTTCGCCGAGGAACGGGTCGTTCTCGTCGTCGCCGCCGTAGGAACCCCAGGATTCGTCGCCCCCGCGCTGAACCGGAACCCGCGGGTTGTCACGGCTCGGCGGATCGCTCCAGTGCGGCAGGTCGGTCGCGTCACCGCCGCAGAAGCTCAGACCCGATGTTGCGGCTGTGGTGCCGTCGGGACCCGTGCCGTCCACAGCGCCCGCGCCATCGTCGGCAAAGCGGACCGCCCCGAACTCATCATCGATGTCGTCGAAGGGATCACGATCACCTTCGTTGCTCCCCCATCGGTCATCACTCATGATTGCTCCTCAGCCATCACTCCCGGCCCGCGTCGCTCAGACCTCGAGCAGTTCGGCTTCCTTCTTCACTAGGGCTTTATCGATCGCCTCGACGTGGTCGTGAGTGATCTTTTCCAGTTCTTTCTCGGCGCGCTCGAGATCGTCCGAGGAGATCTCGTGCGCTTTCTCCATGGAGTCGAGCGCCTTGCGAGCGTCCCGTCGGACGTTGCGCACTGCCACCCGACCATCCTCGGCCATGTTCTTGGCCACCTTGACGTACTCCTTGCGCCTCTCCTCGGTGAGCGCTGGGAGTGCGAGCCGAATGATGACACCGTCGTTACTCGGCGATACGCCGAGATCACTGTCCCGGATCGCCTTCTCGATCGCCGACAGCGACGCCCGGTCGTGCGGCTTGATCACCAGCACGCGGGCCTCGGGCACCTGGAAGGTGGCGAGCTGCTGCAGCGGAACCTCCGCGCCGTAATACGTCACCAACATTCGGTCGACGAGCGCCGGGGTGGCGCGGCCAGTTCGCACCGTGGAGAACTGGCCCTGGGTGTGCTCGAGGGCCTTGTCCATCTTGTCGATGGCTTCGAGCAGGGTGTCGTCGATCACCCGACCAGCGTACCGATCGGCTTACCCTCCAAGATGGACCGCAGGTTGCCCGGCTGCAGCAGGTCGAACACGACGATCGGGATCTCGTTATCCCGGCAGAAGGCGATTGCCGTGGAATCCATCACCTTGAGGTCCTTCGCCATCACCTCGGCGAAGGAAACGTGGTCGTACCGGACTGCATCCGGGTCCTTCTTCGGGTCCGCGTTGTAGACCCCCTCGACCCCCGAATGGGTGCCCTTCAGGATCACCTCGGCGTCGATCTCGGCGGCCCGGAGGGCAGCCGCTGTGTCCGTGGTGAAGAACGGGTTGCCGGTGCCGGCGGCAAAGATCACGACTCGGCCCTTGTCGAGATGGCGCATGGCCCGCCGACGGATGTAGGCCTCGGCCACCCGGGGCATCTCGAGCGCCGACTGGACACGCGTGTCCTGGCCGAGCCGTTCGAGTGCGTCCTGGAGCGCCAGCGCGTTCATCACCGTGCCAAGCATGCCGATGTGATCCGACTGGGTGTGATCCATACCCTCGGCTGCTCCCCGGGCACCGCGCCAGAGATTGCCGCCACCCGGCACCACCGCCACGGCGACGCCGAGGTTCTGGCACACGTCGTGGATCTCGACGGCCAGCTGGTGGACGACATCGACGTCGATTCCGCCGCGGCCCGGTTCCCCGAGCGCCTCGCCGGACAACTTGAGCACCACCCGCTTCCAACGCGGGCGTGCTGCGAGGTTGGAAGCAGTGGTGTTCATGTGCAATCAGCCGATCGTGACTTGGGACCAACGGATCACCTTGGCGCTGCCGAGGAGGTCCTTGATGGCCTTCTTGTCGTCCTTCGCGTAGGGCTGCTCGAGGAGCACGATGTCCTTGAAGTAGCCCTGGATCCTGCCTTCGACGATCTTGCCGACGGCCGCCTCGGGCTTACCCTCGTTGCGGGTGATCGTCTCGAGCGTTGCCCGCTCCTTCTCGATCTCCTCGGCCGGCACGTCCTCTCGGTTGAGGTAGGTCGGGCGGGCGAAGGCGACGTGCACGGCGATGTCGTGGCCGAGCTCGGCGTTGCCGCCCTCGAGCTCGAGCAACACGGCGTTCACTCCGCGGCCACCCTGGATGTGGGTGTACGACTCGAGGAGATTTCCGGCGGCAGCCTCGAAGCGAACCACCTGACCGAGCTCGATCTTTTCCTTGAGGGTGATCTTCATGTCCTCGAGCTGGGCGTTGCGCTCGGCCACAGCGGCCTCGCTCTTCGAAATGACGAGCTCCGCGAGGGCGTTGGCCTCGTTGACGAAGGCCTCTGACGAGGCGACAAAGTCGGTCTCGCACTTCAGCTGGACGATGGCCCCGACGTTGCCCTTGATGAGCAGCGTCACGACACCCTGGTTGTTGTCACGGTCGTCGCGCTTGGCGGACTGGGCGAGACCCTTCTCGCGCAGCCACTGCTTCGCGGCTTCCATGTCGCCGTCGTTGGCCTCGAGGGCCTTCTTGGCATCCATCATCCCGGCGCCGGTGGACTGGCGCAGCGCCTGGACATCTTTGGCAGTGAACGACATGGGGGGTCAGCTCTCCGTTGACTCAGCCGCATCGGCGGCATCTGCGGGGGTGGTCTTGGTGGCAGCAAGGCGGGCGTCGCGTTCGGCCTGGGCCTCGGCGGCCTGACGGCGGGCGTCGGACTGAGCCTGGGCGAACGCTGCCTCGTCCTCCTCGGAGCGCTTCGGCGCTGCGGCCGGGTTGCGCTTGGAGGCGATGTAGCGGCCCTCGAGGATGGCCTCGGCGATCACGTGGCACATGAGCGAGGTGGAGCGGATGGCGTCGTCGTTACCCGGGATCGGGAACGTGATGACATCGGGATCGACGTTGGTGTCGACGACTGCGATCACCGGGATACCGAGCTTGTTGGCCTCGGTAACGCCGATGTGCTCCTTCTTCGTGTCGAGCACGAACACGGCTGCGGGCAGCGACTTCATGTCACGCATGCCGCCGAGGTTCTTCTGGAGCTTCTCGAGCTCACGGGTGAGCAGAAGGGCTTCCTTCTTCGGCATGGCCTCGAACTCGCCCGAGGCGCGCATGCGCTCGTACTCGAGCATCTTGGACACGCGCTTGGAGATCGTCTCGAAGTTGGTGAGCATGCCACCGAGCCAACGCTCGTTGATGTAGGGCATGCCCGTCTTCTCGGCATACGAACGGATGGGGTCCTGCGCCTGCTTCTTCGTGCCGACGAACAGCACGCTGCCGCCGTTCGCGACGAGGTCACGGGTGAAACCGTAGGCGGTCTCGATCCGCTCAAGGGTCTGGTTGAGGTCCAGAATGTAAATGCCGCCGCGCTCACCGAAGATGAAACGCTTCATCTTCGGGTTCCAACGGCGGGTCTGGTGACCGAAGTGAACTCCGGCATCCAGCAGTTGACGCATCGTGATGACGGCCATGGTGAAACACGCTCCTTGTCTGCGGTTGCGGGCACACGACCTCGCGCCTCTCCGGTGAACCGGTTTGGCGACCGCAGGGGGGTCGTGCGCTGGTGGATTACGGTTCGGGCGGGTGCTCGGACCGTCGACCGATGTTATCGGGTGGCGTCGCGAGCCGTACAGGTGAACCTGCGAGGTGTGCCCAGCCGTGGGTTCCGGGCCGGGGAGCCGTCGGTCGGCACGAGCCGGGCCGGCCCCACCAGTCGGGCGAGGAACCGCGCCGGGTCGAGGTACCCGCCGCCGAGCCGAACCGGGGCCCGCACCCCGAAGAACAACCGGGCACCGGCGGTCCCCACCGGCCCTGCCGCCGGGACGCTGACCCCGATGCCGAGGCCAACCGAACTGAGCCTGCCGTAGGTGGTCCGCAGCCCGGACGGATGCTCGATCACCACATACAGGGTGCCCGCAACCTCTCCGGAGAACCGCACCACCCCGCCGGCCGCGGCCCGCACCGACGTTCCAGGCACCGTGGCGTACTCCAAGCCCCGGTTTCCCCTGCACCAGAGACACCAGGGGGACCGGTAGCCGTCGGCAACGGGGGCGCGAACCGGGGCGAGCAGACAGGGGCTTGGCGGGGATGCTGGCGTATGCACTGCACCCGGCAGGGGGCCTGCGAGCGCGACCGCGATGCCGATCAGCAAACGACTGAGCAGTCCCACGGCTAGGCGCGCGGGTGGGTGTCCCGGTACACGGCCTTGAGTCGTTCCTTCGACACGTGGGTGTACCGCTGGGTGGTGGCCACGTCCCGGTGCCCGAGCAGTTCCTGCACGACACGCAGGTCCGCCCCGTGGTCGAGCAGGTGGGTGGCAAAGGTGTGGCGGAGCGCGTGGGGATGAGTGGGCGAGGCGCTGCGCCGGTCGATGATCCGCCGGACATCGCGAGGGGTCAGACGGTTCCCCCGTTCGTTGACGAACAGCGCCGTTGAGGCAGCCTCGGCCACGGGGGCCTCGTCGCGATGCCGGAGCCAGCCCCGCAGGGCGTCCGCGGCGGGCTCGCTCACCGGCACGCGACGCTCCTTGGCTCCCTTGCCCCACACGGTCGCGATGCCCACGCGAAGGTTGAGGGCATCCACGTCGAGGCTGCACAGTTCCGACACACGCACGCCGCTTCCATAGAGCATCTCCAGCACTGCGTCGTCCCGGAGTCGCTTCCACACAGTCTCGTCGTCTCCGGCGGGAGCGTCGAGCAGCGTGTCCAGTTCGCCGGCGTCGAGGATTCGCGGCAGCCTTGCCTCCCCGGCCGGTGCACGCAGACTGCCGGTTGGATCCGCCTCGATCAGACCGCGCCGGCGGGCCCACCCGAAGTAGCGACGGAGACCCGATGCATGCCGTGCGATCGACCGCTTGGCGAACCCCCGTGTGGTGAGGTACGCAAGATAACGGCGCAGGACGATGCGGTCGACGGGTTCCGGGCCCTCGATATCCATTCGCCCAGCCCATTCGGCGAAGTCTGTGATGTCCCGGCGGTAGGCCGCAACCGTGTTCACGGACGACGCGGTGAGCGACTCCACGAACTCGTCGATGTGCCAGGCCACGGTGGTCACCGTACCGAAGTGTGTTGACAGGGTTGCGTTCACCTCAGCACGAACCATCCGCCCGAGCGCTCAACCCGACCGGCCGACTCGAGGCGCCCGAGGCAGACGGCGACATCGGTAAGTGGCAACCCAGAGCGGAGCACGAGCTCGTCGATCGTCACGGCATCGGCTCCGATGAGGTCCAGCAGGTGTTGCTCGTCCGGGGCAGCGGGCGGCCGCGGATCGAAGCGCCTGCTGCTCGCACGGCGCGTGTCGAGGCCGAGCGCAACAAGCACATCGGTGGTGTCGAGCAGCATTGCCGCGAGTCCGTCACGCAGCAGTTCGTTCGTGCCCTCGCTCGCCCTGCTGGACAGCGAACCGGGCACTGCCATCACCGTGAGATCGCGCCGCAGCGCCTCCCTCGCCGTGATGAGCGAGCCGCCGCTCGACCGGGACTCGACCACGACGACGATCTCGCAGAGCCCGGCAAGGATTCGGTTTCGCTCGGGGAACGACATCGCCTGCGGGCTCGCTCCGGGCGGCCGCTCGCCGAGGAGCAGCCCTTCGGTGGCCACCTGCTCCCAAAGCACCCGGTGCTCCCGGGGGTAGACAACGTTGAGGCCGCTCGCCACCACCGCAACCGGGCGCCCGGCTTGACCAGCGAGCGCACCCCGATGCGCCGCCCCGTCGATACCGCGCGCCAGACCGGACACCACACGGATCCCGTGACCGGCAAGTTCCCGTCCGAGGTCCGTGGCGAGCCGGAGCCCCCCGGCCGTCGCGCTCCGGGTACCCACGATGCCGACGCGCCTTGCAGTGAGGATCGACAGGTCTCCACGGTGGAACAGCACGCTCGGGGCGTCGGGGTCGTCCAGCAAACACTCGGGATAGCCGGACTCCCCCCAGCACACCGCTCCCATCCCCGAGGCGAGAAAGGCCTCGTACCGCTCGGCGACGCCGCACCGGTCCAGTTCGGCGCGCCAACGCGCGAACCAGTCCGTCGGCCGTTCGTTGCGTCGCCCGCGCGTGCGCAGGTGCTCAGTGAGCACCGGGTCACTGTGCTCTCCGCGCACGACGGCGAGCGCAGTGCCCGGCTCATTGCGGCGCAGGAGTAACCGCAGGCGTGCAGGCGTCATCCCCTGCAGACCGGTCAGCGCGATTGAGGTTGCCACGGCCGGCAGGGAGTTCACGCGCCCCTCCCGGCGGGTACGGCGAGATCGACGCGCATCTGGAGCGCGAGCAGGATCTCGGTGCTGCCGATCACGTGGGCACCGCCGCTCAAGTCGGCGATCGTCCGCGCGACGCGGCGAACACGGTGCAACCCGCGGCCCGACAAGCGACCCCGGTCGAGTTCGGCGCGCACGATGTCGAGTGCCTCGGGCGCGAGCGGGGCGACCTCGTCGAGGGCCGAGCCCGACAGCGTGGAATTCGGCCCGTGCCCACGCTGCTCGGCCAGGGAGCGCGCGGCGATCACACGCTCGCGCACGACAGCCGAACACTCCCCCGGTTCGGTGTCGAGCAGTTGTTCGGGCGTCGGTCGGCCCACCCACACCCGAAGGTCGAAGCGATCGAGCAACGGGCCCGAGAGCCTGCGGAGGTACTTGGACTTCGCGGTCTCGCTGCACGAGCACTCGCCGGGTCGGCCGCCGCCGCACGGGCAGGGGTTGGTGGCACCGATCAGCAGGACGCGGGCCGGCATCTCGGCGTGCGCACGGGCCCGGCTCACACGCACCACGCCCTCCTCGAGCGGTTGGCGCAGTGCGTCGATCACCACCGGCGGGAACTCGCCGAGTTCGTCCATGAACAACGTGCCTCCGTGTGCCAACGAGATCTCTCCCGGCCTCAGCGCCGCACTTCCCCCGCCCACCATGGCGATGAGCGACGCCGTGTGGTGCGGTGCCCGCCACGGCGGCCGGCGAACGAAGCCCCCGGGTGGCAGCGGCACACCGGCGGCCGACTGCACCATCATCGCCTCGATCGCCGTGCGGTCGTCGAGGCGCGGCAGCAGGCCGGGCAACCGCTGGGCGAGCATCGTCTTTCCGGACCCCGGTGGCCCCGACAGGAGCAGGTGATGGTGACCGGCCGCGGCGACCTCGAGAGCCTGTCGGGCGAGCGGTTGTCCGCGCACCTCGGCGAGGTCCGGTTCGGCAGCAGCGGTGACGACAATGTCTTCCGCAGGCACGTCCGGCCAGGGCAAGCCGTCACGCAGTACCGACACGAGATCGACCAGCGTGGTGGCTGTCTCGACGCGGCCCTCCACGACAATGCTCGCCTCGGCCACGTTGGCAACCGGAACGACCGGCACGAGCCCGGCCGCCTCGCTGCGGATAGCGGCAACCATCGGCGCCACCCCGGGTACACGTCGCAGCGTGCCGTCGAGCCCGAGTTCCCCGATGAAGCAGTACGGCGCGAGCCGATCCGCCGGGATGACCTCGGAGGCGGCGAGGATGCCGACGGCGAGGGGCAGATCCAGCCCAATACCGCTCTTGCGGAAGCCGGCCGGCGCGAAGTTGACCGTGATCCGCCGGTTGGGCCACGGCAGTCCACACGTGAGGATGGCGGCACGGACGCGGTCCCGGGCCTCCCGGCACGTCTCGTCGGGTAGGCCGACCATCGTGAACCCGGGCAGGCCGTCGCCAACGTGCACCTCGACGGTGACCGCCCGACCTGTGGTACCCACCAGATTGGCGGAACGGACAGAGGCAAGCATGTGAACTCCTCAACGGCTGGTGCCACGGCGCACGGCGCACGCGACATCACGGAGGAGGACGGCCGGTCCCCGATCGGTGCATCGGACGCTACCGGCAGGGGCGCTGCCACCGTCGGCACGCGCGTGACTGGGAGACTGTCGCGATGAACCCCCAGCCCGGCAGACCGAGGCGCCGGAACCGCTCGGGTGTCACTGGTGCACTGCTCGTCTCGGCCGGGGTCCTCGTGAGCGCGCTCGCCGGCTGCGGCAGCGGCGACCCTCGGGGGCTTCCGGGCTTCTGTAGGCTCCTGCGAGAACGCGGTGCTGCGCTCACAGATACCTCCGACCCCGGTGCGCTCGAGGATCTGTACCGGGACCTCGATGCCCGTGCCCCGCTACAGATCAAAGACCAGTGGCACGAGGTCACCGAGTTGATTGAGCGCGTCAACACGTTCAACCCCAAGAGCGAGGAGGACACACAGCAGATGATCACCGAGTCATTGCGTGCCCAGTCCGCTGTACGCGCCGTGGGCGAATGGGCTGACACCAAGTGCAAGGTGGCGCTCGGGGGCATCACCGTGCCCGGGGATTCGGTTCCCGTGGGTGTCGGGCCACTCGGTTCCTGACGTCGACGACGTCAGACGATCTGGCCGCGCTTCACAATCACGTGGTCGCACAGGCCGTAGTCCTTGGCCTGCGGGGCGGTGAACCAACGGTCGCGCTCGGAGTCTGCCTGGATCTCCTCGAGGGTGTGGCCAGCGTGGCCAGCGATCAGTTCCGCAAGGCGCCGCTTGGTGTACGTGAGCTGTTCGGCCTGAATGGCAATGTCGGAGGCCTGACCACGCAGGCCGGCGAGCGGCTGGTGCATCATGATGCGGGCGTTGGGCAGCGTGTAGCGCTTGCCGGGGTGGCCAGCGGTGAGCAGGAACTGCCCCATCGAGGCAGCGAGGCCCATGCATACGGTCGCCACATCGCAACTGACGAATTGCATGGTGTCGTAGATCGCCATTCCTGCAGTCACCGAACCGCCGGGGCTATTGATGTACAGCCAGATGTCGGCCTTCGGGTCCTCTCCCTCGAGGTAGAGCAACTGGGCGCAGATCTGGTTGGCCATGTCGTCATTGACGTCGGTCCCCAGCATGATCACCCGGTTCTTGAGCAGTCGGGTGAAGATGTCGGAGCGGGAATCTGCACCAGGGTCGAGGGCGAACGGCAGAGCGGTCATGAATCCAGAGGCTATCGCTGCCACACTGTGGGGCGTGCCAGACGACTTTGCCCCGAACGCCGACGAACTGCTGGCCAATAACCGGGAGTACGCCCGGGACTACCACGACCAGGACCTCGTCCTGCGCCCCAAGCGCCATCTAGCAATCGTGGCGTGCATGGACAGCCGGATGGACATCTTCGAGATGCTGGGGCTCGCCCACGGTGATGCCCACGTCATCCGGAATGCCGGCGGGGTGGTGACCGACGACGTCGTGCGCTCCCTTGTGCTCAGCCAGCGCCTGCTCGGCACCCGCGAGATCATCCTCATCCACCACACCGACTGCGGCCTCCAGAAGGTGTCCGAGGACGACTTCAAGTCACAGCTCGAATCCGAGTTCGGCATCAAGCCCAGGTGGTCCCTCGAGGGGTTCAAGGACCCGTACCTCGACGTGCGCCAGAGCATGAGCCGGCTCCAGCGGGTGCCGTACCTCAACGACAAGGCGCATATTCGCGGCTTCGTCTACGAGATGCTCGACGGACTGCTCCACGAGGTGGAGCCCGACCCCCGACACCTCAGTGCCGGATCCTCCAGCGTCGACATCTGAGCGGCGTCAGCGCACGACACCGGTGAACAGCACCACGACGTTCTCGTCGGCGTGCACGTCGTTACGGACCGTCAGCAGGCCGGCAAGCCCAGCGGTGGCCGTCGGTGTGGCACGGATACCTGTGGACGCACAGCCAAGTCGGTGCGCCTCACGAACCAGCATCTCTGGGGCCACAACGGGATAGCCGTTGCTCGACGACATGGCCTCCACGATGGGCAGCCAGTCGTAGGTCTCGTCGTCGAGTATCCCGTCAGCAGTGCTCACCGGCTCGTCCTCCCACGGCCACATGCATTCGCGCCAGTGGGCCCCCGCTGATCCGACACCGCCGGGGAGTGCCCGGGCACGGTGCCAGGCCCGGGCAAGCGGCGCGCAACCCTGCGTCTGCACGGCGTGAAGACGCGGAATGTTGGCCCGGTCGGCAGCACCGGACCACGCACCGGACGCAAGGGCGCCTCCACCGACCTGCACAAAGAGGCGGTCGAGTGCGCCCGGTTGCTCCCGGTGCACTTGTGCCGCCTCGAACTGCAGTGCGAGTTCCCACCCGATCGTGCGGCCGCCGTCGTGGCACCACGCGTTCTCCGGTCCCTGAACGGCAAAGGGGATCGAACCGCTGGCGACCGCTTCGCGGAAGCGGAGCACGCACGGGTCCCCGGGCGGATCCGTGTCACGGCGCGGACAGCGCACGACGGTGGCGCGCAGGCTGTCGAGCCGCTGGACAACAGACTCCTCGGACCACTGTGGCACGAATACCGAGATCGGCCAGCCCATCGCAGCGGCGATCGTGCTCGCCGCAATCGCAGCGTTCCCGCAGGACGCGATGGCGAGGTGGGGGCGCTCGCCGACCGAGTGCCACGGCACGAGACCCTGCTGTTCGGCGACGAGCAGGTGGAGCGCGATCGTCATCAGGTGGCGGGCCTTGTGGCTGCCGGCCACGTTGCCCGTGTCGTCCTTCACCCACACGCCGCCCCGGTCCGAGAAGCCCAGTGCGTCGGACAGCCCATCGGAGCGGGCGAAGGGCGTCCAGCGGAATCCGGTGCCATCGACCGCCGCGATCGACGCGTCGAGCGAGCGGATCACCTGCACCCGTTGCTCAACGCTCAGCCCGGCCGCGGCAGCGAACGCATCCCACGCGAGGTACGGACGGAATGCCACAAAGGGGTTGGGGTCGTCCCCGGCACGCAACGGCGCAACGCCGCGCTCGAATCGGAGCAGGTGGGGTTCGCCCGACACCGCGCCGGGGCACTTCCACGTCAGCGGCGCTCCGATGCCCATGCGGGTACCACAGACGGCGCAGCGCATGCCCGTGACCACCGGGTCCACGACAGGCGCCGCCGTGGTCACGACTTCGCGGCGACTTCGGCGTTGAACTCGGAGATCATGCCGTCCCACACCGCGAGATAGCGGCGCAGCCCGCGCCAGAACTCCTGCGAGCGACGGGCCTCGAACACCTCGAACTGGGTGCCCTGCTGCTCGACCCACGTGTAGTAGCCGAGGTTGAACACACGATTGCGATCGCGGTGCGTGCACTCGATCATGTCGGACGTATCGGCCGCGTCAATGTGGCGGCCGTAGACCGAGCCCGCGTCAAGGTCGGTGAACGAGCCACCGAAGCGCTCGGCGAGCGTCTTGCGGTACTCACTCGGGTAGAGCGCCGCACCGTCGGTTGCCACGGTGAGCACGGCGTCGTCCGGCCCGAGGCCGAGCAACTTGGCCGTCTTGATGGCAGCGAGCACGTTGCAGATGGCCGACAGACCGAAGTGGTCGAGCGTCGCAATGACATCGTCGGGAACACCGCGCGCCGAGAGGAACCGGCGGCCGGCGTCGCTCGTGAACATTGCTCCGAGTTCGTCGGTTGCGTGGTCGCTGACGGCGCAGACGACATCGGTGTTCATCACGTTGTGGATAAGCGGGATGTGCTTGTCGCCGATGCCTTGGATGTTGTGCTCGCCGTAGCCGTTCTCGAGCATCGTCGGGCACTCCAGCGCCTCGACGGCAACAATCTTGGTGCCGAACTGTTCCTTCAGGCGGTCGCCCGCCGCAATGGTTCCTGCCGAACCGGTTGCCGACGTGAACGCCGCGAGACGCAGTTCCGGCCGGCCCATCGCGCTGCGGACGTGTTCGAACACATGACTGAACGCCCTACCCGTGACCTCGTAGTGGCCGAGGTGGTTCGCGAATTCGCAGAACTGGTTGAACACGAAGTTCCCCGGGTCCTTCGCGAGCACGTTGCAGGCGTCGTAGATCTCCTTGACATTCGACTCCGTGCCGACGGTCTTAATGACGTCCTCGGCGGGGTTCGAGCACCACTCGTCGAGCCAGTCGAAACGCTCCTGGCTCATGCCGGCGGGGAGGATGGCCACACCGCGGCTCGCCATAATGCGGCTGATCGCGATGCCGCCGCGGGCGTAGTTGCCGGTGCTGGGCCAGATGGCACGGTGACGGGTGGGGTCGAACTGCCCGGTGATCACCCGCGGTGCGAGGCACGAATACGCGGCGAGCACCTTGTGGGCAGTGATCATCGGGAAGCGATCGCCGAACACCACGATGATCGGGCTCTCGACACCGGTGAGGCTTGAGGGCAGCACGATGTGATCGGGGACCGAGACACGCTTACCGGCGAGGTTGTTGTACCAGTGCACCCGGAAGAGGTTCCCGGCGTCAGGAGCATTCTTGTCCGCGTTCCCCACCGCCCCTGCCGGGATGGTGGAGGGGTCGGCGAGCTGCCCGAAGGTGGGTAGGACGACTCCCTGTTCGCGGAACCGGGTGATGGAGCGGGCCCGACTCTCGGGGTCGACGATCGTGTCGGCGAGTCCGAGTTGCCCGGCGAGCACCTGGGGATCGAGCGTGTGCGCAGTCATTGGTGAACATGTTGCCAGCCCGAATCGGGGTTTTGACGTTTCGTAAACGTCTCCCCCCGACGGCCGGGCCGGCAGCGCGTTCTCCTCGGTGAAGCGATCAGGCCAAACGGGCACGCCGGCGGGTGGCGCCAACGGCAATCCCGCCAAGGCCCAGCAGACCGAGAGCAGCCCAAACCAGGCCGACAGAACCACCGGTGAGCGGCAGTGCGTCATTGTCGAGCACCGTCACCCGGCCGGTGTCGGACGTGTCCACGGACCCTGCGAACTCGGTGACGCCGACACAGTCGATCCGCGAGACCAAGACGGTGAAGGCCTGCTCTACCTCTGCCTCGAAATCGTCAATGATCGGCACGAGCACCGTCGCCGAGGAATCCCCTGCGGAGATGGTAACCCACTGGCCCGACTCAGCGACGTAGTCGTTGTCGGCGAGGGCGGAGTCGCCCTCCAGACCGACGGTCACCCGCAGGCACAGCCCGCCGGACGGTGCCACCTCGCTGAGCGTGAGGGGCACAGACGCTGTCGGTTGCGCCCCCTCGTTCACGGTGACCGAACCGACGGTGACCACGTACGTAGCCTCGGCGGCGTGGGCCGATGGGGCCCACAGGAGTGCACCGGAACCCAGTGCGGCGAGTGCGATGGCTGTTTTGGTCATTCTCTTCATGATCGTCCCTCCACGATTCGGCGTGTTCACGCCCTGTGGTTATACCGACACGTCGAGAGGTTGTCTAGGAAAGATTCTGGGAAGGTCCCTCGCTCAGTGCGTTGTTGTTCGCGCACTGAGCGCGATTGTTGCAGGTAGATGACGAAAAGAGACACCCTCTGCTTTGTGGCGGAGTCCAAGCAGAAATTTTCCCGGACGGACCAAATCGGCCCTGTTCAGAGGCCCTCTGCATCCTCGGGGGGCAGCGTGGAGGGGCCCACGTGGGTGTCCAGCCACTCACACACCGGGGCCAGCCCATGCCAGACCGCCAGCACCCGGTCCGCTGCCTTCGGGGACTGCAGCCATGCACCGGCCGCCCAGGTCTTGGAGCCCATGAGCCCCTTGCGACGGATCAGTCCGATCCGCGGATGGTCCTTCGGGTAGCCGCGGGGTGCCGTCTTCAGTTCGCTGATTGCCCCCATCGAATGCCCGGCCTTCTTTGCAGCCTTCACCAGGATCTCGATCTCAGCCCCTCTTGCCCCGTCGTCGACGGCCCGACGGAAGCGGTCCAGTTGGTCCGGTGCCATGGCGTAATACCCGGCGGCCACCAGCAGGCCCGCAGCGCTCAACTGCACGTAAAAGCCGGCCCCACCCTCGGACTCGCCGTAGCCGCCGATGTGGGTCTTGTACGGCGCCTTGTTCTTTGAAAAGCGCGCATCGACATACGGACGAAAGACGTGGAACGGTCCGAACTCATCGTCGAACCGGGACAGCAAGGCTTCCATCGGGGCCCGCACCTCACTCTGGTAACGATGCTTGTTGGCCTGCCAGTACGACTTGCTGTTATCCGCCTCGAGCCCGTCGTAGAAGGCAAGCGCGTCGGCCGGGAACCCGGTGAAGCGCGCCGGCGACGACGGTGATCCCTTGCGAGTTGCTGCCACGCCGCGAACGGTAGCCGAGCGCTCGCCAGCGAAGCCGCAGGACGCACGGCAGGTACGCTCGTTGGGCCAACCGAGCGGGTGTGGCGGAACTGGCAGACGCGCAGGATTTAGGTTCCTGTTCTCCGGAGTGAGGGTTCGAGTCCCTCCACCCGCACCAAGCCTCGGTGCGTCAGTCGCTCGGCGGCGGCACGGCGGACCAGTGCCCAGTACCGGGCTCGGGGAATTCCGCGAACATCTTCACAAGGTTCCGGAACGCCCGGCCACGGTGCGACACGGCGTTTTTCTCGGCATCAGACATCTCGGCAAACGTCCGACCAGTCGGATCGCTGTCGGGAACGAACAACGGGTCGTAGCCAAAACCCCGTGCGCCACGTTCGTGCTCCGCGATGTGCCCTTGGCACACACCCCGGGCGACCACCGAAGCACCGTCGGGCCAGCAGACCATCGCAACCGTGGCGAATTCGGCGCCGCGGTCGGTCGAACCGGATGCGGTGAGTTCTGCAAGCAACTTGAGACGGTTGTCGGCGTACGTTGCATCGGGTCCGGCGTAGCGCGCCGAGTACACGCCCGGCGCGCCGCCGAGCGCCGTCACCTCGAGCCCGGTGTCGTCCGCTATCGCCGGCAGTCCGGATGCTGTCGCTGCGGCCATCGCCTTGAGCCGGGCATTGCCCTCGAGGGTGTCGGCATCCTCGACCACCTCACCGAGGCCGTCGGGGCGTGGCAGCAACTCGATGGTGATCCCGTACTCGCGACCGGCGTCGTTCAGCACTGCTGCGATCTCCACCACCTTGTCGGGGTTGGCCGAGCCGCAGACGAGCCGGAGGTGGCGTGTCACCGCTTCGCGGAGCCGATGGCCCGACGGTCCGGCGCAATGGAGGACATCTCCGCCTGCAGCGCAAAGATCTCGGCGAGCCCGCCCGAGGCGAGCGAGAGCAGGTCGTCCAGCTCGCCCCTCGAGAACGCCATGCCCTCGGCAGTCCCCTGCACCTCCACGAAACGCGTCTCGCCACCGTCGTTCGGCTGCAGCATCACCACGTTCATGTCCACCTCGGCGGTGGAGTCCTCGATATACGGGAGGTCGAGCGCCGGGACGCCCTTCACCATGCCCACGCTGATCGCTGCGCAGCGGCTGTGCAGCGGGTGCGCCTTGATATTGCCGTTCTGCACGAGACGGGTGACCGCATCGTGGAGCGCGAGGTAGCCACCGCAGATGCTGGCCGTGCGCGTACCGCCATCGGCCTGCAGCACGTCGCAGTCCACAACGATCTGGCGCTCGCCGAGTACACCCATGTCGCAGGCAGCCCGCAGCGAGCGCCCGATGAGTCGCTGGATCTCGACGGTCCTCCCGCTCTGCTTGCCCCTCGCTGCCTCGCGGTCCACGCGTTCGGGTGAGGAGCCGGGGAGCATCGAGTACTCCGCGGTGACCCATCCCTTGCCCGAACCCCGCATCCATCGGGGGACGTCTTCGTCGATCGATGCCGTGCAGAGCACCTTGGTCTTGCCGAATGTCACGAGCACTGAGCCGTCGGCCATCTCGGTGAAGTCCCGCTCGAACGAGATTGGGCGCAGTTCGTCGTGGGCGCGGCCGTCGGGACGTGAAGAAGCAGTTGACATGGCGCTCACGCTAACGACCGTCAGCGGGCGACGACGAGCAGCACGATCCCACCGGTGATGAGTCCGGCCGCCGCATACCGCCGGCGCGCATCGCCCTCACCGAGGAAACGCACCCCGATGAGCGCTGCGATAATCACGCTGGACTCGCGCAGGCCCGTGACGTAGCCGACGGGAGCACGGCGGAACGCAGCCACGACGAGGGCGTACGTCACCACGGTGGCGACACCAGAGAGCGCCATCATCACCGAGGAACGGGGCGCGATAGCACCGTTAGTCCCAACGAGTGCACGACGGAGCGAGGGTGTCTTGCCCATTGCGAGGGCGTAGATCGAGACCGCGATTGCGAGCAGCACGAACTCGACGAGCACGTATGAGGCATCTGATCGGGCGATTCGGGACCCGTGGGCGTCGCTCGTCGAGTAGATGCCGATGGTGAGCGCCACGACGGACGCATCGCCGGCAGCACTCGTGAGGCGGATCCTTCCCCCTGCACCCAACCCGAGCCCGATGATCCCGGTGGCAATGATGCCGAGCGCCACCCACGGGAGCACGTGCAGACGGTCGCCGAGGAAGAGCACGCCACCCACCGCCCCGACCAGCGCGCCGCCACCGCGCGCCATCGGGTACGCGGCAGAGAACTCGCCCCGGTCGTAGGCACGTCCGAGGAACACGACATAGGGGATGTGCACCACCCCGGACAGCGCTGCGAACCAGAGCGAGCGCGCCGCGGGGAGTCCCGCTACCGAGAGGGCGACTGCCGAGAGCACACCCGCAACGAGGAACTGCCCCCAGAGCGCACCGAAGCGGTCGGCGCTGCGCTTGGCCACCAGGTTCCAGCCGGCATGCAGTACCGCTGCGGCGAGGGCGAGCAGCGTCGCAGCGAGCATGGCACCGCAGCCTAGAAGTAGATGATCTTCTCGGCCCGGGCCTCGGCCTCGTCGAGGTCGTCGGTGTATGCGCCGGTGGAGAGGTACTTCCAGCCACCGTCGCAGACGATGAACACAATGGTGCCCTCGGTGATCTCGCTGGCCACCTTTGCAGCACCGGCAAGCGCTGCACCCGTGGAGATTCCGGCGAAGATGCTGCATTCCTTCACGATGCGACGTGTCCACTCGATCGATTCGCGTGGGCGCACGACCCGCTTCCGATCGAGGATTCCCTGGCCGCCCCAGCTGTCGAACACCGGGGGGACGTAGCCCTCGTCGAGGTTGCGCAGACCCTCGACCTGCTCGCCCAGCGGCGGTTCCACGGCGATCACCTTGATTGCGGGGTTCTGCTCCTTGAGGAACCGGCCGGTGCCCATGAGCGTGCCGCTCGTGCCGAGGCCGGCCACGAAATGGGTGATCTCGGGGCAGTCCCGCCAGATCTCCGGGCCTGTGCCCTCGTAGTGGGCCAACGGGTTCGCGTCGTTCGCGTACTGGTACGGCATGTACCACTCGGGGTGCTGCGCATGCAGGTCGAGCGCACGCATCACCGCACCGTTCGAACCTTCCGCACCCGGCGTGAGAATGATCTCAGCGCCGAAGATCTCGAGCATCTGGCGCCGCTCGATCGACACCGAGGTGGGCATGAGGATCTTGATCGGGTAACCCTTCACCTGAGCGATCGCAGCGAGCGCGATACCGGTGTTGCCCGATGACGGCTCGACGATCTGCTGCCCCGGTGCGAGCAAACCATTCTTCTCCGCCGTCACGATCATGCTCTTCGCGATGCGGTCCTTCACGGACCCGAAGGGGTTCTGGCTCTCGAGCTTGGCGATCAGGCGCACACGAGGATTGGGCGAGAGAACACTCACGTCCACCATGGGTGTATTGCCGATCATGTCCAGCACGTTCTCGTAGACCATTCTCGAACCTCCTCCCGTGCTCGCATAAAGCCGACCTAGTACGTCGGGAATGCTACCGGCTCAGGCGATGACGAGGCCCACCTCGGAGATAGCACCCTCCGCGATGCGGTAGCCACGCAGTTCGGGGGCGTCGCGCTTGAGGCTCACGATGATGTAGCACCACGTGGGGTCCGGGGCCTGGGCAACGTCGGTGGGGCTCGGGTATGGCTCGGTATGCGTGTGCGAGTGCACGCAGCCAAGGATCTCCCAGCCCCGGTCCTCCGCGTCTCGCTCGGCGCGCAGGTAGTCCTTCGCATTGATCGTGTACACCTTCGCCGAGGCGGCGTCGTTCGCACACGGGTAGAAGTGCGCTGCGTGTCCGTCGCCCGGCACACCGGCAATCAGGCCGCACATCTCCTCGGGGAAGCACGAGTACGCGTGCGCCACCATGCCGGTCCTTGCTGCAGCCGAGAGGCTGAGACGGTCAGTATCGGTCGGGTCGCCCACGGGCTCGGAGGTTACCGCTCCCCCTCGCTGGCTAGCCTGACGACACTCATGTCCCCTGCCGGCACCAAACCCGTCGCCTCCAACCGCAAGGCGTACCACGACTACTCAATCCTCGACGAGGTCGAGGCGGGACTCGTGCTGCGCGGCAGCGAGGTCAAGAGCCTCCGGCTCGGCATGGGGCGCATCACCGAGGCGTTCGGACGCGTATCCGACGGTCAGGTGTGGCTGGAGGGCATGCACATCCCCGCATACAGCCACGCCACCGGGGTCGGTGCCCACCTGCCGGACAACCCGCGCAAGCTGCTCATGCACCGGGCGGAGATCGACCGGTTGGCGGCGCGGATGAACCAGGAGCACCTCACGCTCATCCCTCTGTCGCTCTACCTGAAGGACGGTCGCGTGAAGGTACTGCTCGGGCTCGCCAAGGGCCGTACCCGGGGCGATAAGCGCCAGGCCCTCGCCAAGCGGGATGCCGACCAGGACATCCGTCGCGAACTCGGCCGTCGCAACAAGGGGATGTAGGTGGAGTTCGCCCGCCAGTCCGAGCGACGACTGCTCCTCACCTGGCGTGCACCGGCGATGCGGCGCCTGCTCGTGTCGGGTGCGGCAGGTGGCGTGGCAACGCTGATCGCCGGCCTCACCGGGGCGCCGTGGCAGTTGACGCTGCTTGCCGCCTGGAACACGGCCGGAGCCGCGTACCTGTTCCTCATCTGGCTCACGATCGCCCGGTTCACCGCCCTCGAAACCTCCGCCATGGCAACGGTGGAAGACAACAGCAGGCACTGGAGCGGTTTCGTCCTTCTAGCCGCCTCCACGGCGAGCCTCGTCGGTGTGGTGTTCTGTCTCCACAAGGCGAATCTCTCTCACGGGGGCATGCGGTTCTGGATGACCGCCGGGGTGATCACCGGTGTGATCCTGTCGTGGGCCGTCGTGCACACGGTGTACGTGCTCCGGTACGCCCACATCTACTACTCCGCCGGGGGTCATGGAATCACCTTCCCGGGTGACGAGGAGCCGGACTACATCGACTTCGCCTACGTCGCGTTTACGCTCGGCATGACGTTCCAGGTGTCCGACAACGCCTTCACCTCGCGCCGGATCCGTCGCACCGCGCTCGAGCACTGTCTGCTCTCCTACCTCTTCGGCGCAGTCATCATCGCCACGTCGATCAACGTGCTGGCTGGTTTGGTCTAGGCAGACGGTGCGAGCACAGTCAGGCCGTCCACCAGCCCGGTGCCGATGACGCCTGCGTCAAGACCGGCGACACCAACGAGGGTGACCGAGAGCCAACTCACCGAGCGATCGGCGGCCTGCACCTGCAGCGCGTAGGAGCCATCAAGACGGGAGACCAACGCCTGGGCCGGAACGACAAAGACATCCGTGGCAACCTGGAGATCGGCGTTCACGGTGACGGTGGTGCCGTTGTCGACCGAAGCGATCGGAGTGTCGGGCACGATCACGGCCTGAACGACCGCTGTGCTGTTGCGGTTCACTGACTGGAGCAACTCCACCGTGCCGGTGCCACCGGCGCTCAGCCGCACCGAGAGACCGGGCACGAAGTACTGCTCGTCGCCAGCAGGTACGTCGATGATGACGCGTTGGGATGCACCAGCGAGGGTCAACATCACGTCTGCGTCACCAACCGAATCACCCACCGCGCGCGCGACGGCCGCAACCGTCGATGTCTTGGGGATGAACACCACGGAACCCAAGGTGACTGTTCCACTGGCGGTGATTCCGAGCCCGGTCTGCCAACGCTTCACCATCGCCTCGGTTGTGGCATCGAACTTCTCGTCGACCGTGACGGTGCCATCTGGGTCATAGCCAAGGTCCACGAGGGCCTGTTCGAGCTGCTTGATATCGCTTCCGTTGGCCGAGGACACGGACACCGTTCGCCACTCGGGGATCGCTCCAATCAGTGCGAGTACGGGCTGGCTGTCGATGGTGTACAGCACGTCGCCGTTCCCGATCGTGGTTCCCGTCGCAACGATCGACGTAACGATCTGCGTAACCCGGGCAATGGAGGCCGCCGCGGATCCCGACGAGCGCGAGGAGCCACCACCCGGTCGCGTTGCGCCGCCACCGCCGCGTCCCCCTCCACCCGATGAACACGGGGCAGCGGTTGCGGGTGCCACTGCACTCGACGGCGGTGCGGAACTCGAGGGCGCCGTGCTTGAGGGAGTACACGCTGTCGTGGTGGTGACGGAATCTGCGCTGGCGCGATGAGGTGCCCTCGGCAAACCGCCCTGCGGAACTGCGTTGCGACCACCCGCCGGGGCGGTCGAGGCTGCCGAGGCGGACGTCGTCCGTGCAGGTTGTCCAGAGATCCGGTGCCAGACCGTCAGCGTGTCGGAGTACTGGAGCGTCCCATCCACCTTGTCGGTCTTCACGAGCGCGCCCCGTGTAACCGTTGCCGGCGAGAGCGGCGACACCGTCGTTACGGGTGCCGACGTACCGCTCTCGGTTGCCCTGGAAACAACCAGCACGGCTGCAACAATCACCGCCGCTGCGGCGATGAGGCCCGCAACTGCGCGGAGCGCTGCGCGCGATCCCGTGGACATCAGGCTCATCTCAACTCCCCCTCAGGGCATCGGTCGGGGCAAGACGAGAGGCACGGGCTGCTGGGTACAACCCCGCGAAGCCACCGATGACCACCGCCGCCACGAAACCGCCAAGCAGTGCAATAGGGGGGATCACCACCGCCCAATGCTTGATCGATGAATACACGGCCGTCACCCCGGCTCCGAGCGCCACACCGACCACCCCACCCGCGCCGGCCAACAAGATGGCCTCGGTGAGGAACTGCCGCCGGATGTGCGCTCGGGTTGCACCGAGTGCACGTCGCAGTCCGATCTCGGTGCGCCGTTCAATGACCGCGATGACCATGACGTTCGCGATACCGATACCGCCAACAAGGAGTGCAACCGCACCCAACCCGAGCAGCAGCGACGTAAACGTGTTGTTTGCAGCGTTCTCGGCAGCGAGCGCGTCCGACGGGCGGGAGACCTGCACCTCGTCTGGGGTCTGCGGATTCACGGTTGCCGCAAGCACGGTGCGAACCTCGTTCATCGAACCATCGAGCGTCCGCAGGTAGATGGTCTCCGGGGGGATGTCGGCGGAGGTGAGATACGTCTGTGCAGCCTTCACACCGACCACAGCAGCGCGGTCGAGGCCGGTTGCGACGGTGTTCGGGGACATGATGCCGATCACGGAGAACCAATGGTTGCCGAGGTATACCCGCACGCCATCACCGATGTTCGTAATGCCGAGCTTTGCTGCCGCAGTCGTGCCAAGCACGACGGCCGGATAACTCGAGGTGGCGTCATCGAACCAACGACCTTGCAACATCGTGGCGCGCAGGGTGGTCAGCAGCCCTTTGTCGACAGCGAAGACCGAGATCCCTCCGGTGATCCCGTCCGACACCGCGTCGGTGCGGCGCACGTTCACGTCGACCGTGGCAATCGAACTCACTGCAGTCACCGGACCAATGCGCCCGATCATGCCGACTGACGTGGTGGGAAGGGTTCCACTACCGCGACCCAGACCCTGACCGGCCTGGACCTGCAACAGGTTCGTCCCAAGCGCGCGGATCTTGGACTGGAGATCCTCCCGCGACGAGGCGGAGAGACCGAGAACACCCACCATCGCGGCGATCCCGATTGCCACGCCGAGCGTGGAGAGCCCGGTTCGCAGCCTGCGGGTTCGGAGCCCGAGCGAGCCGACACGCAGCACGTCGCCCACGCGCAGGCGTGAACGCGGAATGTCGTTGCCGTCGACGAATGCCGAGGTCATGTGAGCGCTGCTTTCACGTCGTCGGACTCAATCGAACCGTCGCGCATGCTGATCTTGCGGGGCAGCGACTCCGCAAGATCACGGTCGTGCGTAACCACGAGAATCGTCCGGCCCTCAACATGGAGCTCCCGCAGGAGCTCCATCACCCCTGCGCCGGACTTCGTGTCGAGGTTTCCGGTCGGCTCGTCCGCAAGCACGATCGATGGCCGGTGAACGATCGCACGAGCAATCGCCACTCGCTGGCGCTCGCCGCCAGACAGTTTGCTCGGGACGTGGTCGAGGCGGTTGGCAAGACCGACCCTCCCCAGTGCTTCCCTCGCGAGGTCTCGACGCGCGCTCGGTGCGACACCCCGGTAGAGGAGTCCGTTCGCAACGTTCTCCAGCGCCGACACACCGTCGATCAAGAAGAACTGCTGGAACACGAACCCGATCAGCTGGGAGCGGACTGCCGACAGATGACGGTCCGACAGGTGAGAGACCTCGACGCCGGCGATGCGCACCTGGCCGGTGGTTGGCCGGTCAAGGGTCCCGATGATGTGTAGCAGCGTGGACTTGCCAGAACCAGACGGCCCGACGAGCGCTGCGAGTTCTCCCTGCTCAACGCGCAGCGAGACGGCGTCGAGGGCACGCACGGGCGGTTCGCCTGCGTACTCCTTGACGACGTCGAGCAACTCAAGGGCAGGCGCGTGCTCCTCGGTGTTCACGACGGAACCACAACCTTGAGACCTTCGCTCAATTGCTTTCCGATCACTGCGACGAATCCGTCGGCGAACAGTCCGGTGGTGACACCAACGAGGTGGCTCACGAACGTGCCATCGGCCTGTGTCGAATCGACAGCCTCCACTGCGTAGCCGCCCTCCGCGAGTGCCACGAGCGCGCTCACCGGCACGACGAACGCACCCTTGGCCTCGTCAGCGACGACGCGCAGTGTTACTGGGATCTGCACGAACGAGTCCACTGTGCTCGGGATCTGGTCGACCCGGATGTTGATCGGCACGCTCGGCGTGGCCCCCGGCGTGTTCGAGCTATTCGTTGCGGTGGTGCCGACGTCCACGACCGTCCCCGTTTGACGGGTGCCATCGGGGAACTCGACCTCGATTGACGCACCGAATACAAAAGTGGCGTCGCCAACCGGCGCCGTGGTGCTCACCTCGCGTGCCGGGGCAGTGAGCGTGCTGACCACCGTGTCGCCCGCGATCGTCGTGCCGTCGACGACGAGTGCTGTGCCGGCCAGGAGTCCACTCGGCACAACGACGAAGGACCCCTTAGGAACCGTCACCGTGTCGGCGGCAGCCACACCGATCTTGGCCTGCCATGCCTGAACGACATTCGCAGTCGTCGCGTCGAAGTGATCGTTCACGGTCATCGTGCTGTCAGGGTCGAACCCGAGATCTACCAGTGCCCGCTCAAGCACCTTTACGTCAGCGCCGTCCGTCACCCCGACTTTGAGTACGCGACCGAGTGCCGGCAATGCCGCCGAGTCGCCCTCGACCGCGATCACCGGGACACCGTTGTCGGTGAAGAGCACGGTGCCGGTGACCACCGGCGTGCCCGGCGAGACAACACTTCCGATAGCGCCGTGCTTCGCGACCGTCGACGCCAGGTAGACCTTGCGCTCCACCACCCGACCGGCGGCGAGCGAGCCGCCGGAGGCAACGTGGCTACCAACGGTTGCCGCCACCGTGTCGACCAACAGGCGCCCCGACACGTACACCAGACGGGTCTTGGGCACCGCGCCGTCCTCGGTGACACCGAGCTCGGCCTCCCACAGTTTCACAGCAGCGGTGGTGGCTGCGTCGAAGTGGTTGTCGATGGCGATCTTCGCCTTGGGGTCGTAACCGAGTAGCACGAGGTTCTGTTCGAGTTGACGGATGTCTGAACCGTCGGTGGACGTCGCCGACAACGCCCGGAACGTGGGGATGTCACCCACCAACGCAACGACCGGCGCACCGTCGAGATACGCAACCACCGTCCCCGAATCGATGGTGTCACCAACCTTGACGATCGAGGTGACCGTGCCGTCGAGTGGGGAGGACAGTGCGGCCGTGGCGACGAAGCCGAGCGTTGCGGTGGTCTCGTTATAGGTGACGAGATCCTTGCGCTCAACGGTCGCCGTACTCAGGGACACTGGCGACGAACTGGCTGTCTGCTGAGAATCACGGTTGACCGCCCAGGTGATCACGCCAGCGGCGACGCCACCGACGAGCGCAACGGCCACCGCTGCCTTGGTGGTAGCGCGCATGATCAGTTGGCGACGGTGGTCGTGGTGGCCGCCGCGTTCGTGATCGACGCGGTGAGCGCCGGTTGGCAAGCGGCCACGGCAGCCGTCACCTTCGGGTCCGTCTCGTCGAGGTTCAGCTGGCGCATGAGTCTCCGGGTCGGGTTGAAACCCTGGCCGTCGCGGGGACCGGTCTCGCCGGGCGGCGGGCCGAACCCGTCACGCGGACCCTCGGTGCCACTCGCACCGTTGCCACCATTCCCGTTGCCGTTGCTGCCGGGTCGACCGAACGTGACATCCTCAACGTCGAGGCCTTGGGAACGCAGGCACGAGGTGAAGTCGTTGAAGGCTGCTTGCATCTGCTCCGGGTTGAACCGACCACCTCCCGGTCCGAGTCGTACGTTTCCGACGAGGCCCCGGCACGTCTCGATTGCCGCTCGGACGTTGTCGCTCCGAGGGTCGATTGCCCCGCCGCGCTCGAAGATCCGGCCGTCGAGATTGCCGTTTGCGTCGAACTTCGGGTCCGGCACGTCGAGACCTTCATCGCGTAGACACGAGGCGAACTTCACAATGGAGGCCTGATCGCTCAACGGTTCCGTGCTGGCGGTGGCGTCTGTGCCGGCGGGCCCCGAGGAGAGCGAGGCCACCTTGGCGGTGCTGGCGGCCGCACCGCCACAGGCGCTTAGCGCGAGAGCGAGGCCGGTTCCGAGGAGGACGAGGAGGGTGGGTCGGCGACGAGCGCGGGGTGCCATGGGTGTCAGTGTGCGGCACCCGCCTTGCGTGGTGGTGCGAGGAACCTTGGGGTTTCCTGTGAAATTCGGTGGTTGCCGAAATGGCGTGACACCGGGCCGGTAGCGTGACTTCTGCAAGCAAACAATGGGGCTGACAGGTTTCGACGTCAGTTTCGGTGTCCGAGCGTGCGACCCGAGTTGCTCAGACTCGAAAAACGGGGCAAAAACATAACTGCCAACACGCAGTTTGCTGTTGCTGCCTGATTTTCAGGTAACAACAGACATCGTGAGCCGCAAGGCCGCACGGGGCCAGCTCCTCGCAGCCCGGCAACAGAAGCGGGGGGTGACGGTGGGAAAGACCACTGGAGGCGTGGAAGAACGCTGGCCGGACGGAAAGACGTCCCGGTGACCCTCTCGTAAGAGTGGGTCAGTCGACCCGCCGATGACGCGCCGTCGCGTCGAAGTCGGGAATGGTCGTATCACGGGCGGTTCCCGCCTGGCGGACGGGGGTTCGATTCCCCCCAGCTCCACGAAGGGATGTTCCCGGAATAGCCGGGTGGCATTTCCGAAATACTTTGGTCAGTCCGGCTCTTCGGAGCCGGGCTGCACCGAGGCTTGGTCCGCGCTGCAAAGCATGGTGAGGATTCGGACCATGGTCGAAGCGGCAGCGCCGGTGGACGACATACCATCTTGTGGTGGACATCTTGAACCGCATACTGCCTTGGGATGGCTGGGGCGGCCGGATCATGGCGACAGTGATGGCAACTGGCAACGCGGACATGGAGATCGCAGCGGTCGAGTTGGTGAACCCGAGACCTGACGCCAATGTCGTGATGATCGGTTGCGGACCAGGTGTCGGTGTGGTCGCAGCTGCCCGTCGCGCGCCGAACGGCAGTGTGATCGGTCTCGACCCATCGGCGGTAATGGTCGAGCGGACCCGCACTCGGTGTCGCCGGGCTCGACTCGAGCACCTCACGAGGGTCGAGCGGGCTGCAGCAGAGTCGCTCCCCCTAACAGATCGTTCACAGGATGCAGTCGTCAGTGTCAACAACATCCAACTGTGGAGTGACCGGTCGGTCGGTCTCGACGAATGTGTTCGCGTCCTCGCTCCCGGCGGTGTTGTGGTCGTGCTCCTACACACGTGGGCCATCCCGAACGCCTTGCCCAATGACGAGTGGGTCACACAGTTGAGCGCAGACCTGTCGGCCCGTGACGTGCGGGTCGAGCCGCCGCAGACCCGACGCTTTCGATCCGGACCTGCCATGGTGCTCCTCGGACGGATGGCGGAGTGATTGCTCCGCCGTGTGCCCCTGATGGCCGCCTGGAACCAGCCCCCACGATCTGAACCGCAATCGCGCCGACGTCCCTGAGTCACTCAATCGTCAATTCGGAGTGATGCGACGCTCTCCTGGGGCTGCCCGCACGCGGAGCCAGGCCAAGCAGCGTTCGTCTCACCGCCGGTCAGCACCTCGAACCAGGCGATGCGGACACGATCCCGTTGGCTGGCGGACCGTGTGAAATCTCATGCACCGATGTGTGAAGCCGCCCCACCCGTCAATGCGTCGAACCACCTCTGTCCTGCGGAAACTGAATTGTGGGAACGCCCCACGAAGGGATGTTCCCGGAATAGCCGGGTGGCATTTCCGAAATACTTTGGTCAGTCCGGCTCTTCGGAGCCGGGCTGAACCGAAGTCTGAGCCTCACCCCAAGCATGCGGCGAGGCGAGACCGTCCGGGAAACTTCCTCCTTGCTCGCCGCAACGACTTCATCACGGACACTGTGGATTGAGGTCGGCGGCGGCTCCACGTTCAACGTCGGTGGTAGCGCATCTCGGCAGATACGCGCGCGACCTGTCTCTCAGACGGAGACGACTTCGACGAGGTTGTTAAGGGCGAGGAAGTCATCTGGATTGCGGGTGTAGAGCGGAAGCCCGACTGAACACGCAGTCGCTGCGAGCAGTAGGTCGACGGCTCGCGCTCCGGGCGCTTTCCTGCCGCCTGCAACAACGGCGGCGTAAACACGACCATACGCCCGTGAGGCCTCGGAGTCGAACGGCAACGGGTCGAAGGCTGCCTCGGCGCGCTGAAGCCGGTCTTGCCGTCGAGCCCGCTCGTTGGGGTCCTGAGTCGCATGAGGACCCGCAGCGAGCTCGGCCATCGTGATCGCGCTAATCGCCGACTCGATCGGGAGATCTGCAGGGTCGAGGCGTTCGAGGTCGATGATGACCGAGGTGTCGAGCAAACCCCGAGGCCGGCGTTGGTCAGCCACGAGGCGCCGCGTCCTGGTCCGCTATGTCGTCAAGGTCGGCGCGGAACCGGTCAGCGTCGACGGTTGGCGCGTTGCGGAACATCGCGAAGACGGCGTCGGTGGACACGAAGCGATGACGGCGCATCGGAGTCAGCTCTCCGACGGGTGTCCCGTTGCGGGTGACGATGAAGGTCTCTCCCTGATCAAGGCGGCGCATGATCTCACCGCTGTCGTTGCGAAGCTCGCGCTGTGTGATTACTTGTGCCATACCCACAACGTAGCACGGCGTGCTACACCCGGAAACCTCCCAGCGCCTATCGGCAGTTCGGCGCGGGTCGGTCAAACTGGACCGATGGAACGACCACTCATGCGTGTCTCGGGTCCAACCCTCGTTTGCCGACAACCCTCTGACTACGATCCGTTCAGGAGGTCCAGTGGCGACGAATCAGAATGCGTCAGGTGACATCGATCGGGCTCCAGGCCGGCAGCAACAAGTGCTCGTGGTTACCGGACACGTTCCGCGAGCATTTCCATCTCGCCACTTGTCCTACGAGCAATTTCGTTCTCTTGGTGATCAACTGAAAAGTGCTGCGGTTGGTCGAATCGTTGCTTTCGACGAAGAGCGGTCCGTCAACGATCTTTGGGCGTATCACCTGCTTGAAGCGAATCCGAATCTGATGCCCGCTGATCCCAATCCGCCGTCAGATCGATTCGATGGACCGGCCGATGCGGTGATCTCAAACATTGTTTGTCACGAGCGATTCGAGTGGGTGCGCCGAGCTGCCGAGTTGCACCCCGACGTCGATGTCTTCGTGTGGATTGATTATTCGGTCTTCAAGCAACCAGGGGTAACAGCCGAGGTCATTCGTGACTATCTCAATGCGATCGAAACCACTGCAAGCGATGCTGTGATCGCTCCAGGGGTGTGGCCGAAGGTGGCAATCAATGATTCGCGCCCACATTGGCGATTCGTCGGTTCGACGTGGATTTGTCCTCGCGACCTCGTTGCTCCGCTCGCCGATCTTGCGAATCATGTGCTTCACATTCGAACAACTCACACGGGAAAAATCACGTGGGACGTAAATACGCTGTCCTATGTTGAGCTTCTCGATGTTCTGCCGTTTCGGTGGTACCTCGGCAACCATGACCAAACACAATTCACTGGATTCGTCGAGTTGTCTCTCTGACAGTCGATGTCATGTCGGGTGGCCATCAACGCTTGTGGTTTTTCGACTTACCTGCGAGCTGGCGGGGCAAAGGAAATGTCGAGTGAGCGCAGGTACGTCTCCAAACCGGCATCTTGGATCGGAATAATCCGGCCCGGTCGTAGGCCGGAATTTCCCGCGGGAAAACTGGACCGATCGCTGTTGACGCTTGCAAGGCCCGAGAATCCCCTACGCACAAGGGGTTTTCGATCTTTCTGTGTCACACCCCTCGGTCACGATGGGTACATGGATCTGACCGCTGTCCCCACCGAATACCTCGAGGCCGAACTGGTCTCCCACGCTGCGTTCGAAGCAACCGGAATGGCGCGCATGCTGGACGTCCTCGCCGAGTTCGACCGGCGCCGCGTCTGGGATTCGTGGGGCTGCGCATCGCCGCAGCAGTGGCTCGGCTGGAAGTGTGGTCTTGCGTACGGCGCCGCATCCGAGCGGCTGCGGGTAGCACGGGCGCTCAACGGATTGCCGGCAATCCGAGAGGGTCTTTCCAGCGGGAAACTCTCCTACTCCAAGGTCCGTGAGCTCACCCGTGTTGCAACCCCCGATACCGATGATTCCCTCGCCACCATCGCTGGCTGCGCCACCGCTGCACAGGTCGCCATGATCGTGCGGTCGCTGCGCAAGCGCACCCCGAAAGACGTCGCCCGTCAGGTCGATTCCCGAGGTCTGCGGTGGGCGGTCGATGAAGAGGACGGGTCGATGGTGTTCACGCTGCGCCTGCCCACCGAGACCGGCCAGGCCGTCGCCGCAGCACTACAGGTCGTCACGCAGGTAGAGGCGGGAGTTCCCGCCCACCAGTCCCGAGCAGACGCCTGTGTCGCTTTGATCTGCGGTGACGACGAGGTTCGCGCACGCCCCGAGGTCATCGTCCATCTCCACGCCGACACCGCTGCCTTCGAAGACTCGACTGCGGTCGCCCCCGAGATCGTCGAGTGCCTCGCCTGCGACGGCGCCGTCACCACGGTGGCCGACACCCCGGTCGGGCCGATCACCATCAAGAAGGACCCCCCGCCGTCTCGCACACAGCGCCGCTGGCTGAAACTCCGTCACCGAACCTGCCAGTTCCCCGGCTGCCACCACACCGGTTCGTTCGACGCGCACCACGTCGTGCACCGCGGCCAGGGCGGCAAGACCCGGCTCAGCAACATGGTGCGCATCTGTCAGTTCCACCACCGGTTGGTGCACATCCTCGACCTCCGGCTCACGCTGCACCCGGACCGCCGGCTCGACGTGACATTTCCCGCGGGAAATCCGATCGACCGCAGCATTCCGTACTCGCCGTTCGTCGCACCAGTCCCTGCAGACCCGAACCTCATCAGCAGCACGTGGAGCGGCGAACGCCTCCAACTCGACTATGTCCACCTCGCCGTCACGAGCATCGGGCACTACACGGCGAACCCACGAGCAGCAGTCGCGGCCTGATCGCGGTCAGGCCGGTACCTCAGACGGCGAAACCACCGCCGCACGACGCCGCAAACCCGCCGCCCAGTAACACCGGGGCGGCCCTGAGCCACCCTTGCGTTACACCGTCGTTCGGAGGTGTTCCTCACGTGCGGCGAGGGCCGATGCGGCGGTAACGAGCCACTCGGATCGCTCGATACCGCTCGGGTCGGTGGGTCGACCGCTCGCCTCGCGGTGGTGCTGCTGCGCAATGTCGTACGGCTCGACAGTCCCCGCATCGAAATACTTGGGCTGCTTGGTGTGACGCCCCTGACCGCCTGCGTTGATGGTGCACACGGCGCGTCCCTCGCTCAGTCGGTACTGCGGCAGCAGGCCGCGCTCCCAGATCACCTCATCGACTCGGGTCACGAACCAATAGACCGGGATACCCACCGTTGCCTCGGCGCCACCATCAGGATGGGTGACCGCTCGGGAGGCTGCGGGGAACCGCTTGGTGACCCACGCATGGCTCGCCACCCGCGCCACGCCCGAGATCGTCGCTCGGCGGCGATAGGTGTGGTCATCGGAGACCACGAGTGCGGAACGGCGGTTTGTCCAGAGCTTCGCGGCGTGGCCGTGAATCGCATTCCCTGGGTGATACGGGATAAGCACATACTTGCGCCCTCGTCGCATCCCGATGAGGGCCGCACCACCGATCTGGCCGTTGCGCGGCGAGGCGCCCGGTAGTCCGCTCGAGTCCACGGTGACCTGCAGCGACTCGAACTGTGCGGCGAGCAACTGCTCGAGGGACACCGGCGCTTCGGTGGCAACCTCGGGAGGGGCCTCAGCAGCCACGTCGGCTGGCTCGGAGACAAGTTCTTTGACGAACAGGTTCTGCGAGCACTGGGTGAAAACCTCTTCAGTTCCACCGACCAGATACCCGAGCATTGCGTTCTCTGCATGCGCGTACGCCCGGTGACTCTCGAGGTCGGAGTCCACAAGGCCGTAGTCGCGCACGAGTTGCTCCGGCCGGACGCCTTCGACACCGAAGAGCGTGATGTGGAGGCCCATGGCGTCGGGATCCCGCTGGTGCAGCGCAAGGAGCGCAAGGTTGCCGGTGGCACGGACTGCGTCCACGAGCGCAACAACGCTGCCGGTGTGGTCGCGCAGCAGCGTTTGACCGATACCGGGCTCGCTGGCCTGCTCCTCGCCACGCAAGACATCGGCGAGACGATCTGGCAGTGCCGCCCCCTCGAACATCCACTGCTCGACCGCGAGATCGCTGCCCGGGTGGCCGGTTCGCGGGAGGTACACGGCAACGGCCACCGCGCCATCGTTGAGGACCAGGATCGGTCGAATACCCGTTTCGCCGTGGCGCGGCAGCATGGCTGCGTGACACTCGCGGTGCCTCCCCCACAGGACGCCTCGAGCGGTGGAGCCACTTGCCGCGAGCACCTGCGTCGCCGTTGCGGCGAACGCTCCCATCACCGCGCTGCACCGGGGCCGGTACTGAGAACGGTAGAAGAAATCGGCTTGCCCGACATGGACGGGTTTGCGCGGGCCCCGGGGCTCACCGTCGGGTCGGATGGCATCGCCCGGGTCGTCGGCCCGTCGGCGCGCGAGGGTGCCACTGACGAGGTATTGCTGCACGTGCTCTCCCGCAGGGCCCGGCTGACCGGGCCGGCGCAGGTGTTTCTCGGCAAGGTGACCGCACAGCGCCGGGGGCAGGGCGGCAAACAGACCGAGCAGCCGGAGCCGCCGCGACGTCAATTGATAAGCCCAATGCCCAGTTGATGGCTTCGTTGTCATGCTGCGCATTCTCCCACCCGGACTATTGGACAGGCGGTACAAACCGCTGCGATCGCCACAATCTTCGAACACGCGCAGGTGAAGGGATTCGTAGATCCGGCGCTCGGAAGCAACTCCGGTTGGCGCGTCCCAGGCATTTTGACCACCGCGTGAGTGTGTACGCTCAAGTCAGCTTCGCTGGTGTTGATCCCCTCCCGGTCGAGCCTGATCGAAGGGCCACAGCACATGATCCGCCACAGCACGAAACGTCTCTGCGCCGCCCTTGGTGCCGCACTGGTTGCCGTGTGCGGCACCACCCTGCTCACCGCCACGCCCGGCACCGCACAGACCGTCGCCGACGGCAGCATCGACACCACCTTCACCCCACCCACCCTCAACGGCGAAGTTTTTTCGGTGGCGGTGCAGGCTGAAGGCAAAGTCCTCGTCGGAGGTGACATCAACGGGAAGATCAAACGCCTCTCTGCCGACGGCAGCATCGACACCACCTTCACCCCACCCGCCCTGAGCAACTACTATCCCGTTCGCTCGGTCCTGGTGCAGGCCGACGACTTGATACTGGTAGGCGGCTCGTTCACCGGGAAGATCAAACGGCTCAACACTGACGGCACGAACGACACCAGCTTCACCCCACCCGTCCTTAACGGCGAAGTTTTTTCGATGGCGTTGCAGGCCGACGGTAAGATCCTCACCGGCGCACTTGGCGAAATTCGGCGGCTCAATGCCAACGGCACGAACGACACCAACTTCACCCCACCCGCCCTCAACAATTACGTGCTTTCGATTGTTGTGCAGGCTGACCGCAAGATCCTCGTAGGCGGCGACTTCACCGGACGCGTTAAACGTCTCAATGCCGACGGCACGAACGACCCCAACTTCACCCCACCCGTCCTCAACCAAGCGGTGTACTCGGTTGCGCTTCAAGCCGACGGCAAGATCATCGTCGGCCACGTCAACGGCACCGTCCGGCGCCTCAATGCCGACGGCACGAACGACACCAACTTCACCCCACCCACCCTCACCGCACGGGTGTTGTCAATTGCGTTGCAGGCTGACGGCAAGATTCTGCTTGGTGGAGAGTTCACTGGATATGTCACGCGCCTCAATGCCGACGGCACGAACGACACCAACTTCACTCCACCCACCCTCACCAACCGAGTGTCGTCGATTGCGTTGCAGGCTGACGGCAAGATTCTGCTTGGCGGCTACTTCGCCGGATATGTCAAGCGCCTCAATAACGCCCTGCCGACACCGCCCAACGCTGGCACGATCCTGGGCGGTGGCGGCAGCAACAACGCCGTGTGGATCATCGTGATCGCCGCAGCAGGCCTCGTTGTCGCCGGCGGCACCACCGTCGCACGCCGCCGCAAACCCGCCGCCCAGTAACACCTCGGTCCCGACGTTCGTCGAATCAGCAGGCACGCGGGAGCTTTCGAGCCCGAATGCCCTGGGGAGGGCGAGGTGGACGGGACGATCAGCGCCTACGCGATCGGCGCCAAGGCGACCTGAGGCACAGAAGCGAGTTCGGGAGGCCACCATCGGTCAGAATTGTTGACAGTGCTGCCTGACTCACACGTGCCCAATGGAGCGACGTTCGCAACCGGCTTCCAGCGATCAGTTGCGCTCGCGTCGCTGGCAGGCCGCGAAGTGCCGATCTTCGTCGAGCAATTCGTCCTCGAATGTCCGGTTGACTACGGCGCCACCGCGTTCCAAACAGCCTGGGCTGCGGTGCTCAAGCGCCACCCAGGCCTGTCGGCCCAGTACGACTTCTCGGGCGCCCGGCTCGTCTACCGCCAGCTCCCCGCCTGGGACGGAATCCGGTCGTTCGAGACGGCAAACGTTCCGACCGCCACCGAGGCCGAGGCCGAACGAGTATGCGCTGACCAGTACCGCGCCTTCAGCATTGGCAGCGACGAGCCGCTGTGGCGGGTCGCGACGATCGACGTCGCAGGCACCTGGTGGCTCTGCGTCACCTTGCACCATCTGATCTTCGACGATCGTTCTTGGCAGATTATTCGCCGGGACTTCGCGGAGGCGCTGCGAAACCCCGGCAGCGTCGCACCTCCCCCGAGCGCCTTCGTGGACTTCCTCGCCAGGAGAGCCACGTACGTTGGTATCGATGGGGCGAACCGGGACCGCGCGGTGTCGGAATGGAAGAATCTCGCCGACGGGCTTGAGGGACCGACTGCACTGCCCTCGCTTGCACCATTCGCCGACCACCCAGGTGGGCACCTGGGCAACCGCCGCTTCCCTGTAACCCTCCGCTCGGGGTTCCCCGAACGTCTCCGGGAGTTACTGCACGATCGGAGCCTCACTGCCAACAGCGTCGGACTCGCTGCATGGGCCCTCGTGTTGAGCCGGCTCTGCCGTACCGATGTCGTCTGTTTCGGGCAGACCCGTCATGGGGTTCCCGCCGAACTCGCAGATGCTGCCTCGATTGTCGGACCGATGGTTGACACGTTGCCCTTCGTCGTTCCGGTCGCTGACGACGTGAGCGTTAACGATTTCCTCGCCGACGTGGCCTTGCGCCATCGGAGGATGTACTCCCTCCAGCCACTCGAGGTGTCCGAGCTCCTCGCCGGCGCCTTCGCTCCGGGAACCGACGACGTGATGTCGACAGTCGTCAACCACGTCCGAGACGCTGACGGCTTCAACGACCCAGCCAGCGACCTGCCCATCGTGCGTCAGCGCAAGAGCGCGGCGCTCCAACCGACGTTGACTGTGCTTGAGGGCGAGCAAGTCCGCTTCGAGATCGTGACGTCCACCCGGCACGCCGAGTTCGGACGTGTGGCTGCTTCAGCGCTCGGGTCCGTCCTTACCCAGATCGTCGAGCAGCCTCTGGTGTTGGCCGACATCTCGATGACGAGCCAACAGGGAGACCAACGCGCCGAGTTGCGCGGCCCGTCGAGACAGTTCGGCGCAACATCACTAGCGGAGTTACTCGAGACCTCCCTGCGCGCGAACGCTGAACGCGCAGCACTGGACGGGAAGGAGCGGCTCACCTACGCCGAACTGGACCTCGCATCACGCTCCCTCGCTCACAACATCGGCCTGACGGCCCGAACGGAACAGGCCTGCGTGGCCGTTGTTGCCCCACCCGGCAAGCACGCCGTGATCGCCGTCGTGGCCGCCATCCGCTCCGGCCACTCGTTCGTGTGTATCGACCCGGCCCGGCCGCCGGCCGAGATACAGATCCTTCTGGACCTCATCGGTCCCGATGTCGTAATCGACGCCGCCGCGCAGGATGCCGTCGGGGTCCCACCACCAGGACCCGAACCGCAGCCGCGACGCGCCCGCCCCGACGACCTCGCCTATCTCGTCGCCACCTCCGGCTCGACGGGAGTGCCCAAGGTGGTGGAAATCGAGCAAGCCTCCGCAGTGAACGCGATCTGCTCGCTCATCGAGACGTACGGCATGACGCCGGACGACCGTCGCCTGCGGAGTGTGTCGCGGCCCGGTGCAGACGTGTTCATCGCCGAACTGTTGGTGCCGTTGTGCTCTGGCGCCACCCTTGTTGAGGCGATCGGGGACCGGCCGCTCGCACCCGCGCAGTTCTTCTCGCTGCTCGACCGGGAGCAAATCACGATTGCCGGGGCTGCCAGCTCGTACCTTGCAGAACTCGTCGAGTCCCGGGTGGACAGGGGCGCAGTGCCAGCACCGCTCACGCTACGCATGATGACCACCGGCACGGAAGCGGTCGACCCGAACATGGTCGCCACGTGGAAGCGGGCGTTCGACGGGAGTATCACACTCCTGAACGTGTACGGACCCGCAGAGGCCACGCTGGTTACGACGACGTGCCGCTTGAGCGAGCTGACCGTGCCGATCGTCGGCACCGTGCCGATCGGGCTACCGCTCCCCAACACCACGGTGATGCTGCTCGACCGTGCCGGCCATCCCGTGCCGATGGGTGCCGTTGGTGAGATCTGTGTAGCCGGTCCCGGTGTGATGCGTGGCTATTGCGGCCTCGAGACCTCGACAATCGTGCCAGCCAACCCGGCACATTCTGCCGAGCGTTACTACCGGACTGGCGACCTCGGACGCATCGGAGCCGACGGTCAGTTGGTGTTCGGAGGCCGGAGCGACCGTCAGGTGAAGATTCGCGGCCACCGAGTTGAGCTCGACGGCGTGGAGGCCCGACTCCGCGCGGCCACCGGTGGTTCCACTGTGGCCGCAGTAGTTGCCCAACGCGCCGGCCGCTTGGTCCTCTTTGCGGCCGTTGAGTCCGACGGTCCGGTAGACGATGTCGGGATTCGCTCGCGCATGGCAGCCGGCGGCAGCCCCGCCGAGGTACCCGCCGCCGTGGTGGGCATGGCCCGTTTGCCGCGACTTGCGAACGGGAAACTTGACCGCAGAACGATCGCCGCAGAGATCGCTGCATCGCTGTCGAGCACCTCCCCGGCAACAACCCGAGCGCTCACCGATGAGCTTCCAAGCGGCCCGGCTGCGTTCGAGCTATCGGCGATGCTTGCCCTGTGGAACGAGCTGTTCGAGGTGAACGACTGTCACGCGCTCTCGGATTTCTTCGACTTGGGTGGCGACTCGTTGCTCGCCATACGACTCGCGGCCGAGGTGGACGTTCGCTTCGACCTCGCGATGGACCTCGATCTGCTGTATGGGCTACGCCGGCCGGGTCCCTTGGTGTCAGCTATACAGGAGCGAATCCTCAGTCTCGCTCAGCACCAGGTGATCCGTCCGATCAACGTGAGCGGACGAGATGCACGGGTGTATTTTATGCACGGCGCCCACGGCGAGACGCACCAGTGGTCCTCGATCGCAGCGCGCCTCGCTGATGACTTCGACAGTTGGGGAATCGCGGGGCGTGTTGCCCACAGCAAACCCGTTTCCGCCTCGGTTGCGGAGGCTTGCGCTCAGTACTCCCAGGCTCTTGTTCAACACTGCCTCGGTGAGGAACTCGTGATTGTTGGGTTTTCGGCGTCTGGTGTGCTCGCCTACGAAACCGCTCGGCTCGCGCGTGCGGCGGGACTGCCGGTGCGCGGCATTGTCCTTCTGGAGACGGTGCCGCCTGATTTGCCGCGAGCGGTCCGATGGCTTGCGACTGCGTCGATGATACGACGACGACGCTCCACCGTGGCTGCAGCCGTGTGGATTGTGCGCAGCGCAAGGCACGCTGGGTTAGGGGCCTTCAGGCCGAGACGTCGGCGCAATCAGGTTCCGGTCGCGAAACGAACCAATGTTCCGTTTATCGACTTTGTCGAGGGCCACCGCATCAAACGGGACAGGCTCCGGGTGACTTCGGTCGGTACACGTGACGCCGTGGTTCTACTTGATCTGCGCCTTGTATGGGGCTACATCACCGGTCGCCGAGTGACTGGGCCCGTGCTCAACCTCCCTATGCACATTCAACTCCTCGACGAAGATCGCGCCCCAGAGGTAGCAGCAATCATCCGCGAGTTCGCTCATCACCAGAGTGGGGACAGGCAATGAGATCACCCTTCGATCCGGGCCCAGGCGACGAGGCCGGGGCCGTGCAGCGGATCTACGCGCAGCAAACACCACCGCTGCTCCCATCGTCGGCAGATCTGGCCGCGCACGAAGCCGCGCTGGCGCTCGGCAGCACCCCGCTCAACGTCCTCATGCTCGGGGTGACGCCCGCCGTCTATCGCTTGCCATGGCCGCCCCACTCGGCGATTCAAGCCGTCGACCGGTCGCTGCCGATGATCCAGCACGTATGGCCCGGACCCGTCGGCTCTGCGCAGGTCGGCGACTGGACTCACCTGCCGTTCCCTGCCGAGCGCTTCGACCGTGTCATCTCCGATGGCGGCATGTTGTTTTTGGGACCGGCCTCGATCGACGAGCTGAGAACCGAGGTTGCCAGGGTGCTCCGACCCGACGGGTTGTTCGTCACCCGCGTGTACGTCTGGAACCAGAGCGAGACGCTCGATCGGCTCATCGACGACGTAGAGCGCGGTGCACTCAGCACAGCGAACGAGATGCGCATCCGCTCCTGGTCGGCCCTGCAGACCTCGCTTGATGTCGGCATCCCACTCAGCACAGCGTTCGACGAACTCTTGGTCCGGATGGGATCTATCGAGAATCTCGTGGAGCGATCTGGCCTCGCTGCGGAACAGTTCGTGCCATTTCTTGCAACCGCTGGATCGACACTGCGGTACACCATGTGGCCGACCCACGACATCATCGCCGCCTGGACTAGCCACGGTGATTTCGAGCACGTGAGCACCACGATTCCTGGGCACCAACTCGGGAGCCTGTGCCCCGTTCTCGCGTTTCGGCGGAGAGGTCCAGCCTGATCGCGCTGGCGACGACTCTGGTCAGCCGGCCTTGCTCGGCTTTTCCCCCACCGGACCGTCGGCCTGCTTCCATGCGGTGAAGCCGCCCTCCACGTGCGCGACATTCGTCATCCCCATGTCGACGAGCGTCTTGGCGGAGAGCGCACTGCGCCAGCCACTCGCACAGTAGAGAACGAACTGCCGGTCCTCGGCGAAGATCGGCTTGTGATACGGGCTCGCCGGGTCCACCCAGAACTCGAGCATGCCGCGCGTGGCGTGGAACGCACCGGGCACCATGCCGTCACGCTCCAGTTCACGCGGATCGCGCAGGTCCACGAACGTCACGCCGTCCTCGCCGAGCATCGCGATGGCCTCGGCAGTCGGCACCGTGCGTACGGCCTCGTTTGCCTCGGCGAGCAGTTCCTTGATTCCCTTGGTGACCGGCATGTGCAGATCGTAGGCCGAGCGGGCCCTTTGACGCTCCACTAATCTCCGCGCATGTCCGAGGCCGCCTCACCGCTCGTTGCCATCAACCTCTTCTCCGGCCAACCGCAGCACGAGAACTTCAACCGCCTGCACCACATCCTCCCGAGCAGCCGGCTAACCGCAAGCCGCGCCCCCCACCGATTTCCCGCGGGAAATTCCGTCGGGCTTCCTGCCTCGTTCGACGTTGGCGGCAAGCAGGTGGACACCGAGCACTTCCTCGACCTCACCGACACCGCAGCGCTGCTCGTGCTCCACGACGGCAAGGTGGTGCACGAGCAGTACCGGCTCACGGGCGGGCCGAACGTCCAGTGGATCTCATGGTCGGTTGCCAAGAGCTTCACCGCCGCACTCGTCGGCATCGCGGTGGAGCAGGGACACATCCGGTCGATCGAGGAGCCGATCAGCAACTACATCGACACTGCTCCCGGCTCGGCATACGAGGGCACGCGCATCAAGGACATCCTGCAGATGTCGTCCGGTGCCCGCTGGAACGAGGACTACAGCGACCCCGACTCCGACATCGTGCGCCTCGGGCACGCGATGAGCA
>WLJO01000022.1 GCA_009701715.1 Actinomycetota bacterium
ACAGCGGCAGCAGTTCCCGCTCGATCTCGCGGAACAGCAGGTTGTAGCGCGGTTGCACGCTCTCGAAGCGAACGACGTTCAGCACCTCGCTGCGGCCGAGGGCACGAGCGAGTTGGTACGCGAGGAAGTTGCTGCAGCCGACGTAGCGCACCTTGCCCGAACGCACCACGTCGTCAAGCGCCTGCATCGTCTCGTCGAGCGGTGTGTTCGGGTCCCAGAAGTGCACCTGGTAGAGGTCGATGTAGTCGGTCTGCAGCCGGCGCAGCGAGTTGTCGAGTGCCCGCATGATGTTGTGGCGTGAGTTACCCATGTGCCACGGCTTGGAACCGGTGGGGCCCCAGCACTTCGTCGCAAGCACGAACCGGTCCCGCTTCGGCTTCAGCCAGCGCCCGATGATCTCCTCGGTGGAGCCGTACTGGCCGTTTGGCGCCCCGAGCGGATAGATGTCGGCCGTGTCGATGAAGGTGATGCCTGCCTCGGCAGCGGTGTCCATGATCGAGACCGAGGTGTCCTCGTCGCACTGGTACCCGAAGGTCATCGTGCCGAGGCACAGCGGTGACACCTTGAGGCCGGTCCTGCCGAAACGTACGTGCTTCATGGGATGATCGTACGGTGAGCGTTGTCTTTGCTGTGTTGTGTGCCCTTGTGTGGGGGACCGCCGACTACCTCGGGGGCAAGGCGAGCCGACGGGCGGAGAGCAGTGTGGTCACGCTGTTCGGCCAGGGGGCGGGCTTGCTGGCGGCGCTGCTCGTCATCCCGATTGTGGGTGACCGGGCGCCTCCCGCTGCGGACTGGGGCTACGGATTCCTTGCCGGTGGGTTCGGGGCCGTGGCGCTGATGTGTCTCTATCAAGCCTTCGCTACCGGGGCGATGACCGTGGTTGCACCCATCGCCGGGGTCAGTTGTGCGCTCGTCCCGGCTATTTGGGGTCTCGTTGCTGGTGACAGACCCTCGGGCGCTGCGCTCGCAGGCGTAGCGATCGCCCTGGTGTCCATCGCACTCGTCAGCGGTGCTGGAGCCCGCAGCGCGAACCCCGAGGAGCAGCGGACGCCCCTGTCGGCACACCTCCTTGCGCTGGTGGCGGGTCTGGGGTTCGGCTCGCTCTCTGTGGCGCTCAGCTACACGAGCGGGGAGGGTGGCCTGTGGCCGGTGGTGGCGATGCGCTGCGTCTCGCTGCCGCTCACCGGCGTCGTGGTGTGGCGTTCTGCGCGGGCTGCTGGCAGAGTTCGATCTGTCGACGATGCTTCCAGTCGACTGCCGTGGCGTCTCGCCGGAGCCGTACTCGCCCTTGCGCTGATCGGTGGAACGCTCGACACCTCGGCGAACACGCTCTACCTGTTCTCCACCCGCCACGGATTGCTTGCGGTCGTCGGCGTGATCGCGGCGATGTACCCCGCCGCAACGGTCACGCTCGCCTTCGTGCGCGACCGCGAGCGCCTCTCGGCGCTGCAGGCAACGGGATTGGGTCTCGCGGTGGCCGCGTTGGTGCTCGTAGCACGCGGCTGACTCAGCGGACGGACGGTTCCTTCGGCAGCCCGAGTACGCGTTCGCCGAGGATGTTGCGCATCACGTTCGCGGTGCCACCCATGATCGAGTAGGCGGGGCCGTACATGAGGCCAGCAGTGACGTCGTTCCACAACGTGGCGTCTGCCCCGAGGGTTTCGGCGACGAATTCGGCCACACGCTGCTCGTGCTCCGTGCAGAAGCACTTCGTCGCGGCGCTGAAGCCGGCGGGTGCCTGCTTGAGCACCTCACGTGCAACGAGGATCCGGCCGAGCCGGTAGTCCGTCTCCAACTTCGCAATGCGCTGGCGCACCACGCGACTACTGGTGTCGGCGCGCTCGACAGCGATTTTGTACAACGCATAGTTCGACATGAGCCGGTCGATGCCGCCGCGCTCGTGCTCCAGCTGGCGCATGGTCTGCTTGAACGCGGCACCTTCAGCGCCCACCATGTTGCCCACCGGCACGCGCACGTTGTCGTACCACACCTCGCAGAAGTGCTCGTTGGTGGTCATGTCGTCGATCTTGCGAATGGTGATGCCTGGTGTATCCATCGGCACGATCACCTCACTGATGCCGGCGTGCGGCGGGCCGTCGGTCGACGTGCGGCAGATGAGGTAGCAGTAGTTGGCCTCTGCACCGAAGCTCGTCCAGATCTTCTGGCCGTTGATCACGAAGTGCTTGCCGTCGCGCTCGGCCTTGGTGGACAGGCTGGCGAGGTCGCTGCCGGCGTTCGGCTCGCTCATGCCGATGCACCACGTGACGTCGCCAGCGAGCATCTCGGGCAGGTAGCGGTCCACCTGTTCTTGGGTGCCATATTGGATGAGCGCGGGGCCCATCTGACGGTCGGCGAACCAGGTGGCGGCGATGGGCGCGCCGACCTTGATCATCTCCTCGGCAACGATGAGGCGGTCGATGGCAGGCCGCCCCCCACCGCCGAACTCCTTGGGCCAAGACATTCCGATGAAGGCCTCGGCGGCGAGTTCCTTGGAGAACTCTTTCGAGTAGCCGTTCATCCAGCAGTCGTTCCAGCGGCCGTACCGCTCAACCCCACCCTCGGCGACCTTGCGGGCCCGCTCGCGGAGTTCGTTCTGTTCTGGCGTCCAGGTGAAGTCCATCGGAGCACAGACTACGGGACCCCACCCACCACCCCCACCAGCATTCTCAGCATCGACTTCCTACGCCCAACATGGCGTTCTCCGGGCGAAACGCCCCGATTCCCGGGGCAGGGACCTGACACAATCATCCGATGATCCGCGCCGTGCTCTCGGACTGGGGTCACACCCTGTTCGACACCGCTGGGAGCGTCGTGTTTCTCGAGCGCTGGGCGGCCGAGCGTGGTCTTGCCGCCACAACCCGTCGCATCTCCTCGCTATACCACTCGGCATTCGCGCAGTCCCGCTCCGCCGACGAACTGGCACAGGGACGTGACAAGTCGGCCGAGCGGCATCGCGAGTGCTGGCTCTCGCTCTGGGCTGAACTGGACCGGGAACTGCCCGGCGCTGCGGAGGCGCTGTACGCGTTCGAGACGAGCGCTGAGGGCTGGGTGCCCTTCCCGGACACCGCCTCGTTCCTGCGGGCTCTGGACTCGCACGGCGTGCCCCTCGTGATCGTGAGTGATGTCCCGTTCGATCTGCGCCCGATCTTCGACCACTACGGGCTGCTCCACCATGTGCACCGGTTCTTCCTGTCCGGGGAGCACGGCACGGTGAAGGCCGAGGGTCAGTTGTTCCGCCTCGCCCTCGAATCGCTCGGCCTGCGGCCCGACGAGGTTCTGATGGTTGGCGACAACCCGTCGAACGACGGCCATGCGGTGCTGCACGGAATCCGCACGTTGCTGCTCCCGCTGCCCCTGTCTGGTGCGCCGAGGGGCCTCGCCGACGTCATCAAGCTGCTCTAACTGCTCCCGGCGTTCTCCGCCACGGGAACGGTTGCCTGACGTGGGGCGGCGTAGGGGGAATGCGGATCCCCTGATCAACGACCGTGCTGGCTACCGTTCCGGTGTGCGTTCCGTAGCAACCTCCACCGAGCAGATCCAGGCCCACGTCGACGAGTGGGTTGGGTGGGTGACGCTGAACCGGGCGGACAAGCGCAACGCGATCTCGGAGGAGATGTTCGCCTCGATCAAGGAGGTACTCGACGCGTGGGCCACCGACGACGAGGTGCGTGTGGTGGTGGTGCGCGGGGCGGGTGATCAAGCCTTTGCCTCGGGTGCCGATCTGGGTCAGATCGATATCAACACGACGGGCTACCCGCCGCCCGGGGCGCGCAAGGGAATGACGCTCACGATCAACAAGCCCGTTATCGCGATGATCCATGGCTACTGCATCGGTGGTGGGCTCATGGTGGCAATGGATGCCGACATCCGGATCGCCGCTGACGACGCAGTGTTCTCCATCCCGGCCGGTCCGCTTGGCGCCGGTTACCCGCTCATCGGCGTGCGCAAGCTCGTGACGCTCGTCGGGCACGCGCAGGCCTCGATGCTGCTGTTCACCGGTGAGCGAATCGATGCGCACATCGCCGAGCGACTGGGCCTGGTCAACAAGACCGTGCCGAAGGTTCACCTCGAGGCGGCCACCAAGGCCCTTGCCTCCCGGATCGCCCAGAACGCACCGCTGTCCCTCGCAGCGGCGAAGGCGGCGATGAGTGCGGTGATCGATCTGCCGGGTTCCTCGCTCGAGCACGCGCAAGACCTCGTCGACCGCTGCTGGGTGTCGGAGGACTTCGTGGAGGGTCGGGCAGCGTTCGGCGAGAAGCGCACCCCGGGGTTCATCGGCCGGTAGCAGCCCGAGCACCGAGCCGCCGGACAGAATCCGGGCGATACTCCTGCCATGCGTGCTGTCGTTCTGCGTTCCCACGGTGGTCCGGAAGTGCTTGTCGTGGAGGAGATCCCCGATCCGGTGCCCGGTCCCGAAGAAGTCCTCGTGGCCATCCGAGCCACGGCGCTGAATCGTGCCGACATCCTGCAACGGATGGGTCTGTACCCGAACCCATACCCCGAGGAGCACGAGGTGCCGGGTCTCGAGTTTGCCGGCACGGTTGTTTCTGTCGGCGAGCGCGTGCGCATGTGGAGGCCGGGCGACGAGGTGATGTCCATCACCGGTGGTGGTGCCTACGCCGAGCGCATCGCTGTCCACGAGCGACAGGTCATGCGCGTGCCGGCCAGTGTCGGCCTCGACGACGCGGCTGCGATCCCCGAGGTGTACCTCACAGCGTGGGACGCACTCGTGGTGCAGGGCGGCCTCACCAGTGGCCGTTGGGCCCTCGTCCATGCGGGTGCCTCCGGCGTCGGCACGGCCGCGATCCAGATCGCCAAGGCCATTGGTGCCAACGTTGCCGTCACGTGCAGCGGCGGCAAGGTGGCGGCGGTGCGTGCCCTCGGTGCGGACCTCGTGGTCGACTACGGCTCGCAGGATTTCGTGGAGGAGACCAAGCGCGTTACCGGCGGCAGAGGTGTGGACGTGATCCTCGACGTCATCGGGGATGACTACGTGAACCGCAACATTGCGGCCGTCGCCCTGAAGGGTCGCGTTGTACAGGTGGGCGTGATGGGCGGCGCAACGACTCCCGTGAACATCGGTGCGATGCTCGCCAAGCGCATGCAACTCATTGGCACGGTGCTTCGTGCGCGGCCTCTTGAGGAGAAGATCTCGCTCACACAACGATTCATCGCGGAGATGCTGCCCCTGTTCGACACGGGGGTACTGCGACCGGTGATCGACTGCCGCTACCCGATGGACCGGATTGCGGAGGCGCACGCCGTCATGGAGCGAAACGCGAACGTTGGCAAGATCTTGATTGACGTTGGGTGACCCCCCAAAACGTTCTCAGTCCCGAAGCTCACGAAAATCGTGAGTTTCGGGACCGATAGCGAGAGAGGTGAGAGGGGTTAGCGGGAGCCGAGCGGCACGTAGTCGCGCTCGTCCACGCCGGTGTACCACTGGCGCGGGCGGCTGATCTTTTGTTCCTTGTCGGTCAGCATCTCCTGCCAATGGGCCAGCCAGCCGACCGTGCGCGGGATGGCGAACAGCACCGTGAACATCTCGGCCGGGAATCCCATGGCCTGATAAATGAGACCGGAGTAGAAGTCCACGTTCGGGTACAGCTTGCGGCTCTTGAAGTAGTCGTCGTTGAGGGCGGCTTCTTCGAGCTTCAGCGCGATGTCGAGCAGCGGATTCTTGCCCGTGACCTCGAACACCCCGTACGCGACCTCCTTGATGATGCGGGCGCGCGGGTCGTAGTTCTTGTAGACACGGTGGCCGAAGCCCATCAGGCGGCTGCCCGCCTTGCCGCTCTTTACGTCCTCGATGAAAGCCGGGACGTTCTCGATCGAGCCGATGTCGGCAAGCATGCGGACGACTGCCTCGTTGGCGCCGCCGTGCAGCGGGCCATACAGCGCCGACGCTGCGGCAGCAGCAGCCGAGTACGGATCCGCCTGGCTGGAGCCGACGACACGCATCGAGGTGGTGCCGCAGTTCTGCTCGTGATCGGCGTGCAGGATGAACAGCACGTCCATGGCGCGCTCAAGGCGCGGGTCCACCTCGTAGTCGCCGATCTTCCACATCATGTTGAGGAAGTTGGCCGGGAACGAGATGTCGTTGTCCGGGTACACGAACGGAAGGCCGACCGAGAAGCGGTGGCACATCGCCGCGATCGTGGGTGTCTTTGCGATGAGGCGCAGGATCTGCTGGTCGCGCGAGCCCTTGTCGAGGACGTTCTTAGCCTCGGGATAGAAGGTGCCGAGTGCTGCCATCGAGGACACGAACATGCCCATCGGATGTGCGTCGTAGTGGAACCCGTCGAGGAAGCGTTTGCGCATGTTCTCATGCACGAACGTGTGGTGCGTGACATCGAGTGTCCACTGCTTCAACTGCTCGGCGTTCGGCAGGTCGCCGTTGAGGAGGAGGTAGGCCACCTCGAGGAAGGTCGACTTCTCGGCAAGCTGTTCGATCGGGTAGCCGCGGTAGCGCAGGATCCCGTTGTCACCGTCGAGGTAGGTGATGGAGGACCTGCACGCAGCGGTCTGCATGTAGGCCGGGTCGTAGATGAACAGCGACGGGTCGAGTTCCCGGACAGCCGATGCGGGGAAGACCCCGTTGGTGATCGGAACTGTCACCTGCTTCCCGGTCCGGTCGTCGGTAATCGTGATGGTCTCGGGCACCTTGCGCGTCCCCTTTGTGAGGTATCTGACGTGGTTTCGGGGCTTGCTCCCCGGGCGGCGATGTTACCCGAGGCAGCGCCGGTCGCCTCTAGTCCGTGACCGGTGGGCGTTGTGCTCAGGCAACCGTTAGAGCGGCGTGTTGTCGTGCTTGCGGGACTGGAGCCGCTCCCGCTTGTCCTGGAGCACCGTGAGGGCATTGGCGATGATTGAGCGGGTTTCGGCCGGGTTGATCACGGCGTCCACGAACCCGCGCTCGGCGGCGACGTAGGGGTTGAGCAGGCGTTCGGCGTAATCGCGCTCGAACTCGGCCTTCTCCTCGGGTGTTGCCCGTCGCTGGAGGATCGCCGCGGCCTGGCCAGCGCCCATCACTGCCAATTCGGCCCAGGGCCAGGCAAGACAGAGGTCGTTGCCCATTTTCTTGGAGTCCATCACGATGTACGCGCCGCCGTAGGACTTGCGCAGGATGACGCAGATCCGGGGCACGGTTGCCCGTCCGTACGCAAACACCAACTGGGCGCCGTGGCGGATCATTCCCCGCCACTCGAGGTCCTTGCCGGGGTAGAAGCCCGGTGTGTCCACCAGGGTGATGATCGGGAGGTTGAAGGCGTCGCAGAAGGCCACGAACCGGGCGGCCTTCTGGGAGGCGGGGATGTCCAGTGTTCCGGCGAGGGCCATGGGCTGGTTGGCAACGATGCCGACCGGTCGGCCGTCGACGGTGGCGAAGACGGTGACCACATTCGCGGCCCAGCGGGCCCGAAGCTCCATGTACTCGCCGTCGTCCGCGAGGGCCTCGATCACCTTGCGCACGTCGTAACTGCCGGTTGACGTGGGCGGGATGAGCGCACCTGCCTCGGGAACCTGACGGTCTGGCGGGTCGTCGGTGGGCCATCGGGGTGGCTCGTCGTCGCAGTGATCCGGGAGGTACGCAAGCAGGCGAGCGGCCTCGGCGCGGGCAGCGTCGATGTCGGTGACCACCACCGCCGGCAGGCCGCTCTGGCGGGCGTGGGTCTCGGCACCGCCCAGTTCGTCGTTGTCGATGAACACGCCCGTGAACTCGGCCACCATCGTGGGGCCCGAGACAAACGCATACGACCGCTCCGTCATGATCACCCAGTCGGCGACACCGAGCAGGAGCGCCGGGCCCGACACGGCCGGTCCGTCAACGATCGCGATAATCGGCACGACCCCCGAGCAGGTGGTGATCGCTCGCGCCGCCACACCCCAACCGTGCAGTGCGGAAATGCCCTCCACGAGATCGGCTCCCGAGGAGGCAATCTCCATGATCAGGGGCAGTCGTTGGGCACGCGCCGCTTCTGCCGCCTCCGCGATGGTCATTGATGCCGAAGAGGACAGGGCCCCGAGCTTTACCGAGCCGTCGATGCCAACAGTGACCACCCGTCGACCGTCAAGGTCGCCGACGTACGCGCGTGCGGGTCCGGGCGCGCCGGAGCGGAGACCGATGGGAAACGACACGCAGAGAACACTACGGGTCGTCAGGCCCGCCCCGGGGATTCGATACCCATGTGGACGCCCGGCTGCGTGGTGCCAATGTGGTCCAGCACGGCCCGGGTGACCTGTCGGGCTGCGCGGGTTGGCGCCGAGGGTCCGGGGCGGCGGCGCTGGGCCCACGCAACCACCCGGCGCGGTAGTTCGGGCACCCGAACGATGTGAAAACTGCCCTTCAACCAGCGGGGGACCGACGTGGCCGGGACGATGGCTGGCCCGAACCCCTCGAACGCCAGCGATGCGAGCAGTCGTACCCCGTCGATCTCGGCGAGCGGCGTGAGGGTGACCCCTACCTGTGCTGCAGCGCGGTCGACCACCCGCCGCAGCGCAACACCGGTTGGTGCGAGGAGCAGCGGATAGTCGGCCAGTTCCACCAGTGACATCTCGGTGCGGTCCGCGAGTGGGTGGCCCGTGTGAACGAGCAGCATGAGGTCCTCCGCGAACAGGGGCTCGATAGAGAGTTCTGGATCATCGACGGGGAGGTGGACGATGGCCGCGTCGAGGTGGCCCTCGAGGAGGCGACCGACCAAACCGCTGGAGGGTCCCTCCGAGATCACGGTTCGCAGTCGGGGGAAGTCGGCGGCCAACTTGGGCAGCAGTGTGGGCATCACCCAGCGACCGGTGGTACCGATCACCCCGATCCGGGTGGTACCCGCCACATCGGTGTCCCGGGAGGACATCTCAGCAGTGATCTCCTCGAGTTCTCGTTGGATCCGTCGGGCTCGTTCGACCACCTGGAACCCCTCCTCGGTGAGCCCGCCACCGTGGCGGTCCACCAGCGTGACGCCGAGCTCTTTCTCGAGGTGAGCGAGGTGCCCGGAGACGTTTGACTGCACGGTAAACAGGGCGCGGGCGGCAGCCGAGAACGATCCGTGATCAGCTATTGCAGTGAGGGCGGCAAGTTGTCGAAGGTCCATCTCTCAAAACGATAACAAGTATCGCTATGTTCTGTTTGCATGTTCACGCATTCACTTGCATACTAAACTTCGTACTCGACAGACGGAGGCCCCCGCCTCCGAAGTCGAAGAACCGATGAGGATCCCCCATCCTCAGTGGTTCCAGGTTGAGAGCCGCCGCTTCCCCCGAAGTGGCGGCTTTCCCGCTTTTAGGCATCAGTTGACCCCGGTGAGGGGAGAGCGGCGGCGGCCCGACAGAAACAGGTTGGAGGCATGGATCACGGCGGCGAACTCGAACGCCTTCAGAGTGAGAACGAGTATCTACAGGATCGCCTGAACGATGTCTACGCCAGCACGTCGTGGCGGGCGACGGCACCGCTCAGGGCGGTGCAACGGGTACTGGCTCGGCGGGCAGTGGTTCGACGCATGTGGAAGGCCCGCATGGTTCAGCAGTACGGCACGAGGATGCCCATCGTCTACGACGGCGAGCTGCCGGACTCCATCGGTCGGCTCGATGCGGGAGACGCGCGTGCCTGCGCAATCGTCCATGCCTTCCATCTCGACCTCCTGCCCGAGATCGTGGAGAGGCTTTCGCTGTGCGGCCGGTTGCACCACGCCATCGTCAGCCACCCGCCCCACCTTCGCTCCGAAGACGTGCTCGCACATTGTCAACCCCTCATCGATCGCGGGGTACAGGTCAACGCACAACGATTGCCCAATCGAGGTCGTGACGTGCTTCCGTTCGTCTCGGTGGTGGAGCAGGCGCTCAACACGGGCTGTGAGGCATTCATCAAGGTACACACGAAGAAGTCGGGGTACCTGCCCGATCAACGCGGGGAGGTGTGGCGCACTGGGCTCCTGACCGGCCTGCTCCCGTCGCCCGACAACATCGAACGCATTGTTGCATTCGTGGTCAACGCGCCCGTTGCAGGGTTCGCAGCACCTCGGCGCTGGATTTCGACTGTCGATGAGGACATCAGGGACCGTCGGGTGCTGCGTCAGTTGGAACGGCGCGGCGACATTCGACGCTGGGGTCGGGCGCGAAGAAGTTTTCCCGCAGGGACCATGTTCTGGTGCGGGAGGAACTGGCTGGAGTTTGTGCGTGATCTCGGTCTGCGTCCGAACGAGTTTGACCCCGAGCCGATGCGGCATGTCGCCGGAGTAGCGCATGCCATGGAGCGCCTCATCGGAAGTTTCGTCGCGGATCGGCGAGCGTCGGTGTGGCTCACCTCGTTTGGTGACGACCGGTAGGCCTTCCTCCTCGTTGCGGGGCCGCGAGGAAACTAGCGTCTCGGCCATGGGCGCCACCGCTAGTAATCCCGCGCCGAGCGGGACCGATGTCATGCATGTTGTCGACGGGCGGTCCGCGCCGCTCGAGGTCAAACTCCGATCTGTTCGCGAACTCTTCCTAATCGAGGCTCAACGGGTCGCGCACCTCCAGCGGGATCTCCAGACTTCGCGTGCCGAGGCTCTGTACAAGGACACTCTGCTGAGCGAGGCAGCGGACTATGTTCGTGGCGTGGCCCCGTTTCAACCGTTGCAGTACGTCTTTGTGGTGACGTACGGGCGCAGTGGCTCGACACTCATGCAGGGTGTGTTGAACTCCATCGACGGGGTGCTATGTCGGGGGGAAAATGCAGACCTGCTGCGCGGCCTCCGAGACTCGGTCGCCTCGCTCAAGTACTCGCAGGGAATGGCACCAACCAACCCGGAACATCCATGGTTCGGAGCGGAATCCTTGTCATTGTCGACGTACCTGAGCGACCTTCGTGGTGCGGTGGTTCGTCAGTTGCTCGGAGACCGGTCGCCGGATGGTCTTCGCTACCTCGGTTTCAAGGAGATCCGGTACTTCGAGCATTTGGAGCACGATCTTGAGGACTATCTCGAATTTGTTACCGATCTCTTCCCGGGTGCTCGATTCATACACCACACCCGTGAACACTCAGCCGTGGCGAAGTCCGAGTGGTGGCGCGAGTTTGAGACCGAGGCTTTGCTCAGTCAGCTTAAGGAATTCGACGACAGGGTTCGCGCCTTCTGTGAGAAACGGTCCGCAGACCACGTGCTCGCCACAAGTTACGAGCGTCTTCTGGCCGATCCAGAAGAGACGTATCGGTCGGTGGGCGCGCTCTTTGGTTTGGACGTTGAGGCAAAACGTATTCATGAGGTACTTAGCAGGGAACACTCGTATCGCACTTCCACCCAGCGCTGAAGTACTCAGCGGAACGGGTTGCGGCGAGTTTCCGGAGTCGGACGGTCAGCAGTCGTCGCGCCGTGACCTCGTCGAATGACGCAGGGGCCTGTTCGGGTCAGTGGTCGTTCAGGCGAAGCTCAACGAAGCGAACTTTGGGAGCACGCGGCCCAATCGGTCCGGAGCAGCATCTTGTCCTGAGTGCTGCGTGTCGCCGTCGTGCCGAGGCGCCAGAAGTTCGGCTAATGCTGCTTCGATCTGGAGTGGGGCGGCACCGAGCGAGGTGAAGCGCCCCGGGTTCTGTGGAGGCTCTGACCTTTGAGAAGGATGGAGTCATGCCGAAGAATGGGAAGTACCCGGATGAACTGCGCGAGCGTGCGGTGCGGATGGTCCTGGATCATCAACACGAGTACGGGTCGCAGTGGGAAGCGATGTGTTCGGTCGCCGAGAAGTTAGGGCCGAAGCCTGAGACGGTCCGTTTGTGGGTCCGCCAGGCCGAGAAAGACACGGGCCGTCGGCCTGGTGCTACGACGGATGAGCTTGCTCAGCTGAAGCGGTTGAAGCGCGAGAACGCTGAACTGCGTCGTGCGAACGACATCTTGAAAGCGGCCGCGGCTTTCTTCGGGGCGGAGCTCGACCGCCAGTCGAAGAAGTGATCCGGTTCATCGATGCTCACCGTCATCGGGTCTCGGGTGCGCTTCGTTGGGGGATCGAGCCGATCTGCGCGGTGTTGCAGATCGCCCCGTCGACGTATCACGCCGCGAAGAAGCGGCCGCCGTCAGCGCGGGCGGTCCGTGACAGCGAGCTGCGCCCACAGGAGCTGCGGGTGTGGGAACAGAACCTTGCGGTCTACGGCGCGGACAAGGTGTGGGACCAGTTGAACAAAGACGGCATCCGCGTCGCGCGTTGCACCGTCGAACGGTTGATGGCCGACATGGGCTTGCAGGGCTGCCGCCGTGGTCTGGTCTGGATCCGGACCACCGAAGGCGATCAACGCCTCGACCGGCCCGCCGGTCTCGTCGAGCGCCAGTTCCGTGCGCCGGCACCGAACCGGTTGTGGGTCGCCGACCTCACCTACGTCGACTGGTTCAACAACCGACGCCTCTACGGCGAGATCGAACCCGGCCCCGGCTTCACCACCCCAGCAGCGTTCGAAGCCGACCGCTACAGTCAAACCATCTCCGCCGAACCGGCGAAGACACAAACCACCGAGCCCCGAAAAAACCGGGGCGTTTCATACGCCTATCGGGGAGCCGATAGAGGTCGAGTCGACGAACCGCAAGTGGTGGAACACGGGGCTCGAGCCGGCAAACGCCACGCTCGAGGACGTTGCTCTCCTCCAAAACCGACAAGGACGACCTTCGGCACTCGGCATGCTCAGCCCGATGGAGTTCAAACGCCGCCACGCTGTCGACAACCCGGCACAAGACAAACAAGCGGACAGCGTGAAACTCAGGTCACACGAGGGCATTCACCAAACCGCAGCGGTTCAGCGTGTTCAACCGCAGTAGAAATGTCAATCGGGTTGATCTAGTTCGGGATTGACAGTGAGCTGTCTGAACCGGCCTAAGTCAAGATCGGGGAGCAGGCGCAGTGATGCATTGAGTTTTCCGAGGGAACCGGACTCCTTCACTCGCACCAGGTGAACCGTGTCCGCGATTGACAGATGGCGAACACCAGACCAAGTAGTCAGAGCATTCCAGGTCCAGTCTTCGACTCCGAAGCCTCTAGTCGCGTCAACTTCTTTGTACTGATATTGCTCAAGAAGCTGCCGGGGACAAATGTGATTTGAAGTAAAAACGTTGTTGAAAAGCAATACGCGCGGGTCGAATGATTTCGAAGTAGATGAGATATGCTCAAAAAAGAAATTCTTTTTGTCCCAAGGTTGGACGGTCCGATCGTTAAAGGAAAGAAATTCGTCCTCGTGAAAATAATACGCATATCGAGGATGAGCCACCCAGTTCGAGTCGGCTTGGCGGAGGGCAACGTCCATCGCGTGGCTAATCCACTTCGAACCAAACAAATCGTCACCATCAAGAAAGCCAACGAATTCAGTATCGGAATGTTCTATGACGCTTCGCCGCACTTGACCCAAGTCTCCAAAGTCGTACTCAAGGATGTCGTCCCAGCGATGCGCTGTTCCAGTTACTGCGAGTCGTGTCTGAGTCGTAGCACGATCCATGACTGCGACAACGCGAATCTCGAAACCTCGGTGGCGAGCAACCTCGACGGATAGCAGACTGCTTCGACAGGAGGCGTGACTCAGGAAACCCTCGCCATGGAAGTTTACATAAATCGTAAGGTCGTGCACAGTCAGACTTCTCCTCGCTTGAGAAAGATCTCCGCAACTCGGTCCTTGAACATCGACTGAGAATGCTTGGCCATCAGCAAATCTCGAGCCTTCTTCACTCGTTCACCAAGCTGTATAACGTTCAGAGACAAAAGATCGTCCAGCGCTTGCGAAATACGGTGAGCGGTCTCCTGCGCGCTTATCCCATTACCATAGAGAAAGATTGATTCGGTACCGAACGTCTCAGTGATTCCTCCAACCGATGCAGCGATTATCGGGATTTCCATCTCGGCCATTTCCAGGACGACATTAGGCATCCCTTCGAATTTGCTCGTGAAGAGAAATGCATCAAACTCGTCAAGATCGATTTCGTGTACGCTGTTGACGCTCCCTCTGAATTCGATATTGGCTGGATAGCGATAAACCCCTTCTAGCTCGTTTGGCCCGTACGCAATGACGAGTATGTTCGGCCGAAGCCGACAAAAGTCGAGAAGAGCCTGAAAGTTCTTAAGAAGCTCGAGTCGACCGAACCATAACAGCGTGATCGGAAGATTCGCGGCCCTTCGGAGTTCTCTGAGTTCACTGGATGATTTCTTGGCTTTGCTCGAGACAACCATTGCCGGCAACACTTTCAGTTTCAACCCGAAATCGCTTGGCAACCGAGGTTTCACGTGGTTTACGTAGTTTTCGTTGTCAGTGACAATGTCTCCGGCATTCACGGCGTCGAGTAGGAAGCGGGATGAATAGGACACACCGAGTTCGGTGGGCGATTCGCTAAAGATCAGACTGAAGATCGATTTTGTCTCACTCAACGATCTACCATGGTTTCTCAACGCCTGAAAGCCGGTCTCCGAATTGCAAAAAATGAGATTCGAGCTAATCTTTGAGTTCAGATACAGTGCGAGCAGAAACGACTTCTGCCATGATCGTTCTACGGCTTCATGGAAGGAATGAAAGTGGAGTGATCGGTGATTTCTATGTTCTCCAAGAAAGTCACGAACTGACCGATAATTTTGGTTTGTTACGAGAATCTCGACTCGCTCGCCGCTCTGACGTGCTATCTCATCGGCCAGCTGTAGACAGTATTTCGTGGCACCTCCGATTGTGAGCGCGTCCACAACAATGACAGAGTGAGCCCTGATCGCTAGATTTCTGTAAAGTTCGGCCGAGTCGATCAAATCTCGACGATCAAGGTCGACCGCCGAAAAGTTCCTGAGAAATCGGAGTGCACTAGCATTACAAAAGGAGGGAATTGGGTCGAAGGCGAATTGCTCCTCGATCTGATCGAGTACGTCTTGGGGCACGCGCGACTTAACTACGGCCCAGTTTTCGCCGTTCCAATCAAACATGTCAAGGGCGTCATAGTCGAACCACAGGTTCTCCCGGAAATATTGCATGTTCACCACACGAAATTCGCGGGCGAACTCGGGTGACGCTCGAAGATTGTTCAGAAAATGATGGTGGGGATGGTCCGTCTGGGTTCTCCACTCCTCGACCTCTTTCGGGTTAAACCAGTCGGCGGTCTGGATCCAGGCGTCTGAGTTTTTGAGGAACTCAAGGATTTGGCTTACCGTCGTTAGATTGTACGTTCGGCTTAGATAGTCGAGTCGAACGTTTGGAAGTAGGCGCAAACTCAGAAAATCCGTGACGCCCAAAAGATACTCGAACGGACGCGACCTCGAGGCCAACGGTATCTGCTGCTTTAGGTACGAGGTGTTGATGAATCTATTTGGATTTCGTTCTTCCCTCTCCCCGCTCACGATGAAATGAACGACCGGGTTGATTTCAGCTTCTCTGACATCCTCATATGTGTTCAAGTACCACGGGCCATCGACGACGCCCTCATACCTTCGATACAGACGAAGCACATCCGTCTTGGATTTCAGCACTTTGCGAGAACTCCTTGTTGAAGCGCCCCGGATTGCAGAGCGCGCCGGCGGTTTGTGTCTTCGCCGGTTCGGCGGAGATGTCTCGACGATAGCGGTCGGCTCCGAGTGCTGTTGGGTTGGTGAAGCCAGGGCCGGGTTCGATTTCGCCGTGAAAGTGGCGGTTGCTGATCCAGTCGTCGTAGGGGGGTGGGGGCGAACTCGACGTCGTTGATGCTGCGCCAGGGGCCTTTCGGATAGATCACTCCCACTTGTAGAGCCCGTTGAAGCTCTCGGCCAGCGCGTTGTCGTGGCTGTCACCCTTTGAGCCGACCGTCGCCACGATTTGGTTGCCGGCGAGGCAATCCGCGTGGCGCACGCCGAGGTATCGCACGCCCCTGTCGCTGTGATGAATCAGTTCGAACAGGTCAGCGCCGGCTCGTCGGCGGTTGACGATCGTCATTTCGAGCGCGTCGATCGCGAGGTCCGAGCGAAGCGGCTGCGATGCCTGTCAGCCGACAACTATGCGGAGAAACACGTCGGCTAAGAACGCGACGTAGACCCAACCCGAATTTGTTTTGCACTTATGTGAGGTCTGCGCCCCGCAAGCGGTTCGGTGCCGGCGCCCGGAACTGGCGCTCGACGAGTTCGGCGGCCGGTCAAGGCGGTGATCGCCTTTAGCGGCCCGGATCCAGACCCGACCACTGCGGCAGCCCTGCAACCCCATGTCAGCCATCAACCGCACGTCGGTACCGCGCGCGACGCGCATGCCGTCTTTCTTTAACTGGTCCCACACCTGGTCCGCTCCGTAGACGGCAAGGTTCTCTTCCCGCACCCGCAGCACCTTCGGGCGCAGCTCGCTGTCGCGGATCGCCCGTGCCGACGGCGGCCGCGGCTTCCCAGCGTGATACGTCGACGGGGCGATCTGCAACACCGCGCAGATCGCCCCGAGCCTCCAACTGAGCACACCCGCGACCCGATGACGGTGAGCAACGATGAACTGGAGCACTTTGCCGATTGGTGGTTGAGCTCCGCCCCGAAGAAAGCCGCGGCTCACTCAGTGACGGTAGCGAGTTCCCGAGCCTCGCTGTCTGGTGAACTGGGTGGTGTCCGACGGGACGCGGTCCAAGGCAGCGATGTAGCGAGCGGTGACCTGTCGCCAGTCGAGATCGGTAGGCACCGGGGGAGACATGTCTGCGCTCCACGCCGGGGGGTTACGGAGTCGGGCGGTCAGTCCGGCGGAATCGCTCCAGTAGGTGCCGTGCACGTGAGCGACCGCTCGGTTGAAGGCATTGTCGTGCGCCAACACCGGGGTCCCGTGCGAGAGCACGTCGACGAGCGATGGGTTGGTGCCGCCCACGGTGTGGCCGTGGATATACACGCGAGCGGTCATCATCAATTCGCACAGACGGCCGCGGTCCCAGATTGGGCCGAGCAGTTCGATGCGCGGATCGGAGGCTGCCGTCAGTTCGATGCGGCGCCAGTAGTCGTTCGGTCGGTTGGGTCCCCCGAGGACGATGAGCCGAGCGTCGGTCTCCGTGTTTGCGAACGCCTGACAGATCTCAAGGACCTGGTTCTCGGGTTCCGGCCGTGCCATCACGAGGTAATGGTCACCGGCGCGATCCGGTGTCCACCGGTGGGTTCCGTCGGCCTCGGCGCGGTCACAGCCGCCATAGGCGACGTACTCCGTTTCGCGCCCGAACTCGTCGAGGAAGATCCGCTGGATCTCGCGGCTATCTGCGATGAGCGTGAGGGAACTGCGAATGGCCGTCCTGCGCGCGAGGCGATGCACCGACCGGGCTACAGGGCCCCACTTCGAGCGAAGGTGTTCCATCCCGTCCATGTGCAGCACGACACGAGCCCCGCGACGTTGCAACCACAGTGCCGTCCAGACGTTGACAGGATTCAGCACGAGTACCGAGTCGCCGCGTTGAACGCGGGGCCGTGAGGTCCACGTGAGGATGGGCGTTGCTGCGGCGTGCAGTCCGAACCGCTTCAGTAGGCGGGCGATAGCGCTTCGTTGTTGGGTCTGATCATTCGTCCCGATGACGCAGACATCGAGACCTCGCTCGCCGAGTCCGATGGCAAGATGTTCCGCAAGCGTCTCGAACCCGCCGTAGCGGGCGGGTATTCCCCGGCTTCCGATGATCCAGATCATGTGCGGAGCAATCTGAGTACGGCCCGCGTACGCGGCCATCTCTTGGCGGAGGATCTTGCTGCATCTACTGCAACGGCGGCAAGCAACCACGACTCGGTGGCGCTCGGTACCGAAACCTGGTCCGCACCGAATGCGGCGACGGCACCTCGCTCGGCAACCTGCGCAGCGGGGATACGCACTGCCTCCGGCCAGCCGAGCCGGACCATGTCGTGAGCCGTTCGGTCGATTGACGGGTTCGCGGAGAGAGCCCAGCCGAGACGATTCAGTTCGAAGACCATCCACGACCACGACGCTGCTGCGCTCTCGGCTGGTGGGAGCCGTTGTAGGCGACGCTTCCAGCGGTGCAGGCGGTGCTTGCCGAGCCAGAGTCGGAGGGAGATCGCGAGCAGCAGGAGTGCAAGGAAGAGGAGCGTGATGATGAGTGCAAGATCGAGCGGCTTCTTGCGGGGCTTCGTCTGTGGATTCGGTGGCGGCACGGTGGTGGCTCGGCGCACGGTCGTGCTCGGCTTGACGCTACTTGTGGGTGGTTTGACTGTGCTGACCGGTGGCTTGACTGTGCTGACCGGAGGCTTGACTGTGCTGACTGGAGGCTTCGCTGTGCTGACCGGCGGCCGTTGTGCCCACGGAGGCCTGATGCTTTCGGGCTGAACGAGCGCGGAGACGGTTGCCCGGTCACCCCGAGTTACCCGAGAGAGCACCTGTTCGGCGCCGACGGAGGCGAGTACAAAGGCGGCAGCAACGACGAGGCCGACAAGCACAGCGATGAGGCGGGGCTTTCGGACGCGTCGACGGTGTCTCGCTGCATCGAGCGCAGCCGTGGTGGCAAGTGCCAATAGGGAAGTGATCAGCGCGACGTATCGAACCTCTCCTGCCGCTCCGTAGTACATCGCACCACAGATACCGAGCGCTACCGAAGCGAGGAATGGCGGTATCCAAAGCCTGCGTGCCGAGTACACGGCGCATGCCGCGGTGACCCCACAGACAGCGGACGAGCGCGCGACTGGTCCCGACGTCTCGCCGGACAGTGCGTTTACCGCGACGGACCACGAGATGGCTCCAGCAAGTCCGGCGATCAACCCGCCAACCTGTTGGGGCTGGCCAATGAGGGCGGCCACGAGGCCCGAACCCGCTACCGCGACGAGGACGAACGCAACGAAGGCCCCGGTTGTCACGGCTCCGGTGTAGGCGAACGACGATGCGACGACCGTGGCGAGAGCAGCCCCGAGAGCGAAGCGTCTCAGTGCGACGTTGGTGTCCAACGCACACTCTCGACCGGGATTGCGGGATGTTCGCCTGATGCCGGCGGCATTGGGGTGATGAGCCGAATGGTTGCGTCGCGACCACGTGTCAGCAGAGCGTTGCCGAGCTCGGCGCTCGGTCGGAAGGTGACCACGATGATCCTGCGGAATCGGTGCGATCGCAGCGCACCGGGAAGGTGCTGGTGTGCGGAGCCGAGGGTTGGCTGCAGCACGATCTCTGCCATCTTTCGGTCGAACGCACTCCGCGACGTTCTGTCGACGAAGAACGCGTGATCGACCTGCCCATGCAGGAACGCCAACTGCACCCCGTCGACGACCAGGCGGTGCACCACGCTGGTGGCGAGTTCGACACCAAGTTCGAAGTTGTCCAGGCTGTCGTCTGCGTCAAAGGTCTTCCCGGACTGCCACGCACGGGGGTCGGTGTCGAGGTAGACGAGTGTGTCTCGTGACTCGGTGCCCACGCGCTCGCGCACGATGAGAGTTCCCGTGCGGGCTGTCGAGCGCCAGTGAATACGCCTCGGCTCGTCGCCGATGACGTACTCGCGGAGCAACTCGGAAAGATGCGTCTTTCGGTGGGAGCGAGGTGCCTCCCAATCGTCGCCGGGGTTCCACATGCGCAGGTCGTCGTCAACATCCCCGAGCCGTGGAGTGACCACAAGCCTCACGACAGGTCCCCGTGCCAGCGTTCGGTGCGCGAAACCGAAGGGGTCTGCCCACGCCGCCAGCAGCGGTCCGCGAGAGGTGACCGTTCGCCGGGAGGTATCGAACTCGATGTCTGCGGTACCGGTGTGCCCGTCCCACGAGGGGGAGTGGAACGGACGCGGTGTCGCCTCGTTCTCCTCCTCCACGACGACGCCAAACCGTCGTCGGGAGCGTACGGTGACCTTGGTGGCCGCTTGCGACAGGCGTGGCACCTCGAGGTCCTCCGGCACGGCGCCCACCGAGGCATTGCGCGCGGTGAGTGCCCAGAGGGCTGCCAGAACGACAGCGGCAGAGAGAACCAAGCCGATCGTGACCAGCTCCGGCCAGTCGGCTGCGACACCGAGCACGAGGGCCGCGACGCCAACGGCGAGCGACCCGGCACCCTGTCGCGTCACGGTTGAGCGGTGCCTGGAGGTACAGGCACCGATTGGAGCACCGACGCGATCACGTCCGCGGGCGTTGTGCCACGCGTGAGTTCCCGTGTGCTCATGAGCAAGCGGTGCGGCAGGACGTGGGGCGCGACGTACTGCACATCGGAGGGGAGTACGTGTTCCCGGCCGACCACGACGGCTCTCGCTCGCGCGGCACGGAGCAGCGCCACCGATGCACGCGGGCTGCACCCGAGTAGCACTGCCGGATGCTCTCTCGTGGCCGTGGTCAACGAGACCATGTAGTCAAGGAGGGAATCAGCCACATGGGTGCGCGCTGTCAACTGAATGAGCTGTTGTAGTTGGTCGGCGGAGATGACCGGTTGGACATCGTCGAACGAGCGACCGGCGTGTTCGTCTCTCAGGATGTCTGCCTCTGCCTGTCGGTCCGGGTACCCGATCGACAGCCGCATCAGGAAGCGGTCGAGCTGTGCTTCGGGCAGCGGGTACGTGCCGTCCTGTTCGACAGGGTTCTGGGTGGCGATCACCATGAAGGGTCTCGGCACTCGGTGTGATGTGCCGTCGACGGTGACCGTGTGCTCCGCCATCACCTCGAGGAGGGCTGACTGCGTACGCGGTGAAGCACGGTTGATCTCGTCGGCGAGCACGATGTTGCAGAAGACCGGGCCGGGGCGAAACTCGAACACGTCGGCCCCTTGGCGGAAAATCGAGACACCGGTGATGTCTCCCGGGAGGAGATCGGGGGTGAACTGGATCCGGTTCCACGAACCGCCGATCGAGCGGGCGAGAGCACGGGCGAGCGAGGTCTTGCCGAGCCCGGGTACGTCTTCGATCAGAAGATGACCTTCCGCGAGCAGACAGGTGAGCGTGAGCGACACCACCTCTTCCTTGCCGCGCATGACCGCGTTGATGTTCCTTGCGATCCCGTTGACCGTCTCGCTCATCTCGGCGATCGTTGTCATGTTCCCTGCGCCACCCCAGATTTCGGCATACCTCGCCGTTCTGGCCATGCTACTCGGCGAACCACGGGGGTCTTGGGCGATGCCTTCGGAGCACGCCCACAGGAGCTCAGCCTTCGACGAGGTACGAGGCGTCGAGGCGCACAAAGCGGTTGCAGATACCAGCGAGGAACTGCTCGTTGTGCGAGGCGATCAGCAGGATCCTGCTCCGGTCGATGAGTTCCCGGAAGCGCAGTGTGGCCCGCTCGGCGAACTCGGAATCCGCCATGCCGATGCCCTCGTCAATCACGAGGATGTCTGGTTCGGCGACCGTCGCGATGGAGAACGACAGACGCGCCACCATCCCGGCGGAGTACGTGCGCACTGGGTGCCGGAGGCGGTCGCCCAAACCGGAGAACGCGGCGATCTCGTCGACCTTGGAGTCCATCTGCGCTGGGGTCTGGTTGATGTAGACACCGCGACGGATGATGTTCTCGTAGCCGGTGAACTGTGGGTCGAGTCCGAGTGACGAGCTGAGCATGGCAACGACGGAGCCGTCGATCTCGACGGTTCCGCGAGTGGGCGGAAGGATCCCGGCGGCGACCCGAAGGAGGGTGGTCTTTCCTGCCCCGTTGGGCCCGACGATGCCGATGCGCTGGCCGTCGTCAGCGTTGAGCGTGATCGTTCTGAGCGCTTCGATCGACTCGATTTCGGGGCGGCGTCCAGTAACCACCTGAACAAGCCGGCTCTTCAGGTTCATATTGTGCTCGCCATAGATGGGGAGCGTGACGTCGACGTTGCGGAGACGGATTCGCGCCATGGTCTACAGCCAGTACCGAATGCGCCGGCGAGAGCGGCTGAATGACACGAAGGCAATCACGAGGTTGACCACTGTTCCCGCGAGGAGCAACATCCACAATCCGCGATCTGCCGGCCGCCCGAGCAGCGGGTCCCGGGCAGACAGCACGGGCCACGCCATGGGGTTGATCACCACGACCCAATGTCGTTTTGGGAGCTGAGACGGATCCCAGAAGATCGGGGTCATGAACATCATGAGCGGAACGATTGCGTTGATCGCTACCCGCACGTCCCGGAAGCGCAGCCCGAGCGGCGCGAGCCACAGCATGGCGCCGAAGGCGTTGACGAGGATGAGAGCGAGCGCGGCGGGTACCAATCCGATCGCGGCGAGCGTCGGCCGGACCCCGTACACGATCGGGATGAGCACCATCACGACGGCACTGTGGAGGAACGTCAGTGCCTGATTGGCGAGTGATTGGAAGGTATAGAACGAGACGGGCAGGGTGGACGAGGAGAGATACGAGGCAGAGTCTGAGTAGAGCGCAGGTGCCGAGGTGAGTGCACCTGCGATGAACGACCAGATGAGCACCCCGTAGGCAAGAAGCGGGATGAAGCCCGAACGCTCAACCTTGAACAACTGGCTGTACACCACACCGATACCGAGCACCCACACCAACTGCTGAAGTGTGATCCAGAATGGACCGAGCACCGTCCGTCGGTAACTGCTCTGGATCGACTGCCGGGCGAGCAGCCACCACGACCCCCGCTTCTCCCATCCGGCCCGGAGATCGTCCCTGGCGAGCGCGTAAGGCGATCGGTCTGGGTTCCCTACGGCAACAGTCACCTTCGGAGGCTACTCGTCCGGTCCGTCGGTGGGCCTGCACCCGGGGTATCGCCCGGGTGACGTCAGAGATCGAATCCGAAGGTGCCTGACTCGAGGATTGGGGTGGGTGTGAGCGGCTTCCCGTTGTGGGTCACCGTGAGCGGCAGTGGTTGCGCCGTCGGCGGGGCGTCAACGAGCAGTCGACGCGGCGGCCCGCCGGCTCCTGTTCCGGCGACCTCCATGGTGAGCACAACGGTCGCACCGGAGGCGATTTCGATAGTTACCGTGGCGGTGTACAGTCCGCGCTCGTTCCCGGGGTTCCACGACACCTCCGCGTCGGGTGACATGACCGACACGATCGGTGCAGACGAGTACAGGGTGACGAGGAGTCGGTTGGTGCCGAGCGGGAGTCCGACAAGATTGCCGATCACATAGTTGGGGAGGCCCTGGGCCGGAGCGGTGTTCCGCAGGGCGAGGGTCAGGGTTCCGGCAAGATCGGCAGACCGTCGGTCGGTCTCGACCCCGTAGGACACACTGCCCTCGAGATACGCATCGATCTTGTTCCCGTTGCCGTTGTAGAGGGAGTACCCGACGACGTTGGTTGACTCGTCGAACGACAGTTCCTTGGTCATGTTCGCGTTGCGCAGAACCGCCTGTTCCTCAGGCCGGCGCGCCCACGCGGCAAGGCGGTGCTGACGGGCCATGGGGCTCATCAGGGCGGCCAGTTTCGGCGGCGACGGGAGTGCCCCGGCGAGGCTGCGGTCGATGGTGGTGCGGGCGAGTGTCTCGAGCAGGTCGACGCGGTCACCGAGGTTCTCGACGAGGTATTGGTCCCTGAGCAGATACTGGAGAGCGTTGTCGGGGGTGATCTCCACGCCGATGCCGGGGATGCTCACGGACCCGGTGATTCGCATGAGTTGCGCTACGGCGAATACGTCCATCACGAACACCCCGTCGAGTTCGCTCCCTCCGCTCTGCGGGTACAGGTCGGCAATGGTCTCGGCCACCCAGGGGAAGAACGGGCTGACGGTGAGGTTGGTCCAGACCCCGGGCCCAACCGTGCGGGTCTCGGGATCGTCGAGGAGGTACGGGCCGTAACGCGCGAGGAACTCGCCCGGGGTCCGGGTGAGGCGCGGGGTGCGCGGTGCGGCGGCGAGGAGGTCGCCGTGGCGACCGAAGCCGGTGAGCTCGAGGCGACCGTTGTCGATCGTAATCTCGGCCCAGTTACCCATGAGCCCGCCGAGACCACGCGCCTCGGCCGGTGTGGTGAGTGCAACGAAATAGCGACGGACACCGTTGGCGCCGAGCATGTCGGGCGCCCGGACAACGGCCTCCCGCACGTCCACGAGTTGCGTCCTCCGCTTGGCGATGTCTTGCGACAGCGACTTGATCAAGCCGTTGATCGGGGGGAACAACCAGTCCGATCTCGCCCCGTCGGTCCGTTCCGCAAGGTCGCCCATGGCGCTGTCCAGATCCCTCAGCGGTGCGTCGAGCGCCCGGATCGCCTCCAGATTGATCCTGCCCCCGACGACGTCGAGGGCGTCGTAATCCGTCCGCTCGAGAATCGCCGCGATCTGCTCGGTGGCGGCCGCGGCCTCCTGAGCCAGTCGACGTACTGAGCGTCGCTGCTGCGCAACAAGCGGCACTGCCCGCGCCGGAACGCCCCACCACGCCCCGAGCGAATCCTCCGCACTGTTGAGGAGCCTCGATGCGTTCGCGAACCCGTCGAGCGCTGCGTCGAGTTCGCCCTGATCGACGAGTCGCAGCGCCGCCCTGGCTTCGCGCCCCCCGTTGAGCAGTCTGGAACCGGCAGTCGCCGCGGTCACGCCGAATCCGATCACGCAGGCAAGTCCCAGACCACCGATGGCCAGCACGATGTGCTTCGAGCGACGTCGCTGGTCATCCGGTTGCCGTCCCCAAGCGACGACGGCTACAGCGAGAGCGAGGGCGAGTCCGACCGCCGACGAGATCCCGAACGTGCCCAGCGAGCGGAGCTGGGCGAGCACCTGAGCTAGGGCGGCGGCTATGACGGCGCGCTGTAGTTGGGTCCCGTCCCCGGAGCGCCACCAGAGCAAACCGAGGGTCACCGCAGCAACCCCGACGCAGAACGCCCACGCACTTCCTGCGAGGCCGGTGGAGACAGCCGTGCCGATCACGAGCATCCTGAGCGGGGCTAACGAGGCCAGCCACACCCAACCGGCCACCGCAACGACCACCACGGCGACGTCGAGCACCGTCGTGCCCGTTGGCGCCAAACCGTGGGTCCCGACCGCGGCGCCCGCCGCCAGTGCGAGGGCAGCGACGCCTAGCGGCGTACGGTCGGGTGTGGAAGGGAGGGGGTTCTCGGTATTGGCGCTCATGGGTTCCCGCAGGGACGGCATCTGCGAACAGTCTCGCCGATCGCGCCAGATTCGCCCGGCACGGTGTGCCGGAACCCTGCCGAAGAGTCGGAACCCTGCCACAAAGTCTTTTAGTGAATTGTTCGCCACTGGCTGCGGTTTGGTGTAAGTTGTTCCCAGTCCTGGGTGGGACGAAAATTCTTGAGAGGTGGTTTCGGATGAAGCGTTGGATCGCAGCAGTTGCCGCAGTCGGACTGGTTGTCGGCATCGCAGGCCCGGTGGCCGCGAAGGCAGTAGGCGCCAAGCCCTCCAAGTCGGTGGTCGTCAGCGCCCCGAAGTCCGTGAAGGCCCCGACGTCCCCGATCACCGGTGCACAGCCCGTGGTGCCCAAGGACCACGGCGGCGGCTACCCCGGCCCGAACCTTCCGACGGTCAAGGTCGATCCGTCCACACCGCGTCGCGGCTATCGGTTCAAGGTGAAGGTTGAGCACTTCTGCGTCCACGGCACCGTGACACTCAATCTGTCCCCGACTCTGTCCGGCTGGCCCAAGACCTTCAGCACCAACCGCTATGGCAAGGGCGAGACGTACATCTCCGGTGGCATCCCCACGAGGGGGAACTACACCGTCACGGCCACCTGCACCACATTCTCCGCATCGAAGTCCTTCCGGGTTAAGTGACCCCAGCGTCCGTAGCGGGTTGACCTCCGGGCGATCCAGCAAACGAGCGGGCCAGCGATGACGCCAGACGAATTGATCGTCGCGCTCCAAGCAGAGAACGATGGTCTGGCCGCGGTCATCAGGGCGATGGAGTCGAGTCGATCCTGGAGACTGACTCGACCACTGCGCAACCTTGCTGCAGCCTGGCGACGCGGAACACCGCGGAGGGCGTATCGGCAGGCGCAGCGACGCTCGGTGCTGCGCCGTGGATCGATGGTGGTCGGCATACCGCCGGTGCCCGAAGGGGATCCCTGTCCGTCGGTGTGCGCCATTGTCCACGCGTACTACCTCGAGATCCTGCCAGAGATCGTGTGGGCGCTGCAGCGGTGCGGCAGTCTCACGAACGCGCTGGTGACGTTCCCCGCCGGCGGGGAACGGGAGGGATACCGGCGCGCCGTTGCCCCACTCGTCGCAGCGGGCGTTCAGGTAGACCTCATCGCAGTAGAGAACCGTGGCCGTGACATGCTGCCCCTTGCACTCGTTGCCCAACGGGCTTTGGACACCGGAGCTGAGGTGTTCATCAAGGTGCACACGAAGCGCTCGCCGCATCTCGGGGAGCAGGGGGTGATCTGGCGTGCGGAGCTGCTCAATGGGTTGCTGCCTGACCTCGATTCTGTTGAGCACACCGTGCGTTTCGTCGCGGCTGAACGCTCGTTCGGTTTTGGTGTGCCCATTGCGAGTCTGGGCGGGAAGGCACACCGCGGCAAGAACCGGGCAGCGCTTTCCCTCCTGTCGAGGCGCGCCGGGCTTCGCGTCCCGAGACGGCTCTATTTCCCGGCTGGGGGCATGTATTGGTGCTCCCGGGGTTGGCTAGAAACAGTTGCCGCACTTGGGCTCACCGCCGAGGACTTTGAGGCCGAACTCGGCCAACTCGACAGCACGATGGCCCACGCACTCGAGCGCCTGATCGGCTGTTATGCCGCAACCAACAAGGCCACGATCTGGGTCATGGGTACCCCGGAGGGAATGCCACAACCGGTGGCCGTTGATGGGCTTCGCGTGGCGTTACCGCGTTGACGATCGATAGGGACGCAGCGGGAAGGGAGGCTGGTGTGAACGTTGTCGTTGGCCGTCGTCGGCTTCGGTACGCGGTAGCGCTCGGTGACGTTGCTTGCGCGTCGCTCGCCCTCCTGTGCAGCACGGTTGTCGAGTCGAGATGGGGAGTCGACCAGCCGCGCGGCGGCTGGATGGATGGCGGGCCCTTCGTCGTCGGCGGCGGGATCCTTGTCGTGTGGTTGGCCTCGCTTGCGCTTGCGGATTCGCGAGACGTGAATCTCCTCCTTGCCGGCGCGGACTACTACACACGCGCAATTCGTGCCACCTTCGGTGCGTTCGGTGTTGCAGCGGTCGGCGCGCTTGCCGCAGGGATGGACTCTGCCCGGCTGATGATCTCGCTCGGGTTCCCCCTTGGTGTGGTGCTGCTCGTCGCCGGGCGCTGGACGGTACGCAACACCCTGCTCCGCCGTATCCGGAAGGACCCAGAGAGCTGGATCCGTCAGCGCGTGCTCACGCTGACGTCGGGGACGGGCACTGCTCCTGCCGTTCGTTTCTCGTCGGGTCAATTCCCGGTCTTCGCCGATCTCGGCTCGCTGGTGGCCACCGATCCGGAACAGGTGCTTTCGGAGGCGTCTGCGGTGGGTGCCACGCTGGTTCTGGTCTCCCGGGAGTGCACGTTCACACCCCGTCAGGTCCAGTTACTCGGTTGGCGTCTCGACAGTGTGGGTATTGGGCTCTGCGTTGAACCCTCGTCGTCGTTCATTCGCCCGGGTCAGACGTTGCTGCTCCCGCACCCGTCCGCAACCGTGCTCCTGGTGCGCACGGTTCACCTTTCCACCAAGGACCGCTTCCTCAAGAGGACGGCCGATCTGGTTCTCGCCACCCTGCTCCTGCCGTTGCTGATGCCGGTTGCGCTGCTCGCTGCGGCCGCTGTGGTGCTCGAGGACGGATTTCCAGCACGGTTCGCCCAGCGCAGGGTCGGCCGGAACGGCAGGTCGTTCACGATCCACAAGTTGAGGACGATGTATCGCGATTCCGATCGGGACCAGCCAGCGCCCCGCTCGCCGAAGCGACAGGCTGACCCGCGGTGCACCCGGGTGGGTCTCGTTCTCCGCCGTTGGTCGATCGACGAGATCCCGCAGTTGTGGTGCGTGTTCACCGGATCGATGTCGCTCGTGGGCCCGCGTCCGCGTCTCGAGGCTGAACTCGCCGACTCACCCGAGGAGTACCGGCGTTTGGAGGCGCGTCCCGGCATCTCCGGTCTCTGGCAGACGAGCGGTCGGGCGGACCTCACCTTCGAGGATGCAGACCTGCTCGACGTGGAGTACGTGGACAACTGGTCGCTGATCGGCGACCTCGTGATTCTCGCAAGAACGGTGCGAACGGTGCTCGGCCGACGCGGGGCGTACTGAGCGCACCGTCTCGGCGGTACCTAGCGCTGGGAGCGCGGGAGGCGCGCAACGAGTTCGTGCAGCGGTTCGCCGAATGGTCGGAGCAGGGGAATGCCGACGGTCTGCAGGGCGATGTTGGCCAGGACGCTGTTTGCGGGACGAGGGGCAGGACGCGGCGGCTGGAGGTCCGAGGTGCTGACCGGTGTGACGCGGTCGGGGTCATGCCCGTCGGCCGCGAGCACCGATCGGGCGAACTCGAACCAACTCACAGCGCCCTGGTTCGTGGCATGCACGATGCCGGGAACGCGAGTTACCGCCAGCAGCCTGAGGAGCGGCGCAAGGTCAGCCGTGAACGTCGGGCAGCCGCGCTGGTCGTCCACGAAGCGCAGGGGTGTATCCCCCTCGGCGAGGCGAAGGATGGTCTTGACCATGTTGGGCCCGTGCTCGCCGCACAACCAGGACGTCCGCACGATCGTCGCCGAGGGAAGGTTCGCAAGCGCTGCCCGTTCGCCGGCGAGCTTCGAGCGGCCGTAGGCGCTGAGCGGATCGGGCACGTCCTGTTCGGTATACGGCCTGTCGAGTGCTCCGGAGAACACGTAGTCGGTGGACACGTGGACGAGGTGCGCACCGACGCTGTCGGCAACCTCGGCGAGCACGCCGACGGCCGTGCCGTTGGCTGCTAGTGCCCGGTCAGGGTCGCCCTCGCACGCGTCCACAGCGGTCCACGCGGCACAGTTGATGATGACCGACGGCCGAAGCGACCGGACGGCCGCGCGAACTGCGTCCCGGTCCGTGATGTCGAGGTTGGCGCGGTCCGGTGCCGTCACGTCATCGCCGGCGTCGGCGAGGGTGAGCAGCACGTCGCTGGCCAACTGGCCATTCGCACCCGTAACGAGCACCCTCACGGGCTCGCCCAGGCCGAGGTCTCCACGACGGGGGAGCGCCCGATGAGCGGCTCCCACCACTGCCGGTTTGACGCGTACCACTCGATGGTGGCGTTGATGCCGTGATCCCAGTTGATGGTGGGCTGCCACCCGAGTTCCCGGCGGATCTTGGTGGAGTCGAGCAGATAGCGCCGGTCGTGCCCGGGGCGGTCCGGGACGATCGTCTTGAGCGACGAGGGTTTGCCGAGGTGGGAGAGAATGGTGTCAGCCATCTCCTCGATCGAGACCTCTACGCCGGTACCGACGTGATAGGTCTCGCCGATCCGACCCTGACCGAGAACGAGTTCGATTGCTGCGCAGTGGTCGAGTACGTGGATCCACTCCCGGCGGTTCTGGGTAGACGCGTACATCGGCAACGGGCGGTCCTCGAGGGCCTGGGTGGTGAAGAAGGGCACCACCTTCTCGGGGAACTGGTGTGTCCCGTAATTGTTCGCACAGTTGGTCAGTGTGATCGGCAGGTCCCACGTCTCGAAATAGCTGCGCACCACGTGGTCACCGCCGGCTTTGGACGCGTTGTACGGCGTCCGCGGACGGTACGGCGACTCCTCGGTGAATCCCGCCTCTGCGTCGAGGTCCATGTCGCCATAGACCTCGCAGGTGGAGACGTGGTGAAAGCGGTGCACTCCGGCGCGTCGCGCTGCCTCACACAGAGCCTGAGTGCCGAGGACATTGGTCCGGAAGAACCGCGCGGGGTCGAGCACCGCAAGGCTGTTGTGCGACTCGGCCGCAAAGTTGACCACGATGTCCACCCCGTGCTTGGTCATCAGCGCATGGACGGTGTCGGTGTCCGAGATATCGGCGTGGACGAAGTGCAGCGCCTTGATGTCGTTGAGGCTCTCTCGCACCCCGGCGTACGTGAGGGCATCGAGCGCGATGATCGTGTCGTCCGGGTGGTTCTCGCGCCAGTACCGGCAGAAGTTGGAGCCAATAAAGCCGGCAGCACCGGTAACGAGCAGTGTGTTCACGTGCAGGGCTTCTCCTACGTCCGCATCGGCCAACTGGGCTGGAGCCGTGGCTCGAGCTTGCTGCGACGGGGGTTCGCCCGGTCCCGAGCAGACAGCACTGGATCGGTGACACCCCAGTCGGCGCCGATCTGCGGGTCGTCCCACGCGACACCGAGTTCGTCGGAGGGGTTGTAGTAGCCGTCGACGAGGTACGTGATGGTCATGTCTGTGAGGGCGGAGAACCCATGAGCAACACCCGGTGGGATGAAGACACCGAGGTGGTTCTCGCCGGAGAGGTCGAGGGTGAACGTGGCACCGTCGGTTGGGCCACCGCTCCGTAGGTCGTGCAGCACCATACGGGCGGTGCCGAAGGGTACGTACCAGTAGTCGGCCTGGTGCAGGTGGTAGTGCAGGCCGACGATCGAGCCGGCGCGTCGGTCGGCGCGGTTCGATTGGATCATCTCGCGTGCACCCGGAACCCACTCCCGCCGGTAGGTCTCCACGAACTGGCCGCGATCGTCGCCGAACACCTGCGGGGACACGACGTACACGCCAGCGATGACGTCGGAGGTGGTCACGGAACTGGGCATGGTTGGGGCTACTCCACGTCGATCTGGCTGTGGTCGCCGACCATCAGGCGAAGGGCCTTGGGTCGACTCTGGGAACGGGTGACGACAGCGTCCCTGCCGATCAGGGAGTCCTGCAGCCTGGGGACGTCGGTGATCTTCACGCGTTCCAGCAGCACTGAGTGCTCCACCTCGGAGTGGTCCACCTCGCAGTCGGGGCCGATCGCCGTGTACGGCCCGATGTAACTGTCCACGATGCGCGACCCTGCTGCGATTGCAACCGGCCCGCGGATTCGGGAGCGGATGACCTGTGCGCCCTGCTCGATGATCACGCGGCCGTCAATGGTGCTGGAGCCGTCCACCTCCCCTTCGATGCGGGTTTCGATGCGCTCCAGCAGGAGGCGATTGGCCTCCAGCAGCGGGGTGAGTTTGCCGGTGTCGATCCACCACCCATCGAGCAACTGTGCCCTCACGCGGAACCTGTTGTCGACGAGCCACTGCACGGCGTCGGTGATCTCGAGCTCGCCGCGCGCCGATGGGCCGATGGCGCGCACAGCCTTATGGATCGTTGCGTCGAAGAGATACACGCCGACGAGGGCGAGATCGCTGGCTGGCTCGGCCGGCTTCTCGACCAGACGGAGTACGTCACCGCTACCGTCTAGCTCGGCAACCCCGAAGCGATGGGGATCGGGCACGCTCTTGAGCAGGATCTGTGCTGCTGGGCGTTCTGGGTCGTCGTGAAATGCACGTACGAACGTGGAGAGATCCTGTTCGAGAAGGTTGTCTCCGAGGTACATCACGAATTCGTCGTTACCGAGGAAGTCGCGGGCGATGAGCACGCAGTGGGCGAGTCCGAGCGGCTCGTCCTGAGGGATGTAGGTAATAAACGCACCCCATCGGGAGCCATCGCCCACTGCCGAGCGCACTTCCGATGCGGTGTCGCCCACAATGATGCCGATCTCGGTGATGCCTGCATCCACCATCGACTGCAATCCGTAGAACAGGATCGGGGTGTTGGCCACCGGCACGAGCTGCTTGGCACTCGTGTACGTGATCGGCCGCAACCTCGTCCCTGCGCCACCCGCCAGGATCAAGCCCTTCATCGAATAGAGCCTAGACGGGCGGGCCGGGCATGTCTTGATCGCGTCAGCCAGTGAACGCCGATCCGTCGAAGCGGTCCACTGTCGTGAACGCGTCGACCGGCCTGCGCCGGAGTTTCGTTGGCTGGTGCTCGGGGTACCCGAGGAACAGCGTTGCTGCGATGGCGTGGTGTTCCGGCAGACCGAGCAGCGAGGCAACCGATGGCTCCCGCCGGGCGAGGAACGTGGTGAGCACACCACCGAGCCCACGGCTGCGCGCCGAAAGCAGGGCGCTCCAGCAGAACGGGTACACCGATGCGCCACCGACGATCGCGGTGCGATTGAGGTCTTTGTCCATGAGGGCAAGCTGGCGCATGTCCACGCCGATTACGAGCACTGCCGGTACGTGTTCGATGGCGTCCACGAGGTCGCTCGGCACGGATGCATACGGCGGCTGTGGGCGCTCTGCATCGTTGATGTCGGTTACCGAGAAGGCAGTGCGACCGGTTGCGTTGATCGCTATGTACTCGTCCCAGACGGCTTGCATGTGCCTGCCTAGCTCCAGGCGAATGCTGCGATCCCTGACGACCACGACTCGCCAGCCCTGTCGGTTGCCGCCACTCGGGGCGAAGCGGGCGTCGTCGAGGATGGCGTGCAGGGTTTCGTCGTCCACCGGTTGTTCGGTGAAGCGACGCACGCTGCCCGTGCTGCGTAGCGCTTCGCTGGCATCCACGCGATCAGGCCTTGCCCTCTGCCACCTTGCGGCGCACGACATTGAGCGCGGAGCCCGCTCGGAACCACTCCACCTGCTCGGGGCTGAAGGTGTGCACGGCCTCGAAGTCGACGACCTCACCGGAGGGCTTCACGACCTGGCACTTCACGTTCTGACCGGGGACCGGGGGGAGATTGAGCACGTTGATGCGGTCGTCCTCGCCGATCGAGTCGTAGGTGCTCGGGTCGGCGAAGGTGAGCGGCACGAGCCCCTGCTTCTTCAGGTTCGTCTCGTGAATACGGGCGAAGGAGCGGGCGAAGATCACCACGCCACCGCGGTAGCGCGGCTCCATCGCTGCGTGCTCACGGGAGGAACCCTCGCCGTAGTTGCGGTCGCCGATGGCGCACCACTCGATGTCCGCAGCGCTGTACCGCTTGGCGAGCTCCGGATACGTGGCAGTGGAGCCGTCAATCACGCTCTTGGCCTCGCCGACAGCGTCGTTGTATGCGTTGACGGCGCCGAGGAACAGGTTGCCGGAGATGTTCTCCAGGTGGCCGCGGTACGTGAGCCACTTGCCCGCAGCAGAGATGTGGTCCGTGGTGCACTTGCCCTTGGCCTTCATGAGCACCGGCAGGCCGAGGTAGTCCTTGCCGTCCCATGCGGTGAAGGCCTCGAGCAACTGGAGTCTCGAACTAGTCGGTGACACCGAGACCGTGAGGTTGGATCCGTCAGCCGGGGGTGCGATGAAGGTGTCTTCGCCCGGGTCGTAGCCGCGTGCCGGCAATACCTCGCCGACCGGCGGGTCGAGCCTCACCTCGACACCGTCAGCGTTGGTGATGGTGTCGGTGGTGGGGTCGAAATCCAGTCGCCCGGCGAGCGCGAGCGCGATCACCGTGTCCGGCGACGTGACGAACGACAGCGTGTTGGCCGATCCATCGTTGCGCTTGGGGAAGTTGCGGTTGAACGAGTTGACGATGCTGTTCGGCTTCTCGGTGACCTCGGCAGCACGCTCCCACTGGCCGATACACGGCCCGCAGGCATTTGCGAGCACGGTGGCCCCGACGGCCTCGAGGTCTGCCATGAGCCCGTCACGCTCGATCGTTGCGCGGATCTGCTCCGAACCTGGCGAGATGAGCAGGTCACACTTGGCACGCAGCCCTTTCGCTGCTGCCTGACGCGCGATGGAGGCGGCGCGGGTGATGTCCTCGTAGGAGGAGTTTGTGCAGGAACCGATGAGGGCTGCCGAGATCTCGAGCGGCCAGTCGTTCTCCCGGGCTGCGTCACCGACCGCCTTGCCGACACGATGGGCACGGTCGGGGGAGTGCGGCCCGTTGATGAGCGGCTTGAGGTTGTCGAGGTTGATCTCGATGAGCTGGTCGTAGAGCGCGCCGTCGTCGGGGCGGAGGTCGCCCGCAACCTTGTCGGCCGCATCAGCGATGCCCTCGCGACCGGTTGCCTTGAGGTACATGGCCATGTTTTGGTCGTAGGCGAACAGCGAGCAGGTGGCACCGATCTCGGCACCCATGTTGCACACGGTTGCCTTGCCGGTTGCCGAGATGCTGTCCGCGCCGGGGCCGAAGTACTCGACGATCGCGCCGGTTCCGCCCTCTACCGTGAGCACGCGTGCGACCTCGAGGATGACGTCCTTCGGGGACGACCAGCCGGACAGCGTTCCGGTGAGCTTCACGCCGATGACCTTGGGCCACTTCACGTTGAACGGGAAGCCCGTCATGACGTCGACCGCGTCTGCGCCGCCGACGCCGATGGCCACCATGCCGAGGCCACCGGCGTTGGGGGTGTGGCTGTCGGTGCCGATCATCATCCCGCCGGGGAAGCCGTAGTGCTCCAGCACCACCTGGTGAATGATCCCGCTGCCGGGGCCCCAGAAGCCGATGCCGTACTTGGCGGACACGCTGCGCAGGAAGTCGTACACCTCGCGGTTGTCATCGATGGCGACGCCCATGTCGATCTTGGCGCCGACCTTCGCGGAGATGAGGTGATCACAGTGCACCGTGGACGGAACAGCGGTGGTAGGCAGACCGGCGGTCATGAACTGCAGGAGGGCCATCTGCGCCGTGGCGTCCTGCATCGCGACGCGGTCCGGGTTGAAGTCGGCGTACGAACCGCCACGCTCGAGTTCCTGGCCTGCCGGGTCCACGAGGTGGTTGATGAGCACCTTCTCGGTCAAGGTGAGCGGGCGCCCAAGACGCTTGCGGCCGAGGGCGGAGCGCTCGGCAAGGGTGGCGTACACCTTCTCGACGAGTTCGATGGGGGTTCCGGCGGACACGGCCATGTTGGGCTCCTAACAGGATGGGTGGTGTTGGTGGACGGGCTTGCAAACCCGTCACTTGTAGACAAGTGTAAGACAAGTGACGGGGGTGCGACAAGCACCCGACAGGTCTGGGATTACCGCGAATCATGGCTACCGAACGCACCATCCGATACCGCGAGATCGCCGAAATTCTGCGTGGACGCGTGACGAGCGGTGAGTACGTGGCAGGCCGGTTGCTGCCGAGCGAGTCCGAACTCTCCGAACAGTTCTCTGCGAGCAGGGTCACGGTCCGCAGGGCCCTGGAGTTGTTGCGTGACGAGGGACTTGTCTCGGCGCGTCAGGGTTTCGGGTGGTTCGTGGCGAGCGAACCGGTGCGCCAGTCGCTCGGGCGCCTCGCAACCATCGAGGCGCAGATGGCAGACAGCGGGATGAATCCTCAGCGTCGGATCCTCGAGTTCGCCTTCGTCTCAGCAAGCCCCAAACTGCGCCGGATCCTGGGCTCGGACCAAGTGCTCCGGGTTCGACGCCTCAATCTCGCCGACGGTCAACCGTTCGCTGTGGTGACGGTGTGGTGCCCCGCGGAACTTGGTCAGGACCTGTCGCGTAGCGACGTGGAGCGCTCGCCGTTCTACGAGTTGCTGCACGTGCGCCTGAGCGGTGCCACCCAGACGATCGGTGCCGATGCGGTGAGCGCCGACGACGCTGTGCTCCTCGGCGTGCCGGCCGGGTCGCCGGTGTTGCGGTGCGAACGGATCACCAACGACGAGCACGGCCGTCCGGTGCTGTATTCCGAGCACGTCTTCCCGGCCCACCGCACCGAGTTCGTCGTGCACCTCCCGCACGCCGAACCCTCCATCGCCCCGTCCGGGCTCCGCCTCGTGGAGTGAGCGCGAGCCCGGACGTGCCTGACAGACTGGGTACATGTCCGAACGCGTGAACATCACCATCTCCGGGGGCGTCGCCGACGTCCGCCTCAACCGCCCAGACAAGCGCAATGCCCTCGACGGCGAGATGTTCTCGGCCATTGTCGAGGCCGGCGAGAGCCTGAAGACCGCGCAGGGCGTGCGTGCCGTGGTCATCTCCGGAGTGGGCGCGTCGTTCTGCGCCGGACTCGACTTCGCGTCGTTCCAGGCGATGTCGGGTGGTGGCGACAAGTCGGAGCGCCCGACGGCGGGGATCACCGACATCGCTCCCGGCCGCATCACCCATCACGGCCAGCAGGCGTCGTGGGTGTGGCAGGAACTCGCCGTCCCGGTGATCGCAGCGGTTCACGGTCATGCGCTCGGCGGTGGCATTCAAATCGCGCTCGGCGCCGACATCCGGATCGTTCACCCCGACACGCAGATGTCGGTGCGCGAAACGTACTGGGGTCTCGTTCCCGACATGACCGGCTCGCTCACCCTGTCGCAGGTATGCGGTCTCGACGTGGCAAAGGAGCTCACCTTCACGGCTCGCGTCTTCAGCGGTCGCGAGGCGAAGGAACTCGGCATTGCGACCAAGCTCTCCGACACGCCCTATGAAGACGCGCTCGCCCTCGCCAACGAGATTGCCTCACGCAACCCCGACGCCATCCGTGCGGCGAAGCGCCTGTTCGCGAACTTGGCCAACGCGCAGGCCGCCGCGCAGTTCGCAATGGAGCGCCGCGAGATCGGCGCGCTCATCGGCTCGCCGAACCAGGTGGAGGCCGTAATGGCGGGCTTCGAGAAGCGCGCCCCGAACTTCAAGGACTGAGGTCCTACCAGTTGTTCCAATGGACGAAGTTGCTCGTGTCGAGCCGCTTCGCAGGCTTGAAATCCGTGCCGATGGTGTACGCGATCGGGAACAGTCCGCCCTGGGTGACCTTGTCGAAGGGGATACCCAGCAGTTCGGCAGCCTCTTGCTCTGCGGGCAGGTGCAGCGTTGTCCACGCCGACCCGAGACCGCGCTCACGCAGCGCCAGCATGAAGCTCCACACAGCGGGCAGCAGGGAGCCCCACTGCGACGCCGCCTGGAACACCGGTGCGTTGTCCAGCCGTCCCTCGATGATCGGGATCATGAGCACGGGGACCTTGTGGAAGTTCTCCGACAGGTGCTCTGCGGACGAGCGGACGCCCTCCTTCTGGGCTGCGCGCATGTCGCCCTCGGGCCACTCGCGGGAGTACTTCGTGTACTCGTCGAAGTGCCGCTTGTAGAGGTTGCGGAGGCCGAGTTTCTTCTCCGGGTCGTCCACGAACATCCAGTGCCAGCCCTGGCTGTTCGAGCCAGTGGGGGCCTGCAGTGCGAGGTCGAGGCACTCGAGGATGACCTCGCGCTCGACCGGCTTGTCGAAGTCAAGACGCTTGCGTACGGAGCGGGTGGTGCTGAGGACCTCGTCAGCCGAGAGATTGAGTTTCATGGGCAGAGTCTGCCGGGTTCCGGTCGGTTGTGCTCAGGAACGGACTGCGAGGCCGGAGGCAGCGAGCATCTCGAGCCACGTCTCCACGGCCACGCCGGTCGCCTCGTCCGGGGAGTCGGCGAGGAGCACCGACGCTGGTGTCGGTTCGGCGAGGATCTCCCAGAGGGCGATCCCGAGCGCGTCGAGGCGCGCGAACCGCCGTGTCGTCGGTTGGTACGCAACGCCGGACCCGTCGTCAAACGCCCATGCCACGCTGTCAGCGGCTAGGCACCAACCCCACCCTGTCGCCGCGCTTGCGGAGCGTCCCGGCAGCCGTCGGTGGCCGACGACAGGACTTCCGGCAGCCTGCTCCCACGCAGAGGCCACAAGTGCCGACGCCACCTCGACATCGTCGAAATGCAGGTGCCAGGCCGGGCACCTGCTCGCGATGCCGACGAGTACAGCGCACGCCTCGGTGCCGAGCCGCTCGGTGTCGTGACAGCACGACACGAGGAAGTCGACAACATCGGCCCGGTTGTCGAACGGGATGAGTGAGTTGGTTGCGCTCCGCCGGTACTGCGGGGCGAGCACGACGGTGGGCAGTACAGCGGCACCCGCCGCTCGTCCGCCGAGTTCGCGCAGCGATGTCTCGACACGGTGGTAGTCGTCGCGTTTGCGCTCGCCGCCGATGCCCTCAAACAGGTGCCACACACCCTGCCGCAGCGTGAGGGGGCGGGGGTAGGGCTCGATGCGCGTGCCCTCGCGGTCGAAGGTGATCTGTTCGTCGGTGACGTACTCCCAGCCGGACCGTACGAGGCGGGCAGTGAGCGTGGACTTCCCATCGCCGGACCGACCGGCCATCACCACGGCGCGGCCGTCGCGGGCCACGCCGGCTGCGTGCAGGTGCACGCGGTCCGGTTCGCTGTCCAGCTTGCGGTGGTTCAGTACCCGTGTGATCTCCAGCTCGTGCGCGGCGAGGTCCGGGTGCTCGAGAAGTGGGATTCCGTCAAGCATGCTCACGAGCATCCCCGTAGCGCCGTGGCTGATTGATACGCGCAATTCCTCGGTGCTGCTGCCGGGTTCGGCGTCGGGGAACCCGGCGTAGAGGTCGTCCCATCGGGCGATGATTCCGGGGTCGGTGGCCCCGACCGTGACGCGAAGCGGCCCGACGGCGATCGGCCGGGAGTGAAGCATCGGTGCGGAACCCCCGCCGTCACTGCCTGTCACAGCAACGAACGCTACCCACAGCACCGGGCCACCCGTATCCTGCGGTCGTGATGAGCAGTGAGACTCTCGGTGGGCGGGTGCGGGTCCCGGTGAGGATTGACCGCTATCTCGCCACCATCGATGTTTCCGAGGCGATCGCGTCGAGCACCCGAGGCCTGTTGGTCGATCTGGTCCGCACGGATACCGAGGTGGTCGGGGCGCTCATCGTCGTCGACGACCGGGGTCGGATCACGGTGGACGGTCGGCAGTGGGACGCTGGGCAGGACCAGACCGTGTTCGACCAGTTGGTCTATGTGCTCCTGCAGGCCTCCCTCGACGCGGACCCGGATCGCCTGCACCTGCATGCAGGGCTCGTCTCGAGGTCCAATCGCGGGGTCCTGATCGGTGGGCACGCCGGGTGCGGCAAGTCCACACTCGTTGCGCAGTTGCTCCGCGCCGGGTTCGACTACCACACCGACGAGCGCGTGGCCGTCGACGACGCGCTGGCGCTCGGTCCTCTCCCCAAGCCACTGTCGGTCGTCGCCGGTTCGTTCCCCGTGCTCGCCGAGTTCGACCCCACGGCCACGGGGCACGGCGTTGCATCCCCGAGGCTGTGGCACGTCCCGGCGAGCGTGATTGGACCGGGATCGGCGCGGACGTCGCCCCCCGAACTCGCCGGCATAGCGCTCGTCGAGTACCGCGTCGGGGCCGCGCTGGATTCGGCCGAGATGCACCCGATCACGGTCGCCCGGGTGCTGCTGGCAGACAGCATCGACGTAGATCGGTACGGCTCTCGTGGGCCGTTGCTCGTCACGAGGTTGTGCGCTTCGGTACCCTGTCGTTCCGTGATCCATGGAGGTGGCGCTGACGTTGCGGGGTTCCTGAGCGGCTTCGCAACCGGGACCGATTCGTTCGCCGGCGCCGAGGTAACGCAGATCCTCGCTGCCTCCGATGCGCGTCCCGCTTCGGGTGCTCCCGTACCCGTCGACCTCCGTTCGGTCCTCGGCCCGGCAAGCGGAATTGCCGGTGCAGCAGCAGCGGACCGGGCGCTCATCCGAACGGACTCCGGGGCGCTCGTCGAACTCGACGAGGGGCAGACCGCATGGTTCCAACTACTTGACGGCTACACCGCGCTGAACGTTCTGGTGCGCGAGGTTGCCGAATCCATCGGTCTCGACGAGCACGCGATCGGCGCCAGTGCGGTATCGGTGTTGAACGGTCTCGTGGCGCTCGGGGTAGCGGCATGAACGGCGCCAACGACGTGAACGGGGCCGACGACGCGGCCGATCCCTTTGCAGGTCGCCCCGAAACGGTCACTATCGAGGGTGTCGGCGAGGTGCCCGTTGTCTACACCGAGAACGACGAGGCGCCGCTGCCGCCTGTCGGTCCGGCGGACGTCTTCGTGATCAGCCCGGAGGCCACGTGGGTGGTGCTCGGCGACGAGGTGGTCGTCCATCATGCAGCCTCGTCCACGAGCCACGCGCTGGACCGTGTCGCTGCCCTGCTCTGGCAGTGCCTCGATGCGGAGAGCACCCTGCACGACGTGCTCAGCGATCTGGCGGACGCGTTCGGTGTCCCGCTCGACGGGATCGTCAACGATCTCGCCACGGTGGTCGCAACATGGAAACGCGACGGACTCGTTGTGCATGCGGGCAGTTCACCTTCGTTGGCGCCCACCGGGTCGAGGTCCGGTACCCCGGCCCTTCGGCACTTGGTCGACCCACCCAACAATTGAGACGGTGCTGCGCGGTCCGTGTGGCCGCACTCCTTGGTGATCGGTGTGCACGGGTCGGCCGTCACGATCGGCACCGATGACCCCGGTCTGGTGGGCTTCCTCGAACCTTGGCGGATTGACGAGCCCACGAGCATCGTGGACTTCGGTCTCGAGACCGCGCCGGCCCAGCCGACGGAGCGCTCAGCGCCCCGGATCCTGCCCAGTCTCAAGCACGGTTCGGAGCCGATTGCCCGCGTCGAGGACGCGGCATTCCTGCGGGATGCGCTGTTACGCATGGTTGTTGCGGCGACCTCTCCGGTGCCGAGGGGACTCCTCAGGGTGAACGGCACCGTGCTCGAGAGCAGCGGGGTCGGTCACCTGGTCCCCGAGCCCAACCTACGGACGGTGTCCCATCGGGCCCTTGGCCGTCGGGGGATCACGGTCCACGTGGGCCAGACGGTGCTCGTGGACGTCGAGACCCGCGAGGTGGTGCTCGACGTGCCGCTCGGCATCGATACCCCGGGCCGTCGGCTTGCACTCGCGTCCTGGTGGATGAACCATCGGGAACCGGCCATCCCCACCACCCCCACCGAGGACGTTGCCCGCCTGCTCGGCAACGTTGTGATTGACGCCGAACTTGTTGCCGAGCAGGCTTCGTTGTGCTCACTTGCAGCGCGGCTGGTTACGTCGATGCGCCCTCGCTACGTCGCCTTCGGTCGGCAGTCCCTTGAAAACGAACTCACCGCCCTGTTCGGGCGGTGAGTTGAACGATCGGTTGGGGCGGCGGTTGCCGCTCCTGCTACTTGCAGCGAACCCGGAACAAGATGCCTAACTTGCAGCGGTCGTTCTCCCCACCACCGGTGCGACCGGTGTGGTAGTAGACGGTGCCGGTGAAGTGGTCGCCGCCGGTGCAACCACCGGGCGCTACTGCCGTGCCGCCGCCCGTGCCGATCGGAGTGTCCGAGGAACCCTGTGCCCAGGTGGTGGGTGCAGCGGTCTCGTTGGTCGGGTCGCAGGGCGCCTTGCTCTGCGGGTTGCAGACCACGTGCTCCACGACGATCTCGCAGTTGCTGTCCTGTGACGTGATGGCCACTCCACCACCGTGGTAGTAGTACGCCTCAACCGTGTTCTTGCCCTCGGACCCCGGGATGTTGTTCGGGTTGCCGGCGAACACGACACCGCGGTTGGTGCCGTCAACCTTCACATTGATGTTCATCGTCTGGCCGGCACCGGAGTCTGTCTTTGCGACCACTCCGTCAACCGTGTTCACGACGTCGGCGTGCCACTTGCCAACCTTGCCGTTTTGGTTCGGCGAGAACCATACGCAGCACGTGCTGCTCTGCACGCGGTAACTGTCGAAGCCCGCTGCGGCGTACGCCGGGATGGACTTCATCATCGGCACCGTGTACACCACTGCTCCGGCGGCCGCA
>WLJO01000023.1 GCA_009701715.1 Actinomycetota bacterium
GTGCATCCGGCCGGCACATCGTGTTCAAGCAACTGTTACCCAACCTGTGGTCACAGGTCATCGTGTTCGTGACGCTCAGTCTCCCCGGCTACGTCGCCGTCGAGGCCACCCTGTCGTTTCTCGGGGTGGGGCTGATCGCCCCGGCACCATCCTGGGGAATCATGCTTGGCGATTCGGTGAAGTACTACCGGGCCGATCCGACGTATCTGTTCATTCCCGGTACCACGCTGATGGTGCTGGTGATGGCCTTCAACCTGATGGGCGACGGCCTGCGGGATGCCTTCGACCCGAAGAGTGATCGCCGACTCCTCTAGCGGTAAGCGTTCGGACCGGAGTGGTATCTTGATGCAACTAGGGTCGATGGAGTTTGAACCGTGAACAAGTCCCGCGCAGCACTTGGAGTCCTCGTCGGTGGAGCGCTTGCGCTGGCCGCTTGTGGGGGGGCGAGCAAATCTTCTGACGTGGGAACGACCACAACGGTCGGGTCGGCCAGCGACTCGGGCCACGTGCTGTCGTTCGCCGAGGAGACGGGTGGGGTATCGGCTACGAACGAAGGAGTTGTCGAGGGTGGCACCCTGAACATCCTCGACTACAACAGCGGCGCCAGCAACCTCGACCCTCAGCGCATTTATTCGGCTGCCGACCTCAGTCTTCTCGGGTCCACCGTGCTGCGCACGCTCACGTCCTACAAGATCGCGCCCGGGAAGGATGGCACGAGCCTCGTTGCCGATCTTGCTACCGACACCGGTACCGCCAGCGCCGATGCAAAGACGTGGACTTTCACCCTGCGTGACGGCATCACGTTCGAGGATGGTTCGCCCATTACGTGCGCCGACATCCAGTACGGCGTGTCACGTACTTGGGCGCACGATGTCACCGCAGACGACGGACCGCTCTACGCAACGCAGTACCTCGACGTGCCCGAGGACTATCCGGGCCCGTTCACCGCAACTGCTGAGCAGGAAGCGGCCTTCTCCAAGGGGGTCGAGTGCAGGGACCCCAAGACGATCGTCTTCCACCTGAAACTCAGCGTGAGCGACTTCAACTTCACGGTGTCGTTGCTGGCGTTCGGCCCGGTGCCGAAGGCGGCGGACACCGGGGACAAGTACACCCTCAGACCGATGTCGTCGGGCCCGTTCAAGATCGAGACCTACGACGAGGGCAAGACCCTGGTGATGGTGCGCAACGACAAGTGGAGCCAGGCCTCTGACCCCGTGCGTACACCGCATCTCGACCGGATCGTCTGGCACTTCGGCCTCGCCGAGGCCATCATCGATGAGCGGATGATTGCCGATCAGGGTGATGACCAAGCTGCAATCACCTATGCCGGACTGGCGTCGCAGAGTCTCCAGACCGTGTTCTCCGGCGATCAGTACGCTGATCGTCGCACCGATGGTTACAACGGTTTCGTCTCCTACACCATCATGAACCTGAAGACCGTGAATTGCCTCGCGATCCGAAAGGCGATCTGGCTCGCCATAGATCGCGAGGCCATTCGTACGGCAGTCGGTGGTCCGTTCACGGGAACGTTCGCAAGCGGATTCATCAACCCGAGACTCGCCGTCGACTTCGCAGAAGCAACGCTCCCGGAGGGCCTGAACGCTGACGGGACGGCAAACACCGAAGCCGCAAAGGCACTCATGGCGCAGGCCAAGGACGACCCGAAGTGTGCCTCGGCGTACAAGCTTGCTACCGAAACCGGTCTGCGCTTCGATCATGGGGCGTCGGAGGCGTGGACGAAGGTCATCTCCATCTGGATGGACTCGTTGAAGGCCGTCGGCATCAAGATCATTGATAACCCGATCGAGCCAAAGGACCTGTACGCAGCCTTCGCCTCCAACCCCGGTGACATGATGCGCGGAGGTTGGGCAACTGATTGGAACAACGCGTCCACCGTCATCCCGCCGCTGTTCATCAAGGACGGTGGGTCTGCATACGGCAACTTCTGGGACGACCCGGACTACCCCGGGTTTGTCGAACGGGTAAACGCGGCACTTGTCGAGGTGGACCGCGCCAAGCAGGCCTCGATGTGGAAGGCACTCAACCAGTGGTTGGTGGACCAGGTATGGTCGATTCCCGGCACGTACACGAGAGCGCAATACCTCGTTGGCTCCAAGGTGCGCAATGCGTACAACTGGTATCCGTTTGGCTGGTACGCCGTGGGCAATATCGGCCTCGCAGCCTGATGACGCAGGCACGGTGTTGCCCGCTCCCATCGGGCATACCACTGCGCTAACTCCACGACAACGACGCTGTGCTGTACTTCATCCTCCGACGAACGGTCTTCGCGGTCGTACTACTGCTCGCCGTCAGTCTCTGCACCTACGTGCTGTTCTCGGCACTGCCATCGGACCCGGCAGCACTCACGTGCGGAAAGAACTGCACGACGGAGGTGATCGAGCGAAATCGGGTGCGGCTGGGGTACGACAAACCGATACTCGAGCAGTACGGGCTGTTCATGGAAGGCATCGTGAAAGGGCGGACGTATGGGCCAGGGGAGGCTGCCGTGCACTGCCCAGCGCCCGCTCTGGGGTATTCCTTCAAACGGCATCAGTGTGTGACGGCGCTCATCTCCCGATCACTCCCGGTAACGATCTCGGTGTCTGTTGGGGCCTTCGTGCTCTGGATGCTCCTCGGTGTGGGTCTCGGAGTGCTCGCAGCGTTGAAGCGGGGCCGGTGGCAGGACCGAGTTGCCACCGGCTTCTCGGTCATCGGGATCAGCCTCCCGACGTTTTTTGTTGCGCTGCTGGCAGTGCTCATCTTCACCGTCTGGTGGCCAGTCCTGGACTTTCCCTCGTATACCGGCATCCTGACCAACCCGTGGAAGTGGGCGAAGGCGCTCGTGCTGCCCTGGTCAACCCTTGCGGTGGTGTCGGCGTCAACGTATGTCCGTATGACGCGTAACGGGGTGATCGAGGTGATGAGCGAGGAGTTTGTCCGTCTCGGACTCGCGAAGGGGGTGAGACGCTCCGTGCTCATCGTCAAGTACGTGCTCCGTGCGGCCCTCGTGCCCATCGTTACCATCGCCGGCCTCGACTTCGCTGCGCTCCTCGGCGGAGCAGTCATTACCGAGAGTGTGTTCAACCTCCCCGGGGTAGGCAAGCTGGCGATCGAGGCGGTTGTGGACTCCGACCTGCCGGTGCTCGTTGCCACCACGCTGGTCGCAGCGGCCTTCATCGTGTTGGCGAATGCGGTTGTTGATGTGTGCTACGGATTCCTCGACCCCCGGGTGCGCGAGGGATGACTGACACCCCGCTGCTGAGGGTTAGAGATCTCTGTGTGTCGTTCCGGACACCCGACGGCGTAGTACGGGCCGTTGACAGCGTGTCGTTCGACGTGCATGCCGGCGAGACTGTCGGCATCGTGGGGGAGAGCGGCTCTGGGAAGTCGGTCACTGCGAATGCCCTCATGCGCCTCAATTCCGGGGCTCAGATGAGCACCACCGGATCAATCCTGCTCGACGGTGTGGACCTCGGCTCCCTGAGCGAGGAGGAGGTGCGCCTACGGCGCGGTCGCGACATCGCCATGGTGTTCCAGGATCCGCTCTCGGCCCTGAATCCCTTCTACAGCGTGGGCGACCAGGTTGCCGAGGCCTATCGCGTGCATCACCCGAAGGCTCGTCGGCCCGAGGTGCGTGACGTGGTGGTGGAGTCCTTGGGACGTGTCGGGATCCCGGAGCCGGTTAAGCGGATGTATTCGTTCCCGCACGAGTTCAGCGGTGGTATGCGCCAGCGCATCGTGATCGCCATGGCGCTCGTCAACAGTCCCCGTCTGCTCATTGCCGACGAGCCAACGACGGCACTTGACGTCACGGTGCAGGCACAGATCCTCGAGCTGATCCAGCGGATCCAGCAGGAGTCCGGCACCGCTGTACTGCTCATCACGCACGACCTCGGCGTGATTGCCGAGACCACCGAGCGCGTCATCGTGATGTACGGCGGCAGGGTCGTGGAGGAAGCCTCGGTCGAGTCGGTGTTCGAACAGCCGACGCACCCCTACACGCTCGGCCTCCTCGGGTCGGTACGCAGTCTGGACTCGGCAGGGCGGGGTTCACTGCGAGCGATCCCCGGCTCTCCGCCGTCGCTCATCCACCTCCCTGCCGGCTGCGCATTCCGGCCGCGTTGTCGTTTCGAGCTTGGTGAGGGTTCCCTCTGCGGTTCCTCGGTTCCCACGCTCTCTGTCGTGGGCCGCGGGAAGAGTGCCTGCCACCTCGATGTAGCCGAGCGAGAGCGCCTCATCACGGCGGTGGACGGATGACTGACGCGATTATCGAGGCGATCGATCTCATCAAGCACTTCCCGACGGGGAAGTCACCGCTGCTGCATCGCCCCACAGCCCTAGTACGCGCGGTCGATGGCGTGTCGTTCACGCTCGGGCGAGGGAGGACTCTTGGCATCGTCGGCGAGTCGGGCTGCGGAAAGTCCACGCTCGGCCGTCTGCTCGGCCGGTTGATCGAGCCCACGAGCGGTCGGGTCCTGCTCGATGGTGAGGATGTCATGGCAGCAACCCGCAGGGACCTTCGCCGCCTGCGACCGAGGATCCAGTACGTCTTCCAGGACCCGTACTCCTGCCTCAATCCGCGACACAGCGTTGCCGAGAGCATTGCGACACCGATGCGCATCCATCGCCTGTACGACCGTTCGACGGAGCAGGAGAAGGTTCGCGAACTGATGGAGCGCGTCGGTCTCAACCCGGAGCACATCAACCGGTTCCCGCACGAGTTCTCCGGCGGACAGAGACAGCGCATCGGCGTCGCCCGGGCGCTCGCCCTGTCGCCCGAGGTGATTGTTGCCGACGAACCGGTGTCGGCACTCGATGTGTCCGTACAGGCTCAGATCCTCAACCTGCTGGAGGATCTACAGGCATCGCTCGGGCTGTCGTACGTGTTCATTGCCCATGACCTTGGCGTGGTGCGCCACATCGCGGACGACGTTGCGGTGATGTACCTCGGGAAGGTGGTCGAGACGGGCACAGCCGCTGACGTGTACGAACGGGCGTCGCACCCGTACACCAGGGCTCTGCTGTCGGCCATCCCGGTGGCGAACCCCAGAACCGGCAAGGGACGCCAGCGCACGGTGTTGACCGGCGACGTTCCGAGCCCGATCAACCCCCCGTCGGGCTGTCGCTTTCGCACCCGCTGCCCGAGGGCGGAGGATCGCTGTGCCGTCGAGGAACCGGCACTGGTGGACCGCGGGCAGGGACACCCGGTGGCCTGCCATTTCCCCGAGGATGGCAGCCTTCTCGGCGGCGACCCCGTGGTGGCGCGTCCCATCCGATAGAGTCGTCAACCGTGCGAGACGTAGTGTTCTACATCACCCTGGTGATCAACGTGATTGCCACCTTCTCCTTGATCGGTGGCGTTCTCCTGCACAGTGGTCGTGGTGGCGGTCTGTCGGACATGTTCGGCGGTGCCGGTGGGGCTGCTCTCGGTTCCACCGCTGCGGAGCGCAACCTCAACCGCATCACGACAGTGCTCGCACTGGTGTGGGGCTTCACGGTGATCGCACTGGGTCTGCTGTTGGCCCGGTAACGGTTCGCCAGTAGATTCTAGTTTCCACGTCGAAGTGGCGGAATAGGCAGACGCGCTAGGTTGAGGGCCTAGTGAGTGTAAACTCGTGGGGGTTCAAGTCCCCCCTTCGACACCAAGGCTGAGTTCACGGAAGTGAGCCGCGTTCGGCTACCCATTGAGTTGGCTGACCGGTGATCGCCGAGATCGTGTCGTAATCGGTGTCGTAGTGCAGGATCGTGACTCGGTGTCGTTCTGCCACGGCCGCGATCAGCAGATCCGGTAGGGGTATCGAACTCAATGACGGCGCAGGTGGCGACCAGGCCCGCCTCGATGAGTGGTGCGAGTGCCGATCTGACCTCACCGAGGTGGAGGCGGGCCAACGCGCTCTTGTCTGCAAGGTAACGGGCTACCGCTGCCATGCACTCGACATGATGTCGGCGTCTCGGAGGTCCGCGTGGGTGCCAGCCGCGAAGCGCTCGAGGTCTCGGCGCCGGGCACTCAGAGCGACTCACGTCCGGCCAGCACGAAAATGTACGGCCGGGAGAGGTGCAGGCCTACTGAATGCTGCGGGCCACCGAGTCGGCTGCACGGATGCCATCGAGGATCATGTCGGCGCTCACCGCAAAGGGTTCGTGATGGGCTGTCTCGCCCGGAGCCACCGTGCGTTCCGCGATGGAGCGCAGCATGTCGATGCCAGCGTCGGCGAGTCCGACCTCGGCTAACGACGTCGGGAGACCAACCTCTCGACTGAACCGGACGACCTCGGTGAACTCGCTCTGCGGACGACCCTCGACGACGAGTTGCACCAGCAGTCCGAAGGCAACCTTCTCGCCGTGCAGGTACTGGTGTGTCGCCGGAGCCATCGTTAACCCGTTGTGAACCGAATGAGCAATCGCCAGCCCACCGGATTCGAATCCGAGACCTGAAAGCAGTGTGTTCGCCTCGACGATTCGTTCAAGTGCCGGCGTGACGGAAGCGGCCCGGACCGCGGCGAGCGCGGCGGGCCCATCAGCCAGAAGTGTCTCGTAACACAACTTGGCCAGGGCCTCGGCAGTACGAGTGGTGGCCCCTTGGAGTTGGTTCGGTTGGCGGGCCTCGATCACAGTGCGCGCCTCGAACCACGTTGCGAGCGCGTCGCCCATACCGCCCACCAAGTAGCGCTCGGGTGCACGGGCGATGATTGACGTGTCCACCAGAACCAGGTCTGGATTGCGTCTGTAGAACAGGTAGCGGTCGAATGATCCGTCGTCCGTGTAGACAACGGACAGGGCGCTGCACGGAGCGTCGCTCGAGGCGAGAGTCGGGCAGTTCACGGTGTGGAGTCCGCACTCGGCTGCGATCGCACGGGATGCATCGAGCGCCTTGCCCCCTCCTGCACCAATCACCGTTGCCGACCCTGCTGCTCGTGCTGCGGCAGCACCGGCATTGATCTCGGTTTGGGTGCATTCACCATGGAACCTGTGCACCACGTACGGAATGCCTGCACGACCAAGGGTGCCGGCCCAGACAGGGCCGAGTGCGGTTTCGACGCGATCACTGGCGACGATCAAGGCAGGTCCCGTCAACCCCATCGCCGTCAACACCTCGCCGAGTTCCGATGTGGCGTTGACGCCTTGCACGTATCGTGAAGGCGCGCAGAACACTGCAAGCATCCGGTTCGGCAAAACCGACGAGTTTTCTTTGTCAGACATTGGTTGCAGTCCTTTCACTTCGAATGGAAGCGAGCAAGACTTTTACCCGCCCAAGAAACTGTCGTTGTTCGGTGAGACAGCGGCCATGGCGTTGTCCTGCTTGGTTTGCTGACGCAGATGATGTCTCAATCATTCCGCCGCATTTCCTCGGCCCGCTCCTGAAGCCTCTGGAAAAAGTCGCTCTCCGTGATCTCCCCGACCTCGCGTTCAACCTTCGCTCGGTCAACCACCACCCGCAGTTGGGTCACCTGATCGCGCAGTTTGCGTTCTCGTTCGACGATTTCGGAAGCCATGCGCCGGAATGCACGGGCTAGGGCCCCAACCTCGTCGTTTCGGGCGGCGGCGCGGTCGAGTGTGCCCGGATCGAACCGGTCTTCTTCGAGGGCTACAGCAGCGCTCGTCAGCGCCTGTACTGGGCGCACAATTCGGCGACTGCTCAGAAGGCCGATCAGAAGGCCGACGAGGAGAATCGCAGCGTCGATGACGATCTGGCGCACCGCAAGACTGTTGCCGACACTGTTCAACTCTGCTTGCGGGACGGCTGATACGAGTAGCCATTTGCTCGAATCCACCGACGACACGTCGAACTGCCACTGCTCGCTGCGTCCGTTCCTGAACTGGGCGACGTTCGAAAAGTTTACGATCTCTCCGGTAGTGCTCGGTTCCCCTCCAGCGAGAGACGCGCTGAGGCGGCGTCCCCAGTCTGTGTTGGAAAGCGCACTGAGGTCGCGCCTCGCCGGTGTTACGACGACGTGTCCCTCTTGATCAAGGACGAAGAGGAACCCTTCGCCGTTGAACTTCACCTCGGCGAGTGCATTGCTGAGCGACAGTTTGGTGGTGGAGAGGCGCGTTGCGGCTTCGTTGTCGATGTCATCCAGGTACACCCCGGTACCGATCACCCAGTTCCAAGGCTTGTAGAGAAACACGTAGCTGACCTTGGGGGACGGCAACGTTGCTCCGGCTCTGGTTGCGACGTAGTCGACGTAGCCATCGCCACGGGTCAGGACGACCTCGCGGAACTCCTGGAAGAAGTACTTCCCGTTGGCGTCCTGGTAATCAATCATGTTCCCGACGAACGAAGGGTTCGGTTCCACGACCGACACCATGTCGGGTGTGAACACGAAGAAATAATCGTTGTTGGCATAGCGGTAGGTGAAGAGCATCTGCTCGGCAATCGCGCGGGCTTCGCGGTCGGTCAGCTCGCCTCGTCCCACTGCGGCGCGGAGTTGGTCAAGCGCTCCAACTTGGGCCATGAGGAGATCTTTGAGTTGGGCCTTTCGGGTTGCGAGAGTCTCGGATCGATAGCGGGTGACATCGGCGTTCGCCCGATCGATCAGGAGCTTGGTGGCCTTATGCGCGTTAGCCATCGACTCACGTGCACTGCTCGTTTCCGACGTGCGCACGGAGATCGCCGAAACGGCGGCAGTGGCGGTCGCACTCAGGGCGAGCAACACCGCAAGCAGCAGTGCGATTCGCAGACTGAGCGTCGCCCGAGGGCCATGCAACCTGCGTTGGGGTGGGAGAGTCTGCTGGGTGGCTACGCGATGAGCTGCAGGGCTGCGCCCTCCCGACGGGTTCGAATCGAGCGCCTCTCGAGTGCTTCTCGTTCGCCGTTTCATCGAGGGTTCAGTGCGCGCTGCAACTCTGCAGCGACGTACTTGCGCGCTCTGTTCGCGCCGTCGAGCGCCGGGGAGAACAGGATGAAGCCGTGGAACATCCCATCGCACTCAACGTGCTGCACCTCGACGCAGGCATCCCGAAGGCGTTGCGCGTACACCACCCCATCGTCGTGCATTGGGTCGATTGATGCCGCGAGGATGAGCGCAGGCGGTGATCCTGAGAGGTCCGGTGCGTGGATGGGAGACGATGTCCACTCGCGGGGAGGGGCTGCATAGTGCTGGTAGAACCATTCCATGTCGGCAGCTGACACGAGGGGTCCGTCGGCGAATGTCTCGTAGGAAGGCAGCGATCGCTCCGTGTCGAGGGCGGGGTAGAGCAGCACCTGGAGCGCGATACGTGCCCAGCCCTCGCGGTGCGCAGTGAGGATGGCCGAGGTGCAAAGCGCTGCGCCGGCTGAATCGCCCATGGCGGCGAGACGGTGAGCGTCCAGCCCGTGCGATGCGCCTTGCTCAACGAGCCAGTGAAGCGCAGCAACCGTGTCGGTATATGCAGTCGGAAAGCGATGCTCCGGTGCGAGACGGTACCCGACACTGACTACAGCGAAACCAGTGAGTTCGACCATGGAGAGGCAGAACTCGTTATACGATTCGATGGAGCCGGTTACGTAGCCGCCACCGTGGACAAAAAACACCACCGGCAGCAGTGCTTCGCCGGCGTCGACGGGCCGGTAAACGCGGACTTCGACGCCTGGCAGCACCTGGTGGTCTCGAACGCCGTCGGATCCAGACGGGGTCGTGTTTACTTCGGAGTCGGCGGCAAGCGAAGCAAGCGCTCCTGTGACATCGGGGCTGGAGCGTCTGCGTCCAGACAGCATGGCCTCCCAGAGGGTGTCGCCCCGAGGGCCCTCGCGCCTGCGAAGGTACCCGGCAAAGCGCAGGTTCTCCAGCAGCGGTTGGAGGCGAGATTCGACAATGCCCGATATCGCTGCAAGGTTGCTCTCACTCATTCGGCCCAACCTCGAAACGTGGCTGACGATGGCGACGCTGTCGTCGTCAAGGGCCCAAGTGCCGGCGAGATGAAGCCCCTCGCGGCGGGCGCCAGCGACCGTCAACTGGGACACGTTTACCACGCCCTTGCTCCGCAGCAGCGCGACGAGGACTGCGGCCTGAGGGTCAAGTTCCACGTAGCGAGTCTGACATAATGGCTTTAGCGAAGACAATAATGAGGACTCGGATTCACGCATGGCGAAGTTGATTTCTGTGCACTCCTTTCGAGGGGGCACCGGGAAGACAAACACGGTCGCAAACCTTGCTGGTCAACTTGCTGTTGGCGGGGCTCGGGTAGCGATCGTGGATACCGATATTCAGAGCCCCGGTGTGCACGTTCTCTTCGGGCTCGACAACACGCATGGTCCCTCGCTGAACGATTATCTGTGGGAGCAAGCGACAATCCAGGACGTCGCTCAAGACGTGAGCGACCGGGTGCGGGCAAATCAGGCGATGTCCGATGGCGGTGCGCTGTACCTCGTGCGCTCAAGTGTTTCTGCAGGCGATATCGCACGGATTCTGCACGATGGCTACGACGTCGCGCGGCTCAGGGATGGTTTGAAGAATCTTGCATCGGAGCTTCACCTCGACTACGTCATTGTCGATACGCACCCCGGGCTGAACGAAGAGACGCTTCTTTCGATCATGTTGAGTGACACGCTCCTGATCATTCTTCGACCTGACCGCCAAGATTTTGAGGGAACTGCAGTGACCGTCAGTGTTGCGCGTCGCCTGAAGGTGCCCGACTTGCTTCTCGTCCTGAACAAGGTCCCATCAGGTGTGGACCGGGGGGACCTGCTGAAGCAGATGGACGAAACGTACGGTGCCGAGACCGTCGCACTCTTGCCACTCGACGAGGATGTTGTGCGGAACGCATCGAGTGATCTCTTCTCACTTACCCAGCCGAGACACGAGTGGTCGGAACAGATTCGGGTTATTGCAGAACGTGTACGGGTCTAGCGATCGCAAACTCGTGGGGGTTCAAGTCCGCCCTTCGACACCAAGCCCCGGGCCGTCGGGCTGGGGCTTTCTTGTTTGCTTGGGCAGTCGTGCCCGATGCGTCGCCGGTGCGCAATCTGCTAAGCAATGGTTGGTGCCGGGTTCCGGCCCAACCGGAAGGGTCAAGCCGTTGATTCGTCACATCTCAGGTCGCCTGCGCAGCATTGTCGGTGTCGCTTTCGTAGCCGCAAGTGTCGCCACGTTCGTCCTCGCCTCTCCTGTCACCGCGCAGACCGTCGCAGACGGCAGCATCGACAGCACCTTCACCCCACCGTCCCTCGACGGCCGGGTGCGATCGGTGGTGGTGCAGGCTGACGGCAAGGTCGTGATCGGCGGCGCCTTCGACGGGTATCTCACACGCCTGAACGGCAACGGCAGCGTCGACAGCAGCTTTGCCGCGCCGTCCCTCGACGGCCCGGTGTACTCACTGCTGGTGCAGGCCGACGGCAAGATCCTGGTCGGCGGTGACTTCACCGGGTCCGTCACACGCCTCAGCACCAATGGCAGCGTCGACAGCACCTTCACGCCACCATCCCTCGACGGCCGGGTGCGATCGGTGGTGGTGCAGGCTGACGGCAAGATTCTGATCGGCGGCAATTTCACCGGGTATCTCACACGCCTCAACAGCAATGGCAGCGTCGACAGCAGCTTTGCCGCGCCGTCCCTCGACGGCCGGGTGTACTCGGTGGTGGTGCACGCTGATGGCAAGATCCTGGTTGGCGGTGACTTCACCGGGTATGTCACACGCCTGAACAGCAATGGCAGCGTCGACAGCACCTTTACCGCGCCGTCCCTCGACGGCCGGGTGCGATCGGTGGTGGTGCACGCTGATGGCAAGATCCTGGTCGGCGGTGACTTCACCGGGTATGTCACACGCCTGAACACCGATGGCAGCGTGGACAGCGCCTTTACCGCACCGTCCCTCGACGGCGTGGTGCAGTCGGTGGTAATGCAGGCCGACGGCAAGATTTTGGTCGGTGGTGAGTTCAACGGATCCGTCACACGCCTGAACGGCAACGGCAGCGTCGACAGCGCCTTTACCGCACCGTCCCTCGACGGCGTGGTGCAGTCGGTGGTGGTGCAGGCTGACGGCAAGGTCTTGGTCGGCGGCGCCTTCAACGGGTCCGTCACACGCCTGAACAGCGATGGCAGCGTCAACAGCACCTTTACCCCGCCATCTCTCGCCGGCGTGGTGTACTCGGTGGTGGTGCAGGCTGACGGCAAGATCCTGGTCGGCGGCAATTTCACGGGGTCCGTCACACGCCTCAACGCCGATGGCAGCATCGACAGCACCTTCACCCCGCCGTCCCTCGCCGGCGTGGTGTTCTCACTGGTGGTGCAGGCCGACGGCAAGATCCTGGTCGGCGGCAATTTCACCGGGTATGTCACACGCCTCAACAGCAATGGCAGCGTTGACAGCACGTTCACCCCACCATCCCTCGACCTCGTGGTGTTCTCACTGGTGGTGCAGGCCGACGGCAAGATCCTGGTCGGCGGCAATTTCACCGGGTATGCCACACGCCTCAACGCCGATGGCAGCATCGACACCACGTTCACCCCACCATCCTTCAGCGGCCGGGGGAAGCGGGTCCCCGTCGGTGTGCAGTCAATCGTGGTGCAGGCTGACGGCAAGATCTTGGTTGGCGGCGACTTCACCGGGTATCTCAAACGCCTGAACCCCAACGGCAGCATCGACACCGACTTCGCATCCTTCGACAAGAAGGTGAACTCGGTGGTGGTGCAGGCTGATGGCAAAATCCTGGTCGGCGGCGACTTCAAAGGGCACGTCAAACGCCTCAACCCCAACGGCAGCATCGACACCGACTTCGCATCCTTCGACAAGAGGGTGAACTCGGTGGTGGTGCAGGCTGATGGCAAGATCCTGGTCGGCGGCAAGTTCAAAGGGTCCGTCAAACGCCTCCACCCCAACGGCAGCATCGACAGCACCTTCACCCCACCAAGCCCACCAAACCTCACCGGCCGGGTGAATTCGGTGGTGGTGCAGGCTGATGGCAAGATCTTGCTGGGCGGTGACTTCAAAGGGTCCATCAAACGCCTCAACAACGCGCTCCCGCAGTCGGGAACGAGTGGTGCAATCGTGGGTGGCGGCAGCGGTAACGGGGTGTGGATCATCGTGATCGTCGCCGCTGGCGCAGCAGTCATCGCGGCGGGTGTTTCGGTTGTACGTCGCCGCAAACCCCGCGCTGCGTAACACGGCTCCGGTTGGGAGGTCGGCTCGGTACGCAAGCGTCTCAACGGCCGCTGGTGCAGCACCCCGAGTAGGTTGACCCCCTTGCCGAACGACCTTGCTGCCGAACACACCCAGATCGTCCTCGAGCGGCTGGCCGGCGGGGGAGCGGTACCCCGGGGGGACCAGCTCGACGCTGTGCGGGCAATCATCGAGCCAGCGGCCCGCGTGCTCGTCGTGCAGGCCACCGGCTGGGGCAAGAGCGCCGTCTACTGGGCAGCCACGTCTGCCCTGCGCTCCACCGGGGCTGGCCCCACGCTCGTGGTGTCGCCGCTGCTGGCGCTCATGCGGGATCAGGTGAATGCGGCCACGCGTGCCGGCCTCCGTGCCGCCACGATCAACAGCACGAATATCGACGACTGGGACAGCGTGTTCAGGGCGCTCGACAGTGACGAACTGGACGTGTTACTCGTGTCGCCCGAGCGCCTCGGTAACCCCCGGTTCGCAGCCCGGCTCGACCAACTGATGGCCCGCGTCGGACTGGTAGTGATTGATGAGGCGCACTGCATCAGCGACTGGGGATTCGACTTCCGGCCCGACTACCAGCGACTCGCCCGCGCACTGCTCGGAACTCCGACGGCGTCGGTGCTCGCCACCACCGCCACCGCGAACAGCAGGGTGGTCGCCGATGTCGAGTCGCAGTTGGGATCCGGGGCCGTCACGTTCCGCGGCACGCTCGCACGGACGTCGCTGCAGCTAGCGGTCGTGCCCGGGCTGGCGCCGCTGGAGCGCTATGCCTGGGTTGCCGATGCACTCCACACGCTCCCCGGCTCGGGGATCATCTACGTGCTGACCGTCGCGGAGGCAGAACGCCTGGCTGCGTTCCTGCAGTCCTGCGGCCACGAGGTGGCTGCATACAGCGGACAGCTGGAAGCCGAACAGCGCGAGCAGGTGGAGGATGCGCTCCGGCGCAACGAGGTGAAGGCGGTTGTGGCCACCAGTGCCCTCGGCATGGGCTACGACAAGCCGGACCTCGGATTCTGTATCCACGTTGGTTCGCCGTCCACCCCGGTCGCCTACTACCAGCAGGTGGGTCGTGCCGGTCGGGCGCTCGATCACGCCGTGGCCGTGCTGCTCTCATCGGACTCCGACGAGCGGATCTGGGACTACTTCGCCACAGCATCGATCCCCAATGCTGCGGACGTCGACAAGGTGCTGATCGCGCTGGCCGCCGGACCGCAGTCCACGGTGGAGCTCGACAGCACCACCGGCGTGCGCCGAGGGCGGCTCGAGACACTGCTCAAGATCCTTGCCGTCGACGGTGTCGTAACCAAGGACGGAACCCGCTGGGCCTCCACCGGCGAGACCTACGTGCACAACACCACCAAGTGGGACACTCTCACGCGAATGCGTCGCGCCGAGGCAGACCTCATGCGGCAGTACGCGCACGGGCGCGGCTGCCTCATGGCCTATCTGCAGCAGGCCCTCGACGACCCGTCGCCCGCACAGTGCGGCCGCTGCTCGGTGTGCACCGGGGCGCTGCCCCAGCCGGGCACCGCGCCGGCGGCGGAGTGGCTCGAGGCCGCCCGGGCATTCTCCCGGGGCGTGGACATTGTGGTCGAGCCCCGCAAGTTGTGGCCCCAGGGCGTCGCTCGTCGAGGAAGGATCGCTGGTCTGCTGGAGGGCCGGGCTGTTGCCTTTGCCGACGACCCCGGGTGGGCCGAGGCCCTGCGGGATCTCCAGCGATCGGGCTACGGAACGCTTCCTGAGCCGCTCGTCGGTGGCGCCGTGGAGGTCCTGCGCCGCTGGGCGAAGGTGTGGTCACAGCGCCCCGCCGCTGTCGTCCCGGCGGCCGCATTCGGCGAGGAGGGCGAGGCAAACCGGCGTCTGGCCGCCGACATCGCCAAAATTGGCAGGCTGGAGGTGCTCGACGTATTGCGCTGGGAGGGTGAGGCGCTCGGCCCGGACCTGTCCAGCAGCCCGGCCGTTCGCCATCTCGAGTCCGCAATAGTGCTCGGCGCCCCGGTCGAACCCCTGCCCGGCCCGGTGCTGCTGTGTGCCGCCAGCATGCGGTCGGGTTGGGCCCTCACCGTATGCGCTGCTGTCCTGCACGAGGCAGGTGTGCGCGGTTCGATGCCGCTCGTGATCCACCGACTGCCCTAACGCCGTGTGCGGAGCACGTCTCTGCCACGATACGGGGGTGGAACCCATCGGGGCCGAAGATCTTTTCGCCATCATCGACGAACTCAGGGAGTACGTGAGTGTGCACACCCCCGTGTTCGATGAGTCAGGTTTGATCATCGACGCCCGCCTGCACACGTGGAACCGTGCCTACGCCAGAGTGCGCGTGAGGCCGGTCGTTCTCGGCCAGTTGATGATGGAGGAGTATCACGACCCGCTCGACGCGATGGGCTACGTGAATCGCGCCTGGAACGAGGGTTCGGTACAGCAAGTGTTCGAGTTCACACCCGAAACACGTGAGATCTACAGCCCGGACCGCCCGTTCGTCTTCCTCAACGTGCTCTGGCAGCGCGTAGGCAGCTTCGTCGTGGAGATAGGGACTGACTGCTCCGACCTGCGCGGTATGGAACTCGACCTGGAGAACCAGCGCTTTGCCGTTCTCGAGGCATCACGCGCGAGGACCATGGCCCAGCAGCGTGAGCAGATCGCACGGGACCTGCACGACTCCACGGTGCAGCAGCTGTTCGCTGCCTGTCTGTTCATCGAGTCGATGGTGGAGACACTCGACACCGACACGACGGACACCGCCAAGCACGTCGTTTCCATCCTTGCGGGCGTGATTGAGGAGATCCGCCGGGAGGTGCTCGACCTCCGAAGCGTGACACCCACCGTGATCGAGGTGGAACTGAGGGACGCACTGCGGCCGATCGTGGACGCAACCGGCGTGCTGTGCACCGTGGTCGTCGAGGGAGCAGGCGAGTGTGATCCCGAGATCCGCTCGAGCATGCGGGCGGTGGTGCGCGAGGCAGTGTCCAACGCCGTTCGCCACGGGGACGCCCAGAGCGTGCTCGTGTCCGTCATGCTCGATGAGAACCGTGCGGAACTGATCATCGCGGACGATGGGCACGGGTTCGATACCGACGCGACCTTCTCGGCCGGGATCCTCGACATTCGTGCCCGGGCAGAGAAGTTCCGGGGCGAGGCGGAGTTCTTCTCGACAGCGCGTGGCACCACGATCAAGTGGCGCGTGCCGCTCCACTGAGCAGGTACATCGGCTGGGTCATTGAGCCCCCGGTGCCGTCAGTCCGGGAAGGCGATCGGCCCGAGTTCGTTGCGGATCGCCCGGGCAACAGCCAGAGCGGTCCGGTCCTCCATGTACGGAGCAACGATCTGCACGCCGATCGGCAGGCCGTCGGCGGACGTGCCGACCGGGATGACCGTGGCCGGCAGGTGCACCCCGCCGATCAACACCGTCCACCAAAGCAGTTCCATATACGGCCGCTCCACTCCGTCGACCAGCACGGTCCGTTCGGGGAGGCTGCCCGCCTGAGTGTGCGGGAATGCGTGCGTCATCGCCACCGGACAAATCAGTGCGTCGTACTGCTGGAAGAAGGCCCGCCACTGCTCACGGAGGTGCTGGCGCACGACGTCGGCCGCCATCCAGTCCCGGTGCGTGGCCGTGAACGAGCCGAGGCTCGCAGCAACCTCCGGCGGTGTGTCCGGCGACGTTGCGATGGCGCGGTAGCGGGCGAAGTCCTCGTCGCCCATGGACGGAGCGGTAGCCGCTGCGACGAGCCACAGCGCGAGCTGTGACGACGCGTCGGCGTTGAGGTCCGGACGGGCGGAGCGGTTGACCTGCGCGCCGAGCGACTGGAGCACGTCGCCGGCCCGCTCGACCGCTGCCCGGACATCTGCAGAGACGGGGCAGGCATCGTCGTCGGACCAGACCGCAACGCGGAAGGCGTCGATGCGCTCGTGGCGGGGCATGGGAAGCCGGTGCCCGATCGCCTGCGCTCGGTCCGGGCGGGGCGACGCAAGGATGTGCAGCAACAGTTCGAGGTCGTCCACCGAGCGCGCAAGCGGCCCGTGCACGTTGATGTCCGGCTCGACCATTCCGTAGTCGATGCGGTCGATGTACCCGCCGCACGGCACAAGGCCGTACGAGGGCTTGTGGCCGGCCACGCCGCAGAACGCTGCAGGGAACCGGATTGACCCGCCGATGTCGGTGCCGATCTCGAAGCCCGTGAACCCGAGCGCCACCGAGGTGGCCGCTCCGCCGGAGGACCCGCCGGGGGTGCGCGTGTGGTCCCACGGGTTGTTCGTGGTGCCGAAGATGTTGTTGTAGGTCTGGATATCGCCGGACCACCGGGGAACGTTCGTCTTCGCAAAGGGGATTGCGCCGGCCGAGCGCACGAGGGCCACCGCGTCGGCGTCCTTCGTCGGCACGTGATCGCCGTGTTCGATGGCGCCGCCTGTTGACCGCAGCCCACGCACGGCGAGTGCATCCTTCACAGTGATCGGGATGCCGTGGAGCGGGCGGGTATGCCTACCCGCCGCAGCCTCCGCGTCGGCCGCCTCGGCCGCCCGACGGCCGCTCTCGAGGTCCACGGTGACCACGGCATTCACTGCCGGGTTGAGCGTCTCGATCCGGGCAACGTAGTGGTCGAGCAGCTCACGAGAGGACAGTTCCTTGAGCGCGAGCAGATTGCGGAGCTCGACGAGGGACTTGTGGTGCAGGGGTAGTTCGCTCACGCCCTCAACCTAATGGGCTTGCTGTGCGGGAGCCGCAGGACAGTGTCGGCGGGATCAGATCGAGAAGTCGAGCCCGGACCAGACACCCTCGGTCGAGGGGCGAATGGCATCTGCCGAGGTGTGGCCGGTGACCGTGGTCTCGAGCTCGTCCACCCGCTTCAGGAGGGACTTGAGGCTGGCGCCCACGAGGTCCGGCAGCTCGACCTCGTCGAGGTCCGGTTCCGGCACCTCGGTGCTGGCACGGCTGCGCGACACGATCTGGCCGGGCACGCCGACGACGACGGAGTTCCTCGGCACGGGTCGCACCACGACTGCATTGGCCCCGATCCGGCTGTCCGCACCGATCTCGATGGCGCCGAGCACCTTGGCGCCCGCACCGATGATCACACGATCGCCGATCGTTGGGTGGCGCTTGCCCCGGTCCAGGGTGGTGCCACCGAGCGTGACGCCGTGGTACAGGGTGACGTTCTCGCCCACCTCGGCGGTCTCGCCGATTACGACACCCATACCGTGGTCAATGAACAGTCCCGGCCCCAGCGTTGCCCCGGGGTGGATCTCGATCCCGGTCCGGTTGCGAGCGAGCTGGGAGAGCATCCGCGCAAGGAAGCGGTGATCCTGCTTCCAGAGACGGTGTGCAACCCGGTGCACCCACACAGCATGCACACCCGGGTACAGCAGGGCAACCTCGAGGGAGGAGCGCGCTGCCGGGTCGCGATCACGCGCCGCCGCGAGGTCACGGCGCCAGGTGCTCATCAATCGGCCAGGTCGGCGAACAGCGCAGTGCTGAGATAACGCTCGCCGAACGAGGGGATGATGACGACGATGCGCTTGCCGGCATTCTCCGGGCGCTTGGCGATCTCGATGGCTGCCCACGTTGCCGCACCGGAGGAGATGCCGACGAGCAGGCCTTCCTCCCTCGCCATGCGGCGTGCCGTTGCGAACGCGTCCTCGTTGGCGACGGCGATGACCTCATCGAGCACGGTGGTGTCGAGGTTCTTCGGGATGAAGCCGGCGCCGATGCCCTGGATCGGGTGCGGGCCTTTCTGGCCGCCGGAGATGACGGGCGACGCGGCGGGTTCGACGGCGACAATCTTGATGTTCGGGTTCTTGTCCTTGAGCGCGTGACCGATGCCGGTGATGGTGCCGCCGGTGCCGACGCCACCGACGAGGAAGTCGACCTTGCCGTCGGTGTCGCGCCAGATCTCCTCGGCAGTGGTGGCCCGGTGGATCGCCGGGTTCGCCGGGTTCTCGAACTGCTGGGGCATGAAGTACTTCGCTGGGTCGCTGTTGGCGATCTCTGTCGCTTTCCCGATGGCCCCGCCCATTCCCTCGGGTCCCGGTGTCAGCAAGAGTTCGGCGCCGTACGCACGCAGCAGCATGCGGCGTTCCTTGCTCATCGTCTCGGGCATGGTGAGGATGATCTGGTAGCCGCGTGCTGCCGCCACCATCGCGAGCGCGATGCCGGTGTTGCCGCTCGTGGGCTCAACGATCACCATGCCGGGCTTGAGCCTGCCGGACTGCTCGGCGTCGTCGATCATGGCGGCGCCGATCCGGTCCTTCACGCTGTGAGCCGGGTTGTAGAACTCCAGCTTCGCAACCACCTCGGCGCCTGCACCGTCGGTGACCCGGTTGATGCGGACGAGAGGGGTATTCCCGATGAGTGCGGTGACGTTGTCGGCGATCTTTGCCATTGCTGCTCCTCTGTGCGAGACCGGTGTGGAACCGTTCCCCTATTAAACCGACAAACTTAGTCGGATTTCTAGAGGGAGTTTCCGGATCGGCCGCCGCCCGGCGGCGCCGGCTATCCGTGGTGGCCCTGTTCGGCGCCCGCATGGCTGACGCTGCGCGGGAGGTAGCGCAGGACGAGCACAGAGGCAATGAGGGCAACCACTCCGCCGATCGTGGTGGCGAGGTGCAGCGAGTCGAGGAAGGCGTGCCGCGCCCCATCGACCAGGTTCTGGGCCTGGGCACCAGTAAGTCGCTCCGCGACGTTGACGGACCCCTCGAGCGACGAGGTCGCCATCTTGCGGTCGTCGCCGCCGACTCCGGCAAGCAGCCCGGCAACCTTGGTGGCGAAGTGCGAGGCAGCAATGCTGCCCATCACCGCAACGCCGAGTGCTGCACCGAGTTCACGCGTGGCGTCGTTCATCGCAGACCCCATGCCGGCCCGGCGAGGCGGTACCGCGCTCATGATCGCCGCTGTGAGCGGCCCAACCGACAGCGCGACCCCGCCCGCCATCAGCATGAAGGCCACGAGTGGGACGATGTAGGGCGAGTTCGCGTTCATGGTGCGCATCGTGAACATGGCCGACGACAGGATGGCGAGACCGAGCCCGACGCAGCGGTTCGCACCGAGGCGGGCGGTGATCTTCGGCGTCTGAAAGCCGAGGATGAGCATGACCGGCGACATCGGGAGGAAGCGGAGCGAGGCACTGAGCGGGCTGAGGCCGAGGATCAACTGGAAGTACTGGGTCTGGAGGAAGAACGCTCCGTACATCGCGGAGAACAGCAGGATCATCCCGACCGTGCCGGTGGTGAAGGTGGGGATCTTGAACAGCGCAACGTCGAGCATCGGCTCCTTCGCTCGGCGCTCCCAGCCAACGAATGCGAGCAGGAGCACGGCGGCAGCGCCGAACCACAACATGGTCCCCGTGCTTGCCCAGCCCTTCTCCGGCGCCTGGATGAGCCCGAACACCAGGGTGACGATGCCGACCGTCGACAGGATGAACCCCGGAGGGTCCAGCTTGCCGTGGCTCGGGTCCTTGGACTTCGGCAGGAGCCTCCCGCCGCTCACGAGGGCGAGGACGATGATCGGCACGTTCACGAGGAACACCGATCCGTACCAGAAGTGGCCGAGCAGCCAACCGCTGAAGATCGGTCCGAGCGTGCCGCCCACACCGCTCACGCTCGCCCACATGGCGATCGCTTTCTGGCGCTCCTGTGGCGGGAAGATGTTGACGAGGATCGAGAGCGTTGACGGCATTACGAATGCCGCCGCCAGTCCCATGAGCCCACGGCAGAGGATCAACTGCATCATCGAGTGCGACTGCGAGGCAAGGACGCTGCCGACGAGGAAGATGACGAGGCCGACCTGCAGCGCACCCTTGCGGCCGAACCGGTCGCCGATCGCTGCGGACGTGAACAGCAGGCCGGCAAACACCAGCGAGTAGATCGCTACCACCCACTGCAACTGGGAGTTGGTGGCATCCAGCCTCTTTGCGAGCGTGGGGATGACCACGTTGAGGCTCGTGTTGCCCACCACCACGATGAGCAGGCTGAGGCACAGGGACCAGAGGGCGAACCACCGCTTCTCGTACAACCCGGACGATGTGCTCTTGTCCGCCGTGAGTGTCACGGGGTGTCCTCCTTGATCGTGAACCGTGCCAATTGTAGCAATTGGTTGCTCAGGACAAGTATTTCCCCTCGATCAGGAGGGGAACGCGTCGGGCGCGAGCCCAGCCGTTTCCCCTCCGTCGGCGACGAACTCGGCGCCGGTGGAGAAACTCGACTCGTCGCTCGCCAGGAACACGACAAGCTGTGCGAGTTCGTCGGACTTGCCGGGGCGGTGCATCGCAACGTGGCGCTGTGCAGCGGGCAGGCCCTCGGTCATCGGGGTCGCCACGAGGCCGGGGTGCACCGAGTTGCAGCGGATGCCGTGCGCAGCGAGATCGAGCGCAACGGACTTGGTGAGGCCACGGACCCCGAACTTCGAGGCGTTGTACCCGGGTAGTGCGGAGTACCCACGGAGTCCGGCCGTGGAGGAGATGTTGATGATGGAGCCGGGGGCGGAGTCCTTCATCGCGGGCACCGAGGCCCAGATGCCGTTGAAGACCCCGGTCAGGTTCACCGCGATCACGGTGTCCCACTGCTCGGGTGTGTACCTGTCGATGGGCGCGAAGTTCACGATGCCAGCATTGTTGATCAGCACGTTGAGCGAGCCGAACGCAGCGACGGTGGCGGCAACAGCAGCCTTCCACTGGTCACGGTCGGTGACGTCGAGGTGCACGAACCGCGTGGCGTCACCGAGTTCGGCCGCGAGGGCCCGGCCCGGCTCGTCGAGCACGTCGGCGATCATCACCCTTGCGCCCTGGGCGACCATCGCCCGGGTGAACGCTGCACCCATGCCTCGGGATCCACCCGTGACGAGGGCAACCTTGCCGGTGAGACGGGAACCTGCTGCAGACGAAGTGGACATTGCGCCAGAGTACGACGGAGGGCGGCGGGCCGAAAGGGGCTGCGATACTCGTTTTCATGGACGCTGGCCATCACCCGCTTGACAACCCCGTCTGGAGCGCGCTGCAGGGGACACACTGTGGCGTTGCCGTCGGTGCGGGGCGTGCGCTGCGCTACCGGCCCGACATCTCGGTGTTCTGCGGGATGGCGGACAACCACGCTGACTCGTGGGCGGATCTCGCCGACATCGCCGGCGATGATGGCCTCGTCGTCATCTTCCGGCCGGGGCCGATCGTGGAGCCCGGCGGTTGGGCGCGTCTCTATAGCGGGAACGGGAACCAGATGGTGCTGGAGGGTTCACCGCGGAGTGTCCCGGCGCTGGCGACCGTCGACCCACAGACCGGTCGTGCTGTCTCGATGCGACCCCTCGGGGAGTGCGATGTCGACGAGATGGTTGCGCTCGTGGCGAGGACGGAGCCCGGGCCGTTCCTGTCCCGGACGGTCGAACTGGGTGGCTATATCGGCATCTTCCACGGGGAGGTACTCGTGGCGATGGCCGGCCAGCGGATGCGTCCCGAGGGGTACTGCGAGATCAGTGCCGTGTGCACGGACAACTCGGCGCGTCGCCGCGGCTATGCGTCGATCGTGACTGCCGAGGTGGCTGCCGGCATCCGGGCGAGGGGCGAGACCCCGTTCCTGAACGTGCGGACCGACAACACCGCCGCCCTCCCCGTGTACTCGCGCCTCGGTTTCGAGGTGCGGGCGATCACGAGTTTCGCTGCACTCCGCAGACCCCCACACTGAGCCCGGGCATGGCCCTGCGGCGCGGGGACTGGCAGACTGACCGCAGGTCGAGTCAGGGGGCAAGACATGAGTAGCTGGAACTTTGCGGACGTGTATGAGGCCGTGGCCTCCCGGGTGCCGGACCGCCTCGTGCAGGTGCAGGGCGATCGCACCTACACCTGGGCGCAGTTCGACGGGCGGGCGAACGCCCTCGCAGCAGACCTGCTCGCCGTCGGGCTGACACACCAGAGCAAGGTGGCCGCATACCTGTTCAACGGCCCCGAGTACCTCGAGACCTACGTGGCGGCCTTTAAGGGCGGCTTCGCCCCGGTCAACACCAACTACCGCTACGGCCACGACGAGATCGTGTATCTGTTCGACAACGCCGACGCCGAGGCCGTCGTGTACCACGCGACGTTCAACGAGCTCATTGACCGGGTGCGCACACAGCTGCCAAAGGTGAAGCGTTGGTACTGCGTCCGTGACGGTGGCGGAGACGTGCCGTCCTGGGCCGTCGACTACGAGTCCGTTGTGTCCACGGGCATCACCGAGGCCGTGCGCGGACCGTGGGGCCGCAGCCCCGACGACCTGCTCTTGCTGTACACGGGTGGCACGACGGGAATGCCCAAGGGCGTCATGTGGCGCCAGGACGATCTGTTCAACGTTCTCGGCTCCGGGGGCAACCCCGTGCTCGGCTACCAGCCCGTGGCGAACAGGGATGAGCTCGTTGGTCGGATGGGCCCGGACTGGCCGCCGTTTGTGCTGCTGTCTGCGTGCCCGCTCATGCACGGCACGGGCCAGTTCTCGAGCCTCATCGCGATGATTCTCGGCGGCACCGTCGTCACGCTCCCGTCGCGCTCGTTCGACGTTGCCGAACTGTTCGGCGAGGTGGAGCGCAACAAGGTGAACTCCATCATCATCGTGGGGCAGGCCTTTGCCGGCCCGATGCTCGAGCACCTCGACGCGAACCCCGGCAGGTACGACCTCTCGAGCGTTCGCATGGTGACCTCGTCCGGAGTGATGTGGGCACAGGACAACAAAGAAGGTTTGCTCCGCCACATCCCGCAGGCTGCGCTGTTCGACTCGTTCGGCTCGTCCGAGGCGGTCGGCATGGGTGCGTCGGTCTCCACGAAGGACGGTACGAGCCAGACGGCTCGCTTCATGCTCGGGCCGTCGTGCGGCGTGTTCACCGAGGAGGGTCGCCGTGTGATCCCTGGTTCGGGTGAGCGCGGTCTCGTAGCGGTCGGTGGGTTCATTCCGGTCGGCTACTACAAGGACGAGGTGAAGAGTGCCGCCACCTTCAAGATGATCGAGGGACAGCGCTGGAGCATGCCGGGGGACTGGGCCGAGGTGAACGAGGACGGCACGCTCAACCTGCTCGGGCGCGGATCGGTGTGTATCAACACCGGTGGCGAGAAGGTGTTCCCCGAGGAGGTGGAGGAGGCGCTCAAGCGGCACGCGAAGGTGCGCGACGCCGTGGCTGTCGGGATACCCAACGCCCGTTTCGGCGAGACGATCTGCGCGGTGGTGGAGGCCGAGCCGGGCCAGACCCCGACACTCGAGGAACTGTCGGCGCACGTCAAGGATCACCTTGCTGCGTACAAGGCGCCGCGGGACCTCGTGCTCATCGACACGATCGGGCGCGCCCCCAACGGCAAGGTGGACTACAAGCGCCTCAAGGGCGTGGCCTTCGAACGCCTTGGTGTGCAGGGATAGCCCTGCCTAGATGGGCAAGGGCTCGATGAACCCTTTCAGGAGCCGCGAGGTCCGCTGCCACGACGCTCGGAGGTTTCGCAGGATTTCCGGCGGCAGTGACGGGTCGTCGAGGTGCTTGAACACGTTCATCACGACGTACTTGCGGTGATGGACCCAGGTCGGGATAATGGTCGGCCTGCTCACGTCGAATCTGCCGTCCGGTCGCTCGGTGAAGCGGACCCGGGCAATCAACCCGTCTGCAGTGGCGAATCGCCCGATCGTCAGCGAGTTCTGCGTGGACAGGTGGTTGCCGAGCCCGAACAGTACCCAGGTGCCGTTTACCCGTTTGATCGGCTGGAGCACGTGCGCATGGCTCCCGACGATCAGGTCCACTTGCCCGCTGGCGGTGATCTGGCGGGCTATCCGGGCCTGCGCCGGGGTGATTGCCTGCTGGTACTCCTGACCCCAGTGCAGCGAGGCGATGACGACCTCGGCGCCACGGGCTCTGGCGTCGATCGCAGCGGCGATCACCCGCTTCGCGCCGAGGATGTTCACCCGGGCCGGGCTCGTGCGCAGCAGTCTCGGCAGGCCACTGACGCCGAACGTGTAGGCCAGGTGCGCCACCTTGACGCCGCGCACTTCGAAGATCTCGGCAACGGCCCCGGCAGCATCGCGACCGGAACCCGAGTGGCCGAGGCCCACGGCATCGAATGCGTCGAGCGTCGCCAAGATGCCTGACGGCCCCTGATCGTTCGAGTGGTTGGTGGCCACGCTGCAGCGGTCGTACCCGACATCGCGGATCGATCGGGTGATCGCCGCCGGCGACGCGAATCTCGGCGAGCCGGCGTACCTGCGGCCACGCGGGGCGATCGGGCCCTCGAGGCTGCAGATGGCGAGGTCGACACCCTCGATGATCGGCCGGACGTCGTCGAACATCGGCCGGTAGTCGTAGTCGGTGCCACCACCGAAGCGCTTAGCATTGCGGTTGATCGACACGTGGGCGATCAGGTCGCCGGTGAGCGCGACGGTGAACGTACGGGGCTCCGGTGGTTCCGCGCGGGCGCCGCTCGGGAGCAGCGCGGGTGACACAACAACCAGGGCAAGCACGATGGCAACTGCCCGCTGTCTGCTCCCGCTCGCTCTCAACGTGGCACGTCCCCCGGACGACAGGCTGTCAGCCGATGAGGCGTAACTTTGCCACCGTTGCGGAGGAACTGCCACCTTGTGGCCGATGCCCGGGCCGTGGTGCCACGCCCCCGGCGCTGACGGCGCTACCCTCGCCTGAATGTCGAAGCAGCAACGTCGACCCGTCGTCTCCCACCGCTCCCCGGAGCCGGAGTTCGGCCGGGTGTTCACCGATGGGGACGTGTATCGCCTCTACGTCATGCTCGAGGAGCAGGACCGACGTGACGTCGTGTTCGCCATCGGGACCAAGACGGTTCAACGGGTCGGGCACCGCCATAAGGTGGCTGACCTCCGCAACGTGACCGACATCGCGTCCCAGTGGGAGACCGTCGACACGTGGATCCGTGACCGGGACGAGGCGCGGTCGGTCAGGGCGTTCGGGGACCTGTTCGCGCCTGTTCTCGAGGAACTGGTCGGGCGGGCAATCGAACTGCTCGGCGACAACGCCGACGAGCCGACTGCGGAGCAACTCCGGGTGATGGGCGAGGAGATGGCTTTTGAGCGCTCGTGGCCGCAAACCCGCCTGCTCATGGCTGCCGTGGTGGAGCTGATGTTCCAGGCCGACGAGGCAGCGAAGGAGCTCTCGGCCGCAGACGAGCGCTTCCGCCTCGCTGACTGATCACCTCGGTGACGCTTCTGGTCATCCACCTCGTTGCGACCGCAACGATGACGGGCCTCATCTGGTTCGTCCAGATTGTGCACTACCCACTGTTCGCGGTGGTGGGTGCACAGGAGTCGGTGGCCTACGCAGTAGAGCACCAGAGACGCACCTCGCTCGTTGTCGCCGTGCCGATGGCGCTCGAGGGGGTTACCGCCCTCTTGGTGTTCTTCACGGCACCACAGGGCATGAACAGGTGGTGGGGTGCAGCAGGGCTAGTGCTCCTTGCGGTCGTGCTGGGGAGCACGGTGTTGCTGCAGGTGCCCCGTCACGCTCGTCTCGCCGAGCAGTACGACGCTTCCGTCGTCACGTCGTTGGTGCGGAGCAACTGGATCAGAACCGTTGGGTGGACGATGCGGACCGTGCTCGCTGCCGGACTCGCTATGTGGGCCTCGACCAGCGCCCGAGGCTGAGCGCAACGCTGGTAACCGGCCGCACAACGAGCCGCTCCGTCACGGGGAACACCGGGAGGCGCAGCATGATCCGGTTCCGCACGGACAGGAGCGACGCCGCTCCGGTGAAGATCGGCCCGTAGCCGACACGCTCGGCTGCCGACAGCCCCGGGGGGAACGCTAGATACCGGGTGGCCTCGCGGGCTTCCTTGCTCGATCGCATCTCAGGGGAGAACTCGCGCAGCGCCGCCCGCAGTTCGCTCATCGAGGTGGGAACCCGATCGGCGCCGAGTCGCTCGGCCACGACCGCTACGTCGGCCACATAGCGATCCTCCTCCGCTGGGGTCAGTTTTGTTGCGCCGTATACGCGGTGCGACGCAAGGAAACTATCTATCTCGGCGATGTGCACCCAGCGCAGCAGGTGCGGCTCGCTTGCAGAGTAGGGCTCGCCCCTCGAAGTGGTGCCGTGCACACGCAGGTGGACGGAGCGCACTACCTCGATGCTCTGCAGGGCTTGCTCGATCGGCGCGAATGTCACAGCACCGAGGAAGTCCGCCGTGCGCTGGAGGCGGCCCCACGGATCGGTGCGGTAGTTGCTGTGCTGGGCCACGCCCGCCATCGCGCGCGGCTGGAGGCTCTGGAACAGGATGGCGCGAAGCCCACCGACGAGCATTGCGATGTCGCCATGAACGACCCGTACCGGGCTGTCCTCGGCGATGAGGCGCTCGCCGGGTGCAGCGAGCATGTCGTCCCAACGCTTCCTGGCGTCCGGGCCCCCGATGCGGGTGTCTAAGGCAGACGCAATCGCCCCGCGTACAGCAGCGACCTGCTCACCGAGGGCCGCAACGCTGGTTGGGTTGAGCAGTGAGGTCACTGATCAGAGTATGCCTTCGTCGAGCGCCCGTAGGACGTCGCCAGCGCGATCGCGAACGGCCTCGAGGTCGTTGAGGCGTTCCATGGCCCGAACCTGTTGCGCCATGCGGGCGTTCCGCAGGAAGCGATCCCGATGCCGGTCCAGAAAGGCCCAGTACAGCGTGGTGAACGGGCAGGCATCGGGCCCCGTGCGCTGCTTGCGGTCGTAACGGCATCCCTTGCAGTAGTCGCTCATCTTGTCGATGTAGGCACCACCCGCTGCGTACGGCTTGGTGGCCATCCGGCCGCCGTCGGCGTGAAGGGCCATGCCGAGCACGTTGGGGAGCATCACCCACTCGGCGCCGTCCACGAACGATTCCCACATCCAACCGACGAGGGATTGGGGCTCGACGCCTGCGAGCAGTGCGAGGTTGCCGAGGAGCATGAGGCGCTGGATGTGGTGTGTCCAGCCGTGCGCACGCACGTCCTCGAGTGTGTTCGACAGGCAGCGCATCTGGGTTCCCGAACCGGTGAACAGCGGTGGTAGCGGTCGGTGGGCATCGAGCTCGTTTGCCGTCCGGTATCCGGGCATCCAGAGCCAGTAGGTGCCCCAGACGTACTCGCGCCATCCGATGATCTGTCGGATCACACCTTCCGCCGAAGCGATCGGAACTGCACCGCTTCGGTACGCGCGCTCCACCGCGTCGCAGACCTCTCGGGGATGGAGCATGCCGAGGTTGAGCGCCGGCGAGAGCAACGTGTGGGCGAGGTGCCAGTTCGTCGAGAGCATCGCGTCCTCGTGCGGTCCGAAGCCCGGCAGCACGAACTCGACGACATGGTCGAGCTGCGCGAGGGCTGCCCTGCGCGAGGTCGGCCATGTACCGTCCGGGTCCGCTCCCCACAGCCGGCCGGTAAGTGCGGGGTCACCGCTCAGGTCCGCGAGTACCTGGCGGTCGATGTCGTCGAGCGGCTCGTGGTGCGGGGCGGGCCAGTCGTGTGCACCCTTCGGCGGGGGCTGACGGTTGTCGTGGTCGAAGTTCCAGTGTCCGCCCGCGGGCTCGTCGCCGTCCATCAGGTAGCCGAGGCGCCTGCGTTGCCAGCGGTAGAAGTCCTCCATCTTGAGCGAGCGGCGTTCCCCGGCCCACGACGCGAACTCGTCAGGGTGGGTGAGGAACTGCGTGCTCCGTACGGTGTTGACCCCGGCGGACCTCAGCATCTTGAGACCGTCCCACGAGGCGGGCTCCATCGCCGTGACGAGCGTGGGGCCGAACTCTGTTCGGTGTGCTTCGAGGCCGCCGCGCAGGCTGCCGGCGCGCCGGTAGTCCACGTGGAAGCCTCGCTGCTCGAGGTCGTGTGCCAGGTGACGCATACCGCTCACGACGAGGTGGGCGCGCTGCAGGTGCCAGTTTCGCGAGGCGATCTTGGTCGTGCTCTCCACCATCAGGATCCGTGTGCGGGACGGGTCGGCCGTGGCGAGTGGACCGAGCAGCGGGCTCAACTGGTCGCCGAGCACCCAGATGGTCTCCCTGAGAGCGTTCACACGAAGAACTTCACGGCGGCTGCGACCCCGAACACGATGACGACATACCGGAGCACGATCGGGTTCAGTCGGCCGACCAGGCGCCCGCCGAGGTTTCCCCCCACGAGACTCGTCACCGACATCACCGCTACGTACTGCCACTCGACCTTCCCGGAGAACACGAAGAAGCACCCCGCCAGGAGATTGATGACGAGGGAGAGCGCCTGCTTCAGCGCGTTGAGCCTCGGGAGCGGGTCCGCCAAGGCAAGCCCGAGCGCCGCGAGCAGCAGGATCCCGAGCCCAGCCCCGAAGTACCCGCCGTAGAGGGCGCACGCAAACACCGAGACGCCGAGCAGGAGGCGATTGGGGGGTGCCGCCGCGTCACGCCGCTGCATCTTCTTGAGTCCTGGCTGCGCAGCAAAGAGCAGGCACGCTCCGAGGATGAGGTACGGAACGAGGTGGCGGAACAACCGCTCGGGGGTGAATAACAGCAGGACGGAGCCGGTGAGGCCGCCAGTGGCCGCAACGACGAGCAGTGATTTCAGCCGGTCGGCGTTGGCGGCAAGGTCCCTGCGCTGGGCGTAGACGCCTCCGAGGTAGCCCGGGCACAGCGACACGGTGTTGGTGATATTGGCGTGCACCGAGGGCACTCCGAGCGCAACGAGCACCGGGAACGACACGAGGGTTCCGCCACCGGCGACGGCGTTGATGAGCCCTGCCGCCAGACCGGCAGCGCCGGCCCCGAGTTCCTGTCCGAAAGTGGTCACATGGGCTCCTGAATGAGCCAATGTAGGCAGGTCCATGCGGATGGACCACCACGCTCGGCATCCTGTGCCGATGGAGATGCAGCCATTCGACTTCTGGGTGCACGTGCGTCCCGGTGGGCGCAAGGATGCGCTCGAGGGCCCCCACGACGGGGTCCTAGCGATCCGTGTGGTCGAGCCACCCACCGAGGGCCGGGCCAACCATGCGGTCTGTAAGGTGCTGGCCGGGGCATTCGGGGTGGGGCGCCTCGACGTGAAGGTGGTCGGCGGCCGCACCGGTCGGCGCAAGCTGATCCGGATATACGGTCATCCCGAAGCCCTTTCCCAGCGATTGCTGGAACTACTCGGGGACCCGCCCGCGCGAGGATCATCGGCATGAACCGAGACATCAACCCGAGCAGCATCGCCCCGACGGCTGCCAACTTCGCCCACGGTGTGCTGAGCACGGATGCCAGCCGGATCCTGCACATCTCGGGAACCGTCGGCACGAGGCCGGACGGAACCATCTCCGACGACATCGCCGAACAGGCCGCCGAGACCTGGCGCAGCATTGCTGCGATCTGTGCCGAAGCCGGTCTGGGTCTCGACGACATTGTCTCGATCACCACCTACGCCGTCGCCGGCGAGCAGCTCGGCGGCGTGATGGCGGCCCGTGATGCGGCACTCGGCGGCCGCCGGGTGGCCTCGGTGCTCATCACCGTCCCCGCGCTCGTCCGTCCCGAGTGGAGGATGGAAGTCGCTGCTGTGGCAATCCGCTGAACTGCTGCAGCAGGCCGCCGTTGCCTTGGGTAAGTTCTCCCCATGGTCGCTACAACCGATACCACCATCCGTGAGTCCCTCGCCGACGCGGAACTGCCCTGTCTGCTCTCCACGCTTGCGTTCGCGACGGGAGACCTGTCGCTCCTCAAGGCGCACCTCAAGGTGGACCCACTGCTCGCCGGTGAGCCCCAGGGCGGGCTGACCGAGGCGCAGCAGGCGGAGATTCGTGAGATCGCCTTCGGGGTGATCCGCGACCTCCAGAGCGGAACCCGCACCGTGGCACCGGCACCCGATGCCGACTCGCTCCACCGGATCATGGAGTTCTTGATGGCCGCCGAGGTGTCGGAGGATTACCTGCCACTGCTCGAGGAGGAACTAGCGATCACCTCCGACGACCCGCGCGCACCCGGTTGGACGAAAGCGAACCTGGCGCCGGACCGTAAGTTCACGGTGGCCATCATCGGCGCCGGCATGTCGGGACTTCTGAACGCGTACCGCCTCAAGCAGGCGGGTGTGCCGTTCGTGATCTTCGACAAGAACGACGAGGTGGGCGGCACCTGGTACGAGAACCAGTATCCCGGCTGCCGTGTCGACGTCCCGAACCACTTCTACTCGTACTCGTTCGAGAACCGTCACGCGTGGCCGCTGCACTATTCGCCCCAGGCGGTGCTGCTCGAGTACTTCCGTGAGTTCGCCGAGTTCCACGGGCTCCGCCAGCACATTCGCTTCGGCCACGAGGTCTCCTCGATGGTGTGGGACGAGCAGCAGCAGGCGTGGGTAATCGAGCTGAAGACCCCAACCGGGGAGAGCACCGAGACGGCTCAGGCTGTCATCAGCGCCGTCGGTCAGCTGAACCGGCCGAAGATGCCCGAGATCGAGGGTATGCACTCTTTCGCCGGCCCGTCGTTCCACTCCGCCGAGTGGGACAAGTCGGTGGACTACTCGGGCAAGCGCGTGGTGATCATCGGCAGCGGGGCGAGCTCGGCCCAGATCTGTCCGATCGTCGCGCAGACCGCGAAGCACCTCACGGTGTTCCAGCGCACCCCGAACTGGTTCTTCCCGTTCGCCAACTACCACGACAAGATCGCCCCCGGTCTGCAGTGGATGTTCGACAACGTCCCCTCGTACCGCAAGTGGTACCGCTTCCTGCTGTTCTGGCGCGGAGCCGAGGGAGTGCTTCCCGCGTGCAAGGTGGACCCGAGCTGGCCCGACAAGCGTCTGTCGGTCAGCCAGCTGAACCTCGAGCTGCGCACCCTGCTCGAGGACTATCTGAAGGCAGAGTTTGCGGACCGACCGGACCTCGCCGAGAAGGTGATCCCGCAGTACCCACCGGCCTCCAAGCGGATCATGGTGGACAACGGCACGTGGGCAAAGACGCTCAAGCGTGACAACGTGAGCCTCAACACCGTCCCGATCGAGCGCATTACCGAAAAGGGCGTCCTCACGACCGACGGGGTGCTGCACGAGGCAGACATCATCGTGTACGCCACGGGTTTCTATGCGCACCGCTTCCTCAACCCGATGAAGATTGTGGGCCGGGGCGGCGTGGAGCTACACGAGAAGTGGCACGGCGACGCGAGCGCATACCTCGGGATCACGATGCCCGACTTCCCGAACTTCTTCTTCATGTACGGGCCGAACACCAACATCGTGGTGAACGGCAGCATCATCTGGTTCTCCGAGCGCGAGGCGAACTACATCGTCGACTCCATCGGCACCATCCTCCGGAACGGTCTCGGCTCGATCGACTGTAAGCAGGCGGTGCACGACCGTTACAAGGAATGGGTCGATGCGGGCAACAAGTTGATGGTGTGGGGAGTCTCCACCGTGAACTCCTGGTACAAGAGCCCGTCCGGTCGCGTTGCCCAGAACTGGCCGTACTCGCTGCTCGAGTTCTGGGAGCAGACCCGCAGTACCAACGTCGAGGACTACGTCACCACCTGACACGGGTAGCGTCGAGTGGGTGGACGCCCCGCTCGCAGACCGACCGCTCGGGCTGCCGCACGCGAAGCGACTTGCGCCTTCTCACCCGCAGTACGAGCGCATCATCGTCCTGCACAGCGAGGCGATGGAGCGTGGGGAGCCCGGCTATCGGGACCCGTCATCCGGGCTGTATGTGTTCACGGCGAGGTTCCACGTCGAGCGGGGCTACTGCTGCGACAGCGGCTGTCGACACTGCCCCTACGTGGTCTGATGCCTATGGCTCGCGCACTGCTCGTGACCGCCGATGACCGGAGTGGGGCGATGGAGTCCGCCGCTCAGTGCGCCGACGCTGGCTGGCGCTCGGTCGTCACGAGTTGGGACGGCGAGCACCCGGACATGACGGATGTGGACTTCGAGGTCATCGATCTTCGTTCCCGTCATGTGTCCCCCGAATCCGCCCGGGAGCGGGTGACAGCCTCCCTGGCGATCCCGGCGGTGCGACGGGCGCACAAGATGGACTCGACACTGCGCGGGAACTGGGCGGTGGAGATCGACGCGCTCCGCCCGGCCGGTCGGATACTCGTCGTGCCCGCCTATCCGAGCGCGGGCCGTACGTGTGTCGGTGGAATCGTTCGGGTAGCAGGTGTTCCGGTTGCCGACAGCGAGTTCGCCACCGACCCCCGCTCACCCGCCCGGACGAGCCGCCCGGCTGCTGTCCTCGGGGCATGCGAGGCAGCCGATCTCGGCGCACTCCGAGTTTGGCTCTCAGACGACGGACCGGGTGCTTGTGTAGCCGATGCAGTGACCGACGGCGAGGTCGAGGAAATCGTGCGTGCCGTCCACGCGTCCCACGGTGTGGTGATCGTCGGTACGGGACTCGCCGTCGGGGCGGTTGCACGCAGTGCCGGCCGGGTGCCGACGGGATTGCCGACCGGGTTGGGGCTCGGCCGGGGCGGGGTGCTCGTGGTCTGCGGCAGTCGCAGCCCGGTGAGCGTGCGCCAGGCAGAGGCCGTGGCCTCGCGTCCCGGCGTGTCGGTGATGCTCCCGCCACGGGGCCCGCATGCCGACCCCGAAGTGGTGGCCCTCGAACTTGCGGTCCGGGCACACGAGTTCCTTGCAGTTTCCGGCACCGCCACCGTCGTCCTGCTCGGTGGCGACACGGCGGACGCCTTCGTGGGGGAGCGGGTCGTGCAGGTGCTCGGCTCCCTCGGCGGGATGGCGCTCGGCGTCATCGAGGTGGGGGGTCGGAGGATCTCGATCCTGAGCAAGCCGGGCGGATTCGGCAATGATCACACCGTGCTCGACCTCCTGAACGACGAGCGATGGCGATGAGCCCGCCGTTCGCCATCACGATGGGCGACGCGTCGGGCGTCGGGCCCGAGATCCTGCTTCGTCGCTACGCCGACGGTCTGCTTCCCGACGACGTGGTCGTGTACGGGGATCTGGCGATCCTGCGCAGGGGTGCCGAACTGCTCGGTCTGGACGTGGACCTCGCCGGGCTGCGGGTGCTGGACTGCGGTCTACTCGCTGCCGAGGAGCATCGCCCCGGGCTCATCGACGCGAGGTCCGGGGCGGCCGCACGGCAGTACGTGGTGCGCGCCACCCGCGATGCCCTCGCCGGGCGGGTTGCTGCCGTCGTCACGCTGCCGATGAACAAGGAGTCGACGCAGCTGAGCGATCCGTCGTTCGTCGGCCACACCGAGCTCGTCGCCGCCGAGTGCGGCGCTTCGAGATACTCGATGATGCTCGTGGCCGGCGACCTCGCGGTGACCCACGTAAGCACTCATGTGTCGCTGCGTGAGGCGATCGCGCGTGTGCGCACGGAACGCGTGCGCGAGGTGATTGACCTCACGCACGGCACCCTCACCAGGTTCATCGAGCAACCGCGTATCGCGGTGTGCGGCCTCAACCCGCACGCCGGCGAGCACGGGCTCTTCGGCAACGAGGACCGCGACGAGATCCTGCCCGCAGTGGAATCGGCACGCGCGGCGGGGATCGATGTGAGCGGGCCACACCCGGCCGACACGGTGTTCCACCAGGCAGTGAACAACAAGCGGCACGACGCGATTGTCTGCATGTACCACGATCAGGGCCACACCCCGATGAAGCTCCTTGCGTTCGAGAGCGGGGTCAACGTGACGATCGGACTCCCGATCGTGAGGACCTCGGTTGATCACGGCACCGCGTTCGATATCGCGTGGACAGGAGTTGCATTCACCGAGTCGCTCGCGCACGCGCTCGACTGGGCGAGAAAGCTTTCCGGAGGGCAGCAGCAGGGGACGTCGCGGTTCAGCGCGTAATCATCCGCCCGCCGCGGGCCCCGGCGACGTAACCCTCTGCGGCTGACCACGTCTCCACACCGTTCACGATCACGCTGTGGACCCCAACCTGACGTCGGATCCAGCGGATGGCGTCGCCCGGGAAGTCGTCCGACGCAACCTCGGGTCCCCGGTCGATCGTGTCTGCGTCGAAAACGCAGATATCGGCCGCCTTGCCCTCCTTAAGCACGCCCCGATCGTCGAGACCCCAGATGGTTGCCGTGTCGAGGGTGATCTTCTTGACCGCATCCTCGAGGCGCAGCGAGTGCGTCTTGCGCACGTACTGGGAGAACAGATGCCCGGTGTCGCCGAACGTGGCGAAGGAGCCGACGTGTGCGCCGCCGTCGCTCGCCCCGACGTGGACGAAGGGATGGGCAAGCATGGCACCGACGGCCTCGGCGTTGTCGTGGCCGATATCGGCGCGCATGAACCAGGTCTGGAGGTCTTCCTCTACCGAGAGGTCGATGAGCAGTTCCGACGGCGTGGTGCCCCGTTCGACGGCGATGTCGCCGAGCGTTCGGCCGACGAGGTCTCGGTTGCGGTCCGAGCCGACCTGGCGCACGACGTACGACGACGGGTTGAGCGTGAGGTTGGAACTCGGCATGTCGGCGAGCAGGTTGAGCCCGGCGACGAGGCTGCCCCGAGTGAGCGGGTCGGTGAAGGCTTCCATCTTCTCGGCGTGCGTGTTGAGCGACAGCACCGGCCACCAACCGGGGATGACGAGGAACATCAGGCTGCGCTCCGCGAGTGTCCAGCTGATATCGATGGGCCGTGTCTGCACCTGGGGCCAGACGCGTGCACCGGAGGCCCAGGCGCGCTCCACGGCCTCAAGCACCTGGGTGACGGCATGCGGCATCGTGTTGTTGTGGAACAGCGGCGACAGCGTGGTGGGGATGCTGTAGCGGCGCGACAGGTCGGCCATCATCTCGATGCGCGACACAGTGAGGCCGGCGTCGAAGAACTCGTGCACGACCTGGAGCATCCGGCCCTTCTCGCCGAGCACCGCGCACAGCGCCTGCAGCTCGGCGTGGGGCGCCCAACGGCTCGGCACCGGGTGCATGGAAGGGTCGATGTCGATGAAGCTTGTCGAGAGCCCCACGGCCCCGGCGTCGAGACATTCGCGCAGCACGTCGCACATGCGTGCCACCTCGTCGGCGGTTGCCGCCCGGCGGGCGTTGTCGCCGAGCACGAACAGGCGAAGCACCGAGTGACCGACGAGCGGCGCAACGTTGGCGGCGATGTCCTTGCCGACCGCCTCGACCATCCCGCCAAAACTCTCGCCCCAACGCCAGTCCACCCCGGTGTCGAAGGCTGCCTTGGGCATCTCCTCGATGAGGCGGAACATCGCGCTGAAGTCCTCGCGCTGCGTCGCTCGAACCGGGGCGAGGCTGAGCGAGCAGTTACCGGTGACCACGCTCGTCACGCCGTGCTCGATGGCGGGGAACAGGTAGGGGTCGAAGCACATCTGCGCGTCGTAGTGCGTGTGGGGGTCGATGAAGCCCGGTGACACCACCTTGCCCGCCGCATCGATGATGCGCCCGGCCGTTGCGTGCTCGAGCGAGCGACCCACCGAGACGAGCCGACCGCCGGCGACGCCCACGTCACCTCGGTAGGCGGGCAGGCCCGTACCGTCGACGATCCTTCCGTTGCGGATGATGAGATCGAGCATGGCGTGTCCCCCAGGGTTCTGTTGTCGGTGTTCGAGCGGTGGTTGGTCAGGTAGTCGATACGGGTTGGTCGGGCAGGTTGATGTCGGGCATGTCGAGGCCGGGCATGTCGAGGCCGGGCATGTCGAGGCCGGCAACGAGCACGGTCCACGGCTGTCCGGTGAGGCCGTCGAGGCTGGTGACCCCGGCGGCATCCACGGCGCGGGTGAGCGCTTCCTCACCGATACTCAGCCAACTGCGACCGCCGTTCGGGTAAAGGAGTTCGGCGACCACCTCGGCTCGGCCGTCGTGGCCCGGGCCGACCACACACGAGACGATGATCGGTTCGTCCCGCTGCAGGTGGCCCACGGTGGTCAGGCTCCGGCGCGGGCCGTGGGGGGCTCGAGGTACACGACGTCGGTGCACAGGATCTCTCCAGGCTCGCCCACGGGGAATGGCCGCATTGCGAGGTGCAGGTTCCACGACAGCAGTGTCTTGGCCGCATCGGGTTGACCCGGCATGACCCGCTCGGCCAGCGTTGCGAGGGTGTCCCCGGGCTCCGGGAACACGTAACGTCGGGAAGCCCCCATGGGGACAGAATAGACGGCTCAGCGGTAAGGGGTTAGACGTGGTTTCAGCACAGGGGGAATCGACCGGGGCGGGGCCGTCCGGTCCGCTTGCAGGCGTCCGGGTGCTCGACCTCTCGTCGGTTGTGATGGGGCCTCTCGCCACCCAGATCCTTGGGGACCTCGGTGCCGAGGTGGTGTCGATCGAGGCCGAGGGTGGCGACACCAACCGGGTGATGGGGCCTGGCCCGCACCGCCAGCTCTCCGGCGTGTCGCTCAACCTGCTGCGCAACAAGCGCAACGTCTCGCTCGATCTGAAGGACCCGGCCGGTCGGGAGGTCTTCCTCCGGCTCGCAGCCGTGTCCGACGTCGTGATCACCAACTTGCGGCCCGGCCCGCTCGGCCGGCTCCGGCTGGCGTACGACGACGTGCGCGCGGTCCGTCCCGACATCGTGTTCTGCCAGGCGCACGGCTGGGCCACCGGCTCGGGCCGGGAGAACGCTCCGGCGTTCGACGACGTCATCCAGGCGGCATCGGGGATCAGCGAACTCGAGGAGCGCGTGACGGGGGAGCGTGTGCTCGCCCCGACCCTCATCGCCGACAAGCTGTGCGGCGTCACGATGGCCTATTCGGTGATGGCGGCGCTGTTCCACAGGGAACGCACGGGCGAGGGCCAGCACATCGAGGTGCCGATGGCAGACGTGACGTCCGCCTTCATGCTGGTCGAGCACGGCGCCGGCGCGATCCCCGAGCCTGCCCTCGGGCCCGCTGGCTACGAGCGGATCCTCACCCGTGAGCGGAGGTCCCAGCACACGTCCGACGGGTGGATCAACGTGCTGCCCTTCTCGACGGCGCATTACGAGGCGATCTGGGCGGCTGGCGGGCGGACTGATCTCGCCAACGATCCGCGTGTGGTCACGGGTAGCGCCCGGATCGCGAACGCCGAGTCGCTGTACCGCGATGTTGCCGATGTGCTCGTGACGCGACCGACGGCGTTCTGGCTCGAGTACTGCACCGAGCACTCGATCCCGTCGAGCGCGGTGCGCACCGTCGACGATCTCGTTGCCGAACTGCCGATCGTGGAACACCCCGTGGTCGGGTCGTACCGAGAGATCCCGTCACCGGTCCGGTTCTCTCGAACACCGGCATCGGTCCGCCGTCCCGCCCCGCTCATCGGCGAGCACGGCCGCGAGGTGCTCGCCGAACTCGGGATGAGCCCTGCGGAGATCGACGCGCTCGAGGCGAGCGGGGTGCTCCGTCAGCCCTCGGGTACGAGGTAACGCTCCACCTCTGCGCGGCTGCGACCGTCCCGCTCGAGACCCTGGAGGATGAACCGGTCGATCGTCTGGTGGACCTGGCGCAGGCGCGCCTCCTGGTAGTTGCCGAACGAGACGCCCTGCTTCCCGGTGCTCTTCAGCCCGGCCCGCACCATCGGCAGGTTCTCCATGTCCTGCTCGAAGACATCGGCGAGGGTCCCCATGCGCGGGGCCTCCTTCCACGACTGTCCGAGGTCCAGCCGCGTGCAGGTTGCTGGTTCGGGCACCTCGCCGCTGTCGGGGATCGGCGCCAGGCGCCAGACGTCCATGAAACAGGTGTCCGGGGTGCGGCCGGGGCGCCAGCGGTACACGAGCGGCTGACCGAGGCCTGCCCACGGGGCGAAGGCAGGGAACAGGTGGTAGAGGATCGCGTCCAGTACCTCGCTGTCCGAGACACCATCCA
>WLJO01000024.1 GCA_009701715.1 Actinomycetota bacterium
ACAGCGCCGACCCTCCGGTTCCACGATGACGTGACCGACCCGCCCTGCATGGGAGAGCCCCCCGTCGAGCAGGCGCCCGTCGAGCACCACGCCGCCGGTGACCGAGTCGTCAATATTCAGGGCGGCGAAGTGTTCTGACCCGCGTGCCGATCCGACCCAGCCCTCGGCAAGCGCGAACGCCCGCCCGGCCGTGTCGACGAACACCGGCACGTCCACGGACTCGGCAACGATGAGACCGGCCTCGGCGAGCACGTCCCGGGTGGAACCACCCGCAAGCTCCTCAACCGCCGGTCCGACTGATACCCCACACGCAGTCAGCGAACCGCCCACCTGGGTGACGCGGTCCGGGACCTGCTCCAGATACACCTCAATCTGCTCCCAGAGGCCATCAAGGGCCTCCGGTGGATCGAGAACCCCTGAGTCGACAACCTTGCCGTCCCGGTTCACCAGCCCGACGGAGTTCTTCGTACCGCCGAGTTCAATTGCCAGAGCTACTTCCACGGTCGCGTTACTCCTTCCGGTTCCTACAGCGCCGTCACAGTAGCGACACACAATCGCAACATTGGTGGATACCCACACGCAGAGTGCACCACCAACCTCCCAGTGCGGTGTGCCCTGCGCTACGGTTACGGCCAAGGCGTTCACACTCCGACAGGAGATGAACGCCGGGAGTGACCTTTTTCTCCGACCAAACCACGGGGCGTGTTGCAGCGTGTCATGGTCGGTGTTGACCATCACGATTGGAACGCTGGCACGTTGCGGACGGACATTGAGTCGTACTTCCGCGCCCACTACGGGCGCCTTGTCCGCGCGCTCACGCTTGTCGGTGGCAGCGAGGAAGCGGCTGCCGACGCCGTGCAGGAGGCCTTCGTGAAGGCCCACCAGAAGTGGCGAACGGTCAGCCAGTACGACGACCCCGTCGGCTGGATCCGTCGGGTTGCCATCAACCGACTCCACGACGAGCACCGCCGCAACACCCGCAAGGACCGGGCGGTTGCCCGCCTTGGGGCCGGGGAGACCTGGACGGTCGATGCCCCCGAGGCCAGCACGTCCGAGCCGCTGGCCGCAGCGCTTGCTGGTCTTCCGCGGCAGCAGCGACTTGCGGTTGCCTTGTTCTATCTCGAAGGTCTAAGCGTCGCCGAGACCGCCTCAGCGCTCGAGATCAGCGAGGGGGCAGTGAAGTTCCACCTGCACCAGGGCCGCGAACGGCTGCGTGGGCTGCTCGACGAGGAGTGGCGGCCATGACCGACGACTTCGACGACCCCGACCTCGCAGCAGCGCTTCGCAACATCGCTGGTCCGGTGCCCAGCGTGGATGCTGCTCTGCCCGTGTTCCACCGCCGGGTCCGGGTGGCACGTATCCGGCGTGTCTCGGTTGCGGTATCGGGCGCCGCGGCGGTTGCGCTCATCGCCGTAGGTGCAGTGGCACTGACCGGCAACGAGCGGGGCAACAGCATCACGCCGATGGACCCATCGATCACCCTCGACACCGTCGCCGACCCCTCCACCGGGGTGGGTCCGAGCACCACCACAACGCCGACCACCACGCGTGTCGACGACGGGGACACGGGGCCCAGCAGTGGGTCCGGCGCTGGCACCGCAGGGGAATCCGGGAGTGGAGGCACCGCGTCGATCCCTTCCAGCGGATCCGCCTCGACCACCGTCGGCGACTCCGACAACCCGGACGACCCAGATGGGTCAGACGACTCCAGCAACGCAGACGACTCCGAAGACGGCCACAACGAGGGATCGGGCAACAGCAGGACCACCACCACAACAGGTGGACGGGCCGTGACCAAACGGTGCTCCTCGGCTGGCGGATCCTTCACTGCGAGCCACCTCATCAAGAACTCGGTGACCAACGTGTCGCCGGCCCCCGGTTTCTCCAAGACCGACCAGGAGATCGAGAGCGAAAAGATCACGGTGGTCTTCGGGGACAACGAGGTCGAGTACCACGTGGTCGCACGCTGGACGGGCGAGTCGTTCTCGTGCTCCGTCGGATCCTGATCCTCTTCGCAGCCCTCGCAGCACCGCTCGCGGCCGGTGCGTGCGGCGACGATAGAAAGGGCACCATCGAACCCGATCGCTTTGACCTTCGCGGCCCCCACGCCGTCGGTGTCACCACGCTCAACCTCGGCGACCGCCAGGTGGAGGTGTACTACCCCGTTGACGCCATGTCGGTGAGCGGTCGCCCAACGGACTCCTACGAGGCCGCCGACGCGTTCCCCGAGGCGTTCCGGGCGATGGTGCCACCGGCGATGAACGGATCGTTCGACGTGGGGGCGGTTCGTGACGCATCCGGATCCGGAAAGGGGCCGTTCCCTGTCGTGATCTACAGCCACGGATTCGGCGGCTACCGGCAGGTGGCAACGTTCTACCTCGCTCACCTCGCGTCGTGGGGCTTCGTCGTCGCATCGACGGATCACCTCGAGCGCGGCATCGTTGCACTCGCCAGCGGCAAGCTGGACAACGCGAACAAGGGCATCGACCTCGACGACGTCTCACGTACCATCGCCCTGCTCCGCGCGGAAGGGGCGAGCAGCACGAGCCCCCTCGAGGGAACCGTGAACGCCGACCTCGTAGGGATCGCCGGCCACTCCGCGGGGGCCCAGACGGCCCTCCGGGCGGCGGGGTCGAACGGCGACATCGACGCGTTCGTCTCGATCTCCGGTGGCCTGTCCCTGATGGGCGAGCCGAGCCCACCCATGCCTACCAAGCCGGCGCTCGTCGTTGCCGGGGCCGATGATCAGGTGGTGATCGCGAGCAAGAGCGCCGCGCTCTTCGCGGCTCTCGGCTCCCCGAAGTACCACGTCGAGATCGAAAATGCCGGGCACAATTCGTTCACCGACTCCTGTCCGGTGATTCTCGAGCGGGGTGGTCTCGAGTCCCTCCGGCCGATGCTCGGCACGCTCATCGACCTCGCCCAGGACGGCTGCAACGCCGGACAGGCCGACCCCTACGCCGTCCAACTCGTGCTCGGGCACTACTCGACGGCGTTCTTCCTCACCTATCTGACCGGAGAGGATCACCGCGCCACCCTGCTGGCCGGGCCTCCTGCCAGTGTCGGCTCCCTCAGCCTCTCGGTGCTCGCCCACGCCTAGTTGGCGGTAGGTGCCGAGCCCTCCCTGACCGCCCTTGACGTGCAGGGGTGGCCAGACCCGGTCCGGAGCGGGCACACTTTGCCCCGCATGCAACTGCTCAGTCCTTTGGCCCTCGGCCCCGTCACCGCACCCAACCGTGTGATGTTCGGCCCCATCGTCACGAACCTCGGCGACGACGACCGCCGCTTCACGCCCCGGCACACCGCCTTCTACCGCAGACGGGCACAAGGCGGGTGCGGCGTCATCGTGACCGAAGGCGCGAGCGTGCATGCCTCGGACTGGCCGGCGGAGCGCCTCCCCCTCGCCGAGCGCTGCGGCCCCGGCTGGGCGGAGATTGTCGCTGCGTGCCACGCACACGGATCGCTCGTGATCGCCTCGCTCGACCACTCCGGTGGGCAGGGTTCCTCCGCGTACAGCCAGGCCCCCCTGCTCGCCCCGTCGCGCGTGCCCGAGGTGAACAGCCGGGAGGTTCCCAAGTGGATGGAGCCCGAGGACATCGCCGCAGTCGTTGCCGCGTTCGGGGCGTCGGCACGCATCGCCGTCGAGTCGGGCTGTGACGGCGTGGAGATCAACGCTGGCCAGCACAGCCTCGTGCGCCAGTTCCTCTCGGGACTCACCAACCACCGCGGCGACGAGTGGGGTCAGGACCGTCTTCACTTCGCGCGAGACGTGATCGCTGCGGCGAGAGCCGCAGTCGGCCCGGACAAAGCAGTTGGGTTGCGCCTGTCCTGCGACGAACTCGCCCCGTGGGCCGGCATTACCCCGGAGATGGCCCCCGGAATCGCGGCAGACCTGTGCGCCATAGGTGTCGACTACCTCGTCGTCGTGCGAGGATCGATCTTCTCGGCCGAGAAGACCCGGCCGGACTTCCACGAACCGACCGGCTTCAACATCGGAACCTGCAGGGCAGCGAAGGCCGCCGTCGGTGTACCCGTGTTCCTCCAGGGGTCTGTCATCGACAGCGGCCAGGCCGAGTGGGCGATCGGTGACGGTGTGTGCGACGCCGTCGAGATGACGCGGGCCCAGCTCGCGGACCCGGACCTCGTCTCCAAGCTCGTGGCAGGAACGCCTGAGCAGATCCGCCCCTGCACGCGCTGCAACCAGACGTGTCAGGTCCGTGACGCGCGCAATCCGATCATCACGTGCGTGGTGGAGCCGACGACGGGCCGCGAGACCGAGGACCCGCGCTGGGACCAGCCCTCATCGCACCCGCGCGATGTACTCGTCATCGGAGGTGGGCCCGCCGGACTCGAGACCGCGCGCGTCGCGCGTTTGCGCGGTCACCGGGTCCGTCTCGTCGAGCGCGAACCAGAAGTTGGTGGGCTCGCCCGCGTTGCTGGCCCGGCCGCCGTGTTCGTCGACTGGCTAGTGGCCGAGTGCGAACGGCTCGGGGTCTCCATCGAGCGCGGCCAGAGTGCCGAACCGCAGCCGAACGAGACGGTGATCGAGTGCACCGGCTCGATCCCCGGCACGCGCCCCTATCGCACCACTGGTCATCCCATGATCGTCGACATCGCCGACGTCCGGCGGGGCGTGGCATCGCTTCCCGCTGACGGCGCTGTCCTCGTGTACGACCCGATCGGCGGCCCGATCGGGGTGGCGATCGCGGAGGAACTCGGCGACCGCGCTGTCCTTGTCACCCAGGACAACATCGCCGGCAATGAACTGTCCCGCAGCGGGGACCTCGCGCCCGCAAACGTCCGGCTCCAGCAACGAGGGGTGAGGATCGAGCGTCGCTGCATCCTGCGTGAGGTGCACGAGGACCACGTGGTGCTCGAGGATCGCTTCGGCGCCGGCCTGCGCCGCGTTGATGCAGTTGCGGTTGTTGACTGCGGCTTCCGCCTGCCCGCACCGCCCATCAGCGACAGCAGCGGCAGGGCCGGGGACTGCGTCGCACCGCGGACCGTTCACGAGGCCGTGCTCGAGGGTCGCCGCGCGGCGGTCGCCGTCGACCGCTCACCCGTCGACCATTGAACCGCTGACCACTCAGCAGCCGAGCGTCTCAACGACGGTCAGTGGTGTGACCGAAGGTGCTCGCCGAGGACGTCGTGGCCGAAGTCGCCCATCGGGTCGCGCCAGACGGAGTGCACGTGGTTCACGCCGTTCTGGGCGTTGTCGTACTCCACCATCAAGCGTGGCCCACCGATGCGGTAGTAATGGGGTTCGCCCTTCTCGAGCCCACCCGCCCACGCGAAGTGCAGGCCGTGCAGGCCGTCCCCGGCATACTTCGCCGCCTCCACGCCCGCCACGTCGTCAGGCATCCTGCCAAGGTAGGTGTCGAGCAGTGAACGGAGCAGTTCCTGTTGTGCGGGCGAGAGAAGATCCGCGCGGACGCCGTTCGGCGACGCTGGCATGCGCACGAGATCCACATGCTCTGCGCCAAAGCCGATCCTCAACTCCTCGGCCCGCGTGCGCGCCATGATCACGTCGTGAACCTCTGCCGGGAACGCGTCGCGCCAGATCTCGGCGAGATGCATCGGCGTGTCGCCGAGTCTCGTCTCGGGCCGGTTCCCGCTCACCAGATCGAGCGGCGCGCGCGGGCTGATGAGCGCGCGGCCCAGTTGCTCCATATCAAGGGAGCGCACCAGTTCGCGGCCGAGGTCCTCGACGGCTCCGAGCGGGCGAAGGAAGTGCGGGCCGAGCAACGCGGACTCCGCAGGGTCCGCCCCGAGAAAGCAGGGGGTGGTTGCTGCGAGGACACCGTCGACGACGAGATGGTTGACCGAGACGTGGTGCCCGCCGAACCGCCACGCCCAGGTTGCCCCCGCTGCCGGGATGCCGAACACCCGGACGAAGTAGACATCGGGATCACGAGCCCGGTCCCGGCCGGCCACCTGCAACCGGAATCCCTCGTTGAGGTCGAGCACGTTCTCGAGCCCCATGATCGTCGCAACGGTCACGTAACCAGCCTGTGACAGCCCGGTCGAGAGCAGGCGCAGGGCTAGGCGTTGCTGCGCACCGGTCATGGTGCGCAGCGTCAGGCCACCGTGATCGGTGGGCGTGTAGAACCAGCGACGGCGCTCGTCGTCACCGGCCGGGCTTCCCGGTGCGGCCGCCCAGTGCGCCAGTCGTCGCTGATCAGCATCGAGGGAGTCAAGCCATGCTGTCGCCGCCTCCGTCATTCGCCCGGCAGCAGCGTGGTGCGCACCCGGGGCCGATACCGCACCCGTTCCCATGCGGAGAGCCTCGCATGCCGGCGATGCCGCGGGGATGACCGGCATCGCGATGTTGGGTGGCGGTTCGACAGCAGCAGTAATAGACCGCGAACGGGGGCGCGGCGTAGTGTCGGCACCGTGGGGAAAACACTGGTTCGGGTTGCTGTCTCGCGGGGCATTGCAACAATCACGCTGGACTCGCCGGAGAACCGCAATGCGCTCTCCATGCAACTCGTCGAGGACCTCCATAGCGCCCTCGACCGGGCCGAGCAGGACGACGTGCGCGTGATCGTGCTCGATCACATGGCGCCGGCGTTCTGCGCCGGGGCGGATCTCAAGGAGCGCACGGCGGCGGGGGGCAACCCGGCAGCGAGCTCGACGGGGCCGAACCGGATGTCGCTCGCGATGTCCAGGCTGCGCAGCGCCAAACAACCGACGATCGCTGCGGTGAAGGGTCCGGCACGCGCCGGAGGCATCGGGCTGATGGCCAGTTGTGACCTCGTCGTCGTGCAGCCAACCGCCGATTTTGCGTTTACCGAAGTCCGCATCGGTGTTGCACCGGCGGTGATCTCCGTGCCGATCCTCCGTCGCGTCGGATGGTCCGCCGTCGCAGGACCGTTCCTCACCGGGGAGCGCTTCGACGCCGCCGAGGCCCGCCGGATCGGGCTCGTCACCCACGTGTCCGATGATGTCGATGCCACGGTCATGAGCCTCTGCGAGGGCGTGCTGAGGGGTGGCCCCATCGCCGTTGCCGCCACCAAGGCGATGTTGCACCGCAGCATGTCGGAACCCTTCGACGATGCACTCGCCACGATGTCCGTCCTCTCCGACGCTCTCTTTGCCTCGCCCGAGGGGCAGGAGGGGATGCGCTCGTTCCTCGAGAAGCGTCCGCCCAGTTGGGTTGAGGAAGCCTGACCCGTGGCCATCCTGGCGGACCGCGTTGACGAGCGTTCCGACGCGTACCGGGCCAACCGAGCCGCGCTGCAGACCCTGATCGATCAGCACGACGAATTGCTTGCGCAGTTGCTCGTCGGCGGTGGCCAGCAGTACGTGGACCGACACCGAAAGCGCGGCAAGCTGCTCGCCCGCGAACGCATCGAGCTCCTCCTCGACCGGGACTCGCCCTTCCTCGAGCTCTCACCGCTCGCCGGTTGGGGAACCGGCTTCCCGACCGGTGCCAGCATGGTGACCGGCGTGGGGGTGGTGGAGGGCCACGAGTGCATGATCGTTGCGAACGACCCCACGTCCCGGGGCGGTGCGATCAACCCGATCACGCTCAGGAAGAACCTCCGCGCGATGGAGATCGCCCGGGAGAACCGGCTCCCCTTCATCAACCTCGTCGAGTCCGGCGGCGCGGACCTGCCCACACAGTCCGAGATCTTCATCCCGGGCGGCCGCACCTTCCACGACATCACCGAGATGTCGAGCCTCGGCATCCCCACCATCGCGCTCGTGTTCGGCAACTCGACGGCCGGCGGTGCGTACGTACCCGGCATGAGCGACTACGTGGTGATGATCAACCAACGGTCCAAGGTGTTCCTCGGCGGTCCGCCGCTCGTGAAGATGGCCACGGGCGAGGAAAGCGACGACGAATCGCTCGGCGGTGCCGAGATGCATGCGCGTGTCAGCGGGTCCGCGGACTACTTCGCGCTCGACGAGCGGGATGCCATCCGTCTCGGGCGCCAGATCGTGCGCAGGCTCGGGCACCGAAAGCTCGGCCCCGGGCCCAGGGGGCCGGGAAGCGCCCCCCGCTACGACCCCGAACAACTGCTCGGCATCCCGTCGTCGGACCTTCGCATTCCGTTCGACCCGCGGGACGTGCTCGCCCGCATCATCGACGACTCGGACTTCGACGAGTTCAAGCCGCTCTACGGCACTTCGCTCGTCACGGGCTTCTGCGAGATCATGGGCTATCCGGTAGGTGTGCTGGCGAACCACCACGGCGTGCTCTTCAACGAGGAGGCCGACAAGGCTGCGCAGTTCATCCAGCTTGCGAACCAGTCGGACACGCCGCTGGTGTTCCTGCAGAACACGACGGGCTACATGGTGGGCAAGGATTTCGAGCAGCGGGGCATCATCAAAGACGGTGCCAAGATGATCAACGCCGTCGCCAACTCCTCGGTGCCGCACCTCACCGTGAACCTCGCTGCTTCATACGGGGCCGGCAACTACGGCATGTGCGGCCGGGCCTACGGGCCCCGGTTCCTGTTCACCTGGCCGAATGCCCGCACTGCGGTGATGGGGCCTGCCCAACTGGCCGGCGTGATGTCGATCGTCGCCCGCGAGTCCGCCGCGTCGATGGGGAGGCCGTTCGACGAGGAGGCAGACGCCGCGATGCGCGCCGGCGTCGAGGAGCAGATCGAGCGCGAGTCACTCGCTCTGTTCATGACCGGCAAGCTGTACGACGACGGCCTCTTGGACCCGCGCGACACCCGCACTGCCCTCGGCATGGGCCTCTCGGCAGTCCACACGAACGAGATCGCCGGCCAGCGTGGCTACGGCGTGTTCCGGATGTAGTTCAGGCGAGCGCCGCGTACGCCGCCATCAGCAGCCCGCCACCGCGCTCGTCGCCCACCGTTCCGTTGCCCATGCGGTTCATCACGTAGGCGACAGTCATGCGGTGATCGAGGTCGTTCACGACGAGCGATCCACCCCAACCACCCCAGAAACATGAACCGGGGCCGCCAACCGGCAGATCGGGAGAGGGCAGCGCATAGCCCATGCCAAACGTGATCGGCAGGCCGAGCACCATGTCCACTCCGGACGTTTGCGGCTCGAAGACACGGCGACACGTCGCCTCGCTCAGGAAGCGGCGGCCGCCGACCTCACCCCCGTGCGACACGATGGACTGCGTGCTGGCGAGTGAACGGGCATTGCCCTGACCGTTGGCAGCAGGACTCTCGCATCGCCGCCACTCCGTAGTGAGCGCCATCGCCGGGTCCATCGGCGGGTTCCCAAAGACGCGTATCGGGATGCCGGTGGGGTCGAGCCCCGGCGGCAATGCGGCAGCAGGCGGGATGATCGGCACGATCCGAGCGTCGTGCTCGGGCCCGGTCCCGATGTGAAAGTCGGCACCGAGCGGCTCGGCTACTTCCTTGCGGAAGAAGGTGCCGAGTGACTGCCCCGCCACGCGTCGCACCACTTCCCCGATGAGGTACCCCTGGCTGATGGCGTGATAGCCCGACGCTGTCCCCGGCTCCCACCATGGCGCCTGACGCGCAAGCGAGGCAGCACACTTGTCGTGGTCCCATAAGTCCGACTGCTCGAGCGGCTCGTCCCAGCCGGGAAGACCCGAGGAATGCGACAGGAAGTGACGCACCTCTACTCCGCCCTTGCCGTTTGCCGCGAACTCGGGCCAATACTTCGCGACCGGGGCGTGCAGATCCAGTTCACCCCGGTCTGCGAGCATGAGGCACACGAGGTACATCTGTGTCTTCGTGCTCGACCAGACGTTGGTGATCGTGTCAGAACCCCACGGTCGGGTTCGTTCGACGCCCGCATGGCCTGCCCACAGATCCACCTCCGTCTTGCCGTCGACTACGACACAGACACTTGCGCCGACCTCGAGGCCAGCGTCGAAATTGGCGGCAAACGCCTGCTGTACGCTGGAGAAACGATCGGTACAGGTTCCCTGAATGTCGGTCATGGCCACACTCTCGCACAGCGCCGGACAGCGTGCCCCGGGCCGCACCGGTCTACAGTCGCAGCGTGGGGAACGGGTCGACCATGATCAACCGTGTACTCGTCGCCAACCGGGGTGAGATCGCCCGCCGCGTGGCGCGGACCTGTGCAGCACTCGGCATCGAGACCGTCGCCGTCTTCAGCGACGCGGACGAGGATGCCCTGTTTGTCCGCGAGGCCACACGAGCCGTGCGGCTACCGGGGACGTCATCGGCGGACACCTACCTGCGGATCGATCTGGTCGTTGCCGCTGCGCTCAAGTCCGGAGCCGATGCCGTGCACCCCGGTTACGGCTTCCTCGCCGAGAACCCCGCATTCGCCGAGGCCGTGATCGACGCGGGGCTCACGTGGATCGGACCCCCGCCGTCGGCAATGCGCTCGATGGGCTCCAAGATCGAGGCGAAGCGGCTCATGCGATCCGCTGGCGTACCCGTTCTGCCCGAGGGCGACGAGGCCGGCTTCCCTGCCCTCGTGAAGGCGTCCGCAGGCGGTGGAGGCCGTGGCATGCGGATCGTGCGATCGGAAGCGGAACTGGCCGGGGCCGTGGAAGCCGCAGCGCGTGAGGCCGAATCGGCCTTCGGCGACGGGACCGTATTCGTTGAACGTTACGTCGAGCGCGGCAGGCATATCGAGATCCAGATGTTCGCGGACCAGCACGGCAACTGTGTGTCGCTGTTCGAGCGCGAGTGCTCGATCCAGCGGCGCCACCAGAAGATCGTCGAGGAGTCCCCCTCCCCGGCCGTCAACGAGGTGCTGCGCGCCGAGATGGGTGCCGCTGCCGTGGCGGCTGCCCGCTCCGTCGGGTACGTCGGTGCGGGCACCGTGGAGTTCCTGCTGGCGCCGGACGGCCGCTTCTACTTCCTCGAGATGAACACCCGACTGCAGGTGGAGCACCCGGTCACGGAACTCGTGACAGGCCTCGACCTCGTCGCCCTCCAGATCGCCGTCGCCGAGGGCTCGCCGCTGCCCCCTGCTGCGCTGCACCCCACCGTCAATGGGCACGCCATCGAGGTCCGTCTCTGTGCAGAGGACCCCGCTGCGGGCTACCTCCCGCAGTCCGGCCGTGTCGTCGACTTCGACATCCCCGCACTGGCGAACGTGCGGGTGGACACCGGCGTGATGAGCGGTGACGACATCCCGCCGTACTACGACTCCATGTTCGCGAAGGTGATCGCGTGGGCGCCGACACGGTCTGGCGCAGCACGGTTGCTCGCCTTCGCCCTCTCCTCGTCGCGGGTGCACGGTGTTGCCACGAACCGAGACCAACTCGTACAGGTACTGCGCCACCCAGAGTTCCTTGCCGGCGACATCGACACCGGGTTCCTCGAACGCAACCCGTGCACCGAACGCGTCGACGGCACCCATCGGCTCGCGGCGGTTGCTGCGGCACTCGTGGGCCAGGCTCGCTCGCGTGAGCAGGTTGCCGTGCTGCCGCTCGTTCCGTCCGGCTGGCGCAACGTGACCTCCCAGGACCAGACCGTCGAGTTCGACATCGTCGGGATCGGTCTCGTCTCGGTCGGCTATCGGTTCGACCGCAACGGTGCCGTGGCACGGCTCACGGTCGACGGCGAGCCGCTCGGGGTCACCGCCGGCACACCACTGACCGGATCCGTGCTGCTGACGGAGAACGGGGTGTCAACCCGCTTCCACGTCCGCATCGGCGACCAGCACGCCTACGTCGACAGCCTGGAGGGGTCCTGGACACTCCGGCTCGTCGACCGCTTCCCCCTCCCCGACTCCGCCGGTCTGGCGGGTTCGCTCGTCGCCCCCATGCCGGGATCCATCCTGCGCGTACTCGTCGAGACCGGACAGCAGGTGATACCCGGCCAACCGCTCGTGGTACTCGAGGCGATGAAGATGGAACACCAAGTCGTGGCCCCGTCGGGCGGTACCGTCACTCAGGTGCTCGTCGCACCGGGTAACCAAGTATCAACCGGGCAGGCCCTGCTCGTGCTGGAGGACAAGTCATGAACACTGAGCGCGGCACCCGAGCAGTCCGTATCGCGAACTGCTCCGGCTACTTCGGAGACCGGATCACTGCAGCCAAAGAAATGGTGGAGGGCGGCCCGATCGACTTTCTCACCGGCGACTGGCTCGCGGAACTCACGATGCTCATCCTCTGGAAGCAGCGACGCCGCAACTCCGAGGCCGGCTACGCAAGCACGTTCCTGACCCAGATGGAACAGGTGCTCGGCACCTGCATCGATCGTGGCATCAAGGTGGTCACGAATGCCGGTGGGCTCAACCCTGCCGGCTGCGCCGAGAAGGTCCGTGAGATCGCCACGAGGCTCGGCCTGAGTGTGAACGTTGCCCACGTGGACGGCGACGACCTCATGAGCCGGATCGATGGGTTGCGACCGCATCTGAACCACCTCGACACCGGCGCGCCGTTCACCGTTGACCCCGTGTCGGCGAACGCATACCTCGGCGGCTGGGGGATCGTCAGCGCACTGGATTCCGGCGCCGACATCGTCGTCTGCCCGCGTGTCACCGATGCCTCGGTGATCGTCGGGCCTGCCGCGTGGTGGTGGGGCTGGGACCGCACCGATTGGGACCGTCTCGCAGGCGCCGTTGCTGCTGGCCACGTCATCGAGTGCGGGTCACAGGCAACGGGCGGCAACTTTGCGTTCTTCCAGGAGATCCCCGATCTCAGCAAGCCACTTGCATTTCCGTTGGCCGAGGTGGACCAGGACGGTTCGTGCGTGATCACCAAGCACCCAGATACCGGGGGAACGGTGTCGGTTGGCACCGTTACCGCACAGTTGCTGTACGAAATCGGCGCGCCCGGCTATCTCAACCCGGATGTCGTCACCCGCATGGACACGATCTCGCTCTCGCAGGAGGGTCCCGACCGGGTCCGCATGAGCGGCGCCCGCGGAGAGCCCGCTCCCGACACCACAAAGGTGTGCATCAACTTCGAGGGTGGCTTCCGCAACCGGATGACGTTCTGCCTCACGGGCCCGAACCAGAAGGCGAAGGCGGACTGGATTACCGAGCAGCTTTTCACTCGCCTCGGGGGCCGCGATCGCTTTGCCGAGTGTGACGTGCGTTTCGTCGAGGCACCTTCCGACGCCCGCACGCAGGAACAGGCAACAGGCCGCCTACACGTCACGGTGAAGGACCCCGACGAGCGCAAGGTCGGTCGCGCGTTCTCGAGTGCAGCAGCAGAACTCGCGCTTTCCAGCATCCCCGGCTTCTTCACCACCACGCCTCCCGGTGAGGCACAGCCGTACGGTGTGTACTGGCCTGCACTCGTGCCGTCCTCTGACGTGGCGCACGTAGCCGTGCTTCACGACGGCAAGCGCGTCGCCATCACTCCGTCGCCCACCGGGCCGGCCGCGTCGCCCGCGGTTGCTCCTCCCGTTGCACCGAAGATCGCCGCACGCGCCCTCGAGAGCGGTCACGAACTGGGTGAGCGCTTCGGGGCTCGCTCGGGCGACAAGGGCGGCAACGCCAACGTCGGTGTTTGGGCACGCGAGGACGCCGACTACGTGTGGCTCGCCGAATGGCTCACCGTCGACCGCTTCAAGCAACTCGTCTCGGACAGTGCCGTTCACGAGATCCGCCGTTACGAGTTGCCGAACCTACGCGCACTGAACTTCGTGCTCGTGGGTTACCTCGGCGAGGGTGTTGCGTCGACGACTGCATTCGATACACAGGCCAAGGGGCTCGGCGAGTTCCTCCGCAGCCGTCGCGTGTAACCCACTGGGGCAGTCCTACGCGCCCGGCTTGCGTTCGTAGATCGGCACGCCATTGATCACGATGAGTTCGGTGTAGCGGGTATCAAGTACCTGCTGCATGATCCCCGACGGGTCACATTCGTCCGGTGGTTGGAATACAGCGATGAACTTGGGAATGTCCGGACCAGAGAGGAACGCGCGGTACTCATTGGCCGCGCCCTCAACACCATCGATGTGGCGGGCCCAGAGATACTTGAATGGCGGATCAGCGGGAATCTGTGCGTAGAGAGCTGGGCTGGTGCACTGAGCGAGGACCTTGTCGCCCGGGCCTGCTGTGCGCTTGAACCAGGCCGCAATCTGCTCATTCGCCACCTGACGCGGGTCCTTCTCTGTCTCCCTCGCGGTCTTTGCGATCCCGAAGATGGTGAAGAGGAGTGGCGCGATCATGGCCAGTCCGAACAGGAACCGTTGGAACCGGCTTGATTCGACTCCATCAACGAACACAGCAACGGCGGTCCCCAGCGGGAACATCAGGATCAGCCAGTAGTGGACGAAGAAAAGGCCACCAAGGAGAAACGCCAACGAGCCGAAAAGCACCCAGACGACGAACAAGACCACGGCGTCTGGTTGCTTGCGCCGAAGGGCATGCAGCATCAGCAGAACCACGACAGCCACGGCGAGAATGACAACTGGTCCGACCACCCGCGCACTCCACCGCAGGCGGCCCCATTCCGCACCGGCGAACAGCCCAAGCTTGCTGCTTCGGTAGCCGATGAGGGCATACCTCCAGCGCTCCCAACCCGTGAGTGCAGCGTGGAGCAGCATCAGACCGATCGGCACGAGGGCTCCTGCCGCTACCGACACAGTTCCCCGCGCCCGGTCCCGCCACGACCAACGATTGCGGATACTCACGAACAAGAGAGCAAGGACGCCCGCTCCGAGCGCGTCGAATCCGCTCTGTTTGAGGATGATCGCGAGCCCGCCGGCCAACCCGCCGAGGAAGGCCCAGCTTGCCTGAGGCCTCACCCGTCCCCAACAAGCGCGCAGCACGCACGCAAGTCCAACAGCGCCAACCGAACAACTGAGAAGCTCACCGTTGACGGGAAACCCATCAAGCCTCGGCACGCTCAGCAATAGGCCAACCCCGAACGCCGCCATCGCCGCGGACGACTCGCTCCCCAGCCGGGCTGCAATGCGGCCACATCCAGCACTTCCCACCAGACACAGGACGAGTGCAAGGAGTCGAAGCCCGAACCGATTGCCGAGACCAAGCCAATACATCGCCCGAAAGAGCGCCATCATGCCTACAGGCCGGTCGATGAAAATGTCTTTGTAGAGAACAGCACCGCGGCTCCAGGTCCGCGCAATCACCATCTGCCCGCCTTCGTCCGCCGTCATCGGCGTGAAGAAGAAGCGCAGGCGGAGCAACACGGTCGCCACGAGTGCCGGAACAAACCAGCGTGAGCGTGCCCAACAAGCGGTCATTCGGCTGACGGACCCCTGCGGCGCTGTCCCTTGCTGTTCCACGAACGTACAGTACCGACCGTTCCCCACCAGTCCGGCGACCACAGCACCCGTCGCCTCCGGTCCTCGGGGGTGTCGTTGTGCCGGGACTAGGGTTTTCCCGTGACCACACCGTCAAGCGCACACACAGGTCACCCAGACAACGACACCGGCACTCGCGGTTTGCGGCCCAGCGCTCGACAGGTGCTCGCCCTCTTCCTGAGCGGAGCAATTGCCCTGCAAATCGCCCAGGGACTTGTGTACCAACGCCGGATCACGCCGTACAAGGCGTCCTACTGGCTGGTGACCTACGAGCATGGCTTCGTGCGCCGGGGCCTTGCCGGCGAAGTGCTCCGCCGGGTTGCAGGAACCGCTCCCTCGCTCGTCACCATCGAGGTGGTCCAGTACCTGCTCACCGCTGCCCTGCTCGCAGCGCTCTGTCTCCTTGTTCGGGCCCTGTGGCAACGGAACGACCCGTCGCTCGACCTCGCGGCGATCGTCCTGTGCTGCTCCCCCTTCGTGTTCGACTTTGTGGCCTTCCAGCGTCGGCCCGATCAGATCGGCTATCTCGTAGTCCTTGCGATCGGGTTCATGCTCTGGAAGCAGCCGGCGAGCAGCACCGTCACCACGCTTGTGGGTGGACTGCTCCTCGCGGTGGCAGTCCTCGTGTCGGACTCCGCGTTCCTGGCGTGCACCGGCTGGGCCGCAGTACTCGTAGTGCTCGCGCCCAGCCAGAGCAGCCGGAGTCTTCGCACACTCGTGCGGCTTGCGCTACTCACCGTCCCACCGGCAGCCATGGCCCTCGTTTCTGCCACCGCAGGTCGTCTCGATGCCGCTCACGTACAGGCGTTGGCCGCAACGGCGTCCCGCTATCGATGGACCGACGTGGTGGTGTTCCCCTACCTGTCGGACAGCCTGCGAACAAGCCTGCACCGTGTTGGGGACATGCCGCGCACCATGATGCTCGGAAGCGTGCTGGTGGGCGGGTTCCTCGTCCTGCTCCAGGGCTGGCTCATGACGGGGCTCGGTTCACCTCAATCGGTTGCTTCCCGCAGACCGCAACGCACGACTGTTCTCGTGGCCGGCCTGTGCGCAGTCGGACTCGTCGTTCTCCTGTGCCTCGGCATCGACTGGTTCCGGTGGATCAGCGGCTTCGGCCTGATGGCCACCGTTGCGTTCGCCTTCTCCCGGCTCATGCGGAAACCGACAACCTCTGTCGCCAGTGGCGGGTACCCACCCCGCGGGGTCATCGTGGTGAGCGCCTATCTCCTCGCTGTCGCTGCCTTCCCGAACATGATCAGCGTGAGCGAGGGCTTCCTCCAGTTGCTACTCGCCTATAACAGCGCGAAACCCTGATAACTCGGCCTAACGGCCACTCACCCGGCGGTACATCGCTATTCCCTCAATGGTGCCGATGCGCTCGTATCGATTCGCCATCGACTGCTCAACGGAACCCGACGGATCGCACAGACTCGCCGTTTGGAACATCGCAACAAAGGTGGGAGCGTCATTACCAGCCATCAGTGACACCAGGTTGCCCCTTGCCCCAGGCACCTGTGGGATGAGCGCGAACCACAGGTACGGATAGGGCGGGTCGGTATCCACGTTCCCGTACAGCGCCGCACTCGCGCACATCGCATAGATGTTCTCGCCCGGTTGTCTGTTTTCCTCGAACCATTGGCCGATCTTCTCGCTCTTCACCAGTCGCACATCGTCCGAGAGCAGCGGACCAACCCGGTCCCGCGGGATCGTGAGACTGTTCGCGGTGCTCCACAGCGGCACTAACAGCATCCCGGCAAGCATCACGAGACGTGGAGCGCGCTGGCGCACCAGCGAGGCGAGCGCTCCACATGCCGTACCGAGAGGGAAGGCGAAGATCACCCAGTAATGCCGGAAGAATTGACCCCCGAGCAGGAACGCCAGGATCGCGAGAGCAGACCACAGCACCAGCAGTCCCGCGGCGCCCAACTGTCGGCGGCGCGCCCCCCAGAGCATTGCAACAACACACAGCACAATCGCCGGCCAGAGCTTGGGCATCATGAGTGCCGCTGTCTGGTGATAGCGATCCCACTCGGCATTCCTCAGCGCGCTGCGCTGATCGAGTCGATAGCCCGCGAACGCGTACCACCACCGCTGCCAACCGGTAACCGCCCCATGGATCATCAGCGCAACAATCGGAAGGGCCATGCCGCCGAGTGCTGTCGGGATCGCCAGTAGTCGATCCCGGGTCGTCCAGCGGCGCCCGAGCACGACGACAAGCAGCATGACAAGGCCCGCGAGGAACGCGTCGAACCCGCTCTGCTTGACGGAGAGGGCACACCCCTCGATCACACCTGCGAAGGCAAGGATGCGGTACCAAGGGCGATCGCGGTTCCAGAAACCGGCAAGGAGTACCGCAAGCGCAGCGATACCGAGGGCGCTGCTTAACAGTTCGGCGTTCGCGATGAATCCCTCGTACTGCGGAACACTTGCGAGCACACCGATCGCCAGTGCCGCCATCCACGCGGCACCCGGGCCGGCGAGGCGGCGGGCGACAGAACCACCAGTTACCGCGCCGAGGAGACACGCGACGAAGGCGAGCAGGCGCACCCCCACCGGGGAGCCCAGCCCGACGTCGTTCCAGATACGGAACAGCAGCAACAGCCCCTGTGGACGATCCACCCAGACATCCCGGTAGAGCACCGAGCCACGGCCCCACGCACGTGCGATCGCGAGGTACCCGCCCTCGTCGGCCGTGATCGGCGTGAACAGGTAGCGGAGCCTCAGGAGCACCACGACCACTGCTGCCGGGACGAACCAGCCTCCTCGTCCCCACCACCGGTGGAGGGCGGGACGAGGTGGGGAAGCGGGAGTCACCCCGGAAGAATAGGGGAATGCCCCAGTACGTGATCAGCGTTCAGTGTGCGGACGGCCCCGGAATCGTCCATGCCTTCTCCGCCGCCCTCCTCGAGGCGCAGGGCAACATCGTTGACAACAGCCAGTACGGCGACCCGATCACCTCCCAGTTCTGCATGCGCACCACGTTCACCTCGCCGATCGAGGACATTGACGAGGTGCGGTCCCTCCTCCAACCCGTCGCCGATCGCTTCCACGCCCACCTTCACCTGCGCAACGAGGCATCGCACCAGCACGCGCTCGTCCTCGTGTCCCAGTACGACCACTGTCTCCTCGACCTGCTGTACCGCTGGGAGGCCGGAGAGCTCGCCATCGAGATCCCGGTCGTCGTCTCCAACCACCAGGCCTGCCGCACCCTCTGCGAGCGCTACGGCGTCCCGTTCCTCCACCTCCCCGTCACGAAGGAGAACAAAGCCGAGCAGGAAGCGCTCCTGCGGGGACTCATCGCCGAGCACAGCATCGACTTCGTCGTGCTCGCCCGTTACATGCAGATCCTCAGCCCAGAGTTCTGCGCAGACCTGTCGGGCCGCATCATCAACATCCACCACTCCTTCCTGCCGGGGTTCAAGGGTGCACGGCCGTACCAGCAGGCATACGAGCGGGGCGTGAAAATGATCGGCGCCACCGCGCACTACGTCACCGCAGACCTCGACGAGGGTCCGATCATCGATCAGGGGGTCGTATCGGTGGACCACAGCATGAACGCCCAGACCCTGTCCGTCATGGGTCGGGATGTGGAGCGCCAAGTGCTGTCACGCGCCGTGAAGATGCAGGCCGAGGATCGGCTGTTCCTCATGGGGCACCGGGTGGTGTCGTTCCAGTGAGGGCGGAGCAACCGCGCTGATGGGTCAGGGGCTCTTGATGGCCGCGACCAACATCGCCCGGATACCGAGACCCATGACGAAGATGCCGCCGAAGCCGTACAGCAGATACAGCTTGTGCTTCAGCTGCACCCGGTACGAGTACAGGATCGTGATGGCGATGAGGCCCACGAAGCCGTAGAACATGTGGAACTTCGGTGCCTGCAGCTTGTACTTGTTGAGCATGATGACGCCGAGGATCACCTGGACGAGCACCGTGGCCTGCGACGCCGCGGTGAACCACCAGAGCGCGCGGGACCGCAGCGCCGGCCACCGGTGGGCCGTGAGCGACCAGATACCGGCGAGCCCGTTACTGACCACCACGAACCACGCCCACGCGGTATGGACATCGAGGATCATCAGGGCGTTCATGCGTGGTCCACGGTAGCCGCAGGGTTCAACGGATCAGGGTGTCGGCCTCGTGGCCGCCCTCGACGAGCCTCAGCCGGCCGCTCTCGACCTCGAGGATCGTCACCGAACAGTTGTCGAGGGCACGGACGACCAGTCGGTCATCGCCGACCGCCACGCCGATCGCTGCGTTGATCGCGATGTAGTGGCTGAACACCACGGTGTCGACCGGGCAGCAAAGCAGTCGCTCCACGATCGCGTCCCGAAAACCGGTGTAGAACGGACCGAGAGCCGCCCATTCCCCGGCCATTGCGTTGCGCAGCCACTCGACACGCTCCTGCAGGGGATACCCGTCCGGCGAGGGGATCTCGGTAACCGCCGGCTCGATGGTTACCTGCGCACCCCACCGCCCGGCGAGCGGCGCGCTGGTCTCTCGACAGCGCAGCATCGGGCTGGAGAGCACAGCAAGCGGGCCGAGCGGGAACAGGCGGTCGGCAACGTCGAGTGCCTGTTGCTGGCCGACGGGGTCGAGACCGGGATCCGGGTCGACATCCCATCCGCCGGTAGCGCGGCCGTGCCGTACGAGATAGAGCCTGGTCATGTCCTAGAAAATCCAACCGTGCTGGGGCGCATCGGTGGATACGCCGCGTTCGATAAACCACTCCGTGCCGAAGGCGAGCGCGAACACCTCTTCGGGCATCTGGGCGAAGAAGGACGCCTCGGAGATCTGGCTGCGGTGACAGCCGAGTGCGGCACGCTTCTGGGCGAGGTACTCCTTCACGTCAACGGCGAGCGTGATCTCGTGGGCGAGCGACCCGAACGGGTTCCCGTCGTCGGCCGGTGCCTCGGGGTCGAAGTCCTGATCGACGGTCGCGCCGTTGTCTGCCATCTGTGCTGCTGCTCGCTGAAGCTCAACAATGAGCTCTCGGTTCATCGTTGCCTCGAGCACCTTCGCGGTGCCGGCAATCTCGGCTGCGCGAACGCCCACCCGGTACACCTTGACGTGATCGGGGTGCCCGTACACGCCGTGCCAGTCGTAGATGGTGAGGACGTCCGCATCCTCCTCGCGCAGCACGGCAGCAAGCCGTTCCGCCGCCTCGTCCAGGGGGGCGAGGTGGAACGAACCCGCGTTCGCGTTCTGGTCCCAACCGGTCATCCCCGAGTCCTCGTAGCCGAGCCACGCAACACGACGGATGCCAAGTGCGCGGGCGGAGTCGTCGGTCTCCCGTCGACGGCGGTCGGCGAGCGTCTCGCCGTCGGCGAGGTCCGCCGGTGTCTCGCCCCACTCACCACCGGTCGCCACCACGAGCACCACACGGTGCCCCTCTGCCGCCGCGCGGGCGATTGTGCCGCCCGTGCTGATGGCTTCGTCGTCGGGATGCGCGTGGAAACAGACCAGGGTGCTCATGTGCTTCGGAGTCTGCCAGCGGATCAGGCTTGCTTGACTGCGCCCTTGTCGATGAGGGCGTCCACCTCGCCTGCCGGGATACCCCATGCAGTGAGCACCTCGCGGGTGTTCTGGCCGGGGTGGGCACCGGGCGTGGGCGTGGCCGGCACCGTGCGCGAGAAGCGCGGTGCGGGTGAGGGCTGCGTGAGGCCGTCGATGTTGAGGAACGCGTTGCGGGCGACGTTGTGCGGATGCTGCGCCGCCTCGCTCATCGTGAGCACCGGGGCGTAGCACACGTCGGACATCTCGAAGATCGCGTTCCACTCCTCACGCGTCCTACCCGCGATGATCTCGCGCATACGCTTCTTCAGGTTCGGCCACGCGCTCTTGTCCATCTGGCGGGCGAACTCGGGGTCGTTCTCTAGACCCAGTTTCTGCAGCATCTCGGCATAGAACTGCGGCTCGATCGAGCCGAAACTCACGTACTTGCCGTCCTTGGTTCGGTACGCGTCGTAGAAGTGCGCGCCGGTGTCGAGCAGGTTTGTGCCCGGGCGGTCCTCGTCGTACACACCGGCCTGCTTCATGCCCCAGAACATGCTCATGAGGATGGCCGTGCCGTCCACCATCGCCGTGTCCACCACCTGGCCCTTGCCGCTCTTTTGCGCCTCGAGCAGCGCACACACCACGCCGTAGGCGAGGAACATGCCACCACCACCGAAGTCGCCCACCATGTTGAGCGGCGGGGTGGGGTCCTGACCCTCACGGCCGTAGTGCGCCAGCGCACCGGCGAGGGAGATGTAGTTGATGTCGTGACCCGCCGCCTGCGCGTACGGCCCATCCTGCCCCCAACCAGTCATGCGTCCGAAGACGATCTTCGGGTTGCGTGCGAGGCACGCATCGGGACCGACACCGAGGCGCTCCATCACGCCGGGGCGGAAGCCCTCGATAATGGCGTCGGCCTTCTCGACGAGCTTGAGCAGCGCCTCGACGCCCTCGGGGTTCTTCAGGTCAATCGCAATGTTCTTCCGACTGCGGACAGAGACGTCCATGATCGTTCCAGAGGCGCCGGGACGAACGGCCTGAGCACGCTCCACACGGATGACCTCGGCGCCCATGTCGGCAAAGAGCATTGCGCAGAACGGGCCGGGCCCGATCCCTGCGATTTCGATGATGCGGTACCCGGAGAGCGGTCCAGCCATGACAAGTCCTTTTCGTCGTTGAGGTCGATTCTGACAGAAAGGGCTGCTGCGGGCCCCAGCCGGCGTCGCTACCGGGCGTCGGCCCAGCGCATGTGCGACGACATCACGTCGAAGTAGATGGGGTGCAGCTGCTTCGGCAGGTCGTGGCCCATGTCCGCCATCAGCAGCAGGTGCGCGCCGTCGATCACTTCGGCAGTGCGTACACCACCGGAGGGCCCGATGAGCGTGTCGTCACGGCCGTGGATGACGAGCGTGGGCGCCTTCACCGAGCGGAGGCGTTCCGTCCGGTCACCGGTGGCGAAGATGGCCGCGAGCTGGCGCGAGCCGCCCTCTGGGTAGAAGGAACGGTCGTAGGACTCCGCAGCGCGCACCCGCGCCTCGCCGGGGTCTCCGTACTTCTTGGAGGCCCAGATACCCCAACGGTCCGCCGACTCGATGTAGGCATCACGCTCAACGGGCGGGGCGGCCAGCAGTGCACCCATCGCCTCGGGTGATGCCTGCCCGTACTCCGGATCACCGGTCATCGACATGATCGAGATCATCGACCGGAGCCTCGTGGGATGCTCGATCGCCATCATCTGCACGATCATCCCGCCCATCGAGGCACCCACAACGTGTGCACGGGCGATGCCGAGGTGATCGAGCAGGCCGATCCCGTCTGCCGCCATCTCCGACAGCGTGTAGGGGACGGGTGGGAGCGGCTCGTTCGAGAGTGCTGCCGCCATCACGGCCATCGGGTCCACTGCGGCGCCGTCGAACTTCGTCGACAGACCGCAGTCACGGTTGTCGTAGCGCACGACGAAATAACCCCGCTCGGCGAGACCGCGACAGAAGTCCACGTCCCACGCCGTCATCTGCGCGGTGAATCCCATCACGAGGAGCAGCGCTGGGTCCTCCGACGAGCCGAACGTGTCGAACTCCAACTCGACCCCGGTAGATACCGCTGCACGTGCCATTACTGGGCCCCTCTTCTGTGCCTGCCCCCGAGCAGCACCAGAAAATCACTGTACTCGGTGGCGTCTTGTGTTGGGCGGGCCCCGCCGCACCCTGCGCAGAACGGCAGCCCGCACCCTGTGCGCGCTACGGTCCGAACCATGACCGTCTTTGGAGTCCACACCGGCTTGCAGCACATCACGATGCCCGAACTTCGGAGGCTGTGGCGCCGCATCGAGGACCTCGGCTACGGCTGGATCTCCATCTGGGACCACTTCTACTCGGCTACGTTCAAGCCGGACGACGCGTACTGTCAGGAAGCCATCGCCGCCCACGCAACCCTCGCCGCGGACACCTCGAGGGTCCGAGTCGGTTCGCTCGTGTACTGCGCCGGGTACCGCCACCCCGCCGTGCTCGCGAACGCCATGTGCACGATCGACCAGATCTCCAATGGGCGATGTGACTTCGGCATTGGCGCGGGCTGGGCGCAGGTGGAGTACGAGGCGTACGGAATCCCGTTCCTGCCGATCAAGGACCGGATGGACATGCTCGAGGAATCCATCCAGTGCACGAAGATGCTCATGAACGAGGAGATCTCGAACTTCACGGGCAAGTTCTTCAACCTGAACGATGCCCGTTGCGAGCCCAAGCCCGTACAGGACAGGCTGCCGATCTGGGTGGGTGGTGGCGGTGAGCAGCGCACGCTGAAGATCGCTGCGAAGTACGCAGACGCGTGGAACGTACCGTTCGTGAGCCCCGAAGAGTTCGCTCATAAGCGAACCGTGCTCCACCGGCACTGCGAGACCATCGGGCGCGATCCCGCCGAACTGAGATGTGCTGTCAACCTCGGCATCGCGTGGACCGAAGACAGCCTCGTTTCGCAGTTCGGGGGGCTGACCGAGCGCGTACGCCCCGGTGTGCTCACCGGTTCCGAGCAGCAGGTCGTCGACCGCATCGGCGAGTACGTAACGGCCGGAGCGGACCAGGTGAACCTTGCCCTCCGCGCGCCCATCCAGGTGGACGACATCGAGCGATTCGCTGCGGTGCTCAAGCTTGCGTGACCGCAATGGGTAGCCCCACATTGGTGACCGCCCGTGCCCCGGGCAGGGTGGTGCTCATCGGGGACCACACGGACTACACCGGCGGGCTCGTGTGCCCGATGGCAATCGACCGCTGGACAACCGCGTCGGGGGTGCGCGGCGGGTCCGGACTCTCGCTCGCCAGCGCCGACGAGCCCGAACCCCTCGACGTCGGACTGCCGGTCACACGCCCCGATGCGATCACCCCGACGTGGGGCCGGTACGCGGCCGGTGTTGCCGCCGAACTCGGCGTTGTCGAGGGACTGCAGGGAACCGTGAGCACCACCATCCCGATCGGTGCCGGTCTGTCCTCGAGCGCTGCGCTCGAACTGGCCGTCGCCCTCGCGCTCGGGTTCGACGGGACGCCAAGGGAACTCGCCCGACTGTGTCAGCGCGCGGAAAACACCGCCACCGGCCTGCCCTCAGGGATCCTCGACCAATTGACCTCTGCCTGCGGGGTCGACGGCCACGCACTCGTGATGGATTGCACAACGCTCGACATCGAGCCGCTCCCAGTGCCCGACCACGCTGTTGTGCAGGTGCTCTTCGTGACACAGAGACGGCTCGTTGGGTCCCCGTATGCGGACCGTGTGGCGCAGTGCGCCGCTGCAGAGGCGGTGATCGGGCCACTGCGAACAGCAGACATCGGAACCCTCAACGCCATCGAGGACGCGATGCTCAGTCGACGGGCGCGTCACGTCATCACCGAGAACCGCAGGGTGCGCGACTTTGCCGGTGCGCTGCGCGCCGGCGACCTGAACGACGCCGGCGCGCTCATGCTCGAGGGCCACGAATCGCTCCGCGTTGACTACGAGACCTCAACCGCCGCGATGGACGAGGCCGTTCGCTCCCTGTCCGCGCTGCGCGGGGTCTACGGCGCGCGCATGACCGGGGGCGGCTTCGGCGGATGCGTCGTGGCGCTCACGGAGCCCGGAACCCAAATCCCGAACGCCTGGGTCGTCCGGCCCACAGCCGGGGCCTCGCGGGCCTGACGCACGTCCGCACCGTGATCTAGGTTGGGCGACGCTCACCGGGAACTGGGGGAAGACATGGCCAAGACAACTGTGCTCGCCGAAGGCATCTACTTCGGGGAGGGACCGCGATGGCACGGTGGAACGCTGTGGTTCTCCGACTTCTACGAGACAGCAGTCAAGACCTGCACCGTGGAGGGCAAGGTCACCATCGAGTTCACCACCCCCGTACGCCCGAGCGGTCTCGGCTGGACACCGGACGGAACGCTGCTCGTCGTGCAGATGCAGGACCGCAAGGTGATGCGACGCGGCGCGGACGGTGCGCTGGTCGACCACGCGGACCTCTCGCACCTCGCCGCCTGGTACTGCAACGACATGGTCGTCGATGCCGTCGGGCGCGCGTACGTGGGCAACTTCGGGTTCAACCTCGAGGAGGCGTTCCACACCCGTCCCATCGAGGACATCATCGCCAACCACCCCACCGCCAATCTCATGATCGTTGACCCCGATGGATCCACACGCATCGGCGCGCCGGACATGCACTTCCCGAACGGTTCGGTCATCACCCCGGACGGCAAGACCCTGATCGTGGGGGAAACGTTCGGTTTCGCGCTCACCGCATTCGACATCGCTGCCGATGGTTCCCTGTCGAACAGGCGCGTGTGGGCCCCACTCGGCAACCGCCCGCCCGACGGGATCTGCCTCGATGCCGACGGCCAGATCTGGGTGGCCAATCCGCTCGCCCACGAGGTGTTCCGGGTGAGAGAGGGCGGCGAGGTGACCGAGGTGGTGGAGACCTCGCAGCCGTGCTTCGCCTGCATGCTCGGCGGCGACGACGGTCGGACACTCTTCGCACTCACCGCTGCCTCCTCGGAGGAAACGATCGCCGGCGGTAGCCGTACCGGCAGGATCGAGACCCACCGCGCTGCGGCACCCCGGGCCGGCCGCCCCTGAGCAGGGTTCAGGCCAGCGCTGCGGTAATCCTCACGAGCGCACCCGGCGTGCGCGCACCCCACCAGAACAGATCACGCCCGTCCAGCAGACGGACGTCCGGTACCACGGCGCTCACCTCTGCCATGTGGCGCTCGGCGAACGCATAGGGCTCGCTCGGCAGGATCACGAGGTCTGCACGCATCCCGCTCGCCTCGGCGATCGTCACTTCCGGGTACCGGTCGGGGTGTCCCGAGAACACGTTGTGCACCCCGCATGCGCGCAGCACGGTCGAGCCATAGGTGTCGCCGTTGATGGTCATCCATGGCCGCCGCCAGATGGGGACGAATGCCCGGCGGGAGATCGGCGGCGCCGCCGGAACCTCGTCCGACGGCCACGGGTTCACGTCAGGTTTCCCCACCGCGGCCCAGAGTGCCCACAGGGTTGCCTCCACCTCAGCGAGGTGCACCACGTGCGTCACGTGCAGGCCGAGGCCCGCTGCAGCGATTGCCTCTGCGTCCTCCTTGCGATTCTCCTCACGGTCGACCACCACGAGGTCCGGTGCGAGCGCTGTGATCGCCGCAATATCGGGATCCTTCGTCCCGCCCACGTGCGGGAGTCCGGGTTGCTCGCAGAAACGCGTGCACGCAACCGGTTCGATTCCCCAGGCAAGCAGGGTCTCGGTCACCGAGGGGACGAGCGACACGACGCGCACGGTGATCGCTGCTCAGCCGAGCATGCGGCGCTTCTGCGCCTCGAACTCGTCCTGGGTGATGGACCCACGGTCCCGCAGTCCCTCAAGGCGCTCCAACTGCTCGGTGAGATCCCCCGCCTGACCAGCCAACGCCCCACCTCCCGAGCGATTCTGGTTGCGGTACTCCTCGATTGCCTCGTGGATGATGTTTGCCACGCGGTCGGGGTGCGAAATATCGGTGAAGCGTTCCTGGCCGGCCTCGCCGCCCGACTCGATGAGGAGATCGCCCGCCCCAAGGACACGCTCGAAAACGGTCTGGTTGAAGTTCACGTTGTTCACGCGCTCCAGTGGGATCTGCACACCGGTCTTGCGGAGCACCCCCTGACGAAAGATGACGCGGTGCGAGGTGACGACGAAGTGCGAGTAGTACCAGGCCGAGTACTTGCGCAGCATCCAACCACCGGAGATCACGAGCAGGATGAGCGCAACGATCTTGACCGCCTTGCCCACGCCCCCGTCGAGGGTCAGTGCATAGATCGTGAGGATGAGCGCAGCAAGCGTCGCCGCACCGGGGGGCGCCAGGAACCACCAATGGGGACGGAGGTCCACACGAATCGTCTCGAACGAGTTGAGCAACTTCCGCGGGAACGCCATGGGGGCAGATTACCCACGCTTCACCGTGCCAGTAGCGTGACGATGTGACAGTGGAAGGTTCGGTCGACGAGGGGGAAGGTGTCGACCTCGCCCGCCTGCTCGTGCGGCTTGACCCGGACCAACGCGCCGCCGTCACGGCCCCGCCAGGCCCCGTTGCCGTCATCGCCGGTGCCGGTTCCGGCAAGACCCGGGTGCTGACGAACCGGATCGCGTACCGCATCGCCACGAAATCGGCCGAGCCCTCGCACACGGTGGCCTTCACGTTCACGCGTCAGGCCGCAGCGGAGCTACAGCGTCGGCTTGCCCGCGAGGGCGTGGAACAATCCGTCGTGGCGGGAACGTTCCACAGCGTTGCGTACCGCATCCTGCGCAGGCGATGGGAGGACCGTGGGCGCCACGAGCCGCCGACACTGTCCACCAACCGCATCGAGGTGCTCACCGAACAGCTCAGAGGCGACCGGCGCCTCGCTGCCGTCACTGCCACCGAGATCGAGTGGGCGCGGGCCCGCCTCATTGGCCCCAAGGACTACCCGCGCGCTGCCACCTCAGCAGGGCGCCGGCCCGGGGCCGATGTTGAGCAGGTGGCGAAGCTGTTCGCAGACTTCGAGGCATACAAGCGCAAGCGACGCATCCTCGACTTCGACGACCTGCTCTCGGAGTGCACAGCCGAGATCCGTCGACCCGGCGTCGCCGACGCGATCTCGTGGTGGCACCGTCACCTTCACGTCGACGAGTTCCAGGACATCAACCCGCTGCAGTACGAGTTCCTCGAGGCGCTTCGCAACGGTGGGGACGACCTCTTCATCGTCGGCGACCCGGCGCAGGCGATCTACGGCTGGAACGGGTCAGACTCAGGGTTGCTCGATGCCGTCCGCAACGGCCCACTGCGGCCGATCACGATCGAGCTGACCACCAACTACCGCTCAACGCCCGAGGTGGTCGATGCCGGCGACCGAGTGCTTGCCTCAAACCGCGTGGGCGGCGTGCACCGGGCCGACCGACCGAGCGGCCGGCAGATCATCACGGTGTCGTGTCGCGACGAGGCCGAGGAGTCACGCCGCCTTGTCGTGCTCGCCAACGAACTCCGCCCTCCGGGGGCGCGGTGGTCATCGGTTGCCGTGCTGGGGCGCACCCACGAGATTCTCCGGCAGGCAGCCGTCGCGTTCGCCGCCGCAGGCATCCCGACGCGAACGGTCACGAGGCGCGGCATTGCGGGCGCGGCAGGCAACGACCCGCTCCGGCCGGCGCGGTCAGCCGGGGACAGCCATGACCTCCATGCATGGGCGATTGATCTCGCGTGGCCGGGTGCAGGAACGGAAGGGTCCGACACGGTGGGGGACGACGGTCCGGGGCGAGGCGAGACCGACCCCGACGACGGCTCCACCCCAGCCGGAGACCCGCTCGACCCGGTCCGCCGGGCGATCGACACAGTGCGCGCCTTCGAGGAGACGGGCGGAGGTGATGGCCGGGCGTTCGCAGCGTGGATGGACCTGAACAACGTCGAATCGGCCGTCGAGGGCGATGCCGTCGAGCTCGTCACCATGCACGCGGCCAAGGGACGTGAATGGTCCACCGTGATCGTCGCGGGCATCGACTCTGTCGGCATGCCGGCACCGATCGCCTCACGGTCCGCTGCCCGTGCTGAGGAGGCTCGCCTGCTGTACGTGGCACTCACCCGTGCGGCAGACCGTCTCGCCATCACGTGGGCGGAAAAGCGCGGGGGCAAGAAGGCGGGGCGCAGCCCCCTGCTCCCGGACCTCGCACTGCGGGAGCCCGACGCCTCGGACGTCCCAGTACTCCTGCCCGAACGGCCACGGCCTGCCGCTGCGGCAGCACCGACGGCGGACCCGGGCGCAGCCGTGATGGCCCGGTTGAGGAACTGGCGTGCGGCAGCGGCACGCGCAGCCGGGGTCCCGGCCGCATTCCTGCTCGACGATCGCTCGCTCGACCGGATCGTGGCCACAATGCCCGTCACACAGGACGACCTTGCGGCAATCGACGGCATCGGGCCCCTGCTTGCCCGGCGCTTCGCCGGGCGAATCCTGCCGCTGCTCAGCGAGCCCGGTGGTTCTCGCCCCGCAGCGCAGTGAGCTGCTCAAAGAACTCGGGCTTCATCGCGATGAACAGTCCCTCGGCCTCCGCACACAGCGTGTCCCCGGCGTGCAGCGTTGCCTCCACGAATACCTTGCGGCCGTCCTTGCGGATGAAGCGGGCCCGATAGACGATCTCGCGGAAGAGCGGTGTTGGCGAGCGGTAGCTGATGGTCAACCGGCCAGTCATGCCGACCTGGCCGGAGAGCCCCTGCGAGAGCCCGAGGATCTCGTCGAACCCTGCAGCGATGAACCCCCCGTGCAGGCACCCGGGAGGGCCCTCGTACACGAGGCCGTACGTTGCGCGCCCGACGACGAAATCCTCGCCCCACTCGATCGTCATCGGCGGCGCGATCGGGTTCATCAGACCGATGAACGGGCTGTAGCTCGGGAACGGGCGCACCTGTGACGGCTGCAGCGAGCCCTCGGCCGGCTCGTCGTACGGGCGTCCGTGCTCGCGACCAGCGAGAAGGTCCGCTGCGCGCTTCACGAGTTGCTGCGCCTCACGTATCGCGGCTGCGTCAGCAACCGTGGTGACCTGCTCATCGATGATCCGTCGGGTCGCGTCCGCGAGGTCCGCCTTGGCCTGCTCCACCGGCGTGAACTCGGCCGGGGCCGTGAACCCCTCCCGCATAAGCGGGCTCGGTCGTTCCGGGTCCAGATAACCCGCATCGAGAACCGCGTCAGCCATCGAGGTCCACCAACACGGGTGCGTGGTCCGACGGCTGCTGCCTCTTGCGCGCGTTGCGATCGATGATCGAGAACGAACAGCGCTGCGCAGTGCTCGCCGTGCCCAGCACGAGGTCGATCCGCATGCCGTGGCCCTTGTGAAAATCCCCGTTGCGGTAGTCCCACCAGGAAAAGAGCCCTGCCTCGTCGTGCTGCTCGCGGAACAGGTCCACCATGCCCCAGTCCACGAGCGCACCCAGCACATCGCGCTCGGGTTGAGAGATATGGGTGCCGCCCTCGTACGCACTCGCATCCCACACGTCGCGATCGTCAGGGGCAATGTTGAAGTCGCCCATCACGATCACGTCGTCCGACGGTGTGCTCTCGGCCGCCACGTGCTCCCTCAGCCGTGCCATCCAGTCGAGCTTGTAGCGGTAGTGGTCATTGTCCAGCGATCGCCCGTTGGGGACGTACACAGAACTCACGCGCACACCGCCGCAGGTTGCCGACACGATGCGGGCCTCGTGATCGGGGGTGATGCCCGGCGCGAAGTTGTAGACCGGGCGCTCGAGGCCGACGCGGGACAGGAGTGCCACACCGTTCCACTGACCCTGGCCGTGATGGACCGAGTCGTACCCCATGGCCTGGAACGCGAGCCCGGGAAACGCGTCGTCGGCGAGCTTGGTCTCCTGCATCGCCAGCACATCGGGCTGCACCTCAGCGAGCCATTCCTCCACCCGAGGCAAACGGACCTTCAGCGAGTTGACGTTCCAGGTGGCGAATCGCACGTGACGAACGGTAATCGGGGCGTTCAGCGGCGAGCACCCCGGGGGGCCGCAGCCTTCTTCGCCGGAGCCTTCTTGGCCGGAGCAGCAGCCTTCACGGGGGCCTTCGCCACAACCTTCTTCGCCGGAGCCGCAGCCTTCGGGGCAACCTTCTTCACCGGGGCCTTCGCCACAGCCTTTGTCACCGGAGCCGCAGCCTTCACCGGGGCCTTCGCCACAACCTTCTTCGCCGGAGCCGCAGCCTTCACCGGGGCCTTCGCCACAACCTTCTTCGCCGGAACTGCCTTCTTGGCCGGAGCAGCAGCCTTCACCGGGGCCTTCGCCACAACCTTCTTCGCCACAACCTTCTTCGCCGGAGCAGCAGCCTTCACGGGGGCCTTCGCCACAACCTTCTTCGCCGGAGCCGCAGCCTTCGCAGCAACCTTCTTGGCAGCAGCGGCAGGTTGCTTAGCCACAGGTTCCTTCTGTGCCGGGCGCTTGGCTCCCCGTCGTGCACCCGTTGTCTTCGTCGGGCCGGCAGCCTCGCCCGACGCCGGCACCATGCCGGGCAGTGCGAGGTCGATGCCGCGACGCCCCGGGTTAAACCCTGCAACCACGAGCGGCACCGCGTCGCTCATACCGATCATCTCCCGCGCGCTGCGCGGCGGCGGGTTCGACATCAGTCGCATGGGCACGTAGCCGAACACGTCACCGACCGCCACGTAGGCACCGTGCGACGAGTACGAGACCACGGTGCCGTTGACCGTGGATCCCACCGGATGGTGCTCCACGAACCCGAGGAAGGAGAGCAAGTCGTTGGTGTGCTGCGGCGGGGTCGACACGCTGGTCGAGGTGGCCGAGGGCACGAGTGCAGGAGCGACCTCCTTGGCAGCACCCCTTCCGCTCCCCCGACGACGGCCCTTGGTCCCACGATCGCCGAGTGTTGCTCCCGGCGGCGGCGCCTTGGGAACCGGCATTGGCTGGTTCGCTTCCTTGCTCGCCTTGGTGGGGCGTACGTCGCTGCGCTTGCGCTTGGCGTCCTTGACCGACTGGCGACTCTTGGGGCCGCGCACCGGGACCCGGTTGATGAACACCCATCCGATATTGGGAACCGGCTTGCCGCCGATGAGGCGGCCCTCGTCGAACAGCCAGTCGTACTGGCCGTGGAACTCCTGGTACGAGTCGTTCGAAAGGATCGTTGCGCTCTTCTTGTCGGCGATCGCGAGCACAAACCCGTCACCACGGCCGACGGCCCCTGCGGGGGGCGCCACGATCTCGTTGTTCTCGACAGCCTCGTTGAAGTCGTCGATCTCCTTGGGGTCGATCCGGTGCCCGAAGGTCGCGTCGACGACGACGCTGATCTTGTCGCCCGGGTTCTCCTCCATAAAAGCGAGAACAGCCTCGTTCAACTGCCTGAGACTCGGCATCGTCCGCCCTTCGGTGGCGATGTTCGAACCGTCTACCACGACCAATCTGGACATACCGTCTCAGAGTCAACCACCCCGGAGCCCCCAAACTGGGGATTGCCACGAGGTGCCCCTACCATCGGGGGGTATGCGTACCGTGATTTTCTGGGATTTCGGCGGGGTCATCCTGTCCAGTCCCTTCGAGGCCTTCAACCACTACGAGGTGGCAAAAGACCTGCCCAAGGACTTCATCCGCACGGTGAACGCCACCAATCCGGACTCCAATGCGTGGGCCCTGCTCGAGCGTTCGGACATCACCCCGGACCAGTTCGACAAGAAATTTGCCGCCGAGGCCGCCGAGAAGGGCCATCACGTGCCCGGGGCAGACGTGCTCGCCCTCCTTCAGGGCGACATTCGGCCCGCAATGGTGCAGGCACTCCACCGCATCAAGGCTGCAGGGCTACCCCAGGCATGCCTCACGAACAATGTGGTCAGCCACGGCGATGGGGTGACCGACCGGGCCCGCACCGACCGTCAGCGGGCAATCAACGACATCATGGCGATCTTCGACACGGTTGTCGAGTCCAGCAAGGTGGGCTGCCGCAAGCCGGAAACCCGCTTCTACGAGATCGCCTGCGAGGCGATGAAGGCCGACCCGAACAACGTCGTGTTCCTCGACGACCTCGGAATCAACCTCAAGCCAGCAGCGGCCCTCGGGATGCACACCATCAAAGTTGTCGACCACATCGAGGCGCTCCGCCAACTGGAGTCTGCGATCGGGCTCGAATTGCTGTAATACCCACCGAGAGTTGAGCGCACGGCGGCGAGGGATCGCCCAACGCCGTGAGCGTCGCTGCGCCAGCAGCAGCGAACAAGAGCCCTACACCAGAGCGAAGCGGCGGCTATGGGCGACCATCGGCACGAGGCTATGTCGGCGAGTATTAGAGCCCGGCGAAGGTTTCGTCCATCAGTTCGGCGAGTTCCTGGTCGTGGACAACCTTGGAGCCCGTCGCCGGGCTGCCGGTTGCCACGCGCGCCACGTGCCAGAGGTCGTAGCCACGCTGCTTGAGCCTCCACGAGCGGTGCTCGAAGAAGGTCCAGGCGCCCATGTTCTCGGGCTCCTCCTGCAGCCAGACAACTTCCTTGGCGTTCGGGTAGGTGGCGAGCACCTGGTCGATCTGCTCCTGCGGGAACGGATAGAGCTGCTCGACGCGCACGACGGCTGCCGCGGCGTTGCGCTTGGCCCGCTCGGCCATGGCGTCCCAAACCACCTTGCCGCTGCAGAGCACGACACGACGGACCTGCTCCTTCGGGACAACGAGGTTCGGATCGTCGAGAACCTCCCAGAAGTGACCGGCGGTGAGGTCGTCCACGTGGGACATGCTCTCCTTCATGCGCAGCGGCGCCTTCGGGGAGAAGATCACGAGTGGACGGAGTACCTCGAGCTGGGTCTGACGGCGCAGCAGGTGGAAGTACTGGGCGGCCGTGGTGGGGTTGGCCACCTGCAGGTTGTCCTCCGCGCAGAGTTGCAGGAAGCGCTCGATCCGGGCGCTCGAGTGCTCGGGGCCCTGTCCCTCGAAGCCGTGCGGCAGGAGCATGACGAGGCCGTTGTGCTGGCCCCACTTGTCCTCTGCTGCAACGAGATACTGGTCGATGATGATCTGAGCACCGTTGACGAAGTCGCCGAACTGGGCCTCCCAGAGCACCAGCGCGTCGTGGTTGGCCTGTGAGTACCCGTACTCGTAACCGAGTGCGGCGTACTCCGACAGCAGTGAGTCGTAGACCCAGAGCCGGTTCGGTGCCCCCGGGATGTGCGCGAGCGGCGTCCACCGCTTCCCGTCCTCGTAGTCGGTGAGCGTGGCGTGGCGGTGGCTGAACGTGCCCCGTCGCGAATCCTCGCCGGCGAGGCGAACGGGCACACCCTCCATGAGCAGCGAGCCGAAGGCGAGCGCCTCTCCGATGGCCCAGTCGACGGTGCCGTTGTTGTTGTAGGCAGCAGCCCGCAGTTCAAACTGCTTGGCGAGCTTCGGGTGGACGCGGAAGTCCTCGGGATATGCCGTGAGCGTGTTGAACACCGTGTCGAGCGCGCCGCGCTCCACACCCGTCTGGATCCACGGAAGGACCCCGACAGGCGTCGGCGGCTTGGGTGCCTTGACGTGGGCGGGCAGATGCGCCCGCGTGTCGTCGAGGACGGACTGCAAGCGGCCCTGGTATTGGTTGAGCATCTGCTCGGCCTCGTCCAGTGTCAGCACGCCCCGGCTGATGAGTTCCTCGACGTACAACTTGGCCACCGGGCGGTGCTGCGCAATGGCCTTGTACATCTGCGGCTGCGTGTACGACGGGTCGTCGCCCTCGTTGTGGCCGTGACGGCGGTAGCAGACGAGGTCGATGACAACGTCCTTGTGGAATGCCTGGCGGTACTCGAACGCGAGCCGGGCGACACGGAGGCACGCCTCGGGGTCGTCGGCGTTCACGTGGAAGATCGGGGCCTGAACGGTCTTAGCCACGTCGGAGCAGTACGGCGACGAGCGAGAGTACTCCGGCGACGTGGTGAAACCGATCTGGTTGTTGATGATGATGTGCATCGTCCCGCCGATGCGGTAGCCGGCGATATCGCACATCGCGAGACACTCGGCGACGATGCCCTGACCTGCGAAGGCTGCATCACCGTGGATGAGGATGGGAAGTATGGGGTATGACAGCGGCGGGTCGATCTGGTCCTGACGGGCACGGACGATGCCCATCACAATCGGGTTCACGGTCTCGAGGTGGCTCGGGTTGGCCGCTAGTTCGACAGCGATGTCCGCGCCCTGCGGGGTCACGTACTTGCCGGTAGCACCGAGGTGGTACTTCACGTCGCCGGAACCCTGGAACAGGTTCGGTCCGAGGTGGCCCTCGAACTCACGGAAGATCTGGTCGTAGCTCTTGCCGACGATGTTCGCGAGCACGTTGAGGCGACCGCGGTGGGCCATACCGATGACGGCGCCCTCGAGGTGCTCCTCGGCAGCCGAGGACAGGATGCCGTCGAGCACCGCAATGGTGGACTCGCCGCCCTCGAGGCCGAACCGCTTGGTGCCGACGTACTTGGTGGCGAGGAACCGCTCGTACGCGTCGGCCGTCGTGAGGCGCTCGGCGAGCCAGCGCTTCTCGTCACGTGTGAACTGGGTGGGTACACCCTCGAGACGGGACTGGATCCACTCCTGCTCGTGCAGATCATGGATGTGCATGTACTCGATGCCGATCGTGCGGCAGTAGGTGTCGCGGAGCACCTCGAGCAGTTCCGCAAGCTTCATCCGGTCCTTGCCAGCAACACCGCCGACGAGAAACTCACGCTCGAGGTCCCAGATGCTCAGCCCGTAGTGCTCCGGGGCCATCTCGTCGAGCAGGCGCGGTTCTTTCCAGCGCAGCGGGTCGAGATCGGCCATGAGGTGCCCACGGACGCGGTGCGAGCGGATGAGGCTCGAGATGGCCATCTGCTTGCGCAGCATGGACTCCTCGCGGTTGACGGGGCTGGAGTCGATACCCCAGCGCACCGGCTCATAGGGCACTCCGAGGCTGCGGAAGACGAGGTCGTAGAAGCCGTTCTCGCCGATGAGGTTCTCGTGCAGCCGCTTCAGGAACATGCCGCTCTCGGCACCCTGGATAATGCGGTGGTCGTACGTGCTCGTGACCGTGACAACCTTCGACACGCCGAACTCCACGAGCGCGCTCACGTCTGCGCCCTGGAACTCGGCCGGGTAGTCGATGGATCCGACGCCGACGATGACGCCCTGACCGGGCATCAGGCGCGGAACCGACTGAACGGTGCCGATGGTGCCCGGGTTGGTGAGGCTGATCGTTGCGCCAGCGAAGTCGGACACCGCCAACTTGTTCGCCTTGGTCTTGCGGATGAGCGCGTCGTAGGCATCGAGGAACTCGACGAAACTCAGGGCCTGCGCGTCACGCAGCACGGGCACCATGAGTGTGCGCGTTCCGTCGCCCTTGTCCACATCCACGGCGAGGCCCATGTTGATCGACGAGCGCCTGACGAGCAGCGGCTTGCCGTCGGCGCCCTCGGCGAACCCGTTGTTCATGTTGGGCACGGCATCAGCGATGGCGCGCACGATGGCAAACGCAATGATGTGGGTGAAGCTGACCTTGCCCATACCGACCCGCGAGCGGTACGAGTTGATGCCTTGGCGGTTGACCTCGAGGAGCCGCGCCGGGATATTCCGGAAGCTCGTCGCCGTGGGAACCTCGAGGCTCCTCGTCATGTTTGCGGCGATGGCGGCCGCCGTGCCACGGATCGGTTCACCCTCGGCGGGTGCCGCCGCAGCGGGCGCTACGGCCGCCGGAGCTGCGGCGGGGGGTGCCGCAGGGGCGGGCGCGCTCACCGCGGCGGGTGCCGGGGCAGCGGGCGCAACCGGCAGCACGTCGGTCTGGAAAAATGCGCGCCAGGCGTCGCTTACCGAGTTGGGGTCTGCGAGGTACTGGGCTCGAAGCTCGTCGACGAGCCAAGCGTTCGCGCCGAACTGTTCTTGTTCAATGGCCACCCCGTGACCCTACCTATTCCGGTGCGTCCGGGCGAAGCACCGGAGGCCGCTATGGGCTGCCCCGAAACCCCGCCTCCGGGAAACCCCCCTTGAGCCCTGTGGCGCGGCTGAGAGTGGCCATCGACACGGGGTGCGCGCGTTGTCGGGATCGGATGGCCTACTTAGGCTCCACATCATGAAGCGACGCCTCTTGGTCCCCGCAGCAGCACTCTCGGCCCTCGCCGGTCTCACGTTCACCGTTGCCGCCTGTGGCGGCGGAGGAACCGCCAAGCCTGCCCCCACCATCCCGACGGGGGCCCTCGAGGTAGACACAGTGGCGGGCTTGAAGTTCGACAAGTCGGAGTACACCGCCGCCGCTGGCACCGTCACGATTGCCTACCTAAACAAGGACAGTCAGCGCCACACCCTCGTGGTGAAAGACGCTGCCGGTGTCCTCGTGGGCGACAAGCTTGAGGTGGTCAGGAACAACGACCTGGCAAGCGGCACGTACCAACTGGCGGCGGGCACCTACACGGTCTACTGCGACGTGCCCGGCCACGGCACGATGAAAGCAACGCTCGTCGTCAGCTGACC
>WLJO01000025.1 GCA_009701715.1 Actinomycetota bacterium
CCGGCGAAGAAGGCTCCGGCGAAGAAGGCTCCGGCGAAGAAGGCTCCGGCGAAGAAGGCTCCGGCGAAGAAGGCTCCGGCGAAGAAGGCTCCGGCGAAGAAGGTCGCGTCGTCGAAACAACGTGCTACCAAGAAGGCCCCGGTCAACAAGACCGGAGCCTGAGCTGGCCGCAGGAACCGCAGAAGCAGCATTATGGGCGCGCGCCGGCGACTGGACGCAGAATTGTTGAGACGGGCGCTCGTGTCGAGCAGGCGCGAGGGTGGCGACCTGATCGTGGCACACCGAGTTCTCGTGAACGGCTCGGTGGCCGAGAAGGCCGCTCGCATGGTGGACCCGGGTGACGCAATCGTCGTTCAGGGGAGCCCTGCCCGGTTCGTCAGCCGTGGCGGTGAGAAACTCGACCACGCGCTCGAGCACTTCGGAGTGGACGTCAGCGGCCTCCGGGTTCTCGATGCGGGGGCGTCGACGGGCGGTTTCTCGGATTGTCTGCTCCAACGCGGTGCGCTCCACGTCGTGGCCCTCGACGTCGGGCACGGACAGCTTCATCCAAAGGTGCGCGATGACGGTCGGGTCTCGGTCATGGAACGCTGCAACGTGCGGACGGTGGGGCCCGATGACATCGGAGGGGCTGTTGACCTCGTGGTGGCAGATCTTTCGTTTATCTCCCTCGGCAAGGTGCTCCCAGCGCTCGTCGGCGCGGCACGGCCGGGTGCGGCCCTCATCCTGCTCGTGAAGCCCCAGTTTGAGGCCGGGCGCGTGGAGGTAGCCAGAGGGCGGGGGGTGATTACCGATCCCGCCATCCACGAACGGGTGAGGGACGACGTGCACAATGGTCTCGTGGCTGCCGGTACCGACGTGCGAGGCTGGACGGACTCGCCGCTCACGGGCGCCGACGGGAACCGGGAGTTCCTCGTGTACGCAGTCCGAAAGGCGCAACCATGACCGATGTGGTGATCGTTGCGCATCAGGAGCGCAGGGAGGCAACGGCGCTGGCGAGGGCCGCGGTGGCGTGGCTCGAGGAGCACGGTCACACGGCGTTCATGCCACGTGTCGATGCGGACGCCCTGGGGCTCGGTGAGTTGGCCTCCGACCGTCCCGCGTCCTCGGCCGGCCTGGCGCTGTGTATCGGCGGGGACGGCACCGTGCTGCGTATCGTCGAGCTCCTCGATGGCGCAGAGGTTCCCGTGATCGCTGTCAACCTCGGCCTGCTTGCCTACCTGACCGAGGTGGAACCGCCTGCGATGACGGCGGCCCTCAGGCGGTACTTCGACGGCGACTGCAGCGTGGAGAACCGGATGCTGCTACACGTGGAGGTTCTCCGTGCGGGATCCACCGAGCCGTCGGGAACGTGGAGGGCCTTGAACGAGGCGGTTCTCGAGAAAGAAGAGAGCGGCCACACAGTTCGTCTGCTCGTCAACATTGATGACGCACCCTTCATGTCGTACGCCGCAGACGGGATGATCATCGCAACACCCACTGGCTCCACGGCGTATTCGCTGTCGGCCCGTGGTCCGGTGATCTCGCCACAGCACCGGGCAATGCTGCTCACCCCGGTCTCGCCACACCAGCTCTTCGACCGCTCGCTCGTACTCTCTCCGGACGAGACCGTGTCGATCGAGGTTGCAGGACACCGCGGGGTCGTGTTGACCGTGGACGGCACGAGTGTCGCGTCCCTCGGTGCAGGCGACACGGTTCGCTGTCATCCGGCAATTGAGTGCGCGTCGTTCGTGTGTTTCGGCCGCCGACGCTTCCATCAGGTGCTCCGCGCGAAATTTGGACTGGCAGACCGCTGAACCGGCGATTCCCATGAGGCGTACAGGACCATGCTGACCGAGTTGCATATCGAGAACCTCGGTGTGATCGAACGACTGGACCTCGTGCTCGGTACTGGTTTCACCGTGCTCACGGGTGAGACCGGGGCGGGCAAGACGATGCTCGTCGGTGCCATCGAACTCCTGCTGGGTGGGCGTGCCGACAGCGCCTTCGTCCGGCCGGGCGCTGATGAGGCGCGGGTCGAGGGCCGCTTCGTGATCGGCGACGACGAGGTCGTCCTGGCCCGAACGATCCCGCACGATGGGCGCAGTCGCGCCTACGTCGACGGTCGGCTCGCCACGGTCAGCGTCTTGCAGGAACACGGTCAGAGGCTCGTTGACCTCTACGGACAGCATGCGCACCAGAGCCTGCTCTCGGTTGCCGCTCAGCGGGCGGCGCTGGACCGTTTTGCCGGTACGGATCTCGTAACCCTGCGCAAGACAAGGGCGCGACTGACCGAGATCGATGCATCGCTCGCTGCGCTGGGCGGTGACGCCCGGGCGAGAGCACGCGAGGTGGACCTTCTCCGCTTCCAGCGTGACGAAATCGATGCAGCGTCGGTTTCCGATCAGGACGAGGAGCACCAGCTCGAACAGCTGGAGGATCTCCTGTCGAGCGCGCAGTCGCATCGTGAGGCGGCCTATCGGGCACTCGTGGCCCTCGACGACGACAGCGGGGCGCTCGACTCCCTCGGCGCGGCCGTGTCCGCGCTCGGGACGCGGTCACCCTTCGCCCCCTCAGTGGAGCGCCTGCGCAACGCCATCGCAGATCTGCGCGATGTCACGGCGGACCTGCGCTCGCAGGCAGAGAACATCGACGACGATCCCGAGCGGCTCAGCCAGGTCAGGGAGCGTCGGCAGTTGCTCCGTGAACTGCGGCGCAAGTACGGCGAGTCACTTGCCGATGTCGTTGCCTACCGCGACGAGGTGGCTTCGCGCCTCGAGGAACTGGAAGGTTTCGAGGCGATGGCCGCACGCCTCGAGTCGGAGCGCGGAAGGGCTGCTTTGGCCGAGCGCGACGCCGCTGCAGCGGTAGCGAAGACGAGGCGCGACGGGGCACACCCGCTTGGCGAGGCGATCGCTGCTCGGGTCCAGGCGCTCGCCATGCCGCGGGCGAGGGTCGAGATCGTGGTCGGCGCCCAGGATCCCGGTGATGACGTGATGTTCATGCTCGGGGCGAATCCCGGCGAGCCTGCGCTTCCGTTGTCCAAGGTGGCCTCCGGAGGGGAGTTGGCGCGAACCATGCTTGCGCTCCGGCTAGTGCTTACTGAAGCGCCGGACACCCTCGTGTTCGACGAGGTCGATGCGGGTATCGGCGGGTCGGCGGCTAGCGCGGTGGGTGAGGCCCTGGCGGATCTCGGCAGACGTCATCAGGTCCTCGCTGTGACGCATCTCGCGCAGGTGGCTGCGCTGGCGGATCGTCAGGTGGTGGTCTCGAAGTGCGTGCTCGGCGGTCGCACAGTCGCCTCGGCTGTTGTGGTGGACGGTGCTGCTCGCGTGGAGGAGATTGCCCGAATGCTCTCGGGCGGAGCGGGTTCGACAGCGGCCAAGCGGCACGCGAGCGAACTGCTGCAGTCCCGCCGGGTCGAGCATTGAGCCCAGGCACGGCGAGCCGCGACGCGCGGCTGATCGCAGCAGGAACCCTCGGCTCGCGGCTTACGGGTCTCGCCCGCGTGGTGGTTGCCTCCGCCGTCATGGGCACGGGCGCGCTCGGCGGCCTGTACGAGACCACCAACCGGATTCCGAACTTCATCTTCGACCTGTTCGCCGGTGGTGCGCTTCAGGCTGTGTTGATACCTGCGTTCGTGCGCGCTCGCGAGGCCGACGGTGAGGCGGGGTTGCGGAGGCTTGCCGATGCGGTCTCGGGAGCGATCACGATGTTCCTCGGGGTTGTGGTTGCCACCGGAATGGCGGCGAGTCCACTCATCATCCGGGCGCTGACGGCAGCGGAGCCTGTCGGCGACGTGCGAAACGACAAGAACAACCTCGGTGCCCTGTTCATGGTGGTGTTCATCCCGCAGGTCCTCTGCTACGGACTGGCAGTGGTTTCGTCGGCCGTGCTGGCCGCACGTCACCGATTCGTCGCCGCGGCAACTGCGCCGGCGGTCAACAACGTGGTGGCGATCGTTGCGTACGTCGTGTTCTGGCAGATGCGAGGCGGCAAGCCGCCTAGTCTGGACCTCTCGGCCGCCGAGTTCGGAGTCCTCGCCGGAGGCACGACACTCGCCGTTTTCGCGTTCGCATCAATCCCGGTCTGGATCGCGGCGCGCTCCGGTGGTCTGGGACGGCCGAGACTCGACCGGTCCGTTGCTGGCGCCTCCGGTCTGCACCGCGCCGGCACCTGGGCGATCGTGCAGGTGGCGGGGACTCTGGTGGTCACCATTGGTGCCGTGATCCTCGGCAACGGCACGGAGAACGGGACAGGGGTGTTCCTGTGGGCACAGAACTTCCTCTGGCTGCCGGTAGGGCTTGTTGCGGCGCCGCTCGCCACTGCGGTGGCCCCGCGGTTGGTGCAGGCACTCAGCGCCGGACCTTCGGGGGCAGAGGCAGGCAGACGTGACGCCGAAGGTTCTCTCACGCTCGCGGCCGTAGCGCTCTGCCTGGCCTCTGCTCTCCTCGTGGGGCTCGGCTGGCCGGCGGCACGCCTCGTAGCATTCGGGGAAGCTGTCAACCAGGGCTACGCGCCCCTTGCGCATGCATTGGTGGCATTCGGCTTCGGACTGCTCGGCACCGGCCTGATGTTCTTCATAGTGCGTCTGATGTTCGCTGTCGACGATGCGCGCGGCGCTGCGGTCACCACCGCGATCCTGGCGGTGATCGGGATCCTTGCGATGACGGTGAGCGCGGACGCTGCGCACTCGAGCGAGCGTGGCGCCGCGCTCGCCGTGGGGTTCGGTATCGCCCATCTCGTTGGCGCAGCAATCATGATCGGCCGTTTCTCCCGACAGTCCGGGTGGATACGACTCTCGCGGTGCGCCAGACCGCTGGTGGCGGCACTGGTCGGTGGGGTCGTGTCCGGGGTGGTTTGTCTCTGGGTTGCGGATCAATTTCCCACCTCGCGCCCCGGCGCCCTACTCGCCATGGTGGTGGCATTGCCGGTCACCGTCTCGGTTTTTGCACTCGTTATGGGCGTCTTCGGTGGCCGGCCGCTGCGCAGTCTCATCCACTGGGACGCCTAGCCAGTGGTTGCGGGCGATCCGCGCCGGTGGCCCCGCGTGGGGGTAGGGTGATTTCCCGTCATGAGCACAGACGGGAGGCCGATCACCGTGCCCAAACACATTTTCGTAACCGGCGGAGTAGCGAGTTCACTGGGTAAGGGTCTCACCGCCTCTTCCCTCGGCCGACTTCTCAAGATGCGTGGCCTTCGGGTCACCATGCAGAAACTCGATCCGTACATCAACGTCGATCCGGGAACGATGAACCCGTACGAGCACGGCGAGGTGTTTGTCACCGATGACGGTGGCGAGACCGACCTTGATCTCGGGCACTACGAACGCTTCATCGACGAGAACCTGAACCGTCTGTCGAACGCTACGACCGGATCTATTTATCAGGCAGTCCTTGCGGCTGAGCGGCGCGGCGACTACCTCGGCAAGACCGTGCAGGTCATCCCGCACATCACCGACGAGATCATCCGGCGGATCAAGCGGATCGCCGAGGAGGACGTTGACGTCGTCATCACCGAGGTCGGCGGCACCGTAGGCGACATCGAGATCCTCCCGTTCCTCGAGGCGATTCGCCAGTTCCGCAAGGTGGCCGGCCGGGACAACATCTGCTACCTACACGTGACGCTCGTACCGTTTATCGGACCGTCCAACGAGCAGAAGACAAAGCCCACGCAACACTCGGTCACCGAGTTGCGCAGCCGTGGCATCCAACCCGACGTGATCGTGTGTCGCTCGAGCGCCCCGATTGACGACGTGGTGAAGCGCAAGATCTCCAACCTCTGTGATGTCGACGAGGAGGCAGTGGTCAACGCTGCCGATGTGCGCAACATCTACGAGTTGCCGCTCGTGCTCCACGACGAGGGTCTGGACAGCGTGGTGTGCAAGGTGTTGAACCTTGACCCGGCGGTCGACCTCGCGCCCTGGCAGCAGTTCGTCGCGAAAGTGGATGCTGCCACCAAGCCGGTTCGGATCGGCCTGATCGGCAAGTACGTCGCGCTGCCCGACGCGTACCTCTCCGTCACGGAGAGCATCAAGCACGCGGGCTTCCATCACGGAGCCAAGGTGGAGCTCGAGTGGATCCAGGCCGAGGAGGTCGAGGGACTGCTCGGTGCCGGTCGACTGGCGGACCTCGACGGCATCGTGATCCCCGGTGGCTACGGCGAGCGAGGTTTCGAGGGCAAGATCGCGGCGGCTGGCTACGCAAGGGAGAACCTCATCCCGTGCCTCGGTCTGTGCCTCGGGCTCCAGGCGATGACCGTGGACTATGCACGCAACGTGATGGGCTTGGCCGGCGCGAACTCGACCGAGATGGACCCCCGCACGCCGTACCCGGTGATCGATCTGATGCACGACCAGCGCGACGTCAGCGACAAGGGGGGTACCCAGCGCCTCGGTGCGTGCTTCGCGATCCTCGAGCCGGGCTCGAAGGTCCACGCTGCGTACGGCGAACCTGCGATCTCCGAGCGTCACCGTCACCGTTACGAGCTCAACGCAAACCTCAAGCCGAAGTTCGAGGCGGCGGGTCTGCGCTGCAGTGGCGTTTCCCCCGACCGCCGGTTGGTCGACTTCATCGAGATGAGCGAGCACCCCTTCTGGATCGGCACGCAGGCGCACCCGGAATTCAAGAGCCGCCCGGACCGTGCGCACCCGCTGTTCCGCGAGCTCATCCGAGCGGCGCTGGAGCTGCGTGCGTCGCGTACTCCCCAGCTGTTCGAGATCGACCCAGCCGTTGATCCGGCGGAGTCCGCCTCACGATGACAGGATTCCGCCGGACCGACGAAACCGTCGTCCACCAGGGCTTCATCTGGAGGCTCGCCACGGCGGAGTTCGAGTCGCCTGACGGTGAACGCTTTCACCGGGACGTGGTGCGATCGCCGGGCGCCGTCGGCGTCGTGCCGATCTGGATGGACTCTGAGGGCGTTCCGGGTGTGATCCTTATCCGCCAGTACCGGCCCGCCTACGAGAGCTTCATCATCGAGATTCCTGCCGGCATGCGGGACGTTCCCGGGGAACCCCCGGAGGACACGGCGCGCCGGGAACTGATCGAGGAAGTGGGGTTCTCCGCGGGGAATCTTGTGCACCTCACCGATCTCTATCCCTCACCGGGCATGACGGATTCGGTGACGACGGTGTTCCTCGCTACCGATCTGTCCCAGACCGAGCGAGACGTGCACGGGCCCGAGGAACGGCACATGGAGGTCCTCAACCTGTCGCTTGCGGACGCGCTCGACTGGGTGGTCTCCGGACAGATCAGGGATGCGAAAACCGTGGTGGGTCTGTTGCTCGCCGAGCGTCTGTTGCGGTGAGTGTGCTGCCGCTCGAGGTCGAGGAGTTCCTCACCTGGATGACGGTTGAGCGTGGACGGAGTCGCAACACCCTGTCGTCATACCGGAGGGACCTTGGCGCGTACTGCGACCATCTGGCGTCGGACAGTGAGGGCGTGCTGACGGTCACGACGGCGCTGATCGAGCAGTACGTCGCTGCGCGGCGTGCTGGCGGTCGGGCACCGTCTTCGAGCGCCCGTGAACTTGCTGCCATCCGGATGCTCCACCGGTTCCTCCTGGAGGAGCGCTACCGACCGAACGATCCCACCGCAGATCTCGAAGGTGTGCGGGTCCCGGCCGGGCTACCCAAGCCGTTGTCGGAGGACGAGGTCGTACGACTGATCGAGAGCGCCGCCGGCGGGGATCCGGTCTCGAGGCGTGATCGCGCGGTGATGGAACTGCTCTATGCAACCGGCATGCGAGTTTCCGAGTTGTGCGGAATCTCCCTCGGGGACCTCGACATCGGCGAACGTGTCGCTCGGGTCCTCGGGAAGGGTTCCAAGGAGCGCGTCGTTCCGTTCGGGGGCGCGTGCGCCGCTGCCATCACCGACTGGCTCGGCCCGCTCGGCAGGCCCCGACTTGAGCCGCACCACTGGGCGCGCCGGGGTGATGCCGAGGCCCTGTTCCTCGGCACACGTGGCGGTCGTCTCGGGCGGCAGCACGTGTGGGCAATTCTGCAGGCATACGGAACGACCGTCGGAATCGCCGACCGTTTGTCCCCGCACGTCCTGCGGCATTCGTGCGCGACCCACCTCCTCGATCACGGCGCAGACCTGCGTATCGTGCAGGAGATGCTGGGCCATGCCTCGATCTCGACGACGCAGGTGTACACCAAGGTGTCTCAGGAACGGCTCCTCGACGTGTATCGGCAAAGCCACCCTCGGGCGCGCCGGACATGACCGATCTGCGGCGCGCTGGCAGCCGTCGACGGGGTTGGGCACGCGCCCGTTTTTTGCCGGCACACCTAGTCCGACGGTTCTGGTGGGCGGTCACGGCCCGTCCGCTCGGCCCGGTCGCCAGTTCGTTCGTGTCATCGAACCTCCTGCCTGCAGAGCGCGAGTTGTTCGAGCGGATGAGCGCTTCCGACCAGCGTCATCACGTTCAGGTGGCTTGCCGGTTCGTCAACGGGTTCTCGGCTGCAGCGCCACGCGAGTGGGTTGCCGGCGCCTTGCTCCATGACATCGGGAAACTGAGCTGTGGGCTCGGCACGTTCCGACGAGTCATCGCAACGCTCACTCCGGTCGTCGGGCGGGGTGACGGACCGTTCGCCCGCTACCGACGTCACGAGGCGATCGGCGCGAGCCTCCTGCTCGCTGTCGGCAGCGAAGCAACGACGGTCGCGCTGGTCGGGCACTGGCCCGAGGCCCCCGTAGAGGCAGCCTGCGCCCTCGACCGGGCCGATGAGGTCTGACTGCAGCGGGATGCAGGGGCGCCGCGTCGATTCGCGCCCTGCTAGATCTGGATGAGGCCGATCGCCTCGGTGGCGCGTCGGTACGTGGCCTCTGCCACCGCCCGGGCTTTCTCTGCACCCTTGCCGAGCAGACGTGCGAGTTCGGCGCGGTCGGCGATCAGTTCGTGATAACGGTGCTGGATCGGTGTGAGCATCTCCACGACCGCTTCGCCGGCATCGTTCTTGAGCGGTCCGTACTGTGTGTACTGCGTCGCGAGCGTCTCCGGAGTTCCGCCCGTGACTGCCGCGAGGATCTCGAGGAGATTCGAGATGCCCGGCTTCTCGGCCCGGTCGAAACGGACCTCGTTGTCAGAGTCGGTGACGGCCCGTTTGAACTTCTTGAGCACGGCTGCTGGGTCGTCGAGGAGATACACGAGACCGGAGTCGGCGGTGGCGGACTTTGACATCTTGGAGGTTGGGTCCTGCAGGTCCATCACCCGGGCACCAGCCCTCGGGATGACTGCTTTCGGCATGACGAACGTGTCGCCGAACCGGAAATTGAATCGCTCTGCGATGTCGCGGGTGATCTCGATGTGCTGACGCTGGTCCTCGCCCACCGGTACCTCGTCGGTGTCGTAGAGGAGGATGTCGGCCGCCTGGAGCGCTGGGTAGGTGAACAACCCGGCGGAGATGAACTCGGCTTCTCGGCGTGCGGACTTGTCCTTGAACTGGGTCATGCGGGACAACTCGCCGAACGAGACGGTGCATTCCATGATCCAGCCCAACTGCGCATGCTGGGGCACCTGACTCTGCACGAACACCGTTGCTGCGTCGGGGTCAAGGCCGACCGCGAACAGCATGGCGGCGAGCCGGAGCGTGTTATCGCCGACCACCTTGGGCTCGGTGGTGATGGTCAGCGAGTGAAGGTCGACGATGCCGTGGAAGGCGTCGCACTCGTGCTGGCCGATCACCCAGTTCCTGAGGGCGCCGAGGTAGTTGCCCAGATGGACGTCACCGGTGGGCTGAATGCAGGATAGAACGCGCGTCATCGCACCGCAGGCTAGTTACCGCCGACGGCCCGGACCCGGTCCATTTCTGGCCTCTTGCGCTGCCGGGATTTGGTGGGGCCGGGGCTGCCGCTCCGGCGGGCTAGCCTCGTAGCGATGTCGTACGAGGTCACCACCCCTGTTTTCGCGGGACCGTTCGACCTGTTGTTGCACCTGATCCTCTCCGAGCAGGTTGATATTCACGAGGTCTCGCTGGCGAGAATCGTCGACGCGTTCCTCGTCGAGCTCGGACGGATGGAGAACCTGGACCTCGATGTCGCAACCGAGTTCCTGCTGATCGCCTCGACGCTCGTCGAGCTGAAGGCCCGCCGCCTGCTCCCCGGCCGGGAGGACGTAGACCTCGATGAGGAGCTCGCGCTCTGGGAGGAACGGGACCTGCTCCTTGCCCGGCTCCTCGAGTGCAAGACGTTCAAAGATGTCGGGCAGGTGTTTGCGCGCTATTCGACGCTGGCGGACTCGTCATGGCCGCGGGCTGCCGGCCCGGAGGAGCCTTTTGCGAGCATGCTCCCCGACCTCATGGATGGCATGACCCCAGCCAAGCTGCTGCGGGCGGCCGAGCGGGGCCTCACTCCGAAGGTGGTGCCGAAGGTCGAGCTGTTCCACGTCGCCGCTGTGAGGGTGAGCGTTGCCGACGCGCTTGAGGAGCTCCTCGATGAACTGCCGCGTGTGGGCCGGATCACCTTCCGTCGTCTGACCGACGGGCTGGTGGACCGACTCGAGGTGGTGGTCCGTTTCCTCGCCCTGCTCGAGATGTACAAGCAGGGATACGTGGAGCTCGAGCAGGCAGAACGCTTCGGTGATATCGAAGTGATCTGGATGGGTGCCGAGGTCGGGGCATCCGGCGTGTCGATCGACGATTACGAGGGCTGATGGGGATGGAGAACCAAGAGATCGAACAGCTACAGACCAGCGAGCCGGAATCCGTCGCGGGTGTGCCCGAGGCGGATCTCGTCCGTGCGATTGAGGCGATCCTCATGGCGGCTACGGAGCCGGTCGAGCCGGCACTGCTCGCTCAACTGCTGGAGCAGCCGGCTGCAACGCTCAATCGGCTCTGCCAGCGCCTCGCGACCTCCTACGAGGAGGAGCAGCGTGGTTTCCAGATGGTTCGGGTGGCGGGTGGCTGGCGCTATCAGACCCATCCGGACATGGTTGCCCAGGTCGAGAGGTTTGTTCTCGACGGTCAGCGTGCGCGGCTGTCTGGTGCTGCACTTGAGACGTTGGCCATCGTGGCGTACAAGCAGCCGATCAGCAGGGCACAGATTGCGTCGATCCGCGGCGTGGATCCCGACGGTGTGCTGCGCACGCTTCAGTCACGTGGATACGTGGACCACATCGCACGGGATCCCGGCCCCGGTCAGGCAGCCCTCTGGGGCACCACCGTCAGGTTCCTCGAAAAGCTCGGGCTCGATTCCTTGGCAGACCTGCCACCGCTCGCCGGCTTCGTGCCGGGCGCGGACGTGGTTGAGGCACTCGAACACGGACTGCGGGTTGTCCCCGTCTTCGAAACTCCGGCGGACCATGACCGACCACCAGCAACCGCCTGAACCCCCGCTGTGGGAACAGTGGGCAGCCGAAGGTGCGAGCGCGGATCCGGAGGAACGTTCCGACGGTGAGCGGCTCCAGAAGGTGCTCGCCCAGACCGGATACGGCAGCCGCAGGGTCTGCGAGGAACTGATCGCTGCCGGCCGTGTGCGGGTGAACGGTGAGGTGGCGGTCCTCGGGTCCAGAATCGATGCGGAGAACGACCTCGTCGAGGTTGACGGTCGTCCGGTTCCCGTTCGTTCCGGCCTCGTCTATTACCTGTTGAACAAGCCCGCAGGAGTCGTGAGCACAGCGAAGGACACACATGATCGTCCGACTGTTGTTGACCTCGTACCCACCGAACCCCGCGTGTACCCCGTCGGGCGCCTCGATGCCGAGACCGAGGGTCTCATCATCCTCACCAACGACGGCGAACTGACCAACCGACTGACACACCCCAAGTACGGCGTGGAAAAGGAGTATCTCGCCACCGTCGAGCCAACTCCTGTCTACCCGCGCGCAATGCGCACGCTTCGTGACGGGGTGGAGCTTGACGACGGTGTGACGTCCCCCGCCAAGGTGAGCCAGCCCGAGCCCGGACTGCTCCGAATCACGATCCACGAGGGCCGCAATCGGCAGGTTCGTCGGATGTGCGAGACCGTCGGGCACCCGGTCCAACGACTCGTGCGAGTACGCATCGGGCCGATCTCGGACCGGAGGCTGCGTCCGGGGGAATGGCGCCCGCTCGATCCGGGCGAGGTTCGTCAACTCATCGACGCAACGCCGAGCGAGGTGATCTCGCCCGATGTACCCAAGCGCGGGAACCTGACGTCGCGCTCGTCGCGCCCTCGCTAACCGGAATTGGGGCAGAAGGGCTACGGACCCTGTCGGTAGGCTCGTCCACCGTGTCCCCGCAGCGTTGCGTCAATGTCCTCGGCCTCGGCCTGATCGGCGGCTCCATCGGCGTCGGCCTGCGGGAGCGCGGGTGGCTGGTGCACGGAGAGGACCGGACGCCGGAGCGAGGTGAAGACGCGCTGCGGCGGGGTTTCATCGACGCCGTCGGGCTGAACCCGAGCGCCGATCTCACCGTGATCGCCGCACCGGTGCTTGCTGTGCCGGGACTCGTCATGCAGGCACTCGACACCACGACAGGGGTGGTGACGGACGTGGGGAGTGTGAAATCGCACATCGTCAACGGGTGCTCCGACCCGCGCTTCATCGGCGGTCATCCCATGGCTGGCAGCGAGCTCGAGGGACTCGACGGCGCGGACCCCAACATGTTCAACGGCGCGGTGTGGGTGCTGACGCCGTCTGCCCATACCTCGGACGACTCGTTTTCGATCGCTGCTGCCATGGCTTCCGAGCTCGGCGCAGAAGTGCTTGCGTTGGCCGCTGATCGCCATGATGAGGTGGTGGCCGTCGTGTCGCACGTTCCCCACCTCACTGCGTCTGCACTGATGGGGCTCGCGAGCGAACGGTCCGAGGAGCATGCGGTACTGCTACGGATGGCAGCCGGCGGGTTCCGCGACATGACGCGCATTGCGTCGGGACACCCATCGATCTGGCTCGATATCTGTGCGGAGAACCGGGTGGCAATCACCGAAACACTGGACGGGCTGATCGAGCGCCTCATCGACATGCGCAATGTCGTGTACGACGGCGACCGACAGGGCCTCCTCGAACGCCTGCAGCGCGCCAGAGAAGCGCGTGCGAACCTTCCGGTCCGGGGAATCCACCCCACCGATCTCGCCGAGGTGCGGATCCCGATCCTGGACCGCCCGGGTGCCGCTGCGGAGATCTTCACGCTCGCAGCCGAGCTCGGTGTCAATGTCTCGAGCTTCGAGGTGGTGCACTCCGTCGAGGGCAATCGCGGCATCACGGTGCTGCTGATTGATGCCGCCGCTGTGGAGCGCTACCGCGGTGGGTTGATCGCCCGTGGCTTCCGTCCGTCAGTGCAGCGGCTGTCGTGAGCGCCCGAGCTGTCATCCCGTTGACGGGACCGCTTGATGCAACCGTCACGGTCCCGGGCTCGAAGAGCATCTCGAACCGTGCGCTGCTGTGCGCTGCCCTCGCCGAGGGGCCCTGCACCCTCGACGGGATTGCCGACGGCGACGACACCGTCGCGATGGTGGACTGCCTCGGCCGCCTCGGGATCGCCGTCGAGGTAGCCGACGACCGCGCCGTGGTGCACGGCGGGGGCGGAAACCTGCCCGTGGGACCGGTCGTGCTCCCGACCAGGCTTGCCGGGACGACGTCCCGGTTCCTCACGGCGCTTGCTGCGCTCGGGACCGGTCCGTACATCATCGACGGCGAGGCTCCTCTGCGGGCGAGGCCGATGGCTCCACTGCACGATGCGCTCAGCCATCTCGGTGCAATGGTTCATGCGATGGACCGTCCCGGACACCTACCGGTCCAGGTCCGCGCAGGGGAGCGGCAGGCAAGCCAACCGACGGTACGCATTCGCGGGGACGTGTCGAGCCAGTACATCTCGGCACTGATGATGATCGCCCCGTACCTCGGGCACGGACTCCGTATCGAGCTAACCACCGACATCGTGTCCATGCCGTACGTAGAGATGACCGCTGCGGTCATGGCGTCGTTCGGCGCTGACTGCGTCACCGTGTCCACCAAGTCGGGCCACCTCGTGATCGACGTGGAGCCCGGTCGATACCGCTCGTGCGAGTACCGGATCGAGCCGGACGCCTCGAGCGCGAGCTATGCATTCGCCGCTGCAGCGATCGCCGGCGGCCGGGTGCGCGTGGAGGGAATGCGCACTCCTTCGCTCCAGAGCGATGCCCGCTTCGTCGACGCGCTCGTGCAGATGGGATGCGAGGTCCGCCGTGATGACTCGGGCGTGGAGGTGCTCCGGCGCGGGCCGATCCACGGCATCACCATCGACATGCGGGACTTCTCCGATACTGCCCCGACGATGGCTGCTGTCGCCGCCGTGGCGGGCTCACCGACCCGGGTTATCGGTATCGGGTTCATCCGGGGTAAGGAGAGTGACCGGATCGGCGATGTCGTGACCGAACTTCGCAAGTGTGGGGTGGACGCAGAACCCGAGCCCGATGGTTTCGTGATCCGTCCCGGAGGGTTACACGGTGCGCGTGTGCAGACCTATCACGACCACCGGATTGCGATGTCGTTTGCGCTCCTCGGCCTTGTAACGCCCGGCATCGAGATCGAGGATCCTGGTGTTGTTTCCAAGAGCCTGCCCGGCTTCTGGCAACTGCTCGACAGTCTGAGCAACTAGCGTCTCGCAGCGATGGAGGATCGTGCGCCGCAGACCGTCATCGTTGCGGCGTTTGACGTGGACGGAACGTTGACCACGAGGGACTGCGTGGTGCCGTTCCTCATCCGGGTGGCGGGCCTGCGGCGGGTGGCGACGAGCGCACTCCGGAGCCCGGTGCTCCTGGTGAGAGTGGCAGTCGGTCGTGGTGATCGGGACCGCTTGAAGCAGGCCGTGGTCGGCAGGCTCATGCGGGGACGCACGGCTGACGCGGTGGAGGAGGCCGGACGTGCGTTCGCCCGAGAGGCAGTGTCCCGTTGGATACGCCCGGACACGCTCGCAAGGCTTCGCTGGCACCGGGAGAGCGGACACGAGATCGTGCTCGTATCGGCCTCATTGCGCCAGTATCTCGAGCCACTCGCATCCGAGGTGCTCGGTGGCGTGCACGCTCTCATCTGTACCGAGGTTGAGTCCTCTGACGGTGGGGTCCTGACGGGTCACCTCGTCGGAGGTAATTGCAGGGGTAGCGAGAAGTCACGCCGTCTCGCCTCGTGGATAGACGGGCGCAGCGTCACGCTTTACGCCTATGGGGACTCCAGCGGCGACCGGGAGATGCTTGCGATGGCGGACCACCCCGTTCGCGTGAGGGGCGTCTCGATCGCCACGGTGCCGGACCACCGGGTTCACACGTGATCAGGGTCCTGCTCAAGGAGGCGCGCCCGAAGCAGTGGCTGAAGAACGTCCTCGTCTTCGCCGCGCCGGGCGCCGCAGGGGTACTCACCCAAGGGGCCTACCTCTGGCGAACGGTTGTGGTGTTCGTGGCGTTCTGCCTCACCGCGAGCGGCACGTATTTTTGGAATGACATCGTCGATGTAGAGGCCGATCGACTGCACCCGAAGAAGTCGCTCCGACCGGTTGCCTCCGGGAGGATTTCCCTCCCCGTCGCGAGGGTCGTGGGCACGGTGCTGCTTGCTTCGGGTATCGCCGCGTCAGTCGGGGTCTGGCGGTGGCGGGCTCCGCTGGTCCTCGTTATCTATGTGGCACTGACGCTCGCGTACAGTGTGTTCCTGCGGAATCGGGCCGTTTTCGACCTCGTGGCTGTGGCGAGCGGGTTCGTGCTGCGCGCGATCGGAGGCGCCGTGGCCAGCGGCGTCTACATGTCGAAGTGGTTCCTCCTCTGCACGATGTTCGGATCGCTGTTCATCGTGACCGGCAAGCGGTACGCCGAGTTGCGTGAACTCGGCGGGGACGCACAGTCCACGCGTGCCACGATGGACACCTACACGATCCCGTTCCTGAGGTTGGTCCTCACGGTTGCTTGCGGCGCCACGCTGGTTGCGTACTGCGTCTGGGCCTTCGAGGCGGGCACGGCGGATCCGGGTCCGTTCCCGTTCTACGAGCTGTCCGTCGCCCCGATGCTGGTGGCCCTGCTCCGGTACGCACTGGTACTCGAGACCGGTCGCGGCGGCGCCCCCGAGGAGGTCTTCCTTCAGGATCGCGCCCTGCAGCTCGTTGGGCTCTCGTGGTTGGTCATCTTCGGACTCGGCGTGTACCTCGGCCACGGGGTGAGGGCGTGAGCCTCAGCCGGCTGACCGGGTGGGGCCGCACCGCCCCGTCGGTGGCCGAGGTGACGGTGGACGTTGACCCCCAATCCTTGAGGGCGGTGCTCGGGGAAGCAGATGCTCGCGGGGTGCTCGCGAGGGGGCTCGGGCGGTCCTACGGGGACGCAGCTCAGAACGGCGGCGGTCGTGTGGTGTGCGTCGCCGAGCACACCGTCGACGTGGATGCGGTTAGCGGTGTCGTGCGGGCCGGTGCGAGTGTGTCCTTCGACGAACTGATCTCTGCACTGCTCCCGCACGGGCTGTTCGTACCGGTATCCCCGGGCACCCGTCGGATCACCGTCGGCGGCGCCATTGCGGCCGACATCCACGGCAAGAACCATCACGCTGACGGTTCCTGGGGTGCACACCTACTCGATCTGGAGATGATGCTCGCCTCAGGTGAGATCCGGATAGTGACTCCGCTCGCAGACCCCGAACTGTTCTGGGCCACGATCGGGGGAATGGGCCTCACGGGCGTCGTGCTGTCCTGTCGATTCAGGGCGCTGCGCGTCGAGACCTCTCGAGTGCTGGTGGACACGTGGCGAACCAATGATCTCGACGGGACCATGTCACTCATGGCCGAGCGCGATGCCGACTACCGCTACACGGTCGCGTGGATCGACTCCCTCGCCACCGGTGGTCGGCTCGGGCGTGGTGTCGTCACCATGGCCGACCATGCACCGGCGTCGGCGGTTCCCGACGTGTCACCTCTCGGGTTCTCCGATCGTGCCCGGATTGGGGTTCCGCGTCTGGTGCCCAGTGGCCTCCTGAATGGGCTTACGGTGCGTGCGTTCAACGAGCTGTGGTACCGGAAGTCCCCTGTGCAGCGAACAGCGGAGGTTCAGGGGATCGGTGAGTTCTTCCATCCGCTCGACATGATCCGCGACTGGAACCGCCTGTATGGCAGGCAGGGAATGCTGCAGTATCAGTTCGTCGTGCCCCTCGGCGCAGAGGGAACGCTGCGTGCGGCCATCGAGGGTCTGGCGCGCGGTGGTGCCGCCTCGTTCCTCACGGTCCTCAAGCGCTTCGGCAGCGCCAACGATGGCTACCTCTCGTTTCCGTTCCCCGGTTGGACGCTCACACTCGACGTTCCCACCGGATTGAGCGGACTGTCCGCTCTGCTCGATGGGCTCGATCGGACCCTCGTGGAGGTTGGAGGACGGGTGTACCTCGCGAAGGATTCCCGCCTTTCGCCGGATCACCTCGCGGGGATGTACCCGCGGCTCGAGCAGTGGCGAGCGGTGTGCGAGCGGGTTGACCCCGACCATCGATTTCAGTCGGACCTGTCCCGTCGCCTCGGTATGAGGAGACGGTCGGCCGCATCGACATGACAGGAGAGCCGTGAGGGACGCAATGGGGAACGTGCAGAGGGTGCTGTTACTCGGGGGAACGAGCGAGATCGGCCAGGCCATCGTGCGCGCGCTACTGCAGGGCCGTTCCGGTGTACACGTCGTTCTCGCATCGCGGAACCCAGACTCGTGTGGGGCCTTCGCGTCGGAGCTGCGGGGTCGCGGCGCTTCGGTGGAGTGCCTTGCCTTCGATGCGGACGATCCGGGCTCCCACCGTGGCGTCGTGGACCTTGCCGCCGCCGGTGGGGATCTCGACGTCATCATCACCGCCTGGGGGGTCCTGGGCGCACCGCAGTGCGCTCTCGACGCGGACCCGGTATCGGCCTCTGCGGTAGTGCAGACGAACTTCGCCGGTGTCGTGTCCGCCGGGCTCGAGGCCGCCCGTGTGCTGCGCCAGCAGGGGCACGGCACGCTCGTTCACCTCTCCTCGGTGGCGGCAGAGCGCACGAGGCGGGCCAACTTCGTGTACGGGTCGTCGAAGGCGGGCAGCGACGCGTTTATGCAGGGTCTCGCCGACTCACTCGTGGGCAGCGGAGCACGGGTGCTGGTGATGCGCCCTGGTTTCGTGTCGACAAAGATGACCGCGGGGATGAAGCCGCACCCATTCAGCACCACCCCCGAAGCAATCGCAGCAGCCACCGTGAAGGCATTGCGGGGTACCGCCACCACAGTCTGGGTGCCGGGGGTCCTTCGGGTGCTGTTCGCCGTGCTCCGGCACCTCCCGAGGGTTGTCTGGCGCAGACTCCCGATCTGAGTCCGCCTACCAGCGCTGCATGGGCAGGATTCGTTGCCGAGGCCCGTACTTTGGGGCCGCCAGTCCGGCGAGCGAGAGCAGGGCGATGACGCGGGCGCGCTGGCCGGCGTACTGAGCCAGTAGTTCGAGCATCCGTTCGTCCGTTGCGCGTGGTTCGCCGACAAGCGCGAACGCAACGGCATTCTTGAGGTGGTAGTCCCCGACAGCGACGGCATCGGTGTCCCCGAGCGCGTGGCCGAGCGTTGCACCGATGGTCCACGGCCCGATCCCGGGGATACGGGCGAGTTGTTGCGATGCATCGGTGGCGGGAGAATCGTCGAGCGCAAAGATCTTGGGTGCGTGACGCGCAGCCTGCCGGAGCACCTCGGCACGCTGTCGGTCGATGCCGAGTGGGTGGAACCACCAGTACGGCTGGTCCCTCAGGCGCTGCGGCTCGGGTGGAAGGCGCAGATCCACGGGGCCCGGCGCCGGTTCACCGAGCCCCAGACAGAGGTTGCGCCACGAGCGGTGCGCCTCGATCGCGGTTACCCGTTGGCCGATGATCACGGGGAGCAGGCTGTGATACAGGCAATGGCCGTTCGAGAGCCGCAGGTCCGGGTGGCGACGCTGTGCCCGGAGCACGGCAGCGTGGGCACTCGGCCCGAACGTGTGGGCCCCGTCGGCGAATCCTGCGAGATCGGCCGCCCGGTCGAGCAACCACTGGTCGCCGGGCCCCCAGGCCTCGGCCTGCAGTTCACCGTCTCGCCAGGACAGGTGCAGGGTGCCCGGCCCGTCGGGTGTGAGCGTCGCCCTCCAGAAGTCGTGAGGCGAGAGCAATGTGGTGGGGTCGTTGCCCACGCGGTGCGGGGCGAGTGTGCGGTGGATGTCGTGGGTGACATCGGTACGGATCAGCCCCATGCAGACGACCGTAGCGAACGGGTATGACAAGGCAGGTACATGCCATGATGAGCGAATGGCCGTCCTTGAGATCACCCATCCGCACGAAGGCATCACACAGATCACGCTGAACCGACCCGACAAGCTGAATGCGATGACGGCGGAGCTGGTTCAGGGCCTGCACGACGCACTTGCCGCGATCGCGGTCGACCCGACCTGTCGCGTCGTGGTGCTGACCGGTGCGGGGAGAGGATTCTGCGCCGGGCTCGATCTGACCGGCTACGGCCAGGCGCCCCATACGGAGCACCTCGGGCCGACTCCGGCCGGGTTCGCCGTGCAGAAACACATCGCCTCGCTTATCCCGCACCTTCGCTCCCTTCCCCAGCCGGTTATCGCTGCGGTGAATGGTCCGGCTGCCGGCGGCGGGTTCGCACTCGTGCTCGGCTCCGACGTCCGGCTTGGCGCTCGTTCGGCCAAGTTCAATGCAGCGTTCATCCGCATCGGTCTCTCGGCCTGCGACATCGGAACCAGTTGGGTGCTGCCGCGGCTTATCGGAGCGTCACGCGCGCAGGAGCTCATGCTCACCGGCCGGGTGTTCGACGCCGAGGAGGCGGGACGAATCGGGCTGGTTGTCGAGGTGGTCGACGACGGCGCGCTCCTGGAGCTCGCATACCTGAAGGCCAAGCAGATCATGCTCAACTCGCCGTTCGGTGTAGCGCTCACCAAGGAAGGCATGTGGTCCGCGCTCGAGATCCCCGGAATGCAGGCGGCGATCGATCTCGAGAACCGTCAGCAGATCATGGCCTCGGCAACGAGCGACCACCGTGAGGCGATGCGTGCATTCATGGAGAAGCGGCCACCGAACTACGTGTGGGGCTGAACAGACATGCCTGTCGCCGTGCCAGCGAGAGGCGTCCTGATCGAGGCAGAGACGTTCGACGATCTCGGTGGCTGGACGCTCGACTCGCAGTTCGAGATCCAGATGGGTTCCCCATATCTGCTCGCCCACGGCCTCGGGAGGCCCGTCGCTGACGCGCGCACGACGGTCACGGTTCGCGAACCGGGCGAGTACCACGTGTGGGTGCGAACGAAGGACTGGGTACCAGACCATCACCCCGGTCGATTTCTGCTCTTGATCGACGGCAAGCGTCTCGATCGCGAGTTCGGCGCGTCCGGTCTCGATTGGGGTTGGGAATCAGGTGGTTGCGTCTCTCTCGGTACTGGTTCCGTGGAGTTGGCCCTGCGCGACCTGACCGGCTTCGACGGACGGTGCGACGCAATCTTTCTCGGGCTCTCGGAGACCCCGCCGCCGAATGGGGCGGGCGACTACGCCCTCGCTTGGCGCCGACAACAGCGAGGCCTCCCGGATCAACCCGACGAGGTGCAACCCTTTGATGTCGTCGTGGTGGGCGGCGGGGTGGCGGGTAGCGCGGCAACGCTGACCTGTGCCCGGTTGGGTCTGCGGGTAGCCCTCGTACAGAACCGCCCGTTCCTCGGGGGTAACGCCAGCGTCGAGATCGGCCTCACCCCACGCGGCGAGACCGGAGGGGTTGTCCGCGAACTCTCCGCACGCGAACCCAACGGCGACCTCCGCGCCGCTGCGCTCATTGCCATGGAGCCAAATGCGACGCTCTTCACGGAACACCAGGTGTACCGAGTCGCCAAGGCAGGGGACAGCATCACCTCAGTCGATGCCCGCGAGGCGCGCACAGGAATCGAGCGCCGTCTTTCTGCGCCACTGTTCATCGACTGCACCGGTACGGCGATCCTCGGTTTGCTCGCGGGTGCCCCCACCATGTTCGGCATCGAGTCCAGGGCGGAGTTTGGCGAGAGCCTCGCCCCCGATGAACATCTCGAGCAGCATCACGGTCACACCATTTTCTTTCGCACTCGCGAGGCCGATCACGCCGTGGACTTCCCGGACGTTCCCTGGGCGACGGAGGTGGCGAAGGACTTTGCGAATCTCGGTGGGCAACTCGAACGACCGGGTGTCGACAACGTTGAGGGACCGATTGCCGGACCGGCGAGAACACCAGACCCGAACATTCGTCGGCGCATGCTCCAACCCCTTACCCACTTCTGGGAGTACGGGCAATGGCTTGACCCCTACCTCGACGGTGAACACATTCGTGATCACTTGTTGCGCGCGATCTACGGAACGCTCTCGAACGTGAGATCGCTCGAACCCGACACGTGGGCAAATCTGGAGTTCGACTGGGTGGGCTACGTACCCGGCCAGGGGGAGTTCCACCGGTACGTCGGCGATTACGTCCTCACGGAGACCGATATCCGGGAGCACCGCCATTTCGATGATGCTGTGGTTCGCAATTCGGGTGCGTTCTGTCTGCACCACCCGATCGACGACCGTTACGACTTCCGCCTGAGGGATTGGACATGGGACACACGTGATGGGGAGCCGTTCGAGGTTCCGTTCCGTTGCCTGTACTCGGCAACTGTCGACAACTTGATGATGGCCGGCAAGCACATCAGCGTTACCCATGTAGCAGGTTCGGTCACCAAGTTCCTCGGAAACGGCGGTCAGCACGCCATGGCAACTGCCGCAGCCGCATGGCTCTGCACGAAATACGGGTCACTGCCTCGCGGTATTCACGACCAGCATCTCGCGGAACTCCAAGATCTCTGCGCAACGCTGATCTCGAACTGAGTCGTTCGGCCGTTGATTCGTCAACATGGCGGATAGCGCTCCGCCGGGTGCATCGGCGTTGTGTCAGTTGACCATGCGGTCGCGCCCGGCCCAGAAGGGAGCACGAAGATCCTTCTTGAGAATCTTGCCGGAGGGGTTGCGGGGGAGTGCCTCGAGGAAGTCGACGCTCGTCGGGCACTTGTAGCGCGCAAGCCGCTCGCGGGCGTAGTCGATGATCTCCTGCTCGGTCGGGTTGGTTCCGGGGGCGCGAACCACCATCGCCTTGGGGGTCTCGCCCCAGCGATCCGAGGGCACGGCGATCACCGCGACATCGGCGATGTCCGGGTGCGACATCAAGGCGTTCTCCACCTCTGCGGGGTACACGTTCTCGCCCCCGCTGACGATCATGTCTTTCACCCGGTCGTGGATGTAGAGGTAGCCATCGGCATCGAAGTACCCGGCATCGCCCGTCCGGAACCAACCCCCGTCCACGATGGACTTGGCGGTCTCCTCCGGCATGTTCCAGTAGCCCTGCATCACCTGGGGTCCCTTCACCCAGATCTCGCCCACCTCACGGGTCGGTACGTCCTCGCCGGTCGTGGTGTCGACGACACGCACGCTCACGCCCGGGATGGGTAGCCCGCAGCTGCGGAGGCGGTGCCGGTTGGGGCCGTCGGGGTCGTGATCCGCACCGGGCAGGAGGACGACGGAGCCGGTTGTCTCCGTCGATCCGTAGGCCTGGAGGAACGTACATCCGAACACCTGAATGCTTCGCTTGAGGACGTCCTCGCTGATCGGTGACGCTCCGTACAGGAAGATCTCGAGGCTCGAGTAGTCGGCCTCTGCGGCTCCCGGAACCTGGAGCATGAACTGGAGCACGGCCGGCACGAGGAAGGCGTGGGTGACGCGGTGGCGCTCGATCACCTTGATGAGCTGTGCCGGGTCCACCTCGCGGACCACCACGCTGGTGCAGCCGTGGAGCATGCCGCACATCGCCCAACCGCCGCCACCGATGTGGAACAGCGGCATCGCCACCATGTTCACCGAGTCTGCGTCGAGGCGGTAGCCGTCACGGCTGAGCGGGATCCCCGCGAGAAAGTTGGCGTTGGAGAGCATGACCCCCTTGGGGCGACCGGTGGTTCCGCTCGAGTAGAGCTGGAATGCGATGTCGTCCGGACCGGCAGGCACCATCGGGTCCGTGGCGGGCTGGGGGTCGACAGCAGAGCGGAAGTCGATGAAGCCGTCGGCACCACCGATGACGATGACCGTGGTGACCATGGGGAGGCGGTCGGCGATCGCGTGGAGGACAGGGAGGAACTCCTGGCCGACGATGAGCACCTTGGCCCCCGCATCATTCACGATGTACTCGACCTCGGGAGCGGCAAGTCGCCAGTTCACGCTGACGGTGACGGCGTTCAGGAGGCCGGCACCGAAGAAGATCTCGAAATGCTCGAGGCTGTTCTTGTCCAGGAGGGCGATTCGGTCCCCGCTGGACACTCCGCAGGACCCGAGGTAGTTGGCCACCCGGCAGGCCTGTTCGTAGAGGCCACCCCAAGAGATCGTGGTGTCCCCCTGCACGAGGGCGGGATGATCCCGACGATTCGTTCCGTGAAGGCGGACGATGTCCGGGACGGCGCGCAGGGACAGGAGCGGGGAACCATTGGTCATGACGAAACCCGTGTTGTTCAGTTCGCGGTGCGAAGCGGGAAGTGGCAGGCCACGTAGTGGTCGTCGCCGAGCGCCTGGAGTTGGGGCTCCTCGGCTGCACATCGATCCTGTGCGATGGGGCACCTCGTGCGGAAGCGGCAACCCGACGGTGGCATGACGGGTGACGGTATCTCGCCCTGTACCCGTTGGTTGCCTGTCGGACGGACCTTGGGGTCCGGCACCGGGATCGAGTTGAGCAACACCTGTGTGTAGGGGTGCGCCGGGCGGAGGTACAGGTCGTCGGATTTGGCGACCTCACACATCTTTCCGAGGTACATCACGGCAACGCGGTCACTGATGTTCTTCACCACTGCGAGATCGTGGGCGATGAAGACGAGGGTGAGGCCGAACTTGGCCTTGAGGTCCTCGAGGAGGTTGAGTACTTGCGCCTGCACGGACACGTCGAGCGCAGAGACCGGCTCGTCGCAGATGATCATCTTGGGGTCGAGCACCAGGGCCCGTGCGATCGAGATGCGCTGGCACTGACCGCCGGAGAACTGATACGGCCTGCTGGAGGCAGCGCGCTCGGGATCGATACCGACCGCCTCGAGTACCTCGTTGACCTTCTTGAGCCGCTCCTCGGGGGTGCCGATGCCCCAGATGTTCAGCGGCTCCATGACGATGTTGGTGACCTTGCGCCGCGGGTTGAGCGACGAGATGGGGTCCTGGAAAATCATCTGGATGTTGGTCCGGAGAGTTCGCATGCCCTCGCCGGCGAGCGAGGTGAGTTCCTGCCCACCGAAGGCGATACTCCCGCCGTTCGGTCGCGGCAACTGCATGATGGCCTTGCCGGTGGTGGACTTTCCGCAACCGGACTCTCCGACGAGACCGAGGGTCTCACCGGGCAGCACGTCGAAACTGATGCCTGTGACGGCATTGACCTTGAGCCCCGTGCGACCCACCGGGAACTCGACGAGGAGGTCCTCGACGCGGAGCAGGGCGTCGCCCTCGGGGTGCAGATGTGCCTTGCCGGTGCCCGCCATCAGGCGATACCTCCTGAGGCCGAGAGGACGCCGGTGGACACGAGTTCGTCCTGCTTGGACTGCCAGCGGGGCGAACCTACGGGGTGCCAACACGCAAAGGAGTGGTCCGCGGAGGCGGCCTCGAGTTCGGGGATCTCGGCACGGCACTTGTCCTCGGCGTAGGGGCAACGCGGGGCAAAGCGGCAGCCCGTCGGCGGCGTGATGAGGTCCGGAGGTCGTCCGCCGATCGCGAGCAGGCGGGTGTGCGATGGTTGGTCGAGCCGGGGGATGCTGCGCAGCAGCGCCTCGGTGTACGGATGCTTCCTGTTCGCGAACAACTCGGTAGTGCTCGCCTTCTCGGCAAGCGTGCCTGCGTACATCACCGCAATCTCGTCGGTGTGCCCGGCAACCACCCCGAGGTCGTGGGTCACGAGGATGACCGACATGTTCCGGTCCCGGCGTTGGTCCTGGATGAGGTCGAGGATCTGGGCCTGAACCGTCACGTCGAGCGCCGTGGTGGGCTCGTCGGCGAAAAGCAGCGTCGGGCCGCACGCCAGCGCGATAGCGATCATCGCTCGTTGGCGCATTCCGCCGGAAAGCTCGTGGGGGTACTGGTCGAGGCGCTTCTCGGGTTCGGGGATGCCGACATCCTGCAGGAGCTTGAGGGCGGTGGCCCTCGCGTTCACCTTGTCCATGTCCAAATGAACCCTCAACGGTTCGGAGATCTGGTGCCCGATCCTCATGAGCGGGTTGAGGGAGGTCATCGGGTCCTGGAAGATCATCGACATCTCCTGACCCCAGAATTTTCGCATGCCCTTGAGCCCCAGCGAGGCGAGGTCCTGTCCGGCGTAGAGAACCTCGCCGTGGCGAATCGTGCCGCGTTTGGGGAGCAGACCCATGATTGAACGGGCGAGGATGGTCTTGCCGCTTCCAGACTCACCGACGATCCCGAGGGACTTGCCGCGGTCGAGCGTGAACGACACACCGTCGACGGCCCGGACGACGCCGCGAGCGGTGCTGAAGTGCGTGCGGAGGTTGCGCAGTTCGAGGAGCGTGCCCTCCTGCGGGCGATTGATCGGGGCGGTCACAGTGTTGCCTCTCGGATGTCGAAGCGGCGGGCTACCCGATCACCGATCACGTTGAACGCGAGAACGGTGAGGAAGAGCAGGACGCACGGGAAGAACACGGCCCAACCGCCACCCTTGGTGAGGTCGGAGCGGGCCTCGTTGATCATGAACCCCCAGGTGGGGAAGGGCAGCTGCACGCTGAAGCCGAGGAAGGCGAGCCCGCCTTCGGCAACGAGCAGTACGGCGAGGCCGGTAAAGGCGACCGAGAACATCGCCGGCAGCAGGTTCGGCAGGATCTCGCGAACGAGGATCCGCCAACTGCTCGCACCGAGACCGCGTGCGGCCAACACGTATTCGCGCTGAGAGAGGGACAAGGTTTGCGCTCTTACTATTCGGGCGAGCGGGGCGATGCTCAGCAATGTGAGCACGACGATGACGCCGAAGAACCGCTTGTCCATCTCGAAGACGCCGAGATTCAGCCGACCGCCCTGGAAGAAGCGGCCGACGACGATGAGCGCCAGGACGATGGCCGGGAAGGCAAGGAGCACGTCGAAGATGACGGACAGCACACGGTCGTACCAACCGCGGTAGTAACCGGCGAGCATCCCGAGGAGGCCACCGATGACGAGGGCGGCCACAATCGAGGCAAGACCGATGGTGAGCGTCTTCTGGGCGGCGTAGACGCTCCGGGCAAAGGTGTCGCGCCCGAGTTTGTCGTTGCCGAACCAGTACTCACTGCTGGGCTTGCCGCGGTACGAGGCGAGGCGCCTCGCCTCAGCGCCCTTGGGCAGGACGTTGTAGCGGCGCACGAACGGGAGCACGTTTGCAAAGACGGCGAGGAACGTGAGCACGACGATGTAGGAGACGGAGAGAACGAGGCCGAACTTCCATTTCCGCAGCGGAGGAATCCGCCTGACGAGGCTCGTGATGATGTTCGGCCGCGATGGGATCTCGATGACGGTGTCGCTCATGTCGTTACCCCAGTGCTCTGGCGTGGCGGATTCGGGGATCGACCACTGCGTACAGCATGTCGACCGCAAAGTTGATGATGACCACGGCGAGCGCGAAGAGTGCCGCGCATGCCTGGACCACGAGGAGGTCCTTCTGCTGGACGGCCTGGAAGAGCAAGAGCCCCATGCCGGGAAGGGCGAAGATCTGCTCCGCGACTACCGCTCCACCGAGGATGCCACCGAACTGCAGCGCAACGCTGGTCATCAGCGAGAACAGCGAGGAGCGAAGGGCATGTCGCCACAGGATGCGTGCTGGCGAGAGACCCTTGGCCCTGGCCATGACGATGAAGTCGCTCTGCAGGGTGTTCACGAGGTCTGAGCGCAACAGGCGTACGAAGATAGCCACGAGGCCGACTGCGAGCGTGACGGTGGGAAGCGCGACGTTCTTGAAGTGCTCACCGGGGTTGTCCCACGGCCAGATCTTGCTAGCTGCATACGGGAAAATTCGCCATCGGGTGGCGAAGAAGTAACCGAGGAGCACAGCAAGAATGATGTTCGGAAGTGAGACCGCTGCAAACGTCGCTCCGGAGATGAAGCGGTCGAATGGCCCGTCCCGTCGATAGGCGGCATACACCGCGACAGGGAGCGAGATCGCGAGGGCGAGCACGATGGAGTAGAGCCCGAGAAGCAGGGTGATCGGCGCGCGTTGGCCGACGAGGGTTCGCACGGAGGCGCCGAGCGTGGGCGAGTTACCGAGGTCGACGGTGACCAGGTTCTTGAGCCAGTACGCGTAGCGGATGGGGTAGGCACGGTCGAGGTGATAGTGCTTGCGGATTTCCTCGACCCTGGCCTCGGTGCTGTTGAGGGGTCCGGCCAAGTCCCGTGCCGGATCCTTGCTCGCTGCTTGGATGGCGACCATCGTCACGAAGGTGACGATCAGAAAAACAACGACCAACTGTAAAAAACGCTGTGCGAAGTACCGCACGTTGACCCTCCGGCGACAGGTAGTTCGGTCTGTGATCCGTTGGGGCGACGGGTTGCCCCGCCGCCCCAACAGCAACGTACTTGGGTGTCGGGCCGGCCGATGGCGACCGGCCCGACAGGATTAAGCCCGCTTGTAGGCCTGGGTGAGCCAAACCTGACCCGGGAAGAACACGCCGTCCCGGACGGTTGCACCGGAGCCATCGGGCATCTTCAAGGTGCCGAGGCCGCCGACTTTTCCGTTGGAGGCGAGACCCCAGATCGTCCAGGCGGTGGGCAGAACCCAGCACTCCTTGGCGAACTGGCGGTTGATGTCCTCAGCGATGGACTTGCGCTTGGCCGGGTCGAGTTCGCTGCGCTGCTGCTCGAGCAGGCCGTCGATGACGGGGTCGGTGAGGCGTCCGAAGTTCAGGGCCAACTGTCCGTCCGGCGGTGCGGTCGGGCCGTACCACCAGAAGTACTGGTTGTCGACGAACAGGCCGCCATGGTTGCGCCAGCCGAAGGCGTCGAAGTCCGGAGCACCGAAGAGAGCGTTCACGATGAGGGTCGACTGCTCGATCTGCTTGATCTCGACCTCGATGCCGGCCTCGCCCCACACCTGCTGGAGGTACTGGGCCTGCGTCAGGCTGTTCGCATCGGGAACCGTCGAGTAGATGATCTTCGGTGCCTTTCCTCCATTAGCCGCCTTGTACGCATCCACACCAGCCTTGGCTGCCGCAGGGTCGTACGGGAGCGAACCGTTGTCGTCGAGGTAGCCCTCCTGGCCGGGCGAGAACGGACCGTTTGCCGGGGTGAGGATTCCGCCGCCGGTGAGGTCGATCAGCGCTTGCTTGTCGATGGCTTGGGCCATTGCACAACGCAGATCCCTGCTCTTCAGCTGCTCCTTGGTGAGATGGAGAAGCACATGGAAGGTCTCGACGCCCTTGGTCTGCTCAAGCATCGGGAACTTGTCGGCCTTGGTGCGCAGGTCTGCGACGGAGTTGCCGTCCGAGGTAGAGATGAGGTCAACGTCGCCGCTCTCCAGTGCTTGCTGACGGGTGACGGCATCGGGGATCACACGGAACTCGATCTCGTCGAGGTACGGGTAGGCCACGCCATCGGCGTCCTTCATCCAGTAGTTCGGGTTCTTCTTCATCACCATGCGGTCACCCGGGGTGAACGACGTCATGATGAACGGCCCAGTGCCTACGGGCAGGAGTCCTGCGCCGGTCTTGTCCTCGGTGGCGAGTGCTGCGGTGAGGTACAGCGGCGAGGCGATGAACGCGCCCTGGCCGGTGAGATAGTAGTCGAACCCGGGCCACGGGAGCGGCTTGGTAGGGTCACCGTTGAGGCCCGTAAAAATCGTGAGGGTGAGGTCGTCGACCTTCTCGATCTTCACCGGGGGCAACTGGCCCGGAGCCTCTTTGCCGGTTGGAACGCGGGCGAGGTCCTTGACGGAAGCAGCGATCAGTGGCGAACCGAAGGCGGCCTGCAGGTTGAGGATGACTCCGTCCGCGTTGAGGGGCGTGCCGTCGGTGAAGGTGATGCCCGAACGCATCTTGAGCGTCCACTCAGTGAAATCGGCGTTCGGTGTGATCGTCTCCGCCAGGAAGGGATGAACCTTGAGGTCGGTGTCCAGCGCAGCAAGTTTGTCGTAGACGTTCTGGATGCGCATGTCGCAGTACGAGTCGCAGTTCGTGGCGTACGGCGTCCACGGGGTGCCCGCTTCTGCCTCTCCTGCTACGACAATCTTTCCGCCCAACACCGGCTTCTCGGCTGTCGTGGTGGTTGGCGCCTCGGTGCCGAGACCGGTGGTGGTCTCGGGTGCAGCTTCGGTGGTCTCTGTCGCTGCAGTGCTCGACGTTTCGCCGGCGTCCTCACTGCCGCCGCAGGCCGCACCCAAGAGCGCGATTGCGACAACGGTAGACACGATGGCGATACGGCGGCGCTGGGCGTGGAAGGTGGTTTTCACGCGTTATTTCCCCTGTTGGTTTGGAGCGGTTCCCGCTTGATGAACTGTGACGCATGCCACAGCCTCAGTAGAAACGTACCACCCCGCTTTATGGCGTGTCACCAGCCTCGCTGGCGGAGATCAAACGGCGGGGTTCCACTTGCGGTTTACCGAATTCGGTACCCTTTCACAGCCCCCCAGTCACCAGACAGGAAGTCAATGCGTCTCATCAGATCAGTAGTTGCCACTACAGCGGTTGCGGTTATCGCCCTCTCGGCCTGCGGGAACAATTCTTCGGCCCCGACAACCGTCGAGGCGGTGACGACAGCAGCAGGTCCGCGCGTGGTGTCGATCGGTGTCATCACCCCACAGGAAGCCGGCCTGACCGACTTCGGCCTCGGAATGCTCCGCTCCGTCGAACTGGCGGTCGCCGAGGCGAACGCCGCCAATGCGGTTCCCGGATGGACCATTGAGGTGAAGGCCTTCGACGACTCCAGTGACCCGGAGAAGGGCAAAGCTGCTGCGGCTGCTGCGATCGCCGACGGTTCGGTGGTGGCCGTTGTCGGTTCCTACAACTCTGGCGTAGCGGCGGCAATGCTCCCCGCACTGTCCGAGGCGGGTCTCGCCCTCGTCTCGCCGAGCAACACGCTCACCTCGCTCACGCTCGGCACAGACCTCGCGAATCCTGCCCGCCAGTTCAGGAACTACTTCCGGATGGTCGGGGCCGACGACAAGCAGGGCGTGTTTCTCGCGGAACAGGCAATCAAGGCCGGTTTCAAGACGGTAGCGGTAGTCAGCGAGACCAAGGCAGTGTCCAAGGGCCTTGCAGATATCTTCGCCGCCTCGTTCGTTGCCAAGGGTGGCAAGGTGGTCGTGACCGAGGTAGTGGCTGACGGCGCAACCGACTTCGCCCCGTTCGTTGCCAAGGCAACGGCTGCCAAGCCGGACCTCGTGTTCTTCGGCGGCGAGTACCCCGTCGCTGCAACGCTGCGCACGCAGGCACTCGCTGCTGGTCTGATCGTGCCGGTGATGGGTGGCGACGGGATCAAGGACGATGCGCTCGTCGGCGCTGCTGCCGAAGCCGCCGAGGGCGTGCTGGCCAGCACGGTTGGCGTGCCGCTCGAGGAGTTCGAGTCCGCAAAGGCCTTCCTCGCTGCGTACGCCGCAGCCGGCTTCACGGAGCCTTCCTCGGCGTACGGACCGTATGCCTATGACGCAGCAAGCGCGATCATCCGCGTGCTTCCCGCGCTGCTCGGCGATTCCATTCCGGACGACATCCGGGTGAACCTCACGAAGGCACTGATGACCGTCACGTTCGACGGCGCGAGCGGCAGGGTTGCCTTTGACCAGTACGGCGACACGCTGTACCCGGTGTTCACCCTGTACGAGGTGAAGGCCGGCGCCTGGGTGCCGGTTCGTTGAGCCGAACCCCCGAGTCAACAGGACGCTGACCATATGGCTGTATCCGTTCCGACGAGCCTCGCCGAGGCGGTGTCGCTGCTCTCCGGTGCCCCGGATTCGGTCGTGCTCGCAGGTGGCACCGACCTCATGGTCGAGGCGAACTCCGGTCACCGTCAGATCGCCTCGGTCATCGCCATCGACCGTGTTCCCGAACTGCGGACGTGGGGGGTCGACGTCGTTCGTCGGAATTTGTGGATCGGTTCCGGGGTTCCGTATTCGACGGTGATGCAGCCCGGGATCGCCTCACTCGTGCCGGCGCTCGCGCAGGCAAGCCGCACCGTTGGTTCCCCACAGATTCGCCACGTCGGGACCATCGGCGGCAATCTCGGAACGTGCTCACCGGCAGGCGACACGCTGCCCGTGCTCGCCGCACTCGATGCGCGGGTACATCTGGCCTCCGTTTCCGGCGAGCGAAGCGTGGGGTTCGACGAGTTCATGGTGGGGGTGAAACGGACCTCCCGGAGACCCGATGAGTTGATCACGGGGGTGACGATCCCGATCCTCAACGGTTGGCAGGGCTACAGCAAGGTGGGCGTCCGTAACGCCATGGTGATCGCTACCGCGTCGAGTTGTCTGGCCGTCGATACCGACGGCCGGAGCGTACGCATCGGCCTCGGCTCGGTGGGCCCGGTGATCATTCGTTGTGGTGAGGCCGAGCAATGGATCTCGGGCCGGGTTGACTGGTCCGAGTTGTCCGTGAGCAACGCCGACGTGGACGAGTTCGGTCTCCGGTGTGGCGCTGCTGCCCGCCCGATTGACGATCACCGCTCAACGGCCGCCTACCGGCGTCGGGCCGTAGAGGTTCTTGCAGCCCGCCAACTGAGGAGAGCGTTCCCGAATGGCTGAGTTCTATGGATTGAGGGTGAACGGTACGAATCGCGAGGTGGTGGATGCACAACTCGGCGAGAGCCTGCTGTTCGTGCTTCGTGAGCGCCTCGGCCTGCTGGGGACCAAGGGAGCCTGTGAGCAGGGGGAGTGCGGCTCGTGCTCGGTGCTGCTCGACGGCGAACTGGTGTGTGCCTGCCTCGTGCTGGCGGCCGCCCAGAGCGGTCGGGAGATCATCACGATCGAGGGTGTCTCGCCGAGCGGTGTGTCGACCGATGTTCAGCAGGCCTTCGTCGAGGCCGGCGCGGTCCAGTGCGGGTTCTGCACCCCGGGCTTAGTGATGGCAGCACACTCCCTCCTCGAGCGCGTGCCGAATCCGACCGATACCGAGATCCGCGAGGAGCTCTCCGGGAACATCTGCCGCTGTACCGGTTACGGCCGGCTCATTCAGGCTGTTGCTGATGTCGCCAGGGTCCGTCTGTCGAATGGGGTATCCCGTGACTGACAGCGAGGTGCTCATCGGGCGTCGCAACGGTCTGATTGGCGACAGCGTCATCAGGCCCGATGGTGTCGAGAAGGTCCGCGGTGAGTTCCGCTTCGCCTCGGACCTCCCGATGGAGGGAGCGCTGTGGGGAGCAACCCTGCGATCGCTGCACCCGCATGCGCGGATCAAGCGACTCGATGTCACTCCCGCTTGGGCGATCCCCGGTGTCGAGGCGATCATCACGGCCGAGGACGTTCCCGGAAAGTCCACGTACGGCCTCATCTTTGCCGACCAACCGGTGTTCGCATCGGACGTCGTGCGCTACGTGGGCGAACCGATTGCCGCCGTGGCAGCAGACCATCCCGAGACCTGTCGCAAGGCTCTTGCTGCGATCGTGGTGGAGTACGAGTTACTCGAGCCGCTCACCGACCCCGAACGGGCGGTAGACGGTAGTCATCCGCCGATTCACCCCGACGGCAACGTCATCCGGCACCAGCGGGTGCTGTGCGGTGATAGCAGCGCCACCGGTCCCGTGGTGGTCGAGGGTTCGTACGAGATGGGGATGCAGGACCAGGCGTTCCTCGGACTTGAGGCTGCACTCGCACTGCCGGACCCAGGTGGCGCGGGAGTCGAATTGCATGTTGCCACTCAGGCAATGCACGAGGATCTCCACCAGATCGCTGCCTGTCTCGGTCTCCCCGAGGACAAGGTTCGCCTCGTGCTCGCCGGGGTCGGTGGGGCATTCGGCGGACGAGAGGATCTCTCGCTGCAGGTGCACACCTGTCTGCTCGCGCTTCGGACCGGCCGCCCGGTCCGCGTGCACTACGGCCGTGAGGAAAGCTTCCTCGGCCACATCCATCGCCATCCGGCAACGATCTGGATGCGGCACCACGCCACCTCGGACGGTCGGATCGTGAAGATCGAGGCCCGCTTCCTGCTTGACGGCGGGGCGTATGCGTCGACGAGCAGCGCGGTACTGGTGAACGCCGTGACACACGCGCAGGGCCCGTACGTGTGCCACAACGCTGTCGTGGACGGATGGTCTGTGCGCACCAACAACCCTCCTTGCGGGGCGATGCGCGGATTCGGCGTGGTCCAGGCGTGCTTCGCGCACGAGGGTCAGATGGACAAGCTCGCTGCTGCGTGTGGCCTCAGCCCGGTTGAGGTTCGCCTGCGGAACGCCATGCGCACGGGCGATCGCCTGATTACCGGCCAGGTCATCGAGAACGTCGCACCGGTGGAGCGCTGTATTCGCGAGACCGATGCGCTCCCATTGCCTGACGAGCCCATCGGTGGCTACGGCGACGACCCGATGCGCCTGCCGGGTGGAGCCGGGTTGACGGCGGACCGGAGCCACATCCGTCGCGGCATCGGTTGGGGAGTCGCTATCAAGAACATGATGTACTCCGAGGGCTTCGACGACTACTCGACGGCTCGGTGCGTTCTCGAGGATGGCGTGGCAACACTGAAGTTCGCCACGGCGGAGGTTGGGCAGGGATTCGTGACGATTGCGCAGCAGATCGCCCGAACGCTCTTGGGGGTTGACGAGGTACGCCTCGACCGGATTGACACCACGATCGGCTCCGCAGGGAGCACATCGGCGTCCCGCCAAACGTGGATGAGTGGCGGTGCCGTGGACATGGCTTGCAGGCGTGTGCGCGAGCGCCTATTCGAGCATGTCGGACAGCTGTGGGCGACGGATCCAATTCGGCTTGTGATCGAGGGCGACTGCGTGGTCGACACCGTCGACCCCGCCCGCCGCATCTCGGTCTCGGACGCGACGAGCGGCGTACGGCTCGCCGAGACGGCGGAGTACCACCACCCACCGACAGAGCCGCTCGACGAGAACGGACAGGGGGCGTGCCACACAGCGTTCGCCTTCGTGGCACACCGTGCCGTCGTGGACGTTGACCCTCAGCTCGGTCTCGTTAAGGTTGTGCAGATCGCCACCGCCCAGGACATCGGTGTGGCGCTCAACCCACTCTCGGTCATCGGACAGCTCGAGGGTGGAATCGCCCAGGGCCTTGGCCTCGCTGTGATGGAGGAGATCGTCATGCAGGACGGACGGATCCGGAACCCATCGTTCACCGACTACTTACTTCCAACGTTTCTCGACATGCCCGCCGTACTGGCGTCGCTCATCGAGGAGCCCGACCCGAGGGCGCCGCTCGGCGCCAAGGGTGTCGGTGAGCCACCCTGTATCTCGGTAACGCCGGCGATCGTTGCGGCGATCAGGGATGCCATTGGCAAGGACCTTCATCGGGTTCCCGTCCGCCCGCAGGACATCTGTCTCTGAGGGTTTTGTCCAGGTTGCTGTTCGTGCGTTTGTGATCGTCTACCGTCGTGCTGTCGGTTGTGGAATGCGGAGGAGCAAGAGTGTCCGAAGAGCGCGAGATCATGACGTGGGATCTGTTCGGCCGGGGTTCACGCGAACTGGCGCAGGCCATTGCAGACTCCGGCTACGAACCGGACATGATCCTCGCGATCGCGCGAGGTGGTCTACTCCCCGCCGGGGCGCTCGGCTACGCACTCGCGGTGAAGAACATCTACACGATGAACGTCGAGTTCTACACCGGGGTCGACGAGCGCCGGGAGGTTCCCCTCATCCTCCCGCCGGTCCCCGATTTTCAGCTCGTGAAGCAGGCCAAGGTGCTGATCGTGGATGATGTAGCCGATACGGGTGGCACCCTCAAGGTGGTTCAGGAGTTCTGCGCCGGCAAGGTGGCTGAGGTACGAGCAGCGTGCCTGTACGAGAAGTCGCACTCCGTCGTGAAGTGCGAGTACGTCTGGAAGCACACCGACCAGTGGATCAACTTCCCCTGGAGCGACAAGGATCCCATCGTAAAGCGGGTTGGCATCGTCAAGGACGCCTGACGCGAGCGTTCAGTGCGTGGCGATGCGTGTGCGGAGCCATTCGGTCGGTACCACCCCGACCAATCGGTTATCCGTCCACACGGTGAGGACCGGCATCAGCGGACTCACGCGGGCGAGCGCGTACACGAGGGACTCGTCCGGTCGAGATCGAGCGAGGTTGCCTGCGGGGACCATGAGCGACCCCAGCGACGTGGTGCCCCGTTGATCCTCGGGCACGCGTTCCATTCGTGACTCAGTGACAATGCCCATGAGGTTGCCGTCGGGGTCGGTCAGGGCAACAACACCGGCGGAGCCGATACGGGAACGCTCCCAGAGCATGGTGGCGACGTCGGTCTGCGGTTGTGCCCCGGCGATCCCGAACCACGTGAGGTCCCCGACGCTCATCCCGGCAAGGCGTCTGCAGGCCAATGCTGCCTGACGCTGCGTTGCCGCATTGACCGCGAGGAACACGCCGGTGAGCGGCACCATCAGGCTCCCGATGCCGCGGAACGCGAGGAACGCACCCGCCCCGGCCACGGCGGCGCCGAGGACCACGCCGAGTTGTGCCGCTTCGCCGCGCGCACGGTAACGATCTCCGTGACGCGACCAGCGCCACGCCCCGACGATGCGGCCGCCGTCGAGCGGGGCTCCGGGCAGCAGGTTGAACGCGGCGAGCACGGCATTGGTGAGCCCGAGCCAGAACAGCACACCGACGGCAACACCACGCACGTCGAGCAGGTGGAGCAACGAGGCCCCGCCCATCCCCACGCCACCGAGGGCAGCGCTCATGAGCGGCCCGGCAGCGGCGATCCATCCTTCGGCCTTGGGGGTCGGGGCCTCAGCCCCGAGCGCAGCGATTCCACCGAGGCCCCACAATGTGATGCGTTCGGTGGAGACGCCGAATCTCCGAGCGGTGAACGCATGGGCGAGTTCGTGCATGAGCACGGAGCCAAGGAACAGAAGGCCGGCGAGGAAACCGACGAGCGGTCCGGCAACGCCACCGATGTTGAAGCCGACCAGTGCGATGATCACGGCGGAACTCCAGTGTGCGTGCACCGGAATGCCCCGGATCGTCAGGATCCTCGTACCGCGAAGCATGATGGCTTTCTAGCGCTCAACGGCGCCCATCGGTGATCACCCGGGCACAATTCCGTCCGCTCGCACCCCAGACACCTGCGCCGGGGAAGGTTGCGGCGCCCGTGAGATAGAGACCGGGGACCGCTGTCTCGTAATGCGTGAGTTCGGGGTTCTGGTTCCGCAGAGCCGCGAGCGGTCCTCCCGCGAACCCGGTTGCGTGGCCGAGGGGCATGTTGAACTCGGACTCGTACCGGTCCGGTGTCATCGCTCGCCAGTCGCGAACCCCGTCGAGGAAGCCCGGCTCCACGAGCGATGAGTAGGCCTCGAGCCAGCGCCGTGGCTCCGGCGATCCCTCCCACCCGCCCTGCAGGTCGTACGGCGTGAACAGGACCTCGAGGCTGA